>CAIVVM010000020.1 GCA_903909375.1 uncultured Alphaproteobacteria bacterium
ACCAGATCGCCGCCGCCGTCGTCGCCTTCAACAACACCCCGCGACAATGCCTGGACTTCCGCACCCCGGTTGAGGTCTTCTCCAAGCACCTGTTGCACTTCAAACGAGAATCCACCTCCCGGCATTCGCCGGGATGAGCGGAACGTTTTTGAATTTCGCCGCTAAACTCGTCCGGAGCCTAGTCAGCCGTCTGGATACCTGCAGTCCGGTCCCAATCCTCGGCCACCGCCTGGGTCACCGATTGCATGAAGGCCAGTCGCTCGGGCACCGGCTTCCAGGTCCGCCGCATCATCACCGCCACCGCATAGACGCGCCCGTCCGGCGCGGTGAGCAGGCCCACGTCGTTGATGCCGACCGAGGCGCCGGCGAAGTCCTGGCCGGTCCCGGTCTTGTGCGCGATGGACCAGCCGCTGGGCAGGCCACCCTTCAGTCGCCGTGGACCGGTCCGCGCCTGCGCCATCCAGTCCAGCACGCGAGCCGTCGAAGCCGCCGACAGCAGTTCGCCCCGCGCCAGCGCCGCCAGCGCCGCAGTGATCGCGCCCGGCGCAGCGCCATCCAGGGGCGCGGCCAGATAGGCGTCCAGGGCGGCTTGCCGCGTCGCCCTTGGCAGGGCCTCTCGCGCCGCCTGGAAGTTCCAGCCGATCCCATAGTCCGGTTGCCAGACGAGCCCGGCGGTCAGCGCCTGCAGGTCGCGCTCGAACGCGCCCACCTTGACGCCGGTGAGACCCATTCCCTGCAGCCCCAGCGCGACGCCGTCGGGGCCGCCCAGTTCGCGCATCAACCGGTCATTCGCGGCATTGTCGCTCTCCACCAGCGCGCGGCGCAGCAGATCCGAGATGGTGGTCTGGTAGCCGCCCGGGCCGATTCTATAGGCCACGGGCTGGAAGAACACTGAGCGGTCCGCTTCGCCGAGGGTGACGACGGCGTCCGGGTTGATACGTCCATCATCCACCGCCCGCATAACCGCGATGGCGACCCAGAGCTTGGAGACGCTCTGCTGGGGATAGGGGCGATCCGCATCGACGCCGGCCGTCCAGCCGGTGGCGACGTCAGTGACCGCAAGGCCCACCTCCTCGCCATAGGCGCCGGCCAGGGTCTCCAGTCGGGACTGCAACGCCGCCGGGGCCGGGGGGACGGGTTTGGCCACCTGCAGCAGTCCCGCCAGACCGGGACCGCCCGAGGTCAATCGCACCGACCGGTCGGCGATCGCGAGGCCGCCCGCCACGGCGCCGGCCAGAACGATAGCCGCAACCAGAACGAGCTTCATCAAGCGCATGTATTCCTGCCCTGTCCGGCTCAGGCGTGACTGTGGCCTGCGTGGTTGTGGGCGCCATCGGCCCGCGCCCGCACCTCTACGGTCACATGCGACAGGCCGCCCAGTCCAGCCAGCCGCTCGTGATAGACGCCTGCAGGGGCCGGATGATCGGCGGCGATGACCGCAATCACCGCATGATGCCCGGGGCCGAGGCGCCAGAGGTGCAGATCGACGAGTTCCTCGCCCCCGGAGGTCAGCCTGCGGCGCACCTCGGCCGTCAGGTCGCGCGATGGATTGATGTCCAGCAGGGCGGCGCCGGTGCGGCGCAGCAGGGTCCAGGCGAAATGCCCGACCAGCCCGGCGGCCAGCAGCCCCGCCAGCGGATCCGCCATTTCCCAACCAAGCTGTCGACCGGCCAACAGGGCAAAGAAGGCGATCACTGACACCGCTGCATCGGCGGTCAGATGCAGGTGCGCGGCCGAAAGATTGAGGTCGCCCTCCGCATCGTTGCGCGCCGCCGTCGCGCCCGTGGGCCGGAGCAGCAGGATGCAGACCACATTGACGGCGAGTCCCCCGGCGGCGATCGGCAAGGCGTCACCGAAATGCACATGTTCCGGGCTGAGCAACCGTTGGCCGCTCTCCACGGCAATCATCACGGCCGTGGCGGCCAGCACCAGGGCGTTGGTGAACCCGGCCAGATATCCCACCTTGCCGGTGCCAAAGCTGAAGGCCGGATTGGCCGCGTGGCGCCGCGCCAGGGCATAGGCGGCCGAGGCCACCAACAGCGAGGCGACATGGGCGCCCATGTGCAGCCCGCTGGCGGTCAGGGCGATCGAGCCGGTCGCGGCGCCGCCGGCCAGCAACGCCACCAGGGTGCCCATGCAGATCACGGTCACGAGCCAGGTGCGCCGCTCGTTGCGCACGTGATCCGCGCCCAGATAGGTACGGTTCTGCCGAAAGGCGTCCAGCGCCGCTTCAGAGGGCGCGAGGGGTTCATTCAGGGCCATTTGTTACTTCATAACACTAAATGGCCGAAAGGCCAGCTTTGCGAACGCCCCTTCATAAGTCTGTGTCCAGGCTCTACATGGTCAGCCATGAGCGAAACTCTTGTGACCAAAATCCCCGTCACCGTCCTGACCGGCTATCTCGGCGCCGGCAAGACCACCCTGCTGAACCGGATTCTCTCGGAGAACCACGGCAAGACCTATGCGGTGATCGTCAATGAATTCGGCGAGATCGGCATCGACAACGACCTGATCGTCGGGGCCGACGAAGAGGTCTTCGAGATGAACAACGGCTGCGTCTGTTGCACGGTGCGCGGCGACCTGATCCGGGTTCTGTCGGGCCTGATGAAGCGGAAGGGCACGTTCGACGGGATCATCGTGGAGACGACGGGACTGGCCGATCCGGCGCCCGTGGCTCAAACCTTCTTTGTGGACGACGACGTCCGCGCCCGGACCCAGCTGGACAGCGTCACAACCGTGGTCGACGCCAAGCACCTGCCCCTGCGCCTGAAAGACAGTCGCGAGGCTGCCGAGCAGATCGCATTCGCCGACCAGATCATCCTCAACAAGACCGATCTCGTCACCGAGGCCGAGTTGATCGAGGTGGAAAAAGCGATTCGCACACTCAATCCGCTGGCCCCGATCCGTCGGGCCGAGCGCTCCAACGTGCCGCTGGACTCGATCCTGGGCCAGCACGCCTTCGACCTGGGCCGGATAACCGAACTACAGCCCCACTTCCTCAACCCGGGGCATGGCGAAGCCGGCCATGTGCATGATGAGCACTGCGACCACGATCATGACCATCACGTCCACGACGAGCATTGCGGACATGACCACGACCACCATGAGCATCACGCGCACATCCACGATCACGTGGCCGAGAGCGGGATCTCGTCGATTTCACTGACCTCGCAAAAGCCCATTGACGGCAATCGCGTCACGGCCTGGCTCAACAATGTGCTGCAGACGCAGGGGATCGATATCCTGCGGGCAAAAGGCATCCTCGACGTGAAGGGCGAGGAGCGGCGGCTGGTTTTCCAGGCCGTCCACATGATCCTGGAGGGCGACTTTCAGGGACCGTGGAAGGACACCGACAACCGCTATTCGCGGCTGGTGTTCATCGGTCGCAATCTGGACGAGGCGGGCCTGAGGGCCGGCTTCGAGAGCTGTATCGCGGCCTAGGCGGCTTGCCGGGTCACGAGCTGGCGCAGGCGGCTTTCAGCCTCGATCTCTGGCTGCAGGATCCCGCACCCCTCTGTGATGCGTCCGCCGCGCCATTCCAGCACCATGCGCCGGCCTTCGAGACGGTAACGGCCCCGGTAGGTCGAGGGGCCGGCGGCGACCTGGTCGGATTCCCACATCGGACTTGCGCCCATGAAAAAGCCCGCCGGGCGCGAACCCGGCGAGCGATTTCAAACCTGACGAGACCGCCGGGCTAGAGTTCTTCGTTGATCAGGGCCACCTGATAGAAACCGTTGCCCTGCAGGTCGTTCATGACAGCCATGAACTCGCCGTACAGAACGTCGCGGTCGCCGCGGATATAGACCCGCTGCTCGGTGACCGGAATGTTGGGCTCATCGCGCTGAAGCGTGAGGGTCAGGTCGCCGGTCAGGCGCTCCAGGGTCGTCGGAGCCTCGCCGATGAAGATCGCACCACCACGCTGGAGGTTGATCAGGATCGGCTCCTTCACCTTGGTGCCGGGGGGCGGCGGGATCGCCGGGGGGAGGTCCAGCTTGATCGAGACCGTCGCGGCCGGGATCGACACCATGAAGATAATCAGGAGCACGAGCATAACGTCCACGAAGGGCGTGACGTTCATGTCCGAGTTCTGGTTCAGGCTGAATTTGCCGCCTTTAGCACCGCCGACTTTCGCCGCCATACCTGCGAATTCCTTCCCAAGGACCCATCAGCCGGGCCTGTCGGGAGGACCATTGGCAAGCTGTTAGGAGGTTGTAAAGCCGAAAGCGCGCGAAGCGGGCCTGCACCCCGGATTCGTTCCCGTGCTTGCCCATCAAGGCATCATGGTTCTAGGGGAAGCCATGACTTTCAGCTTTGACGCCTTCGTCACGACCGCCCTGTTTGACCGGACCGGTCGCGCCGCCTTCGCCCTTGGCGACGGGACGATCCGGTTCGAGGGGGGCGAGGTTGCCGCCGCCCATGACGGCGCCGTGCTGGCGGCCTGCCTGGCGCCTGCCGGCGACGCCATCCTGACGGGTGGGGATGATGGTCGGGTGATGATTTCCACCGCGTCTGGCGTAACGGAGATCGCCAGGATCGCCGGTCGCTGGATCGACGCCGTCGCCGCCTCTTCCGAATCGAAGCTGATCGCCTTCTCCGCCGGGCGCGACCTGCATGTGCGCGATATGGCCGACCCGGCCTTCACTCGCACCTTCGCCCACGAGAAATCCGTCGCCGACGTGGCCTTCGATCCCAAGGGCCGCCGCCTCGCTGTGGCCACCTATGGCGGGGTCTGGTTCTGGTACGCCCGGATCGCCGATCAGAAACCTGCGATCTACAAGTGGGCGGGCAGCCATGTGGGCGTCTGCTGGAGCCCGGACGGCAAGTTCCTGATGAGCGCCATGCAGGAGAACCAGTTGCATGGCTGGCGCGTGGCCGATGAGAAGAACCTGCGCATGGGCGGTTACCCGGCCAAGGTGAAGTCCATGGCCTTCATGTCGAAGGGCGCGCTGATGGCCACCTCCGGCGCCAACGGCGCGGTCTGCTGGCCCTTCGCCGGCGCCACCGGGCCCATGGGCAAGCAGGCTGCCGAGATCGGCTATGACGACGCCGCGCTCTCGACCCGCATCGCTGCGGCGCCTGACAAGACCTGGCTGGCGACGGGGCTGGACGACGGCCGGGTCTGGGCCGCCAATGTCACAGGAGAACGAATCGTGACGCTCAAGGCGGAAAAGGGCGCCGCGATCTCGGCTTTGGCCATGAGCCCTGATGCGAAACGCGTGGCCTGGGGCGATGAGGACGGTAACGCCGGGGTGGCCGTGATCGAATGAGCGGGGATCGAGCTGAGCGGGCTGAGCGGCTGGGGCCTTACTTCGAGGTACAGTTACGATTGGCCCGCCGGATGGCGGAACTGCGCAAGGAGCCGCTTGGTCAGGCAGCGCTCCGCTATACCAACTTCCACCGACGCTTTGGCCTGGGTACGCCGCCAGAGACGCCGACCGGGCCCTGGATCAGCTTTGCCAAGGACCTCGACCGCCTGGACGAGCTGAAGGACCAGTTGGCCCTGACACAGGCGACGTTTCGGGTCATGCCCGAGGAGATTCTACCGCCGCCGCCGAAGCAGGCTTACGGCTGTTTTGCGCACGATCCTCCGGACGCGGACGGCGAGGTTCAGATCCACTTCAACAACGCCGACACGGACAGCCTTGGCGGTCCGCTGGCCTGGGAGAAGCAGTCGCGCCGCCGTGCCGATCTGAGCGCCATGGTCGCGGCCATACGTGCAGCGCATCCGGACGCGCGGATCATCCGGGGCCGCTCCTGGCTTTACAACCTGAAAGCCTATCTTCGCCTTTTCCCATCCGACTATGCGGCCTCTGCACGTCTCGAGACCGGCGTCGTCAATCTGCACGGCAATTCCAGCTGGGGTCAGATGATCGATAGTCAGGAGACCGTGCGACCGGACTTCCGGGACCGCCTGCTGGCCAACCTCCCGCACATCGACCCTGCTGCGCCGTGGCGCGCGTTTCCGCTGCAGGTCATGCGGGTCAGCGCGCCCCTTGAAAGCTTCGAAGCTTTCTACGGCCTCTGAGCCCCCTAGCGGATCGCGATGGGATTGATCACCACCTGCACGGTGCCGACAAAACGCGGCTGGCCCAGCACGAACAGGAACTCGCTCACCCCGTCCGCCGCCAGCAAACCCACGTTGACGTTCTCCAGAATGTGCACGCCCTTCCTGGCCAGCAGGGTCTGGTGCACCACGAACGGACGGTTCGGGTCGGCGAAGGGGATGTGCTCCAGCGTGATGGTGTCAGCTCCGATGGCCACCACGCCCTGATCGGCCAGCCAGATCGCGCCGTCCTCGCCAAGCCCTGGCGTCGTGTCCTGGAACGCCTTGCGATCGCTGTTCATCTTGGCCGCCATCCAGCCGGTGTGGAACAGTACCACGTCGCCCTTGCCGACGGTCACCTTCTGGGCCCGCATCGCCGCCTGGATTTCGGCGCGGTTGAAGGCCTGGCCTGCGGTCATGGGCTTGCCGAAGTATTTCAGCATGTCGATCACCACCCCGCGGGTGACAATCGGCGGCACGTTCGAGAGCTCCAGCGTCTTGAACCCCTGAGGTGTGTTCAGTTCGTCACGGGTCAGCCCGTTGTAGTAGCGGTGGTCGATGCCCAGGTGGCCCAGGCCGTCCATCTGGGTGCCGATCCCCATGCTGGTGGTGACTTTTTCATCGAAAGCGGTGGCCTTGTTGGCGCCCAGCGGCGGTTGGCCGGCCGGCGGGGTGACGATGATCTCGGCCTTGTAGCCGCGATCGCCATAGACGGCGCTGTCTGGCCCGGTGGGGATGCCCAGGGCGTAGACCTTGCCGGTCTTCACCAGCGCTGCGGCCCGCTTCACACCCTCCGGCGACAGGTTGCCCACGGCGCCGAGGGTGTCAGATGCGCCGTACTTTGATGGATACCAGCGCTCCTGCGCCGAGGCCGCCCCGGCCATGCACAACGCGCTCAGCGCCAGGACCATACCTGATCGAACCATGTTTCCGCCCTTTGCCGTGTTTTGATTGGCGCCAGCCTGTCACGGCCCGGGCGGCGTGCAAAGGGCTTCAGGGCTTCGGCGCGAAACGGCTTGCCGGATTCCAGGTGGGCTTTGCCGGCGCATTCGCCACGGTCTGGGCCAGCTTATAGAAGAAGCGGTGGAACGCACCTGCCGCCTCGAAGTCCATGGGCTGGTTGATGTCGTCCTGCGGACGGTGATAGCGGACCTCATACCACTCGCGATACCGGGCTTCGGCCTCTGTCCCAGGCTCATAGCCAAAGATGAAGCCTGTGGCCGGTACGCCGATCTGCAGAAATGGATAGTGGTCGGCCCGCGTCAGCAGGCTGCGCTCGGGCTCGGGATCGGCCTGGGTGCGAATGCCCATCGATCCGGCCACCGTGCGGACGGTCTCCCCCAGGCTGGTGTCGTTGATGGCCAGGACCGTCATCAGCTTCAAGGGGAACAGCGGCCGCAACTGGTCCAGGTTGATGTTGGCCGCCAGGGAGGCCTTCGGCACGGTCGGGTTCTTCGTGAACCAGTAGGCTCCCAGGAGACCCTTCTCCTCGCCGGTGAAGGCCGCCAGCAGGATGCTGCGCTTGAGGGGCTTGCCGCGATGGTTCTCGGCGAAGCGGATCAGGGTGGCCACATAGGCCGCGTCATCCAGGGCGCCGTTGTAGAGGCTGTCGCCGGCTACCGGCTCGCCGAAGCCATAGCCGTCCAGATGAGCTGAGAGCACGAGGTGTTCCGCAGCCAGCTTCCGATCTGATCCGGGCAGCACGGCCAGCACATTGGTGGCGGTGTAGTCACGCCGGCTGGTCTCGAACCGCGCGGTGAATGTTCCGGGCAGGTCGAACACCGGCAGCGGCTGTTTCGCCCCGCCGGCCGCCATGACCACCGCGCCGTCATGGCCCGAGCCCTCGGCCAGTCGCGCGAAGGCTGGAACGCTCATGGTCATCACGACGAACCCGCCGGTCCTGGGCGGCGGCGCATCTGCCAGCGTGATCGACCGCGCATAGGCTGCCGGCCAGCGAAATGGCTCTATCGTGAAACCTGGATCGTCAACCTGGATAAGGCCGAGCGCGCCAGCCACCTGGGCGTTTCGAACCCGCTCGGCGCCCGTGGTCAGGCCCGCCCGCCGCGTATTGATGCAGGCCACCACCTTGCCGCCAGAGCCGGTCAGGTCTTCCGGGCGGCAATAGCCCGCGAACCGAAGGGGCGCTTCGAGGCGCGGCGGCAGATCGTCTGCCGCGCGAACGCTGAACTCCTTCAGAAAGGCCAGATGGCGGTCTGCGGTCCCTTCCTGGATCAGGGCGACCACTGCAGAATCGACCCGGCTTTCATGCACCGGGAAGGTCTGGAAAAAGGATCCATTGTCCCCGGCGGGTTTCCAACCGGCAGCCCTGAACTTGTCAGCGACCAGACGGCCAGCGCGATCGTGGCCCGAAGAGCCGATATCCCGGCCCTCCATGGCGTCAGACGAGAGCTGTTCGGTGATCCGCCACCAGGCCCGGGTATCGGGGTCCCGGATGGACGCAGTGCGAGGCTCGGCCGAGGTCGGGGTCGACAGGGTCGCGATCAATCCGGCGACGAGAAGAGAGCGGAACATCATGCGCCACGCTCCCAGAGCACAGGCTGATCCGCAAGGGTTATGGACCGGTCAGGGGCTGGCGCGATGCCTTGTTGAGCTCGCCTTGCCGGCGGTTCATCCGGCTCAGATCGGCAAAGGTGATGTGGGGATGGGTCCGCACCAGCTCACGGAACCGTCCCGCATAGACCGGCAGGAACACCAGCGTTGCGCCTGCCAGGTCCCCGGCAAAATCATGCAGCGACATCTCGCGGCCAACCAGCGACTGCGCAATCTCGCTGGCGATCCCAAGGCCGACCAGGGCAGCGGCGAGATCCGACGTACGCGACCGGGGCAGCGCTCCCAGCATCAAGGCGCCCAGCCCATAGAACAGCAGGGCGTGGGCCACCGTGTCGGGGAAGGGCAATCCGAGCTGGCTGTAGGTGAAGGGACCCGTGAGCGCGATGAGCGCCGCCACTCCGCCCAGCAAGCCCGCGAAGCGCAGGGCGGTCAGCAGTCTGTACGGCGTCAGCGACATGGCGCCATCCTGACGCCCCATGCTGAAAATGCGGTGAAATCTTAGGGTTAGCCGTTCCTCAACGCGACCAGCGTGCGTGTTGCGCCGACGGCGATCAGGGTCTGCCCCGTAAAGTAGAGGCCCCACACAGCCAGCGCCATCGGGAAGACATCCAGCGCCGGGCGACCGGTTCGCGCAAAGATCAGCAGGTCTGACACCACAAACATCAACGCGCCCGCCGCCACCAGAAGCCGCGGGAACCCGCTGATCCAGGCCGCCGCCGCCATCGCGGCCAGACCCATGGCATAGAGCGCGATCAAACCAGCCCCGGCCCGATCGGGTGGCAGGAGAAATGCGATCACGGTGACAACCGGGATGATCGTCAGTCCCAGCGCCAGATGTCGGGCGCCCAGGCCAGGATCCCGGTTGCGGACATAGAGGACGATGGCGGTCAGGTGGCCCGCCAGAAAGGCCAGCGCGCCCACGACGAGGCCGTGGGTTTCGAGCAGCACGTCGCCCAGCGCCCCGAACATCAAAACCACCGTCAACAGCACGCCATCCAGTCCTCGCGCCTGACTGGCGGCGAACACGGCCAGCAGCGCCACGCCCGCGCCCTTCCAGATCACCGACCCGGCCGGCGGCAGATCCAGAAACCAGGATCCCACATAGCTGACCCCGGCGATGATCGCGGCGATCAGCAACAGCCGGCCCGCGCGCATCAGTCGAAACCTTTCAGGTCGCACCAGACCTCGGCCGGATCGCGCGCTGAACGCCAGCCATTGATGGGGTGATCTGGGTCGCGGTAGCCCAGCGCCATGCCGGAGAACAGCATGTGATCGTCGGGCAAACCGACAAACTTCGCCACCGTCTGCGGATAGCGCGCCCAGAACTCCTGCGCGCAGGTATCCAGGCCACGCTCCACCGCCAGCAACATCACGGTCTGCATATACATGCCCAGGTCCGACCATTGCGGTGGGCCCAGCTTGCGGTCGAGGCAGAAGAACAGCCCGACCGGCGCGCCAAAGAAATCAGTATTCTTGGCGAGTTGCTGCAGTCTGGCTGGCTTGTCCTCGCGCGGGATGCCCAGGCTGGCGTAGAGATCCTCGCCGTTCTGGAACCGACGGGTCCTGAAGGGGTCCCAAAGGTTCTGGGGATAGACCTCGTACTCCGGTGTTTCGCCGAACGGCATGGTCCTGACGATGGCCTTGAATTCAGCGAGCGGCGCGCCGGTCAGACCATAGACCCGCCAGGGCTGAAGGTTGCCGCCCGACGGCGCGCGGGCCGCCTGCTCCAGGATCTCGGCCACCAGGGCGCCGGGCACCGGATCAGGTTTATAGGCGCGGACCGAGATGCGGCGCTCGACGGCTTCGGAGACGTTCATGGCGGTTCCCATTGACCAGATCGTTGAGAATCGCGCCTAGCATGAGTTCGCAGGGTCAAGGCAAGCGACACGTGACGAAGCGGGGCAAGGGCGGTTTCTGGGGTTTTGTGCGCGCGGTGTTCATCGCGGGCCTCATCGTCTTTTTCATCGGGCCGGTGGTGATGGTGGCGATCTATCGCTTTCTGCCGCCGCCGGTCACGTTCCTGATGGTGCAGCGGACCATCGAAGGTCGTGGCTTTGAGCGTAAATGGGTTCCGCTGGACGAGATCTCGCCCAATCTTGTGCGCGCCGTCATCGCGGCCGAGGACGCCCGCTTTTGCGAGCACTACGGATTTGACGTGGAGGCCATCCAGAAAGCCATGGTCGCCAACGAGGCGGGCAAGAAGCTCCGTGGCGGCTCCACCATCAGCCAGCAGACCGCCAAGAACGTGTTCCTGTGGCCCGGCCGGGACTGGGTTCGCAAGGGTCTGGAGACCTGGTTCACGGCGCTGATCGAAGTCGGTTGGGGCAAGCGGCGGATCATGGAGGTCTATCTGAACTCCATCGAGTGGGGCCCCGGCGTCTATGGCGCCGAGGCGGCGGCGCGGAAGAATTTCAAGGTCCCTGCCAGGTCGCTGACCGTCGCCCAGTCGGCGCGTCTCGCCGCCATCCTGCCCAGCCCCCTTAAGTGGAAGGCGGCGAAACCCGGCCCCTACGTCCAGAAGCGTTCGGGCAGGATTACCCGAAATGCCCGGGCTGTGCGACGCGAAGGCCTGACCGCCTGTGTGCTTTAGGGCCCGCCACGACAGTGGGCAAAACCCTTGAGGAAACTCCGGCCCAACCCGCCACCCGATAGGCGTCGGACTTTTGTCACAACGCATCGAACCAATCGGGCCCAGGTGCGTTGACCCATATGCATCGCGCCCGTCGGCGCGGCGCTGGGCCTTGGTCTGGGGAGACAATACGAATGAGAATAAAGCTTCTGGCTGCCGCCAGCGTTTGCGCCGCGCTGCTCGCCGCCTGCTCGCAGAAGACCGAAGACAAGGCCGCCGAGGCGACAGGAACCGCCGCAGCGGCTGCAGATCAAGTGGGTGACGCTGTTCAGTCAGCGGGAAGTGATGCCGTCGCCAACACAGAAGCCGCCGCGGCCAGAACGGCTGCGGCGGTCGACAGCGCCGCCGACGCAACGGCGCAAGCTGCTGGCGCTGCAGCTCGAAAGGCCGACGCGGCTGCAGAGGCCGTCGTCAAACAGAAGTAGGCGCACCCCGGGAGATCAGCCCGTCGCTCTGGCCGCAGGTTGACCTGCCATCGTGGCCGGTCGCTCTGCATCAATAGCGCTGATCACCCCGCTGATCAGGAGTCGAGCGTCGATCGGCTTGGCAATGTGGCCGTCCATGCCTGCGTCGAAACACGCCTGTTTCTGGCTGTCCATCACATTGGCGGTCAGCGCCAGGATGGGTATCCCTGCGTTCGGGCCACCCGAGGCGCGCAGACGGCGTGTCGCCTCCAGTCCATCCATGACCGGCATCTGCATGTCCATCAGCACCAGATCGAACGCGGTGACCGCCAGGGCGTCGAGCGCCTGTTGACCATCGCCAACGATGGTTACGGCAGCGCCGAGCGGGCGCAGGAAGTAGTCAATGATGCGCTGGTTGGAGAGATTGTCCTCAGCCACCAGGATCTGGATCGCCGGCAGAAGCTCTTCCAGGGTATCCGCAAGCGACAATTCGCCAACCTCGGTCAGCGGCGCCACCTCTGCCGGGACCCGCAGAGTGAAGCTGGAGCCCTGATCGGGCGTAGAGGTCACCGTGATGGCGCCGCCCATCATCTCGGCCAACTTCTGGCTGATCGACAACCCCAGCCCTGTCCCTCCGAAGCGGCGGCTGATCGAGCCATCAGCTTGCTGGAACGCCGTGAACAGGCGCGAGACAGCGTCCTGGCTCAAGCCAATGCCGGTGTCCGTCACGCTGAGGATCAGGTCGGTGGCCCCTTCGCCCTTTGCCTCCGCCTGCAGAAGTATCCGGACTTCTCCGGCCTCGGTGAATTTCACGGCGTTGGAAATCAGATTGAAGGCGATCTGACCCAGACGGGTGGCGTCAGCGATCACAAACTGCGGCACTTCGGGTGAGACCGAGACCGTGAACTTGAGGCCCTTGTCGTCGGCCCGGGGTGACCAGAATGCGCCAGAGCGACGGACGAAATCGTGAATGTCGGTCCGCGAGGGGTCGATACTGAGCTTGCCGGCTTCAATCTTGGCCAGATCCAGCACGTCGTTCAGCACATGCATCAGGATGGATCCGCCATCGGCGAGGATGGCGACATGGCCCTTCTGTTCTTCGTTCAGGTCGGTTCGGCCCAGAAGGTCGGTCGCCCCCAGCACGGCGTTCATCGGTGTGCGCAACTCATGGCTCATGATCGCCAGGAAGTCGGTCTTGGCCTGGCTGGCCGCCTCGGCGCGCAACCGGCTGTCGCGGATCTCGGCGAGCGCCCGTTGCTGACCGATCCAGAGTACCGTCATGTAAAGCACCAGCAGGCAGGCGCTGGCGGCGACCACCAGGCCTTCAGTCCGGTTTACATCCCAGCGTGCCACGATCGGCACGACAATCAGGTAGCCGATGAGGGGTGAAGCGCTGGACCAGAACAGCCGCCCGGCGCCCAGGGATGACACCACCAGCTGTACCAACATCCCGCAAAGGAACATTGTGGAGGCGGCGATGCCCAGTTCATCGAGGTTGACCCACATGTGCCAGGCTGGAAAGCCGGCGACCGCGTAGCTGAGGGTCGTCATGGCGTAGGCAATGCGTGGCTGTTTATCGGCGCCTTCGCGGTACAGCCGGGCTGCGGTCCACTGGAGGACCACATAGGTCGCCCACCACAGCGGCGCGATGGGCCAGTCGCCAAACGTCCAGAGCATAATGGCGACCAACGCCATGATCCCGATCCGGATCACAACGGATTTGGCCCGCATGGAGAGCGCGGCGTTCAGTCCCGTCGATGCACCTTCAGCGCTCATATCTCAACTCTGGGTTTCGAGTCTTGATATGGGTTACACCTTAAGCAACGGTGACTCCCGAAACGCGGTTACCCCATTGGATAGAGTATTTCCCGCGTGACAGCGTCGATCTGCTTCATCACCTCGGGGCTGAGCGTCAGGTCGGCGGCGGCGAAGATGTCGTCCAGCTGGTCCTCGCGGGTGGCGCCGACGATGGTGGAGGCGACGAAGTCGTGCTGCATGCTCCACGCCGTGGCCAGGGTGACCGGCGAGATCCCCGCCTCGGCGGCGATGGCGGCGAAGCGGGCGGTGGAGGCCAGGCTCTTGTCGTTGACGAAGCGCTGCGCCATGGCGGCCTGGCGACCGCCGATCTTCAGATAGTTGGAGAACCGCGCCCCATCCGGCCGCGCCCCGTCCTGGTACTTGCCCGACAGCACGCCTCCGGCCAGCGGCGAGTAGGGGATCAGGCTGACGCCCTCCTGCAGGCAGACCTGCGACAGTGCGTCCTCGAACCGGCGGTTGTTGAGGCTGAAGTTGTTCTGGATGGTCTCGTACCGTGCCAGGCCCTCGCGCTCGGACACGGCCAGGCTCTTCATCAGGCCCCAGGCGGTCTCGTTGCTACAGCCCAGTACCCGTACCTTCCCGGCCAGCACCAGATCATCAAGCGCCCGCATGGCCTCTTCATAGCCCGTGCCGTGGTCCGGCCAGTGGGTCTGGTAGAGGTCGATGTAGTCGGTCTGCAGCCGGGTCAGGCTGGCCTCGACGGCGCGCACGATGTTGTGGCGGTCCAGCGCGGTCATGCCGGCGCGCTGCGACGACTTGATCCAGCCGTGGCTGGGACCGGACACCTTGGTGGCGATCAAAAGCTCGTCGCGGCGCTTCGTCTTCATCCAGCGGCCGACGATTTCCTCTGTCGTGCCGGCCCACTCTTCCTTCGGCGGCACCGGATAGTTTTCGGCGGTGTCGAAGAAGTTGATCCCGGCCTCCAGCGACCGGTCGAGAATGCGAAACGCGGTCTTTTCGTCGGCTGAGGAGCCAAACGTCATGGTCCCCATGCAGATCTTGGACACCACCATGGGGCTACGGCCCAGACGCTTGTACTGCATGATCTTCAGGTCCCCGGTGGTTGTTGACTGGGCCGTCCGCGCGGCGCGGAAGTGGGTTTAGCCGATCAGCGACGGAACGCCAGAGGGCTTGAAATATAGCACCGCATACGGTATCAATTTATATGGTCAAGGCTGATAAGCTGCTAGCGGCTATGCGGCGCAATCCGTCCGGCGACTGGACAATCCAGGACATCGAACGCGTGTGCAACGGTCTTGGCTGGCGGTGTCTGCCACCTTCGGGCGGCGGGTCTCATTGGAAGGTTACGGCGTCATATGAGGATGCGATCCTGACGATCCCGGCCCGGCGTCCGATCAAGGCGATCTACATCCGGAAACTGTTAGCGATGATGGACAGGCGAGTTGATGGCTAGGCAGAGCGAGTACGCAGTCATGGTCGAACCGCTCGACGCGGCGGACGGGGGCGGGTGGCTGGCGACGGTTCCGGCACTGCCGGGCTGCATGGGTGACGGTGAGAACCGCGAGGAAGCCTTGGCCGACGTTCAGAATGCGATCGTTGAATGGCAGGCCGCGGCCCGCGAGTTGGGACGCGACATTCCCGGGCCGTCAAGCCTCGGCCAGTGGCGACAACGCGTTCCTCGCAGCCTCCATGAGAAACTAAAGATGAGGGCGGCGCAGGAGGGTGTGTCGCTCAATGCGCTGGTAACGAGTGTGCTGGCTGAGGCGTTGGGAAAGCGGGCGGGTTAGGGGGATACGGTCTTGAAGTTCAGTGAGCTGAAGTCGATTGGCCACAACATTTCTGACTCACTCGGCTCTGGCTGCGGCCTGATGATCGGCGTTTACTCTCTGGACGTCTACGGCGAGGCATCAGCAACGCCGGAGGCGCATATTACTGTCGACTTTTTGACGGGCGAAACATCGGGATCGCCAGTGTCACTGTCTCTGGGCCGAGCGGTTCAACTTTATCGCGATGCACTTCCGAACCTCTGTGAACGTCATGGCGGCAGCGTGAGCGACTTCGTCGCGTTGAAGGCGCGCTTTGGCTCGGACAGCTTGAGGCGACCCCACTTCATAGTGACTGTCGAGGATGCAAGCGGGCGGAAGTCTTCGGATAGTTACTTCGGAATGCCGGGGCACCGCGTTCCGAGGCACCGGGTCAGCGGCTGACCCGCCAGTCTCGTGGTATCAGGCCGCAACCGTCTCCGCCTCGCCCTCGACCTCGCCCTCGCCCCGGACCAGGCCGTCCAGCCCCTGTTCGCGCACCTTGCGATAGAGCGTGGATCGGCCGATGCCCAGACGGCGCGCCACTTCGCTCATGTGGCCGGCGTAGACCTCGATGGCCAGCTGGATCAGATCACGCTCGATCTCTTCCAGGGTGCGCAGATGGCCGCGCGCGTCGAGGATCCGCACCGGTGCGTCCTGAGGCGTCGCGCCGGTGTCGGGCGCCGGTGCGACCGGGGTCGCGGCCTGCGCTTCCGGCGGCGGCGCGGCAACTCCCGAAATCGCCGGGAAGTCATAGGGCTGCAGGTAGGGCGCGTCGGCCAGCACGATGGCGCGGTAGACGGCGTTCTCAAGCTGTCGGACGTTGCCCGGCCACTCGTACGCCATCAGGCAGGCCAGGGTCTCGGCGCTGGCGCCGACCACGGACTTGCCCTCCTCAACATTGAAGCGCCGGATGAAGCAGTCGACCAGGGCCGGTACGTCCTCGCGGCGTTCGCGCAGGCTGGGGGCCTCGATCGGGAAGACGTTCAGGCGATAGAACAGGTCCTCACGGAACCGGCCTTCCTTCACCGCCAGGCTCAGGTCGCGGTTGGTGGCCGAAACGATGCGCACATCCACCTTGATGGAACGCTTGGAGCCGACCGCATCGATCTCGCTCTCCTGCAGGGCGCGCAGCAGCTTGACCTGAATGTCCAGCGGCAGTTCGCCCACTTCATCGAGGAACAGGGTGCCGCCATTGGCCTCCTGGAACTTGCCCAGATGCTTGTCGGTGGCGCCGGTGAAGCTGCCCTTCTCGTGGCCGAACAGGATGCTTTCCACCAGATTGGCCGGGATGGCGCCGCAGTTCACCGCCACGAAGGGCTTGCCCGCACGTTCCGATGAGCCGTGTACGGCGCGCGCAATCACTTCCTTGCCGACCCCGCTCTCGCCGGTGATCAGGATCGGGATCGAGGACTTGGCCGCACGTTCGCCGAGCCGCTTGACCAGGGTCATGGGCGGGGACGATCCGATCAGGTCGTTGAAGCTGGTGCGGCCGGTGGCGTGTTTCTTGAGCCGGTCCACCTCACCCTTCAGGGCGCCCATCGAAAGGGCGTTGCGGATCGAGATGGTGATGCGTTCCGGGCTGGCCGGCTTGACGAAGAAGTCGCAGGCGCCGGCCTGCATGGCCTTGACCACGGTATCAATGCCCCCGGTCGAGGTCAGCACGATTACAGGCTGGGCGAAGCTGCGGGCGCGCATTTCGATCAGGGTGTCCTGACCGGAAATGCCGGGCATCACCAGGTCCAGCAGGATCACGTCGACGCTGGCGCCTGAGGTCAGGTGCTGGATCGCCTCGTCGCCGCTCTGGGCGTGGGCGACCGCGAAACCGTCGCGCTCGAGGACCGCCTGGATCAGGCGGCGTTGCGTAGGGTCGTCGTCGACGACCAGGACCGTTTTGGTCATATGAAAACACCCACCGGACTGGACGCTCGCTCTTTTGGCGAGGCCTTGTTCTTGTCCCTGATTGATACAGGGCGGTGGTAAAGGCGGAGTTTCCTAGAGTTGAGTCAGGTCTTAAGCGGCATGGTTTCCTGAGTGTTACTCTTGGCTCCGGTAATAGAAACCATTGGCAGGAAGAATTGCACCAGCGGGCCGATGCCGAAAGCATAGAGCAGTGTTCCGACGCCTACCGTGCCGCCCAGCGCCCAGCCCAGAGCCAGTACGCTCACCTCGATTCCGGTCCGCACGAGGCGCAGTGACCAGCCGGTCCGCCGCGCAAGGCCGGTCATCAGCCCATCGCGCGGCCCGGGGCCCAGGCCTGCGCCAATGTAGAGTGCGCCAGCGAAGCCATTGGCGACAATACTGGCGATCAGCGCGGCCACCTGAAACGCCAGTCCCTCGATGGGGGGCAGAGCCCTCAAGGTCAGGTCCATGGCGGTCCCGATCATCACGACATTCGCCACCGTGCCGATCCCTGGCCGTTGGCGCAGCGGGATCCACAGCAGCAGGACCACCAGTCCGGTCAGGTTCACGACCATGCCGATGGATAGTCCAACCTGTCCGGACACCCCTTGATGGAACACGTCCCACGGGTCGAGCCCCAGGGCTGCGCGCAGCATCAGGGCCATGGACGCGCCATAGAGTGTCAGACCGATGGAGAGCTGGAGGAGGCGGCGTATCATCATGGCCGATCCAGATGCCGCCAACTGGACCTTGAAAACAGAGCCAGTTCTGCGACCTTGGCCTTATGAGCCCGCGACGACTTGGACCCGCCTCCCTGATCCGGCTGCTTGGCCCCTGGCGGGGCCAGCGCGCGGGTCCGGCCTATCGGCAGTTGGCCGACGGCCTGCGCCTGTTGATCCTCGATGGGCGCCTGCCGCTGGACGTGGTCCTGCCCGGAGAGCGGGAACTGGCCCATATCCTGGAGATCAGCCGCACCACCGTCACCGCCGCCTTCGCCCAGCTTCGCGACGAGGGCTTTCTGGATCGCCGGCAGGGCGCCGGCGCCCGGACCCGGCTACCCACGGGCCCGGGGGAACGCGGAGCGACGATCCTGGTCAGCAGCGCCTCGGCCGAAGGTGTGCTGGACATGACCTCGGCCGCGCCGCCGGCCAGCGAACTTATCCACCAGGCCTACGCGGCGGCGCTCAGCCTGCTCCCGGCATTTCTGCCTCAGCATGGCTACGCCACCCTCGGTCTTCAGGAGTTCCGCCAGGCCGTGGCCGAGCGCTACACCCGGCGCGGTCTGCCAACGCGCGTTGATCAGATCATGATCACCAACGGCGCCCAGCATGGCCTGGCGCTGATGTTGCGGCTGCTGGCCGGGCCGGGCGACCGGGTGGTGATTGATCATCCGACCTATCCGCATGCCATCGACGCCATCGAGCGCGCCTTCTGCCGACCGGTCCCGGTGGGACTGCCCGGCGAAGGTTGGGATCTGGAGGGCGTGGCCGCCGCCTTCCGACAGAGCGGCGCGCGCGTCGCCTACCTGATCTCGGACTTTCAGAATCCGACTGGCCACTGGATGTCGGCGGAGGCTCGCGCCGTACTCAGCCACGCGGCGGCGCGTGCGGGCACCACCCTGATCCTCGACGAGACCATGACGGATCTCTGGCTCGACGCCCCGGTTGATCCCTATGCCTTCGCGGAGCCTGCGGAAGGCCTGGTCAGGCTGGGGTCCATGGGCAAGAGTTTCTGGGGCGGGCTGCGGCTGGGCTGGATCCGCGCCGACGCGCCGGTCATTCAGGCGCTGGCGCCCCGGCGGGCCTCCATCGATCTCGGATCGCCCCTGCTTGAGCAACTGGCGGGCTGCCAACTGCTGTCGGATGAAGAAGCGCCGCTCGCAGCCCGCCGCGCGTTGCTGCGGACCCGCCGCGATCACCTGCTGGCGCAGTTGCAGGCGCGACTTCCTGAGTGGAAGGTCCGCCGCCCCGAGGGCGGCCTGTCGCTCTGGGCAGAACTGCCCAGCCCGGTGTCCAGTGCCCTGGCCGCCACGTCCGAACGCTTCGGCGTCCGCATCGCCGCCGGCCCACGATTCGGGGTCGACGGGGCGTTCGAGCGCTTCATCCGACTGCCCTACACCCTGGCGCCGGAGGACCTCACCACGGCTGTGGACCGTCTGGCGGCGGCCTACGATGGGCTGCGAGCCGGGGCGACGCCAACGCGCGCCTCCATAGGGGCCGTTGTCTAGCCAAACGGTTCCCCGGCGACAGGCTTGCAGCCAGCGTCAGCCGCGCCATACTGGAAGCGGATCGGCGCGGGTGGAGACGCCGACCACCGGGAGCGATCATGAACCTTATCCGTATCGGGCTGGCGCTGGCGCTCGCCGCAACCGTCGTGGCCTGCCAGAAGCCGGACGCCGGCAATGTGGATGGCAAACGCATCGAGGCCGCAGCCACCAACGGCGAATGGCTCTCCTACGGCAAGGACTATTCCGAGCAGCGCTACAGCCCGCTAGACAAGATCAATGCGACCACCATCAAGGACCTGGGTCTGGCCTGGTTCGCTGACTTCGACACCGATCGGGGCCAGGAGGCGACGCCGATCATGGTGGACGGTGTGCTCTACACCACCACCGCCTGGTCCAAGGTGTTCGCCTTCGATGCGAAGACCGGAAAGCAGCTCTGGACCTGGGACCCAAAGGTCGACCGCGCCAAGGGCTTTGACGCCTGCTGCGACGTGGTCAATCGCGGTGTCGCGATCTGGAAAGGCCGGGTCTATGTGGGCACCCTGGACGGGCGCCTGGTGGCCCTGAATGCTGGCGATGGCACGGTCGCCTGGAGCGTCCAGACCACGGATAACTCCAAGCCCTATACCATCACCGGCGCGCCGCGCGTGGTGAAGGACAAGGTGCTTATCGGCAATGGCGGCGCCGAGTATGGCGTGCGCGGCTACATCACTGCCTACGACGCGGCCACCGGCAAGCAGGCGTGGCGCTTCTATACCGTGCCCAATCCCACCGGCGCGCCCGATGGCGCGGCCTCGGACAAGGTGATGGCCGAGAAGGCCAACGCCACCTGGTCGGACGGGGCGTGGAAGGAAAGCGGCGGCGGCGGCACGGCGTGGGACGCCATGGCCTATGATCCGGCGCTGGACATCATGTACTTCGGGATCGGCAACGGAAATCCCTGGAACCATATGAAGCGGTCCGGCGGGAAGGGCGACAACCTCTTCCTGTCGTCGATCCTGGCGCTGAAGCCCGACACCGGCGAATACGTCTGGCACTATCAGACCACACCCGGCGAGAGCTGGGACTACACCGCCACCCAACACATCATGCTGGCCGACCTGAAGATCGCCGGTCAGGACCGCAAGGTGCTGATGCAGGCCCCCAAGAACGGCTTCTTCTATGTGCTCGACCGGGCCACCGGCCAGCTGATCTCGGCCGAACCCTATGCGCCGATCACCTGGGCGACCAAGGTGGACATGGCGACCGGGCGGCCGGTCGAGGCGCCGGGCGCGCGCTACGAGACCAAGCCTGCCGTCATTGAGCCGGGCCCGCTCGGCTCGCACAACTGGCACCCGATGGCGTTCAATCCGAAAGCCGGGTTGGTCTATATTCCGGCCCAGGTCGCCGCCAGCGCCTATGGCGACCAGAAGACCTACAAGCACCGCCAGGGCGCCGTGAACATCGGGCTCGATACGCTCATCATGGGCCTGCCCAGCGACAAGGCGCAGTTCGCCGCGATCAAGGCCACCACATCAGGCAAGCTGGTCGCCTGGGATCCTGTGGCCCAGAAGGCCCGCTGGACGGTGAACCATCCGCATTTCTGGAACGCCGGAATTCTCTCCACGGCGGGCGGCCTCGTATTTCAGGGGTCGGCCGGTGGCGGCTTTACGGCCTATGACGCGGCGACCGGCGCCAAGCTCTGGAACTACCGGACCCAGAACAGCGTGGTGGCGCCGGCGTCCACCTATGAACTGGATGGCGAGCAGTATGTGGCGCTGATGGTGGGTTATGGCGGAGCGGGCGCCACCTTCGCCAGCGCGCTCAATGGAGATCCGGTACGGACGCCGGGCCGTTTGATGGTCTTCAAGCTGGGCGGCAAAGCGGTGGCGCCGGATTACAAGGTCCCGCCGAAGCCCAAGCTGGATCTGGCTGGCGTCTCGTCAAAAGGCGACGCCACCGCCGGCTTCGCCCTGTTCCAGGAAAATTGCGTTGGTTGCCACGGCGGCAGCGCGGTTGGCGGCTATCTGGCTGACCTCAGGGTCTCGCAGATGCTGCGTACCGAGGCCGACTTCAAGTCGGTGGTGATCGACGGGGCGCTTCGCTCCAAGGGCATGGTGAGCTTCGCGAAGTACATGACGCCCAAGGAGGCTGAGGATATCCGTGCGTATCTGCTGACCCAGGCGCGGGCCGTACAGACCCAGGCCGCCGCGCCGACGAAACCCGCCGCCTGAGGGCGCCGGGGCCGCCAGGGGCCAAAGGGACCCTTGGCGGCGGTCGCGGGAAGACTCTAGGGTGAGCCATGGCGGGAAGTCAGGATTTCGCCGTGGATCCGCGCAATGCGGACCTGCGGATCTATGTGAACGGAAACCTGGTTCCGCGCGACCAGGCCAGGGTCTCGGTCTTCGACGCCGGCTTCGTGCTCGGGGACGGGGTCTGGGAAGGCCTGCGGCTGCACCACGGGCGCTTGCTGTTCCTCGAGACCCACCTGGAACGCCTTTGGAAGGGCCTCGCCGACATTGCGCTCGACATCGGGCTGACCCGCGAGGCGCTGACGGCGGAGATCCAAAGGACCCTCCAGGCCAATGGCATGGAGCATGGCGCGCACCTTCGCCTGATGGTGACGCGCGGCGAGAAGTCGGCTGCCAACCAGGATCCGCGCAACTGGCTGGGCAAGCCGACCATTGTGATCACCGCCGAGTACAAGGAGCCGTCGCCGGAGATCGTGACGCGGGGCCTTTCGCTGGCCACCTCCACGGTCATCTGCACGCCGGCCGAGATGTTCGACATGCGGCTGAACTCGCACAGCCGGCTCAATCTGATCCGGGCGCTGCTGGAGGCGATCGCGGCCGGCGCCGACGAGGCGTTGATGCTGGACCCCAACGGCTATGTTTCCAGTTGTAACGCCACCAATTTCTTCTGGGTGAAGGACGGTCGGGTGATGACCTCGACCGGAGACTACTGCTTCAACGGCGTCACGAGGGCCAATGTGATCGCGATCTGCCGCGAGCAGGGGATTCCCATAACCCTGGGTGACTTTGAACTGTCCGACGTCGCCGAGGCGGACGAGGCCTTCGTGACCGGCACCTTCGGCGGATTGACGCCGGTTCGCTCAATAGATGGTCACGCCCTGGCCGAAGCGCTTCCAGGGCCGATGACCGCACGGTTGCGGGCGGCCTATGGGGCGCTGAAAGATCGGGACGCCGGGCTTTGACACGTCGCATCGCCATGTGGTCAGGGCCCCGGAATATCTCCACGGCGATGATGCGATCCTTCGAGAACCGGCCGGACTGTCAGGTGGTCGACGAGCCGTTCTATGCGGCCTATCTGGCGCGCACGGGCCTCGATCATCCGATGCGCGAGGCGGTTCTGGTGTCGCAGCCGCACGTCTGGGACGATGTGGTCGCTGGCCTCGAGCGCCTCGAGGGCCCCCTGGTCTACGAAAAACAAATGACCCACCACATGCTGCCGGACTTCGGGCTGGACTGGATGGATCAGCGGACCAACGCCTTCCTGATCCGCGACCCGGCCGAGGTCCTGGCGTCCTACGTGGTGAAACGGGCCGAGGTTCGCCTCGAGGATATCGGCGTCGTCCGGCAGCGGGAGCTCTTCGACCGGGTCGCCGATCGCCTGGGCAAAGCCCCGCCTGTGGTGCTGGGCGCCGATGTTCTGGAAAACCCTGACGCCATGCTGCAGCAACTCTGCGCGGCGCTGGAGGTCGGTTTCTCACCGGAGATGCTGGCCTGGCCGGCCGGGCGGCGGGACAGTGACGGGGTCTGGGCGCCGGCCTGGTATGAGGCGGTTGAGCGCTCCACCGGCTTTGCCGCGCCTGAACGACGCGCCACGCCCGAGTTGCCGGACGACCTGAAAAGGATCGCCGATGCCGCCCAACCGCACTTTGAAGGTCTCTCCAGGTATCGCCTGACGTTTGAACCGCTCGACCCCGCGAAAATCAGCTAGAGCCCCGACATGCGCATCGCCGTCCTCCTCGCCGCCCTGATCTCCACGCCCGTTGCGGCCCAACCGCTCGGTGGACAACATTCAATGTTGAAGGATGTCGCGGGAGCGGTCTCCGCGGAACGCCAGAAGGCGATGATTTCGACGCTGGTCGGGTTCGGCACGCGGCACACCGGATCGGAGACAAAGTCCGACAAGCGGGGCATCGGGGCGGCGCGCCGCTGGATCGCCTCCGAATTCAATTCAATATCGAAAGACTGCGGCGGTAGATTGAAAGTCGAGACGCCCTCCGCTGTGGTCACCGCCGAGCGCCTGGCCGGTCCGACCGAGGTGGTGAATGTGCTGGGCATCCTGCCCGGAACCACCGATCCGGGCCGGGTGATCGTGATCTCCGGCCACTACGACAGCCGCGTGTCCGACGCCAAGAATTTTACCTCCGATGCCCCGGGCGCCAATGACGACGCCTCCGGCACGGCGGCGGTGATCGAGGCCGCCCGCGTGCTCTGCAAGCGCCAGTTCCCGGCCACCCTGGTGTTTGCGGCCCTGGCCGGCGAAGAGCAGGGGCTGCTGGGCGGCAGGATCCTGGCGGACTATGCGGTCTCCAAAGGCTGGTTCGTCGAGGCCAACCTCAACAACGACATCGTCGGCAACACCGAGGGCATCGGCGGCGTGCGCGACAACACCCATGTCCGGGTCTTCTCCGAGGGCACCCGCAGCACCGAGACGCCGGAACAGGCCAGCACGCGCCGCTACAACGGCGGCGAGGTCGACAGCCCGTCGCGCAATCTGGCGCGGTACATGGACCGCATCGCCGACGACTACCTGACCAATCTCGATGTGGTGATGGTCTATCGCACCGACCGCTACTCGCGGGGCGGAGATCAGGTGGAGATGCTGCGCGCCGGGTTCCCGGCGGTTCGCGTCACCGAGGCGGTCGAGAACTACACGCGCCAGCATCAGGACCTGCGCACTGAAAACGGCATCCGGTATGGCGATGTGATCGAAGGCGTCGACTTTGCCTATCTCGCCCAGGTGACGCGGCTGAACGTGGTGACCATGGCCGCCCTGGCCAGTGCGCCCATGCCCCCTGCGGGCGTGAAGATCGCCGGCGCGGTCAGTGCGGATACGACCGTCAGCTGGACTCCGTCTGCCGATGCAGCGGCCTACAGGGTCTGGTGGCGCGGCACCACGGAGCCGACCTGGCGCCAGTCCCGCGTGGCCACCGGCGGCGAACTGAAGCTCACGGGCGTAAACATCGACGACATGTTCTTCGGGGTCAGCGCCATCAGCGCCGACGGCTACGAGAGCCCCGTGGTGTTCCCGGGTCCCGCCGGCACATTCGAGCGGGGCGGGGTGAAAAAGGAGTAAGCCACGCGGGGCCGCAAGGCGGCGTCCGCCAAGGGAGAGGGAAACCGCCGAAAACGCAGATTTGCGCAGAAGGCGGGCCAATCAGACTTCGGCGTCCTTCTGCGTTTTCTGCGGTTGAGTTGAACGCGCCTGCAGCACGGCGCCTCCGCCGCTCACAGCGCCTTGACGATCCCCTCGACCATCTTCTTGGCGTCGGCGAACAGCATCATCGTGTTGTCGCGGAAGAACAGCTCGTTCTCGACACCCGCATAGCCCGCCGCCATGCCGCGCTTGATGAAGAGGACGGTGCGCGCCTTCTCCACGTCCAGGATCGGCATGCCATAGATGGCGCTGGTGGGGTCGGTTTTCGCGGCCGGATTGGTGACATCATTGGCGCCGATCACGAAGGCCACGTCGGCGGTCGGGAACTCGGCGTTGATGTCCTCCAGTTCGAAGACCTCGTCATAGGGCACGTTCGCTTCGGCCAGCAGCACGTTCATGTGCCCGGGCATCCGGCCGGCGACGGGGTGGATGGCGTACTTCACCTCCACGCCCTCTTCCTTCAGCTTGTCGACCATTTCGCGGAGCGCGTGCTGGGCCTGTGCCACTGCCATGCCGTAGCCGGGGACGATGATCACCTTCGAGGCATTCTTCATGATGAAGGCCGCGTCTTCCGCAGAGCCCTGTTTGACGGGCCGCGTCTCGACCACGCCGCCGCCGGCGACCGCGTCCTCGGCGCCGAAGCCGCCCAGGATCACCGAGACAAAGCTGCGGTTCATGGCCTTGCACATGATGTAGCTGAGGATCGCGCCCGACGAACCCACCAGGGCGCCGGTGATGATCAAGGTGTTGTTTTCCAGCGTGAAGCCCAGCGCCGCGGCCGCCCAGCCGGAGTAGCTGTTCAGCATCGAGACCACGACCGGCATGTCGGCGCCGCCGATCGGAATGATCAGGGTGATGCCCAGGATCAGGCTCAGCGCCAGGATCGCCCAGAACGCCCACAGCGCCGCGCCGCCGGACAGGCACAGCACCACGATCAAGGCGACGATGCCGAGGCCAATGGCCAGGTTCAGCATGTGCCGCGCCGGCAGCAGGATCGGCGCGCCGCTCATGTTGCCGTTGAGCTTCAGCGCCGCGATCACCGAACCGGTCAGGGTGACGGCGCCGATGGCGACGCCCAGCGACAGCTCGATCAACGACTGCAGGTGGATGTGGCCGTCGTCGCCCAGGATGCCGTAAGCGGCGGGGGTGTAGATCGCAGCGATGGCGACCAGACATGCCGCCGCGCCCACCAGGCTGTGGAAGGTGGCCACCAGCTGCGGCATGGCGGTCATCGCCACGCGCCGGGCGATCAGGGCGCCTACGCCGCCGCCGACGGCCACGCCGCCGACGATCAGGCCGATGGTCAGGGGATCCAGCTTGGGTCCCAGCAGCCACAGGGTGGTGACCACCGCGATGGCCATGCCGATCATGCCGTTGCGGTTACCCGCCTGGCTGGTGGTCGGCGACGACAGGCCCCGTAGCGCCAGGATGAACAGCACCCCGGAGACGAGGTAGAGGATGGCCGCGATATTGGCGTTCATTTCGGATCGTCTCCCAACAGCCGCTCGAGTTGCGAGACGAGGTTCGGCAAGTGGTCCCGCACGACCTCAACCAGCAGGTCAAGGTCCATGCCCCTGTATCCATGAATCAGAGTATTCCGCATTCCGACGATCCTGCGCCATGGCAAGTCCGGGAGTTCGGTTCGCGCTTCCACCGAAACCTTGCTGGCGGCTTCGCCCACGATCTCGACCGCCCTGATCAAGGCGTACTGAGTACGTTTGTCGGTTGCCAGGTGCTTGGCATCGCTCGCACCAAGGAATTCGATGGCCTCAGCGCCGTAGGACAACATGTCCTCGAAATATGTCTGGTCACGCTCATTCATGCCAAAACGAGATCGCGTTCCATGATCGCCCGTACCCGGGGGCGGACCTGGTTGAGGTCCACCATGTCGACTGGCCGCCGCAACTGGTCCTGAAGATCCATTTGCAGGCCGCCAAGGTCGAGAAGACTCGCATGACCGACTACGGCGTACACGATATCTACGTCGCTGTCGGGTCGCGCATCTCCCCGAGCGACCGATCCGATCACGCCAATCAGATCCAGACCTGAAGCACGCGCTTCCTCGCGATGTGCCCGGATCGCAGCCAGCGCCTGTTCGAGCAGCGCGGTGCTCACTTGGCCTTGTCCTTCTTTTTGTACATCGCCAGCATCCGCTGGGTGACCAGGAAGCCGCCGAAGATGTTGACCGCCGCGAAGGCTGCCGCCAGGGCGCCGGCGCCCTTGGAGATCAGGATGTTGCCGGTCAGTTCGCCGCCCGCGCCGCTGGCCGCGGCGGCCAGCAGGGCGCCGACGATGATCACCGACGAAATGGCGTTGGTCACGGCCATCAGGGGTGTGTGCAGGGCCGGCGTCACGCTCCAGACCACATAGTAGCCGACGAAGATCGCCAGCACGAAGATGGCCAGGCGGAAGACGGTGGGGTCGACAGCTTCCATCGCTTATCCCTTGAGGTTCGGGTGGACGATCTGGCCGCCCTGGGTGACCAGAGCCGCCTTGAGGATTTCGTCCTCGTAGTCGGGGGCGAAGGCGCCTTCCTTGGTGAGGAACAGGCCCGCGAACGCGAAGAGGTTGCGCGCATAGAGCGCCGAGGCGTCAGTGGCGATGCGGCCGGGCAGGTTGGCCACGCCCAGGATCTTTACGCCATTGGCCGTGACGGCCACTTCGCCCAGTTTCGCGCCTTCGACATTGCCGCCCTGCTCGACGGCAAGGTCGACCAGCACCGAGCCCGGCTTCATGGACGCCACCTGAGCGGCGCTGACCAGCCTGGGCGCCGGGCGGCCCGGGATCAGGGCCGTGGTGATGACGATGTCCTGCTTGGCGATGTGGCTGGAGACCAGTTCGGCCTGCTTGGCTTGGTACTCGGCGCTCATCTCCTTGGCGTAGCCGCCGGCGGTCTGGGCGTTCTTGAACTCCTCGTCCTCGACGGCGAGGAACTTGGCGCCGAGGCTTTCCACCTGCTCCTTGGTCGCCGGCCGCACGTCTGTGGCGGTGACGACGGCGCCCAGACGCCGGGCCGTGGCGATGGCCTGGAGGCCTGCGACGCCCACGCCCATGATGAACACCTTGGCCGCCGCGACGGTGCCGGCGGCGGTCATCATCATCGGCATGACCTTGCCATAGGCCTCCGCCGCTTCGATCACCGCGCGGTAGCCGGCCAGGTTGGCCTGGGAGGACAGCACGTCCATCACCTGGGCCCGGGTGATACGGGGCACGAATTCCATGGCGAAGGCGGTGACCCCGGCCTTGGCCAGAGCGTCCAGTGTCGGGCGCTCCATGTAGGGGTTCAATGTGGCCACCACGATCACGCCGGACTTCAGCGCCTTGATCTCATCGGCCTCGGGCGGACGCACCTTGAAGAGAATGTCGGCCTTGGCGATCGCTTCCTTTGCGGTCTTGGCCAGTGATGCGCCGGCGCTCACAAAGTCTGCGTCGGGATAGGAGGCCGCCTCACCTGCGCCGGTTTCCACCGTCACGGTGAACCCGGCGGCGACCAGCTTCTTCACCGTCTCGGGAACCGCAGCCACACGGGTTTCTCCGGCGCGACGCTCCTTGGTGACGGCGATGACGGCCATGTCGTGTGAAATCTCCGGAACCGGTACGATTTGGGCCGGACCTTAGGAGGGTCGCAGATGGCTTGTCCAGCGGACGGCCTCGCGCCTCCGGTCGCCCGGATATCAGAATGGAGGGTTGGAAACCGTCCCTAGTGGTCGGCGGCGGGCTTTTCGCGCAGGAAAACGATCCCCAGCACCAGCAAGACCAGGCCCGCAATCGTACTGCCCATGAAGCCGGTCGGCGTGCAGAACAACAGCACCACCCACACCAGGAAGGCCGACAGCGCCAGCGAGCCCCACTTCGTCAGGCCCATGATCAGATGATAGGTCGCGGTCTGCTCGGTGATTTCCATTTCGCCGCGATGGTAGTCGGAGGACGGGCCAGCCATCAGGTTCACTCTTGCAACAGGAAAACGTAGCCACGGGCGATACACGAACCGCCCGCGCCGCTCAAGCGGTGGGTGGTTTGTCGGGCCAGGTGGCGAACAGGGTCCTCAGTGCGGCGACCAGCGCCAGAGGCTGATCAATCATCACATGGTGGTGGCTGTCCGGGATCTCGATCTCGCGCATCCGGCCCGAAAGCACGCTGGGCTCGCCGGCCCGACGGCTTTCAATGATCCGGCTCTTGTCGCCATAGAGGTGCACCATCGGCACGGCGTCCTTGGCGGCCGGCTCCGGGCTGGCGCCCGTGACCATCGAAGTCATCGCGGACCGGTCGAGCTTCTCCCACATCTGCGGGTCGAACTTCCAGGTCCACCCCATGCCCGAGCCGTCGGCCATCGGAACCTGCTTCAGCGAGCGCCGGGCGATGAAATCGGCGATGTAGAGATTGTCTGTCGGTTGCGGCGGCATCAGCCGGAAACGGGCCAGGGCTGCGGCTACCGTCGGATAGATGCGGCTGGGGCGGTCGGCGGTGGGGATGTTGCGGATCTGCTCCATCCGCTTCTTGCGTTCCTCCAGCGCTTCGGGCGGCGGACCGCCGAAACCGGTGTCGACCAGCACGGCGGCGTGCATGTTTTCGGGGCGCTGCATGGCGGCGAAGAACACCTGACCCCCGCCAAAGGAATGGCCGATGTAGATCGGCTTCCGGCCGCCGTCATAGAGCCCGGTGCCGCGGGAGACCGCCTCGGCGTCGTCGGCGAAATCGGTGAACCGGTAGGTCTCGCGCCAATCGGAGGCGCCCATGCCGGCCAGCGACATGGCCGTGACCCGGAAGTCCTTGGCCAGCAGCGGCCCAATGAAGCTCCACCAGTCGGCGTGCGCACTGTTGCCGTGGATCAGCAGCAGGCCGGGCTTGCCCAGCTCACCCCAGGTCAGCACCTCCAGTTTCGCGCCGTGCGAGGTGACGAACCCCCGCTCAGGCTCCTGGGCGATGGCGTCCTGGAACCATTTGGGCGAGGGCGGCTCCGCGCCCTCGAACGGCGCCAGCGGCGCACGCACCTCCGGCGGCAGGTTGTCCGAGTGGAAGGGCCGGTCGTCGTAGGTTTCGCCGTCCGCTTTGGGCTTGTCAGTCAGATTATTGGCCATCGCGGTGCGGTCTAACAACCGTTTGAAAAATGGCAACCCTTGGCGTCCCGGTTCGCTTGGCGACCATCGCGCCATCGCGTTGCTGGTGGACGCCGGTTTCACGCCGGTGGAAGCGATCCGCATCGGCGCGCTCAACGGCGCTTCCGGCAAGGCCATCTCTGACATTGGCAACGTCGCTGTCGTGTTCAGGGACGGGATCAGATACGACCCCGAAAAGCTGCTGGAAACCGTGCGCGGTCGCTACGGTCAGTATTGAGGGCCATCCATGAAACCCAACCGGTTGCGGGAAATCTGGGCCGAGGGTCGGCCGGTGCTGAACGGCTGGTGCAGCATCGGCGACCCGTTCGTGGCCGAGACCATGGCCTCGATGGGCTGGGATGCGCTGACCATAGATCTTCAGCACGGCCTGATCGGCTATGCCGAAATGCTGGCCATGCTGCAGGCGGTCGCCGCCGGCAATGTGACGCCGATCGTCCGGGTCTCGTGGAACGCGCCCGGCGAGATCATGAAGGCGCTGGACGCCGGGGCCTATGGCGTCATCTGCCCCATGGTGAACACGCGCGCCGAGTGCGAGGCCTTCGTCGGGGCCTGCCGCTATCCGCCGGGCGGCTATCGCAGTTTCGGCCCGACGCGGGCGGGGCTGTCTTCCGGACCGGGCTACGCTGAGGAAGCCAACGACGAGATCCTGACCATTGCCATGATCGAGACGGTCGAAGCCCTGGCCAATGTCGCCGAGATCGTCGCCACGCCAGGCCTGAATGCGGTCTACGTGGGTCCCTCCGACCTTTCGCTGTCCATGGGCGGCAAGCCGGATCAGGACACCCAGGATCCCGTCCGACTGGCGGCCTATGACACCATCCTGTCGGCCTGCAAGGCGGCCGACGTGCGCGCCGGCATCCACACCACCAGCGCCGCCTATTCGCAGCAGATGATCGCGCGCGGCTTCGATCTGGTTACCGTCGGCTCGGACGCGGGCTATCTCCAGTCCGGCCGCCGCGACGCCCGGGCGATGCAGGATTTTGTCAGGACTCGGGCCGGATAGCGCTGTCCGGACACGATTTCTCTGGTCTGCGCCCGGCAGATCGGCTTGGCTACCGACCTCGCGGCGACGGGCCGCAAACCGGCGGATCTCACATGGCCGAACTCAGACCGATGAAGAAGAGCGAGACGCTCGAAATCCGGATCCCCTATCCGACCAAACAGGCCTTCATGGCCCAGTGCCAGGCCGAGGGCAGGACCGCCAGCGAGGCGCTGAGGGGCCTGATCGACCAGCGGCTTTCGCCGCCGAGACTCCACCGCGACGGCCGGCGTCTTCAGCAGCTTATCGCCGGCGCGCTGATCGCTGCGGCCGTGGGCGCAGCGGCGGCGCCCGCCCTGGCTCGCGCAACGCTCGCCACCCGGTTCGAATCCCTGGACCTCAACCACGATGGCGTTCTCACGCCTGCGGAATTCGGGCGCTGAACTTCAGACGACGGGCTGAAACGTCCGACCAGGCTGGAAGTGGGTCACCCAGGTCCAGGGCTTGAAAAGCGAAGCCCCGATGCGCCAGGACACCAGCACATAGCGCGCGCGTCCCAGCAGATTGTCCATCGGCAGGTGCCCGACGCCGATCTCTTCGGGCCAACGACTGTCGAGCGAGTTGTCGCGATTGTCGCCCATCGCAAAGACGTGGCCTTCGGGCACCACAAAGACATCGGTGTTGTCGCCCGCGCCGTCCGGACCGCGATCGAAGGTCAGATAGCGCCGACCGTCCGGCAGGGTTTCCCACACGCGGGTCACGGTGATCTCCGGGGAGTCCGGGTCTTGGGTCTGGCCGTCCCGCGTCTGGCGAATTGGAACGCCGTTGACCGAAACCACGCCTCCCGTCACCTGCACGCGATCACCCGGCAGCCCGATCAGGCGTTTGACCCAGGTCTGCGTCGGATCGCGCGGCAGGCGGAAGACGATCACGTCACCCCGGCGCGGCGCCTTGCCGTTGAGACGCCCGGCCGGCAGCGGCGGACTGAACGGCACGGCGTGGCGGCTCCAGCCATAATCGAACTTCGACACCAGCATATAGTCGCCGGTCAGCAGGTTGGGCTCCATCGACGACGAGGGAATGGTGTTGGGCTGTAGCAGAAACACCCTGAGCACCAGGGCGATCAGCAGCGCCAGACCCACTGTCCGTAACAGGTCCATTGTTTCGGCCAGGAGGGTGCGCGGGACGCGAGATGCCGGGGATGTCGTCATGGTCCCGATGAAGGCGCCGGACTTGATGTCGGAGCAACCGAAGTCCTGTCCAGACAATGCGCCCGTGCCGTCCGGACGCCGCCGTTCTGCATCACCGCGCCCTTCCGCGCGCGTCGAAACGCGGTAAGACACCAGGGACATGAAACTCCTCCCCGTCATCGAAGCGCGCGCCCGGATCCTGGCCGAAGCGATCGTCCTGCCCCACGAACCCGTCACCATTGCGCAGTCTGTCGGCCGGGTGCTGGCGGAGGATGTCACCGCCGTGCGCGATCAACCGCCTTTTGCCGCCTCAGCGATGGACGGCTGGGCGGTTCGCAGCAGCGATGCGCCAGGCGTGCTTCGGATCGTGGGCGAAAGCGCGGCGGGCCACGGGTTCGTGGGCGCCGTACAATCCGGGGAGGCCGTACGGATCTTTACCGGCGCGGCCGTGCCCGCCGGTTGCGACGCCGTGGTCATTCAGGAGGACGCCACGCGTGAGGGCGAGACGGTGGCTGTTCCCGCCGTGGCCAGCTGGAACCATGTCCGACCGGCGGGCGGAGACTTCAAGGCAGGCCAGACGCTGCTGACGAAAGGTCTGCGGATCGATCCCTGGCGGTTGTCGCTGGCGGCGGCGGCGGGTCGCGGGGAGCTGCGGGTGACGCGACGGCCCCGGGTGGCGCTGTTTTCCACGGGGGAGGAGATCATCGAGGCGCCGGCCATCCCCGGACCGTTCCAGATCTACGACTCCGGGTCGCGGGCGCTGGAGGCGCTGATCTCCGGCTGGGGCGCCGAGGTCGTGCGGGCCAGGCCGGTGCGGGACACCATGGAGGCCACGATCCAGGCGCTGCGGGACGCTGACGGTGATCTGGTGGTGACTGTGGGCGGCGCCTCGGTGGGCGACCACGATCTGGTGCGCGGAGCTGCTGAGGCCCTGGGGTTGCAGCTCAAGGTGGCCAGCGTCAACGTCAGGCCCGGCAAGCCGACCTTCTTCGGTTTATTGTCGGATGGTCGCCTCCTGCTGGGATTGCCGGGAAATCCTGCCTCGGCGATGGTCTGTGCCGAGTTGTTCCTCCGGCCGCTGATCAACGCCTGCCTTGGCGCCGAGGCAGGCCCCCGCATGATTCAGGCCCGGCTCGACGCACCGCTCGGCGCCAACGGCCCGCGCGAACACTGGATGCGGGCCCAGCTCAACCATGCGGGCGGGATGGTCACGGCGCGTCCCTATCGCGATCAGGATTCTTCGCTGGTGAGCGTCTTCGCCGCGTCTGACGCGCTGCTGGTGCGGCTGGCCGGTGCGCCGGCGCTGAGCGCGGGTGACGTCGTGGATGTGCTGCCGCTGACGCGCGCATAGCGCATCGCGGTGATCTCGCCGATCACCGAAACCGCCACTTCGAAGGGCGCCTTGCCGCCAATGTCGAGGCCGATAGGCGCATGCAGGCGCGCGATCGCCGATCCCGCCATACCCTCGAGTTTCAGCTCGTCCAGCCGACCGGCCAGACGCCGCCGCGCGCCCAGCAATCCCACATAGGCCGCAGGCGACGGCAGGGCCGCCTTCAGGGCTGCGCGATCCGTCTCCAGATCATGGGTCGCGACGGCGACAGATGTCCAGGCATCCATCCCGATGGCGGTCAGCGCCTCGGCGGGATCCTCGCGGCGATAGGCCAGCCCCGGGATCGGCGGCGGCGTCTGCGGCCCTTTGGGTCGGACGAGCGTGGTCTCGAACCCGGACTTCACGCCCAGCTCCGCGATGGCCAACGCAGTAGGATCGCCGCCCACGATCACCAGACGGGGCCGCGGCTCATACGCCCGCACGACGCTGGCTTCCGGCCAGGGTGAGAGCGCGCCGCGGCAGGCCCGCGTCACGCCATCACTGGCATAGGTCACAGCCCGCCGCTCGGCTTCGGCCGCCAGCAGGTCGGCCAGCGCCGCATCGTCCGCCGGAATGCGCTCCAGGAAAATCTCGATCCGCGCGCCGCACAGCAGGCGAATGTCCGGCCAGGGGCTGCCGTCCCCGTAGACCAGCGTGCGCGGCGCGGCGTCGGCCAGGCAGGCCCAGGCGTGGCCGGCCACGTCGCCCTCCACGCAACCGCCGGAGAAGTAGCCGGCCAGAACGCCCGGCGCGAATACCATCTGGGTCCCCTCCGGCCTGGGCCCGCCTCCGTCCACGGCGACAAGCGTGGCCAGCACCATGGCGTGCCCCGCATCGCGCGCCTGACGCAGCGCCGGACGCACGTCCTCGGCGACGCCGAACATCGGCCAGTCGGGCAGGGGTTCCTGGGGCAGGACTTCGTTCACCATAAAAGACAATCGCTTGGATACGGGTTCTTAGCTTTCCCGTCCCAAGATGGCGGCTCTATCGGATTTGACCAAGCTTTTCGGGCCGCATGACCTCATTGCTCAGCAAACTCGGCCTCGGCACCGGACATCTCGGGTTCGACCAGCCGCCCGCCACCCGTGGCCGGCCCCGGGAAGCCGAAGCCCGCGACATCCTGTCGATCGCCAGCCGGTCGAATCTGGGGGTGCTTGAGGTGGTCCGCCAGTCCGCGACTGCCGACACCCACCTTCGCACCGCCCTGCCGCAACCCCATGCCTTCCGCATGACCCTGACCGCCGTCCGCCCCGATCGCGGTGCGGATCTCGTGGAGGCCGAGCTGAAGGCGCAGATGCTGCGCCTGGGCGTTCAGCGGGTGGATACAATCCTGGCGCCCTCGGCCACGGATCTGTTTTCGCCGCTTGGTCCGCAGATGTGGGATCGGCTGCGCGCCATGAAGGACGCCGGGCTTTGCCGCAAAATCGGCGTGCCGGTCTATGCCTCGGACGACCCGATCGGCGTGGCGCGCCGGTTCAAGCCCGATGTGATGCAGGCGCCGGCCTCCCTGCTGGATCAGCGTCTGTTGCTGGACGGCTCGCTCGCCACCCTGGCCGAGATGGGTATCGAGGTGCATCTGCGTTCGATCTTCCTGAACGGCGTGCTGTTCCTGCCGCCGGATCGCGCGCCCAATCATCTGAAGGCCGCCGCCGGCCGCATCTCGCGTGCGCGCAGGCTGATCGCCGAGGGCAAGTCAGATCCCCTGCAGGCCGCACTCGGCTTTGCACTCTCCCGCCCCGAAGCCAGCGCCGTGCTGGTCAGCGTCACCACCGTCGCCGAAATGAGCGCCGTGGTCGCCGCCGCCATGAGCCCGCCCCCGGACCTAGACTGGGACGAAATGGCGCTGGATGACGCTGAGGCGCTGGCCTGGGCTGCGGCTTAGGGCGGGCGCGGACCGAAGCCGCTGACAATTCGGGCCAAATCTTGCGAGCTCAGCTGGTATCTGGTATATACACGTCATCACCCGGAGCCTTCTCATGTCCGTCGCGGTCACTCGAACGTTTCGCAGCGGCAATAGCGAAGCCGTCAGGTTGCCAAAGGATGTGGCGTTCGGGCGGGACGTAGAGCTCACAATCATCCGCTCCGGCGACGTGCTGACGATCTATCCTGCGCGGCCGTCCCTCAAGGACATGGCGACGCGACTGGCGCTCCTCCCGCGCCCCGATGACATCGAGGTCCGCGACACCGAAGAGATTCCGGAGCGGTCGGGGCTCTGAGCCTTGGCGTTCCTGCTCGACACCAACGTCCTGATCCGCCTGCGCGACGGGGATGAGGCGATCACGGCGCGGGTCGTCGCCCTGAACCCGCCTGTCCTGATGTCGATCATCAGCCGGGTTGAGCTGGAAGGCGGCGTCTACCGCGATCCGTCCCAGGCTGGCGCCCGGCGTCAGCGACTGGCCGCCCTGTTCGCCGCCATCCCGGTGCTGGCGTTCGATGACGTCGCCGCCGACGCATATGCTTCGATCCTGGAGACCGCTGGATATTCTCGGCGCAAGATCCTGGATCGCATGATTGCGGCCCAGGCCCTTGTCCACCGGGCGGCTCTGGTGACCCAGAACCCGGCGGACTTTCAGGACGTTCCTGGGCTGGAGATCACGGTTTGGTAGGCATCCGCCGGACCCCTCACAACACCGCCGCGAACTGCTCGGCGATCCAGTCGGCCTGATCCTGGGTCAGGATCAGCGGCGGGGCGATGCGGATGGTATGATCGTGGGTTTCCTTGGCCAGCAGACCACGGGCCTGCAGGGCTTCACAGATTGGGCGCGCGCCGCCGAATTCGACATGGAGCTCGATGGCGATCATCAGGCCGCGACCTCGAACCTCGCGCACCTTCGGCGAGGTGATGCCGGTGAGGTCCGCCCGCAGGCGATCACCCACCCTGGCGGCGTTCAGCGCGACACTGGACGGGATCCGCCAGATTGCCGGCATTGCGGCGGCCGAGACGTCAATCCTCCTCGCGACCCGGAAGATGTAGCGCTAAACTCGCGGCATGAACGCGCCCTTCAAGACCGATGGCCTGCCGGAATGGCGGCTGGATGACCTCTACGCCAATCGCGAAGACCCTCGCATCGAGGCGGACCTGGCGCGATCAGAGCAGCACAATCGGGAGCTGGCGGCGCTGGAAGGCCAGTTGGTGGCGGCCCGTGCCAATCCGGCCCAGCTGGGCGCGCTGATCGATCAGGGTATCCAGCTCTATGAAGACGCCACCAACGCCATGTGGGGCGTGGGCGCGTTCGGCTCGCTGTCGGCCTCTACCCAGCGGGACAATCCGGCCTGGTCGAAGTTTGAATCCGACCTGCGAACCCGCACCTCGCAGATCGCCGCTATGAGCCTGTTCTTCACCCTGGAGATCAACCAGCTGGAAGACGGCGAACTGGAAGCTGCGATACAGGCCCACCCGGCGGCGCAGCGGTGGCGGCCCTGGCTGCGGCGAGTGCGGGCGGGCAGGCCACACGAGCTCAGCGCGGAGCTGGAGCGCCTGCTGATCGACAAGGCGCCGGCGGTGGCCAACTGGGCCCGCCTGACCGACGAAACCCTGGCGCGCTTGAGCGCCCGCGTCGATGGCGAGACGCTGACGCTGGCCGAGATCCTCAACCGGATGTCCGACCCTGACCCCAGACGCCGCAGGGCGGCGGCTCAGGCGCTGTCGAAGGCGCTCAATGAACGCACTTCCACGCTGGCTTTGTCGCTCAACACCCTGGCGTTCGAGAAGCAGGTGGAGGACCGCTGGCGCAAGTTCGCCACGCCCGCCGCCGGCCGGCACCTGGCCAACGAGGTTGACGCCGACGCCGTGGCCGCCCTGGAAGCCGCCGTGGTGGATGGCTACGCCAGCGTCAGCCACCGCTACTATCGCCTGAAGGCCAGGGTGATGGGCCGCAAGGTACTGGACCACTGGGACCGCAACTGCCCGCTGGACGAGGCTGCGCCGCGTGTTTTCTCGTGGGATCAGGCCCGGTCCATCGTGCTCGAAAGCTTCACGGCGCTGGCGCCTTCATTCGCGAACACTGCCGAGACCTTCTTTGACAAGCCCTGGATCGACGCCCGGCCCCGGCCAGGAAAGCAATCCGGCGCCTACTCCCACCCGGTCACCGCCAACCGGCATCCCTATGTCTTCATGAACTACATGGGCGAGCGGCGCGACGTGCTGACGCTGGCGCACGAGCTGGGCCATGCCGTGCATCAGACCATGTGTCAGCCCATGGGAACCCTGCTGGCCGATACGCCGCTGACCCTGGCCGAGACTGCCTCGATCTTTGGCGAGGGACTGGTGTTCGAGAAGCTGCTGGCCGAGGCCTCGCCGGCCGAGCGGCGCGGTCTTCTCGCCGGCAAGATCGAGGACGGGATCAATACCGTCGTACGCCAGATCGCCTTTCACCGGTTCGAGACCAGGTTCCACGATGCACGGCTGAAAGGGGAACTCTCCGCCGATGCGATCGGCGACCTCTGGATGGAGATCATGGCCGAAAGCCTTGGTCCCGCCATCCGGCTGGGCAAGGGCTATGCGCCCTATTGGGCCTACATCAACCACTTCGTCCACGCGCCATTCTACGTCTACGCCTACGCCTTCGGCGACCTGCTGGTGCGGGGGCTGATGGAGAAGCGCCGCGAGGATCCTGCGGCCTTCGTTCCGGCCTATGAGAAGCTGTTGGCCGCTGGCGGCACCGTCACCTACGTCGAGGCGCTGGCGGCGTTCGGCCTCAATCCTCGGGAAAAGGCCTTCTGGGCGGCCGGCATGAAGCAGCTGGAACGGCTCGTGGACGAGTTCGAGGCGCTGGTCTGATCCGGACGATCAGGCTGTCCAGTCTCCGCTCTTGCCGCCGGTCTTGCTGACCAGGCGCACGGCCTCGATCACCATGCCCTTCTCGGCGGCTTTCAGCATGTCGTAGAGGGTGAGGCAGGCCACAGAGACGGCCGTCAGGGCCTCCATCTCGACGCCGGTCTGGCCCGTTGTCTTGACCCTCGCGGTCACGGCCAGCCCGTCGTCAGCCGGATCCACGCGAACCTCCACCTTAGAGATCGCCAGCGGGTGGCACATGGGGATCAGGTCCGAGGTGCGCTTTGCCGCCATCACACCGGCGATTTCGGCCACGGCGCGCACGTCGCCCTTCTTGCCCTCGCCCGATACCGCGAGCGCAAGGGTGGCCGGGGCCATCCTGACAAAGCCCGCCGCCACCGCCTCGCGCGTGGTAACGGCCTTGTCCGAGACATCCACCATGCAGGCCCGGCCCGTCTCGTCGATATGGGTGAGCCCGCTCACGTTTCCATCAGCCGGGGCATCAGCTCGACCATGTTGCAGGGGCCGTGGCGGCTGTCGAGCTGGGCCGAGATCACCTTGTCCCAGCCGTCCTTCACCGCGCCGTTCGATCCCGGCAGGCAGAAGACAAACACGCCCTTTACGATCCCGGCCAGGGCGCGGGACTGCAGGGTGGAAAGGCCCACCGACTGGTAGCTAACCATGTGGAAGACCACGGAAAAGCCGTCGATCTCCTTGTCGAACATTGGACGCACGGCCTCCGGCGTCACGTCGCGCCCGGTGATGCCTGTGCCGCCGGTCGTGACGATCGCTTCCACGAAGCCTGACGCGACCCAGGCCTCGATCTTCGCGCGGATCTCCATGATGTCGTCGCGGACGATGGCCTTGTCGACCAGCTCGTGACCCGCGCCTTTGACCCGCTCCGCCAGGACGTGGCCCGAGGTGTCGCTCTCCTCGTCGCGGGTGTCCGATATGGTCAGCACCGCGACCTTCACGGGCTTGATCTGGCGGGCCGTGTCGATCTTTCCGCCGGGCGTCAGTGCGTTCATCGGGCGTGCTCCTCTACACGCCCTCTATACACGATCTGATCAACACAAAGACCCGTCAGGTCGACTGTGTATTGTCCGGCAGGTTCAGGATCCGCTTGGAGATGATGTTGTTCTGGATCTCCGCCGAGCCGCCATAGATCGACATGGCCTTGCCCCACAGCCAGGCGCTCACAGCTTCCAGTTCCTCGGGCTTGAAGGCATCGCCCTCCCAGCCCAGGCCCTGTGACCCCATCATCTCGAGCATCAGCTCGGCGCGGGCCTGTGAGACGTTGGTGGCCGAGTTCTTCAGGATCGAGGCGGCGTTGGTGGCGCCTGACGCCCCCTTTGCTTCCGCCACCGCCCTGGCCAGCGTCAGGCCATGGATACGACCGTCCATCAGATGCTGGGTGACGCGGCTGCGCAGGTCCAGGTCGGCGATCCGACCTTCGGCGTCCACGCCCACGTAGTCCTTGGCGATGTCCTCCAGAGGCGTCGGACGACCCATGCCGCCAGCGCCGGTCTGGCTGGCCCGCTCGTGCTGAAGTAGTCGTTTCCCGACCGTCCACCCGACGTTGATCTGGCCCAGGATCGCATCCTTCGGCGCCACCGCATCGGTGAAGAAGGTTTCGCAGAACGGCGAGGATCCTGATATAAGTTTGATCGGCCGCGTCTCGACCCCCGGCTGCTTCATGTCGAGCAGCAGGAAGCTGATTCCCTCATGCTTCTTGGCCGTCGGATCGGTTCGCACCAGCGCCCCGCACCACGCAGATTCCTGCGCGCCGCTGGTCCAGATTTTCGACCCGTTGATCAGCCAGTGGTCGCCCTTGTCCTCGCAGCGGGTCTGAAGCGACGCCAGGTCCGATCCGGCGCCCGGTTCGGAATAGCCCACGCACCACTGCACCTCGCCCCGGATGATCGGCGGCAGGTGCTTCGCCTTCTGCTCGGGTGTGCCGTAGTCCATGATCGTCGGGCCGATCATGGTGATGCCCATGCCGAAGGTCAGCGGGTTGAACGCGCCGGCCTTGGCCATTTCCTGGCCCAGCACGCGGGCCTGCTGCGGGCTCAGCCCGCCGCCGCCGTACTCCGTCGGCCAGGTGGGGGTGGCCCAGCCTTTCTCGCCGATGGCCTTCTTCCAGGCCTTGAGGTCGGAGGCGTCGGACTGGGGCCCCTCGGCGGCCATCATCCCACCCTTGCCCTTCAGGGACCTGGGGAAGTTCGCCTCCAGCCAGGCGCGCGCCTCGCCACGGAAGGTTTCAAGTTCGACGTCGGCTCCAAAGTCCGCCATGGCGTGCTCTCCGGTTGAAATTCTGAGCCTACGATACATCCAGTTTCGCGTGACCCAAGGTCAGCGATCTGTCGCCGCGTCAGGCGAGGCCGCCAGTCGAACGAATCTGCACCTTGGCGCCCATGCGGCCATGGGCAGGCGGACCATGGATTGCGATTGCCGCATCGCCACGAGCGGACATTCCGAACGGTAGGGTGGGGGGGAAAGTGGGCGTTGACCCTCCCTCGGCCCGGCTTCAAGCTGCGCCCATGAAGCGACTTGCGGTATTGGTGGCGCTGTTCGCGCAACTGTTTTCGGCGGCGCACGCGGAAGCGGCGGAGCCCTCTGGGAGTTGGACGCGGTTCAAGGCAGGCAACGCCTTCAGTTTTGAAGCTCCGCCAGAAACCAAGCCCGTTCCAGTTCAGGGGATTGACTCGTTTGTCGGGCGATACGCTGGCGACAATATGAGCATCGACTTCGACTACGGACGCTATTCCGATACCCTCAGTGGCTTTCTGGCCGACGCGCGCTTTACCCAGGAGAGGGGCAAGATTGATGGCAAGCCGAGCCTTGTTGTCACCGGGCCCGGCGAAGGTGACTGCCCGCGTATATCGCTGGTCTACATTGTGGTTCATGCCAAGGCCCGCGCGCGGACAGCTCTCACTATTAGAGGCTGCGCGAACGGCGATGCTGGCGTTAGGGACCTGCAGCGCCTCTTTCAATCCGTCCAGTTCTCCGATCTGCGACCCTAAGCCGGACCATTCGAACTTCCGCTCAGGGTCGGCACCTGCCTTAAGGTCGACGCCCGGAAGCAGGCGTACCGGCTCGGCGCCGGATAGCAGACCCTCTCAACGGCCGTTCAGGGGGGGAAACCGGTCTCTAAAAACGGGACCTTGTTGCCAACTCCAGATACGAAAACGCCGCCGATCCTGCGACCGGCGGCGCGTGTGTGAAGCGCCCGGGGTTAAGCCTCGAGCGCCCTGCGACGGCGGACAATTGAGCCGGCAGAGCCGAAGCCGATGATCATCATGGCCCAGGTCGTCGGTTCAGGCACGCCAGCCACGCCAGGGGCCATCGAGGCGCTGTAATCAACGCCGGAGAGGCTGGTCAACGTCCAGCCCGAAAGCACCCCGCCGCTGGCATTGGTGACCGATGTGACACCGCCCCAATAGCTGGAGTTCCCGGCATCGCAGCCTAACGTGCCGCCAATGGAGCGCACACTGCAGGTGGTGCTGCTGTCAATCCCGAAGGTCTGACCGCTGACAAAGGGAATGCGCAGACTTGCCGTTTTGCCGATGGTGGGTTGGAAGGCAAAATCAGTAATTGTGGAAACGTTTCCATTATTCTCCCAGACATAATTGGAGCGCACCTCCCCAGACATATTCTGGGTTGTGTAGTCATAGAAATAGGTGATTAGGCCCCCAATAGGGCCATTGATGGCCGTCGCATAAAAACGCTGAAGATAGTTGATAGTGTTGATACCGCTGGTCGGCTGAGTGATAGTGGCGTCAAATTGTAGATTCACATTCAAGAAGCCACTGGCGCCGTCGGGTGTGGTGAGGGTGAGATAATCCTGCCAGCCGCCCGAAGCTTCGGCACTGGCGCCACCGCCACCTACAACGCTACTGGCGACTTTCACGACCCCGAAATCGACTGTCGAGACCGAAGTTGACTGACGCCCATCTGCGTTAGTTCTGAGCGTGGTGAGCGTGATCGGCCGGTTATTCTTGTCGCCGCCAGTACCCGTAGGATCCACGCTGCCATTGGCCGCATTTTTATGGCTAATGCCGATCGACTGGGCTGATGCTGATACAGCGACGCCAGTCATTATCGCAGCGCCGGAAATGACGCAAATAAGCTGAGTGATCTTCATCTGTTGCTTCCATTTTAACTGTGGGTTGTTACTTCGGCCGTCAGCTTAGCGGCGTCGCGCCGGACTGCGGTCCCCATTTGAAGGGGCGGCGGCCTCGCGATCTCAGCGTAAGTGCGCGGCTGTAGCCCAGACGGTCCGCGCGCTAGAAAAAGGGGCCGGGCTGAAAACCCTGGTCAGTTTGAGTTGGATCAGATGAGCGCCTTGCAGGGAGCCAAAGCCTTGCGTTTCAGGTGCGGCCAGGCGCGACGGCGCCACCCCGTATGTGCGAACACGCGATGGCGGACGTGAAAACGATCGCGCATGCACTGACCCAGATCGGCCTTTTGCGCCCGGACGGTTCGATCCTCGATGACGAGGACGGTTTCCTGGCGGCGATCAGCCCTCTGGATCGCGTAACCCTTGTCGAGTTGGCGCGCACAAGCCCGGGTGTCACATCCTACGAGGTTGTGGACTGTCGCGGCGGCACGGCTGTCGTGGTCGCCGTGACGTCGTTTGAACAGGCCCGGGCCTGGCAGGTGCGGGGCCTGGCTGCGTTGGTCGCCGGTTCGAAGAGCGCCATTGCCGTCTGCCGCCTCTCGCCCACGGGCGTACAGCGACGGCTGCAGGCCTTCGGCGAGGCCTTCGGTCTGTCGCCGGCGGTCATGCGTGTTCTGGTCGCGCTCTATGAACACTGCGATGTCAGGGATGCCGCTACCGCCGCGGGCGTGAGTTTCAATACGGCGCGGGGATATCTGAACGAGGCGCGCGCCACGGTGTGGGCGCCCAATCTGCCGCGACTGATCACCTGGGCCGGCGTGGGGTCGTTCGCCTCGGATGCCAGCGGCGAAAGCGATCATCCCGTCGCTGACCTGTTTTCGTTGTCCGAGCGCCAGCGTCAGCTCGCAGGGTTGATTGCCGACGGGTTGAGCCGGGTGGAGGCGGCCCGGAGCCTTGGAATATCGGAAGCCGTCGCCAAGAAGGAGCTGGCGGCGGTCTATGCGGCGACCGGCGTAACCAACGCCACAGGGCTTGCCCGGATTTTTGCCGAACTGCGGGGGTTGGCGATCGTCACCCGCTCCCACAGCGGGCCGCCGGAACCCTATCCGCCGCCTCCGAGCCGGAATCTGGTCCTGACCGACAGTGACGGTCGCAGCATCGCTGTCAGCGACTACGGTCCCCGGGGCGGCAAGCCTGTCCTGGTTCTTCACAACACGATGAACTGCCGTGGCGTCGACCGATCTCTGGTCCGCGCCCTGCAAGCCAGCGGCTACCGTCCCGTCTCCAGTGATCGCCCGGGATACGGAGAAACCGATCCGCCACCCCAGCACAGCCATGGGCAGGCCTATCTTGATGTCTGCGTAAGGGACATCGCCCTGATCTGCCAGGAACTGCGCTGGGGCCGCATTTCGGTCATCGCCCATGGGCCCGTCCACGTTGCGCTGGCCCTCTACCGCGCCAGACCTGATCTGCTCGACCGGGTTGTCATAGACGCACCGGAGCCGGATTCGGCCTACGGCGCCGCGACGGGCGGCATGATGAGCGAATTGAAGCGTCAGTTCGCCAGGCGACCATGGGCGGTCGCCTCCGTCGTCAGTATCCTCAGCGCGCTCGCCAGCTACGAGCGGGTCTCGTCTCTCATGCGCGACTGGACCGCGACGAGCCCGTCTGATCGTGCAGCGATGGGCGATCCCGCCCTGATGATGGATTTTTATCGCAAGCTCGTTCCCTTTCGAAAGGGCAAGATCGACGGCTTTGTTCGCGAGCAGGTGTTGCAGGCGACCATGGGAAAACCGGCTCCGATCCCCGGAACGTCAGGGATCACCCTGGTCGTAGGCCAGACCGACTTTATGCACGATGCCGATGAGAACCTGAGCTACTGGAAAGAGGTCCTGCCAGACGCGCGTCTGGTGAAGATCGCCGATGCGGGGCGGTTCATCTCCTACACACACCCCGAACGGCTGGTCGCGGAACTGGCAAGACGACCTTAGTTCCCGGCCTTCAAAGCCTGGGCAGCGTGGTCAAATCCCTCGGTTGAACGCGACTTGAACATCAAAGGGGAATTACGCGATGTCACCATATTTTCGATTTTCGGGCTCAAGTGTCAGATCTTGACCCCTAGAAGGGAATGTCCTGACCGTCCCAGGCCAGGAAATGACCGGTTTGCTCCGGCGTCAGGGCCTCGATCACAGACAGCAGGCGCTCGGCGGCGAAGGCAGGGGTGAACAGCCTGTCCGGCAACACCCCCTTCTGGAACGGGGCCGACAGTCGCGTATCTACCGTTCCGGGGTGCAGGGTCACGCAGATCGCGTTCTTGCGGCGGGCGGCCAATTCGATGGCGGCGGTCCGCACCAGCTGGTTGGCGGCGGCCTTGGCGGCGCGGTAGCCGTACCAGCCGCCCAGCCTGTTGTCCGAGATCGAGCCCACGCGGGCGGTCAGCACCGCCAGCACAGCCTTGCCCTGCCGTGGCAGTAGCGGCGCGAAGTGTTTCAGCACCAGCGCCGGGCCAATAGCGTTGATCTGGAAGGACCGCGCCAGTCGGACCGGGTCGAGATCGGCCAGCCGCTTTTCGGGAGTGAGGTCCGCGTCCTGCAGCAGGCCGGTGGCCACGATCACCAGCCTGGGTGCGTCGACTTTGAGGGCGGCTGCGGCGATGGACGCCTCGTCGGTGAGGTCCAGTGGCACCGGGCCGTGGCGTGAGAACCTGTGCACCTGAGTCACGCGGGGGTCCAGGGCCAGCCGTTCGCAAAGCGCAGCACCTATCCCACCCGACGCGCCGACGACCACGGCTTCGAACCGGTCGGGAAAGCCGCTCACAAGCAGCCTGACAGGTGCAAAAGTTCTACTCCCACCGATCCCGATCCAAATGGTCCTGCGCCGAGGGCTCCACCCACCTTGCGCCGTCCGGGCCGTATTCCTTCTTCCAGAACGGGGCCCTCGATTTCAGGTAGTCCATCAGGAAGTCGCAGGCTTCGAAGGCCGCACGACGGTGCCCGGCGGCGGTGGCGACGAAGACGATGGCCTCGCCGGGAGCGATCTGACCCACCCGGTGCAGGATGGTCAGGTCGTGGAGGCTCCATCGCGCGCGGGCTTCAGTCGCGATCCTGCTGATCTCGGCCTCGGTAAAGCCCGGGTAGGCTTCCAGTTCCAGGATGGCCGTCGATCCCGCCTCGGCGCGCGCGATACCGGTGAAGGTGGCGATGGCGCCGGTTTCGGTACGGCCTTTCGAGAACGCGGTCAGCAGGGCTCCGGGATCGAAAGGGGCTTCGGTAAGTTGGATCACGGAGCGCTCTTTCTCTCCTCCCCCGTCGGGGGAGGGGGACCGCGCGAAGCGAGGTGGAGGGGGCTTGCCGGATCCCCTAGGCTTGAGGATCTGACGCGATCTACACTCCAGAAGCCACAGCTCATCTTACGGTTTCGTTGCTCCGCTGTGCGACGGCGGCCCCCTCCACCGCGTTCCGCGGTCCCCCTCCCCCGACGGGGGAGGAGAAAGGTCGGACCAGGGCGATTGATCGTCATCCGCCGCTCATCGGCGGCAGGAAGGCGACTTCGCTACGTGGCCCCAGGGCGACGTCGTCGCGCACGATGGCCTGGTCTACGGCCACTTGCACACCCGGCCCGACCAGCGCCGCGCCAAAGTCGGCGTCTTCGGCGGTGAGCGCGCTGCGCAGATCAGACAACGTCGCGGCCTCGATCTCCCGCTCCCGCCACCCGGCGAGATCGCGGAACCGTCCAAACAGCAGCACACGCGCCATCTCAGCCGCCGGTGGTGGACATGTGCCGCGCCACGGCGGGCTGTCTGCGGGCGATTTCGAAGTCGTGGCCGCGGGGTTTGCCGGCGATGCCCTGACGGATGGCCTGAACCAGATCAGCGTCGCTTCCGCCGGCCCGCAGCACGGCGCGCAGGTCGGTGGCGTCATCCTGGCCCAGGCAGGTGTGGAGCGTGCCCGTGCAGGTCAGTCGCACCCGATTGCAGGTCTCGCAGAAATTATGGCTGAGCGGGGTGATCAGGCCCAGACGGCCCCCCGTCTCCCTGATCCGCACATAGCGCGCCGGACCGCCTGTCGAGAGCGGCAGATCCTCAAGCGTCCAGAAACTCTCCAGCTCGCGCCGCACGTCCGCCAACGAAAGATATTGATCCGTCCGGTCCACCTCGATCTCGCCCATGGGCATGGTCTCGATCAGGGTGAGGTCGTGACCCTCGCCATGCGCCCAACGGATCAGCTCAGGGATCTCGGCGGCGTTGTCGTCCTTGAGCGCCACGGCATTTATCTTGATCGCCAGGCCCGCCGCCCTTGCGGCGGCTATCCCGTCCAGCACCCTGGCCAGCTGGCCGCCCCGGGTCAGCGTGCGGAACAGGTCAGGCTTGAGCGTATCCAGCGACACATTGATCCGGCGCACGCCCGCCTCGACCAATCGCCCGGCGAACTCGGCCAGGCGGGTGCCGTTGGTGGTGAGGGTGAGTTCCTCCAGGGCGCCGGATTTCAAATGGCGGCCCAGTCCGGCCACCAGATCCATCATCCCCTTTCGCACCAGCGGCTCGCCACCGGTCAGACGCAGCTTCCTTGTGCCCAGCCCGATGAAGGCGCTGGCGATCCGGTCCAGTTCCTCAAGGCTCAGCACCTCGGACTTGGGCAGGAACACCATATGCTCGGCCATGCAGTAGACGCAGCGCAGGTCGCAGCGATCGGTGACCGACAGCCGCAAATAGGACACGGTGCGGCCCAGACCGTCGATCAGGGGTGGCGCTTGCGGCGCGGCGATGTCGTCGTACGGCGTCATTCGGACAACAGGATAGGGGAAGCGGGCGCGTGGCGACAGAGCCAGACTTCAACAACGGGTTCCATGCCGTGGTTCTGGCGGCCGGCTCGGCCACGCGGTTCGGCGGCCGCAAGCTGATGGCGGACTGGAACGGCGCGCCCTTGCTGCACGCCACCTTGAAGATCGCACAGGCCGCGCCGGTACAATCCCTGACCGTGGTCACCGGCGCGGATGCGGGTGAGGTCGCCGATTGTGTTCAGGCCTTCGACGCCGCGATCCGGCTGGTCCATGCGCCGGATCATGACGAGGGCATGGCCGCCTCGCTACGGGCCGGGATCGCCAGCCTGCCCGAAGACGCCGCGGGCGCCTTTGTGTTTCTGGGCGATATGCCGCGAGCGCCGACAAGCATCTTGCGTCCCCTGGCCGAGGCTGTGCGTGCCGGGGCGGCTGCGGCGGCGCCCGCATTCCGGGGACGGCGAGGAAACCCGGTGATTCTGGGCCGTGGTCTGTTTCCGGCTGTGGCGGCCATGCGCGGAGATACCGGCGCACGCGCCCTGCTTCAGACGCTGGACGCGCAGCTGGCGCTCATTGAAAGCCCGGACGACGGGGTGCTGTTTGATGTGGATACGCCAGGAGACCTGGCCCGCCCGGCCTCTAGACCTTGATGTTGAGTCGGGTCGCGGGCGGGGAGGCTTGCACCCGCACCTGGTCGGCGATGTTCAAGGTACGGACAGCCGAGGCCACCGTCTGGGCCACTTGCACCGAGGTGGGCAGAGTCACCGACGTCCAGATACCCTGCCCGGCGTTTCGCATCTGAACACTAACCATGGGAGTCGCCTCGACACCTTCCCTCAGGTCATAGCGCCGGGTAGGGTAAACGCGCGGTTAACAGGCGTTCTGGCAGGCGCAAAAATCGCACACCTCAAAAACCATGTTCGATAGCGTCCCTTGCTATTGACACAACTGTAACGAGTTTAGCCGACCCGCGTTCGCTGACCGAACATATCCGAAATGCGACGTAACGCTCGAGATTGCCTCAGCGGGTCCGCCGCGCCATGCTGACTGAAAGTGTGCGAACCGGAGAGCCCATGGACGACGCCATTCTAGTGTCCGAGATGTTGGGAGATGGCCTGGAACGGTTGACCCTCAATCGCCCTAACCGTCTCAACGCGCTGAACCAGCCGATGGCCGAGGCTTTGCTGGCGCACTTCGAATCCCGGCGGCGCGACGAAAATACCCGCGTCATCGTGATTCGGGGCGCAGGGCGCGCCTTCTCCTCGGGCGCCGATCTGAAAGCCATGGGCCAGCCCGACGCCCTGCGTGACGGCCCGAGGGGCGACTGGGTGTTGCGTGATCTGATGAAGGCCATGCGCGCCTGCCCGCAGCCGCTGATCGCCCTGGTCAAGGGCCCGGCTGCCGGCGGTGGACTGACCCTGGCTCTGGCCTGTGACGTGATCGTCGCCGGAGAAAGCGCGGCCTTCCACTCGGCATTCATCAATATCGGTTTGTCCGGCGCTGAACTGGGCGTGAGCTGGCGCCTGCAGCGCACCATCGGCGTTTCCCGAGCGCGCGAGATGCTGCTGACGGGCCGGCCCATCAACGCCGTTGACGCACTTCGCCTGGGGCTTGTGTCAGCCACCGTGCCCGATGACGATCTTGACGCCCATGGTCTGGCGCTGGCCGCCGACATGCTGAAGGCGCGGCCTGATGCGCTGCGTCTATCGAAGCGGAGCTTCGACGCCACACTTGACGCTGTCAGCCTGGACACCGCCATGGAGATCGAGGAGCGCGCCCAGATGCTGATGATCGCGCGCCGCGGGGCCGGCTGACGTCGGACACGAGCCCTGGTGTTCCTCGCGGGTTGCTAAGGTCAGGCGCCGAAGATCCAGTTTCCGGTGAGTGTGGTCAGCGAAACGCCAACCAGAACCATCTGGCCGCCGCCGGTCATGTTGATGACCGTGTCTTCGCCCACCTGGCTCGTGGTGAACTGGGTCCCGGGACCAAGCTGCACCCGGTCGCCCGCGCTCAGGTTGAAGTCCAGGACCCGGTCGATTCCGGCGTCACCGAAGGTGTGAAAGATGTCGGCGCCGCTACCGCCGGCCATGGTGTCGTCGCCCTTGTCGCCAGAAACGAAGTCGGCGCCATCGCCGCCAGAGACCACGTCGTTGTCCTGACCTCCGCGGATCGTATCGGCGCCCGCGCCGCCGTCGCAGGTATCGTTTCCAAGGTTGCCGTAGACCAGATTCTGTCCCGCGCCGCCGGACAGGCTGTCATTATCCTTGCCGCCGACAGCCCAGGAATCGCCTGTTCCGGCGACAACGGTGTCATTGCCCATGTTGCCGTTGATGTCGTTGAAGCCGGCGCCACCCATCAACAGATCGTCGCCCTCGTCGCCGCGCAGATAGTTCGAAACGCCGCTGTCGTCCGTGATCGTGTCGTTGCCGAGACCGCCGAAAATCCGATCATCGCCGGCGCCGCCCTCGAGGCTGTCATCGCCGGATCCGCCGAACAGATTGTCGGCGCCGCCGTTGCCGCGCAGGGTGTTGGCGAAGGCGTTGCCGATGATCAGGTCACCGCCGCTTCCCCCACTGGCGGATTCGACACGGGCGCCATTGGCGATCACGTAGCCGCCCGGCTCCCGAAGGCCGCCCTGCAGGAGCGATGAAAAGAAACCACCTGCAGAGCGCACGGGGTCGATGATCTCGGATCTTGTGAAGGCCGACAGGCCCGCGAAGATCGAAGAGTTCAACACCACATCGCCGATCACGTCGGCGAGGTCGCCGATCAAGGCCGTCGTCAGCAGCGTGGCGGCGTTCAGGTTCAGCAGCGCTGCGGTAGTTCCGCCGTAGGACAGGGTGTCGGTCCCGGAGGTGTCCCAGATGCAGATGTAGCCCCCACCATTCTGCATGGTCCCGTCCGAGCCGTCGTCATCAAGGATAAAGCGGCTCAGCGAATATCGTGTATCGCCGACATTGTTGGCGGCGGCGCCATAGTTGGCCTGAAGAACGGCGACATCCAGGGCCATTGGGGTGAGCGGCAAACCGCCGCCGACGTCGAAATCCCCCAGCGTGAACCAGTCACTGGACATGATCGTGTACTGGCTGAAATCGAGCTCGGGCGGGGTGCCGGTCGGGTGGCGAAGGCCAAGCGTGTGGCCGAGTTCGTGCAGAACAATCCAGATCTGCTGCTGATCTGAATACGTCTCCCAGGTGCCGACATTGAAGGCCAGAATTGGCGTGTTGCCCGGACGTGCCGCGATGCCTGCGGTGTTCGGCGAGTCAGGGCGTGAGAAGTCACTGACGAAGTAGTTTGCGTCTGCCGCATTGGTCAGTTCAAACGTGATGTTGGCGAAGCTGTGCAATATCTCAAGTGAGCGACCCACCAGGCTCCACATGGCGTTGGTCAGGCCGATACCCTGGGTGACGTAGATCGTCGGCAGCGCGGTCGAAAAGGCGGATACCTCGGCCGGATTGTTTGGGTCGACCCGGTTGTAGCCGATGGTTCCGGTCCAGCGGAAACCGGTGTCTATGGTGTCGAGAAGGGCGTTGCCGGTCGCCCGGGATGACGTGAAAGCGGCGGGCATACTCGACCTCAGGTGGCCGGCGCCGGCGACGCCGCTATCCCAACCTTGCCGTGAACTTCGGGGCCCTGCAAGCCGGGAGCGCATAGCCCGGAAAGATATCCGGGACGGAAATACTGGCGTGATGAATCGGCGCGAGGGTAGTCTGCAACAAAGCCAAGTCGCCAGGAAACGCGCCCGAATGTCCAGTTTCATCCGCAATCCATTCAAGACCCGGGCGGCGCAGATGCTGCTCGCCCTGGCGGTACTCGGTCTGGCGCAGGGGCCGGCGGCGGCCCGGACCGTTGACCCGAAGGCCTCTTCCATCGTTCGAGCCGACCCTGGGGCGCTGGGATTTGATCCGGCCAGGCTGGATGTGGCGAGCCAGGCGCTGGCGGCCGACGTGGCCTCGGGCAAGATCGCCGGCGCCTATCTGCTGGTGGGACGGCGCGGCAAGGTGGCTTTCGAGCAGGGTTTCGGCGTCCAGGGCCCCGGCCAGACGACGCCGGTGAGCAACGAGACGATCTTCCGGGTGTTTTCCATGACCAAGCCGATTGTCTCGGTGACGGCCATGACCCTGGTGGAACAGGGCAAGCTGAGCGTGGACGATCCGGTTTCAAAGTACCTGCCGGAGTATGCGACGCTGATGGTCTGGCAGGCTGACGGCACGCGCGTGCCGGCCAAGACGCCGATGCTGGTGCGGCATCTGATGAGCCACACCTCTGGTCTGATCTATGGATTCATCCAGCCCAATGCGCCGATCTCGAAGGTCTGGGCGGCGGGCGGCGAGAATCGCAACGACCTGACGGCGCGCGAGTACGCCAGGCTGCTGGCGGGGTTGCCACTGAAGAACGAGCCCGGCGCGGCGTTCAACTATTCGCAATCCACCGACGTGCTCGGCGCTGTGGTCGAAGTGGCCGGCGGCAAGCCGCTGGACGTGCTGGTCAGGGAGCGGGTGACCGGACCGCTGGGGATGACCGACACCCTGTTCTGGCAACCGGAAGCCGGGCGGGCGCGATTTGCCGAGCCGAAGAACAACCAGCCAGGCGTCTATTTTGACTACGCCAGACCCACGCCCTACCTGTCGGGCGGTGGCGGGATGTCGTCGACCACGGAGGACTATCTGCGCTTCGTGCTGATGCTGGCCGGGAACGGTGAATACAAGGGCGTGCGCATCCTGAAACCCGCGACCCTCTTGCGGATGCGCCAGGACGAGACCACGCCGGAGATCCGCCGTGCAGGCCTGTTCTTCCCCGGCGCCGGCATGGGATTTGGACTGGGCTTCAGCCTGGTGCAGGACGAAAAGGTGCAGCGGCCGGGGGCGGGCACGTTTTCCTGGTGGGGCATTGCCGGGACCGAGTTCTGGGTCGACCCCAAGAACGAGGTGTTCATGGTGTTCATGGTCCAGGCCCGCGAATTTGCGCAGGAATACCAGCGCAAGAACCGCGCGTGGATCTATGACGCCCTGGTGAAGTAGGCTGATCCACAGCCTGGGAGACCGCTTATGACCCTGCCCGCGCTGGACGGCTGGTACGCCTACATGGCGTCACACGACAAGACCGCGCTCTGGGACCTGCTGGACCCGGACGCGGTGTTCGAAAGCCCGGTGGTGCATACCCCGCAACGGGGCCGTGACATCACGTTCAAGTACCTGTCCGGCGCCGATCAGGTGCTGGGCGGGCCGGGATTCCGCTACATCGGCGAGTGGCGGAACGCCGGCGGCGCCATCCTGGAGTTCGAAACCGAGGTCGAGGGTATCCGGATCAACGGTATCGACATGCTGGCCTTCAGCGACGACGGTCAGCGGATCGTGAACTTCAAGGTGATGATCCGGCCGTTGAAGGCGATCAACCTGCTGCACCGGCTGATGGGCGAACAACTGGCCAAGGCGTAAGGCGGGGCTAGTTTGCGCCTGCGGGCGGGTCGGTGCGCAGACGATTCCTGAATTCGTTCAGGCGTGACCGGTAGCCATCAGCGTCGCCGTACTCGAGGAATTCATAGTAGCGCTGGTGGGGGTCGGTGATCTTCACGGCATGCTTGATCGGACACCAGTACTGTTCGGTGCGGCTCGACACCTCGCGAACATAGCCGACCAGGCCGTTGGCGTAGGCGCAGAAGGCGCAGTTCACCTTCTCGATCACGTTGAGGTAGGAAAGCCGCTCGCGGTCGAAGGCGATGTAGTCGCTGCGCTTCACGCGCGGAAGGCCGTAGGCCCGGAAACAGATCGCCTGATAGGCGCTGACCCAGAGGTCGACGATGACCAGCGGCACGATCAGGGAGTAGATCACCGGGGCGGTCAGGACGACCGCCGGCGAGGTCTGGCCGAAGAACCGGCGCAGCCCCATGCGCAGGCGCCGATGCTCGGTGGCCACGCCGTGCTCGAACTCGCCGATCTTCTCTTTCAGTTCCCAACCCAGCGCCTTTCGCCGCGACTCGATTTCCCGGTCGAGTTCGCCCTGCAATCGGACGATCTCCTCGGCAATTGACTTCATGCGGTGCGTCATCGGCGGGTGTCCGTTGCGTGTCTTGTGCGGGCTAGATCTGCTGGCCGAACATCATCCGGCGGCCCTGTGGCGTGCGAACGACCATTTCGCGCATGCCCCGCGGCCTGTTGGAGGGCGGTGACGGAATGATGGCGCCGCGCGCTGATTTCGCGGTGGTAGGCGTCGATATCGTCGACCGTGAAGTAGCCGAAATAGCTGTGTGATCCGAGCGCGGCGGGCGCCAGGTCATCGACGCACTCGCCCAGCATCACGCGGCAGCCGTCGCGAACCAGAAAATCCCAGCCCTCAGGCTGCATCTGACGCGTGAACCCCGACACCTCGCGCCAGCAGGTCGAGGCCTCGGCCAGATCCGGCGCCGCCAGAACGAAGCTGGTGTGAACAATGGCCACGGCGGTCAGCCGACGATTCGGACCGGCAGGGTTTCGTAGCCCTTCACAAAGTTGGAGTTGAGACGACGCGGCGCGCCCACCACCTCGATCCGCTTGAAGCGCTTGAGGATCTCTTCCCAGACCACTTTCAGCTGCATCTCGGCCAGCCGGTTGCCGACGCAGCGGTGGATGCCGAAGCCGAAGGCCAGATGCTGGCGGGGCCGTTCACGGTCGATGATGAAGCGATCCGCGTCCGCAATGACGTCGCCGTCCCGGTTGCCCGAGATATACCACATGATCACCTTGTCGCCCTGTTTGATCTGTTTGCCGCCCAGTTCGATGTCGCGGGTGGCGGTCCGGCGCATGTGGGCGACGGGGCTCTGCCAACGGATGATCTCGGGCACGGCCGACTCCAGCAGCGCGGGGTCGGCGCGCAGGCGATCGTAGGCGTCGGGATAGTCCTGGAACGCCATCAGGGCGCCGGTGATCGAGTGGCGGGTTGTGTCGCTGCCGGCGACCGTGAGCAGGACCACATTGCCCATGTAGCCGAACATCTGGCCGTCCTTGCGGGTGACCGGATCGCTGGCCAGCAGGGACAGGAGGTCGGTTCCGCCCGGCGCAGCCTTGCGGGCCTCCCACAGCTCGACGAACTGCTGAAAGTAGGGGGTCAGGGCGGCCTGGCGTTCCTGGTCGGTCTTGTAGACCGAGTTCTCGCCGGCCTCGGTCAGAATGATATCGGAGGCCTGAGGCAGCAGCCTGCGCTGCTCGAAGGGGAAGTCGAAAAGGGTGGCGAGCATTTGGCTGGTGAGCTCGACCGACACCCTGTCGACGAAATCAAACGTCTCGCCAATCGGCAGTTCATCCAGAATGGCGGCCGCACGGCTGCGGATCAGCGGCTCCAGGCCCGCCATGCCGATCGTGGAGAACATCGGCGTGACCACGCGGCGCTGAGCATCGTGATCGGGCGGATCGAGACCGATAAAGCTGGAGAGGTTGTTCGGCTGGTAGCCGTCCTGGATCGCAATCCCGCCGCGCTCGGACGACGAGGAAAACACCTCGTGGTTGGAATCCACAGCGACGATGTCCTGGAAGCGGGTCACCGACCAATAGGGGCCGAACTCGCTGTCGGCGCAGTAGTGTATCGGGTCTTCCTGACGAAGCCGCTCGAACCAGGGCGCCCAGGTGTCGCTGGTGAAGTGGCTGACGTCCGCCACATGGAACCGGTTGAGCGGTGTTGCGTAGGCCTGCGCGCGGGCGGCGGATATCAGAGCGCTTGCATCATCGGCCATGGCGTTTCTTTCTCGGCTCCGCGTAACAGTGCGCGCAGGGTGCGCAGCGGACAAGTCGTCGCCGCTAGCCAACGGTCTTTTCGATGCGCCGGTCCGGGACAAGCCAGATGAGCGCCACGAGGACGTAGAGCGACAGTCCCGCCCACGGCGCGACGAAGGACAGGCCGATCCCGGCGATATAGGCCAGCGGGGACAGCCGCCCCTTGAGATCGCGACCCAGGGCGCGCGCCAGGGCCCCGTCTGGCCCCTGAGACCTGGCAGATTCGGCCTGGACCGCGAGGGTTGCACAAGCCGGAACGGCTGGCTGGAAACGTCCAGGTGTTGCAGACTGCTTCAGATGAGCCTCTTGCCCCTGCTCCGACACCCGAACACGCCTTCAACCATCGAGCACGTCGAGGTCGAGATGGCGCGACCTCAGCCCCGCGTCCTGGCGCTGCGGTATCGGGTAAATGATCCGGCGCGCGCGCTTGTGGTCCCCGAGGCGGCGGTGGGCGAGCGGCGGGACAATCTCTGGAAGCGGACCTGCTTCGAGGCCTTCATTCTGATCCCCGGGGGTGACGCCTACTACGAACTGAACCTGTCGCCTTCCACCCAATGGGCGGCCTATCGCTTCGACAGCTTCCGGGCGGGCATGGCGGATGCCGAAGGGGTCATGGCGCCGCGGATGGAATGGGTGACCACTGACAGCGGGTTTGAGCTACGTACGCTGACAGACCTTTCCGGCCTCGTCGGACTTCCCGCTGATGCGACCTGGCGCGTGGGCCTCACCGCCGTGATTGAGCATGCCCCCGATCAGCTTTCCTACTGGGCGCTGAATCATCCGCCCGGCATCCAGGATTTTCACAATGCGCAGGGATGGACCGGCGAGGTCTGAACCGGGTTATTTCCGCATCGAGCTGTCACCACGGCGGGCCTGGGCGTTCAGCAGCTTTAGCATATGGTTGGCATCGTCGTCCGAAAGCGCGGTCTGGGCTACCCCACCGGCCATTGCCGGTTTTCCGGTCCAGATCTCGATAACCGTCCACCCGGTCCCGTCGGGACGAAGGGCATAGCGGTCTTTCTTCCGTTCATCAGGCATGCCCGGAACTTGCCCGATCCGCGCCGGGCTTTCAAACCGCCAAACTGCATTGATGCAAAAAGATGGGGGTGCTCAAGGCGCAGTCTTCTGGAAGAGTAGGGTCAAACCGGCGCCTGGGAGGCCCTCAATGACCATTTCGGACTATTCTGAGCATGACGGGCTGGCCCTGGCCGCCCTTGTCAAAAAGGGTGAAGTTACGCCTTCCGAACTGGTCGACGCCGCAATTGAGCGAATCGAGCGCCACAACGGGGTCCTGAACGCCGTCGTACACAAGGCCTATGACGAGGCCCGCGCCATTGCGGCTGGCGATCTCCCCGATGGGCCGTTCAAGGGCGTGCCGTTCCTGATCAAGGATCTGGGGGCCCAGGTCAAAGGCTGGCCACGCACCTCGGGCAGCCGGTTCGCCCGGGTGGCTGCGGATGCTGAAGACAGCGAGCTGGTGCGGCGCTATCGCCAGTCCGGCGTGGTGTTGCTTGGCAAGAGCAATACGCCGGAGTTCGGTATCCCGGGCGTGACCAATTCAGACCAACTCGGCGCCTGCGGAAACCCCTGGAATCCGGAGCATATCAGCGGCGGTTCGTCAGGTGGTGCGGCCTCGGCGACGGCGGCGGGGATTGTGCCGCTTGCGCACGCCAGCGACGGCCTGGGTTCTATCCGAATCCCGGCGGCGTGCTGTGGTCTGGTGGGCATGAAGATCACGCGGGACCGCACGCCGATCTGCGAGGTTTCGGACGGCGCCCTGGGGTTCTCGGTGCACCATGTGGTGAGCCGCACGGTGCGCGACAGCGCCGCGATGCTGGACGCCACGGGCTATGTGCAGTCGGGCGACCCCTTTCAGGCGCCGGCCAAGGATGGCCCCTATCTCGACGAGGTGGCGCGCAGTCCGGGTAAACTGCGGATCGCCTGGTCCGCAGAAACTCCCAGCGGCCGACCGATCCCGGATGAAATGTTGGGCGCGTTGCTGAAGACGGTGGAGGCGCTGAAGGCGCTCGGCCATGAGGTGTTCGAGCGGGGGCTCGGCATCGACTACCGCCTGCTGTTCAAGGCTCAGGGACTGGCCAGCGCATCGAACTTCTCGGCCAATGTGCGCCGCTGGGTGGAGGCGCTGGGCCGCGAGCCGGGGGATGATGAACTGGGCCCGCTCGCCCGCCGCGGCTATGAGGCCGGCAAACGGGTAACCGGCCAGCAGGCCTTCTGGGGCTTTCAGCAACTGCGCCTGATGAACCGCCAGATGCTGGCCGCCTGGGAGCACTTCGACGTCTATCTGACGCCGGTGATGAGCACCCCGGCGCCCCGGCTGGACTGGCTGAATCCGCTGATGGACGACACCAAGGAGTTCGACAAGCGCCAGGCTGCCACCTACGCCACCACCCCGCCCGCCAATTTCAGTGGGCAACCCTCGATGTCGCTGCCGCTCTGGCAGTCTGGGAACGGCCTGCCGATCGGCATGATGTTCACCGGCCGGTTCGCCGATGAAGCCACGCTCTACCGACTTGCCGGACAACTGGAAAAGGAACTGCCCTGGAAGGACCGCCGTCCGCCGATCTGGAACTAGGCAGGCCGAATCGGTCGGCGCGGCCAAGGCTGGCTGTTCGACAGGTGGACCTCTTGCGGTCAGGGGCGCTATCGTTGGTGACGCCCGAAAGAGGCGAGGGGGAAGCACAATGCGCAGTTTTGACGCCGATCCGTCAGTGACGGTCCTGGACGCCCGTGGTCAGAGGGTGCACCGTCGCGCCCTGGAACAGTCCGCACGGATGGTGCGGCGGTTATACGATGTGGCGCCCGGGGTCTGGACCCTGGTGGGCAACGGCCTGTCAAACCAGACCTTCATCGAAGGCCCTGAGGGTGTGATCGCCATTGATACCGGCGAGAGCAACGAGGAGATGGCCTCGGCGCTGGTCGAGCTTCGGACCCGCACCCGGGCGCCTGTGGTGGCGGTGATGTATACCCACTTCCACTATGTGAGCGGCACGCGCGCGATCTTCGCCGAGGCCGGCCGTGACCTGCCCGTCTATGGCCACGAACGCATTCCCCTGAACCTGGCCCGCGTCTCCACCGAGATCGCTCCGGCCTATTCCAGCGGTCTGATTCATCAGTTCGGCTTGCGGTTGCCGGCCGAGGGGCCGGACAGCGTGGTCAACGTGGGGCTGGGTTTGGTGTTCCGCGATCCGTCCCACGCACCGTTCACGCCAGGTCATGTGACGCCTACCGCGACGTTCCGGGGCGGTGAAACACTGACGATCGCCGGTCTTACGGTCGAGGTCGCCCACGCCCCATCGGACGCCGACGATTCCGTGACCTTCTGGTTTCCGGCGCTGGGGGTCTGCGTGCAGAATATCGTCTGGCCCACACTGTTCAACATCTTCGCCATCCGCGGGGAGGAGTATCGAGACCCGCAGGTGCTGCTGCCCGGGATCGACCATGTGCTCAGCCTGGAGGCCGAGCATCTGCTGGGCGCACATGGACCGCCGCTGTCCGGGAAGGCCGAGATCAAGGCGCGGACTACGCGCTATCGCGACTCCATCCAGTTCCTCTGGGACCAGACGGTGCGCGGCATGAACAAGGGCCAGACCACCGATCATCTGGCCCATTCCATCGTCCTGCCGCCGGCCTGCGACGACGACTATCTGACAACGGAATTCTATGGCGTGGCCGAGCACCATGTCCGCCAGATCACCGCTGGCGTTCGCGGCTGGTTTGACGGTGATCCGGGGGGACTGTTCAAGGTCGAGCCGACGGAGCGCGCCGGGCGGATGGTCGCGGGCTTTGGCGGTGCGGAGACCGTGCGCAATCTGGTCGATGAAGCCCGGACCGCAAACGACCTGCGATGGGCGTTGGAGTTATCCAGCTGGCTGGCCGCGCGAGCCGGGGCGACGACCGGGGATCGCCAGCTTCTGGCCGATGTGCTGCGGGACATCGCCAGTCGAACCACAGCGGCGAACATCCGCAACTGGTGCCTGACCAAGGCCCGCGACATCGACGGGTCGACTGACCTTTCGCGCCTGCGGGAGCACCGGTTCCGCGCCGGGCAACTGGCCCGGCTGACGCCACGCGAAGCCCTCAATCTGATCCGGGTAACCCTGGACCCGGCTCCCGCGGCGGGTCTTGATCACCACATCGGCTTCCATTTCAGCGACACGCCGGCGGCGGGTCTGCATATCCGTAACAGCGTGTCTGTGGCCACAGACGGTGTCGGTGCGGCCTCAACCGTGACCATGTCCTACGCCGACTTGACGAGCATCATCTCCGGGGCATCAACCCTCGCGGAAGCCCTCGCGACCGGCGCCGCGACTATTGACGGGGACGCCGGGGCGGTACGTGCCGCGCTGGCCTGTTTCGAAATTCCCGGCTTCAGGGCGTAGCGGCGGTAGCGATCTCCGCCGACGTTCGCCAATCCGAGGCGACGGCGGCGTAGAGCTGGATTATGTCCAGGTCATACTGACCCTGAGAGCGGGCGACGGTCTGCCGTGCCCGGTTCACCAGTTGCTGCACCTCAACCACCTGGCGCAGGCTCGCACCGCCCAGATCATAGGCTGCGTGTGCGGTGCGTAACTTGCCTTCTTCGGCTGCCAGCGAACGGCGATCCGCCTCCAGTTCCGCGTGGTCGGAACTCGCTGCGGAGAGTGCGTCGCTGACCTGCACGAACGCTCTGAGGACGGTCGACTGATATCGCGCCAGAGCGACCCGCGCCTCCGCCTCGGCTGCGCGCTGGCGGGCCTTGAGCGTTCCGCCGTTGAATACCGGCGCCGACAGGCCTGAGAACAGGTTCCAGCCACTGCCGCTGTAGCCGAACAGCCCCTCGGGTGTGGTCGCCGTCTGGGTCAGGGTCGCGGTCAGGCGGATGTCCGGGTAGCGGTTGGCCTGGGCGATTCCTATCGCGGCGGTGGCGGCGTGTAGTTCTGCTTCGGCGGCGAGTATGTCGGGTCGAGTACGGACAAGGGCTGACGGCAGGGCGAGGGGAACGTCGGCCACGGCCTGCGCAGGATCGAGGGCGAAGTCCGGTGGCGTCCATTCTGCCGGGGCGCGTCCGACGAGCAGCGCCAGCTGATGGCGCGCTGAGGCCAGGTCTTTCTGCAGGCGAGGCAACGACGCCTCGCTGTCAGTCAATTGCCGGTAGATCAGCACCAGATCGGAGAGGGGGACGCCGCCCTCCGCCTGGGCCGCCCTGACCATCTCGAAGATCCGGCGGTCGTCGGCGATGACGGCCTCGATCGCGGTGATCTGGGCCCGAAGCGCGGCGATGGTCATGGCCTGACGTGCGACGTTGGCCGTCAGCGTCAACCGGGCGGCGTCGGCCTCATGGCGCGCCACCTCCACCATGGCCCGGGCCTGCTCTGTCGCCCGTTGGCGGGCGCCGAACAGGTCGAGGTCGTAGTTCACGTTCCCGCCGACCGAAAGCAGCCCGATTGTCGGTGGCGTGAAGCCTGAGAAGCCGAACAGCTTGGAATTGATCCGGGTCTTCCTGGCGCTGGCATTGAGGTCAGCTTGCAGTCGCTGTTGGCCGCGCGCGGAATCCGCCTCGGCCTGGGCGCGTTCCAGGGCGGCATTGGCTTCGGCCAGGCCTTGGTTGTTGGCCAGCGCCAACTGCATGACCTCGTCCAATCCGACCAGGCCAAGGGCCCGCCACCAGGGTCCGGCAGGCGAAGCGGCCGCATCGAGGCGCACGCCGGGCGGCGTCTCGTCCCCCTTCATGGCGTATCCAGCGGCAGCGGCGGCTTGCGGTGGGGCGGGCGTCTCGAAATTCGGCCCCACGGTCGTGCAGGCGCCTGTTGCAAGCGCCAGGGCGATCGCCCAAGTCGCGCGAGATTGACCTCTAGGGCGTCCGGGCATCAGCGGCCTTCTGCGGCTGAGCGCGAATGTCCACCTTCACCGTGGCCGAGAGGCCTGCGGCGAGGTCGCGGGTGGGGGTGTCCAGTTCGATCCGAACCGGCAGGCGCTGGGTGACCTTGACCCAGTTCCCGGTGGCGTTCTGGGCGGGCAGTGCGGAGAAGGCCGCACCGGTGCCGGGTGAGAAACTGGCGACATGACCTCGTAACCCGGCGTCGGGGCGAGCGTCCACGTTGATCTCTACGGGTTGGCCCACCTTCATTCCGGCCAACTGGTCTTCCTTGAAGTTGGCCTCGATCCAGGGTTTTCCAGACAGCAGCCAGAATGCGGTCTGGGAGGCATTGAGATAGGTTCCGACAGGCATCTGCTGAACCCGGGCCACCACACCGTCAGCCGGAGCGGTAACCGTAGCGTCGGATACTGACAGTTCCGCCCTGTCCAGCTGGGCCCGGGCCTGCATAACCGCCGGCGCGGCGTCGGTAGCCAGGTTCGGATCCCCGCCGAGGCCTGCCAACGCCTGGGCGGCTGCCTGCTGGGCCGCAGCCAGTTGCCCGCGCGCCAGCGTCGCGGTGTGAACGGCCTGATCCACCTGTAGCTGGGAGATGACCCCCACCCTGAACAGCTTGCGCAAGCGTTCTGCCTCTCGCTGCGAGAAGGCCAAAGTCTCGCGCGCGGCTTCGACGTTGGCGGCCTGGACCCGGTAGGCGGCGCGCAAGGTGTCCACCTGCATACGGGCGCCGGCCAGTTGGGCCGCGGCGGCCTGAGCGGCGGCTTGATGATCGCGGACATCCAGCCGGAACAGGACCTGGCCGCGTTTCACGACCTGGTTCTCCGTCACATAGATCTCGGTCACCCGTCCGCTGATCGAGGGCGCGACCGGCGCCTTGGCGATCTGGACATAGGCGTCGTCGGTTGTCTGGTAGCGACCGCTCAGCATGAAGTAGGCGATGACGCCGCCGAGAATCAGCACCGGTCCGGCGATGATCAGCGGCCATCGCCAACGGCGTCGGCGAGGCGGCTCTGTGGGATTTGTAGCGGTCATGATCCGGCCTCTTCGTCCGGTGTTTCGATCTTCATCTCAGCAAGGCGCACACGCACCCGCTCCAGGCTGGTCTGCAGCAATCCCAGCTCGTGCTCGGACAGATCGCGGAAACAATCGGCCTGCAATTCATCGGACGTTGCGAACATCACCGGGATCAGTTCGCGCGACAGCGGCGTCAGATGCACGCGCCATTTTCGGCGATCCGCCGGGTCGGCCCGTCGCTCCACGTGACCGCTTTTCTCCAGCCGGTCGACCGTCTCGCCCAGTGCGACCCTGCTGATTTCGAGACGCTCGGCCAGCGCCGCCTGGGTCAAGCCGTCCTGACGTGACAGGTAGGCGAGGGCGCGCCAGGTCGCTGTCGTCAGCCCCAGCTTGCGCATCCGGACATCAAAGTGGGCCCGGAGCAGGCGCGTGACTTCTGCAAGACCGAACCCGATCTCGTATCGGGCGTTCGGCCCCTCCCGCAGCACGGCTGTCGGCGCGTCCATATCGATCCGTTTTTCAACTAGACGTCATCGCCTTTGAATGTAATGGACCTTATCGTCAAGTGCCTTCCTAGAGAGGCCGTTTCAGGGTCGAGACCGGTTCGTGGCCACCGCGAAGGACATCAAGAACCGGATTCCCATCACCGGCGCCCTGATGCTGGCGACCTTGATGAACACGCTCGACTCCACCATCGCCAATGTCGCCTTGCCGCACATCCAGGGCAGTGTCTCGGCGGCGCAGGACCAGATCACCTGGGTGCTGACCTCCTACATCATCGCCACGGCGATCATGACCCCGCTGTCCGGCTGGCTTTCGCAGCGGATCGGGCGGAAAAAGATGTTTCTGTACTCGGTCGCCGGCTTCACCCTGGCCTCCGTGCTGTGTGGCACGGCGACCAGTCTGCCTGAGATCGTGATCTATCGCCTGCTGCAGGGCATCGCGGGCGCCTCGCTGATTCCGCTGTCACAGGCGACCATGCTGGATCTCTACCCCCAGCACATGATCCCCCGGGTTATGAGCCTGTGGAGTGCGGCGATAATTCTCGGGCCAGTGATCGGCCCCAGCCTGGGGGGCTGGCTGACCGAGACCCTGAGCTGGCGCTGGGTTTTCTACATCAATGTGCCGATCGGCATCCTGGCGTTCCTCGGCATCCAGACCTACATGGACACGGATGAGGGCGGGCGACAGCGGCCCTTCGACTTTCTGGGTTTCGGGGCGCTCACCCTGTTTGTCGGCAGCTTCCAGCTGATGCTGGATCGGGGTCCGGGTCAGGACTGGCTGGAGTCCAGCGAGATCATCCTCACCGCCGCGATCACGGCCGCAGGCCTCTATGTCTTTATCGTCCAAAGCCTGACGTCGAAGAACCCCTTTTTCCATCGAGATCTGGCGCGAGACGCCAACTTCGTGGGCTCGGCGGTGTTTGGCTTCTTCATCGGCATCCTGCTGTTCTCCACCACCGCGTTGCTGCCGCTCCTGATGCAGAACCTGATGGGTTACTCCGCGCTGCAGAGCGGTTGGGCCAGCATGCCGCGCGGCCTGGGTTCGCTGATCGCCTTCCTGGCCGTGCCGTTTCTGGTCTCGCGGTTCGGCGCCAGGCAGGTGCTGGTCGTAGGCGTCCTCGTTTCGGCCTATTCGCTTTGGGAGATGAGCTATTTCGACCTTAGCATGACGGCTACGCCGATCATGGTCACCGGCTTTGTCCAGGGGCTGGGCACCGGCCTGATGTTTGCCCCGTTGAGCGCGCTCGGCTACGCCACCCTGAGCCCGGTTCACCGCACCGAGGGCACCATCATCGCCACCATGGCCCGGACCCTGGGCTCGAGCGTCGGCATCTCGGTGGTCCAGGCCCTGCTGATCAACAACAGCGCGCTTGCCCACGCCCGTATCACCGAGCGGGTGGCGATCGGCGATCCCGTTCTGGCCGCCGCCCTGCCGCCCGCCTACAGCCCGGCGACGACGGAAGGCCTGCAGATCCTGAACGCCGAGGTAACCCGGCAGGGCGCCATGATCGGCTACGACAATCTCTTCAGCTGGATGGCGGTGGCCGCGCTGATCCTGCTACCGATGATCTTTGTGATGCGGGCGACCCCGGCAGCCCCCAGCCGCGCCGAGCCGCCGGCCGACTGACCAACGAAGGACCCATGACCTCAACGACCACCCACGCCATGCCCCTCACAGCCGTCTCCCCCGGACGGTGGACGACAATCGCCGCGCCGGAATGGAACAATCCCGGCGGTGGGCTGTGGGGCGGTTACGCCATCGGCCTGTTCATCCGGGTGCTGGAGGCCGAGCCCGATGCGGTGGGCGAGGCGCTTTCGCTGACCCTGACCTATGCGGCCGGCATGCCCGCGGGCCCGCTCGATATCCGCACCCGGCGCCTCAGGCAGGGTGGGTCCATCGGCGTTTGGGAAGTGGAACTGCTGGCGTCGGGTTCGGACCAGGTGGGGGTGCATGGCATCGTCACCCTGGCCAGGCGACCCGAGACCCCGGCTTTCGCCTTCGCCAGGATGCCGGAGGCGCCGGACCCCGACAGCCTGCCCAGCCCGATCATGCCCGGAGCCTCTCAACACTATGGTGCGTCCGCCTTCGAACGTCGGACACTGGAGGAGTTTCCGCCGCAAGCCAGCGGCGATTCCTACACGCTGGCCTGGGTGCGTTCGCGCAACAGTCCGATGGACAAGGCGCGGCTGGGCATGGTCACCGACAATTCCGCGCCGCGCGCCATGTATGCGCTGGGCCGCACGATCATGACCACCACACTGACCCTGACCGCATATCTGCACGCCACCTCCGAGGAGTTGGCCGCGGTCGGCGAGGACTTCATCCTGGTGGAGTGCGAAGGCCGGGTCGGCGGTGGGGGCGCCTCGGACGAGCGCTCGAGCTACTGGAGCCGCGACGGCAGGCTGCTGGCCACCAGTGAGCAATTGGCCTGGTACCGACCGCTGACGCGGAGCCCATCCGAATAGGCGCGGGATCAGACCCGCAAACCGCCGAACAGATACAACAACACCAGAACGACGAGGATCAGGCCGAGCACCCCGCCCAGGCCAGGCAGGCCATAGCTGCGGTGCGCATAGTATCCGCCGCCGCCGCCGAACAGCACAACCAGAATGATGATGATCAGGGTGAGAGACACGGGCCACCTGCCGGGATCGCCCCGCACAAGCGCCGGAGCCAGACCTTAACCCGAGAGGGCGCGGAATGTTCCCGAAACGACGACTTGGGTCGCCTTCGCCTTCGGCCAGTCCGGCATGGCGATCTTGACCGGCGCTCCGGCGTCCGTCGTGGCCAGATGTAGCAGGAAGCTGGCGATGCCCGCCGCGCCCTGCATGTAGCCGGTCTGGGCCTGCAGGAATTCAGGCCGGTCGCGGTGCTCGGCGTGTCGCCAGCTGCGGCCCGTTTCGCCCTGCTCGGCGTTGGCGACGATGACGTCGGCGCAACGGGCCGCAAGATCACGATAGGCCGGCTCCCCGGTGCGAGCCGCCATCAACAGGGCGAAGTCGCCCACGCCGGCGTCGCCGCAGCACTGGCCGTGATTGTTCCAGAAACCCTTGGAGCGGGTTTCTGGCGCGCCTGTCGAGACAAGGCCATCCACCAGCGATCGGGCGGCGTCCAGCCACTGGGTCTCGCCAGTGACGTCGTACAGCTCCAGCAGCAGGCGGCCGGTGCCGGCCGGTCCGTGACAGGCGCCCAGATAGAAGATCGGCTTGCGGGCCTCTTCGGTATGGCAGACCAGGCGTCCCGAGGGCCCTGCGGCGGTCGCGCGGCTCATCGTGTAGCGGGCAGCCTCGCGGGCAGCGTCCAGATAGCGGGCCTCACCGGTGGCGCGGTGCAGCTGGAGCAGGAAATAGCCGACGCCGGCGCCGCCATGGGCGAAGTTGGGCGCGGTGAATTCAAACGGCATGTCGCTCATCATCCGCCAGCGCAGGCCGTCCGGGTCGGATTCCGAGACTTCAAGCAGGCGTTCGCCGACCGCCACGGCATGATCGAGCGCGGCGGCATGCAGGCCCTGCTCGTGAGCGTAGAGCAGGATCAGTCCGGCCCCTGCAGCGCCAACGGACTGGTCGTAGATTTCCCGGTCGCCCTTGAGGCCGGTGATGTCGGAGAAGGGCATGGGCTCGATCCAGCCGATTCCGGCCCCAAGCCGGGTCGCCTGGCTGTGCAGCCGGTCCAGGCACATGGCGGCGGTGGCGCGGAAGTCGTCGCGGCCGCTGGCGCGCGCCAGTTCGTTCAGCGCAAACGCGTAGCCGGGCCAGCCTGTGGAAGGGCTGACGGACAGCCAGTCCTTGCGCTGCAGATAGGTCTGCACCTCTTCACCCGCGGCGACGGCTTCAGCGAGGGCGTCGGCGTCCTGGCCCGCCGCATGTAGTTCCAGCAACAACAGGATGATGCCGCTTGAGCCATGATAGAGGCTGTAGTCCGAGCCCGCCTCCGGCGCGTCATGACGCCGCCACTTGGCGCGGCCCTCGATTTTCTGCGCCCGGATGAACCGGACCGCGTCCAGCGCGGCTGAAAGATGGGCGTTCATGGCGACGTTCCCTCGGTTCCGTTGGCCTGTCTGCCGCCGTTGACCGGTCGTGCAGCCTTGAGCGGCCCTGAGCAATCCTAGACCGAACCGACCGCGACGCCCATCATCGAGGTGGCTTCCTCTCGCCAGTCCTTGCGGGTGCGCGCGTAGAGCAGGCAGTCGGCGGGATCGCCGTCGCCGAAGCCGGCGCTGCGCAGCAGGCCCTCGCGAGTGAAGCCGCACCGTTCGGCCAGCTTCCACGACGCGGTATTCCAGGCCTCGATGATCAGTTGCTGGCGATAGACCGCGGGACGCTCGGTGAACAGCAGGTCGGAAAACGCCCTCACGGCCGGCGGCGCGAGGCCGTGTCCGCGGTGGGCCGGATCGTGCAGGATGTAGCCCAATTCGAAGCCATGGATGCAGGGCGCCGCGCGGTAGAACTGGCAGGTGCCGACCATGCGTCCGTCCTTGACGATGGCCATGGCGCCCGCCTCATCGGTCCAGAAGCCTGTGGCCTCGAAGGCTGTGCTGAGAGCGCCTGCATCGGTCAGCGGCTCGCGGATCGAAACCGTGAACGGGAAGCGGGCGATCTGCTCAAGGTCATCTGATTGAATGCGGCGCAGGGTCGCGGTCATGACAGCCTTGCCAAGGTGAGGACGCGCGTGATGGCGCTTCAGGGCCGGGTTTAGATCAGGCTCAAAAAGAACACCACCGTGGCCATCGCCATAACGCCCGTCGCCGCCCAGCCCAGCACCGCCGCGCCAGGGGAGAGGGTGAGGCGGCCCATCGCCAGGGGGTTCCGGACGATCAGCATCATCGCCGCCATCAGCGGCGCGGCGAGCACGCCATTGACGACGGCGGCCCAGTAGAGGGCCTTGGCCGGGTCAATCCCGATGAAGTTGAGCGAGGCGCCCAGCAGGGTGGTGACCGCGATCGTGGCGTAAAACAGCCGGGCTCGCAGCGGCTTGGCGTCGAGACTGCCCGCCACGCCGACCATCTCGGTCACCGCATAGGCCGCCGACCCGGCCAGCACGGGCACGGCCAGCATGCCGGTGCCGATAATCCCAAGGGCGAACAGGGCGAATGCAAAGGGGCCGGCGATGGGCCTGAGCGCTTCGGCGGCCTGCGCCGAGGTCGTGATGTCGGTGACGCCGTTTGCGTTGAGGGTTGCCGCTGTGGCGTAGACGATGGCCAGCGAGACCAGGGTGGAGAACCCCATGCCCACGAGAGTGTCCAGCCGGATGCGCTTGAGCTCCGGGCCGGCCTCGCGCGGGGTGATGCACAGGGGCTTGGCGTGGTGGCGGTGTTGTTCCTCGATCTCCTGCGCGGCCTGCCAGAAGAACAGGTAGGGGCTGATCGTGGTGCCCAGGATGGCCACCACAGCCGTGGCGTAGGCCGGGGTCCATTGGATTTCCGGGATCACGAGCGCCGTCAGGGCCCGTCCCCAGGGCACATCGGCGACCATCACAACGGCGAAGTATGAGAATAGCGAAAGCGTCGTCCATTTCAGCAACGAGGCGTAGCGGGCGTAGTTGAGGGCGACTTCGATCACGACGCAGATGACGCCGAACAACAGGGTGTAGAGCGCACCGTTACCGCCCAGCAGCAAGGCCAGCGCTGCCCCCATGGCCCCCAGGTCCGCGCCCAGATTGACGATATTGGCGATCAGCAGCAGCAGCACCGCGCTCCAAAGCATGGGCCTGGGATAGTGACGGCGAAGGTTGCGCGCGATCCCGGCGCCGGTGACGCGGCCGATCAATGCGGCGACCTCCTGGATCACCACCATCAGCGGAAAACTCAGGACAAAGGTCCAGGCGAGGCCGTAGCCAAACTCCGCACCTACCTGGCTGTGGGTGCCAATACCGCTGGGGTCATCGTCCGCTGCGCCGGTGATCAGTCCCGGCCCCAACTGCGAGAAGAACCGGCGCAGGCGTGATGGCTCGGGTTTGTCCATGCGACCAGCCTAGACCCCGAACGCTCGTCGCGACTTGAGAAATGCCAAGGCCGGTTGGGGACGATTGCGAAGGCGACTGACAGCGCGAACTTTTCGCGGCACGATGCCTGTCATGACCCTGCTCGCACTCCCCGACCAAGCCCCTGACGTCCCCTGGCCGACAAACGACTGGCCGACCGGACCCCTTCCCGCCGGGTTCAACCAAGGCGCCTTCGAGGCGCTGATCTCCGAGGCGTTTGCCGAGCCTGCCTCTGACCTCCTGGGCGAGACACACGCCTTGTTGGTCGTCCATGGCGGGCGGTTGGCCTACGAGCGCTATGGCGTGACATCGGGTCCCGACGCCACCCAGCCATCCTGGTCCATGGCCAAGAGCATGACCCACGCCCTGGTCGGCATGCTGGTCGCCGATGGCAAGCTCGATATCCACCGGCCTGCTGACGTGCCTGAATGGCAGGGCGAGGGGGATCCTCGCGCCGCGATTACCCTGGACCAGCTGTTGCGCATGTCGAGCGGGCTTACGTTCGTCGAGGATTATGTGCCCGGTCACCCGTCCGACGTTATCGCGATGCTGTATGGCGTGGGGAAATCCGATGTGGCCCATTACGCTGCCGATCTGCCGCCAGCGCATCCACCGGGGTCGTTCTGGAACTACGCCAGCGGAACATCCAACATTGTCGCCCGCTGCGCCGCACAGGCCCAGGGCGGGGATTTTGCCGCCTTCATGCGCGAACGGCTGTTCGGGCCTCTGGGCATGACCAGCGCCACGCCGAAGTTCGACGCGGCGGGGACGTTTATCGGTTCGTCCTATTGCTTCTGTTCGGCGCGGGATTTCGCCCGGTTCGGCCTGCTCTATCTGCGCGACGGGGTCTGGGAGGGGCGTCGTCTCCTGCCGCCCGGCTGGGTCGACTATGCACGGACGCCGACCTTCCAGCAGGCCGGCGTGACCGACGGGCGATACGGCGCCCACTGGTGGCTGGATATCGGCGGCCCGGGATCGTTCTCCGCCAACGGCTATGACGGACAGTTCATCGTTATCGTTCCGGACCTTGATCTGGTGGTGGTGCGGAATGGCGCGACGCCGCTTGAAAAGAAGGACGCGCTCAGGGCGTGGATGGGCGAGCTGGTGTCAGCCTTCCGGTAGCGCTCAACGCCGCTCAAGCGCCAACCGCACCCCGAAGGCCAGAAAGACGCTGCCGGTCAGGCGGTCCAGCCAGCGCACGACCGCCGTGCGCTGCAGCACGCCGTAGATCGGACGCGTGGCCCCAATCAGAGCTGCGAACCAGACTGCGCCCATAACGCCATGCAGGGCCGCCAGCAGGAAGATGAAGGGCCCCGCCGCCACGCCGGCCGGCACAAACTGCGGCAGGAATGAAATGTAGAAGACGCCGACTTTCGGGTTCAACAGATTCGTCAGGAAACCCCGGCGCATCCAGTCGAGGTCGCCGCCTGATACCGAAGTAGCGTCGCTGGCGATCTCGAAACGCTCGCGCGGCCTGAGGATCAGCCCGACCCCCAGCCAGACCAGATAGGCTGCGCCAGCCCAACGGATGACATTGAACGCGAGGTTGGAAGCCTCCAGAACCACGCCAAGGCCCAGCGCCACGGCGGCGCCCCAGACGAGACACCCGGCGATCACGCCCAGGGCCGCCAAAGCGGCGCGCTTTGGGCCCTCGACGGCGGCTGTCCGCAGCACGATGGCGGTGTCGAGACCCGGCGTCATGGTCAGCAAGCCCGCCGCCAGTGTGAAGGCGAGCAATGCCTCAACGACCGTCACTTGCGTACCAGCTTGCCGCCCTCGATGGCGCGATAGAAGCAGGAGACCGCGCCCGTATGGCAGGCTCCGCCGTCGCCCTGGGGCCGCACCTTCATCCAGACGGCGTCCTGGTCGCAGTCGATCCGGATCTCGTCGACGATCTGCACCTGCCCGGAGGTAGCGCCCTTGTGCCAAAGCTCGTTGCGGGATCGGCTGAAGTAGTGCGCCTCGCCGGTGGCCAGAGTACGCGCCAGCGCCTCGGCGTTCATCCAGGCCAGCATCAGCACCTCACCCGTGATGGCGTGCGTGGTCACCGCCGCGATCAGGCCATGAGCGTCAAAGCGGGGCGTCAGGGCATCGCCCTGTTCAAGGGCGGCCTTCGCAGGAGAAGAAGCGGCTGTCATGCGCCTAGATATGGCGCCGTTGGACCACGATGCGCTACCCCTCCCGGCGTTTCAGAGGGGCGGGTAACCGCTTCTAGCGCTTGTTCACAAAATCCAGGAACCGCTGGCGCAGCGTCGCGTCGGTCTTGAACACGCCGGTGAACTGGGTGGTGATGGTCGTCACATGGCGGTGGTGCACGCCACGGGTGGTCATGCACTGATGGGCGGCGTCGATCAGCACGGCCACGCCGGCAGGGCGAAGGCTGTCGGTGATGGCGTCGCAGATCTGCTGGGTCATGGTCTCCTGGGTCTGGAGACGGCGCGCGAAGATCTCCACCACCTTGGCCAGCTTGGAGATGCCCACCACCCGGTTGGTGGGCATGTAGGCCACATAGGCCTTGCCCAGGAACGGGGCCATGTGATGCTCGCAGTGGCTCTCCACCTCGATCTCGCGCAGCATGACGATGTCGTCATAGCCCTGCACGTCCTCGAAGGTGCGCGAGAGCTCCTTTGCGGGATCCAGCGTGTAGCCCACAAACCATTCGCCGTAGGCGTCAACCACGCGCTTGGGCGTGTCGATCACGCCTTCGCGGCGCGGATCATCGCCGGCCCAGGCGATCAGAGTGCGGACGGCCTCCATGGCCTCCTCGCGCGAGGGGCGCTTGAAGGGCTCGAGCGAGCTGTCGTCGGACCCGATCGGGGTTCGGTCACGGGAAGGGGCGTCCATCGGAGATCGGTTCTTTCCAGGGCCAGAGTTGCGCCGGGACGAAGGCCCCGGAAATGACGCGTGCCACCCTTTCACTTCAGACGTGAGGTGCGGTTGGCCTCGGGTCCGGTCCCCCTGTATATGGGTCCAGGCCCAATCCCGGCAACTGTTTCGCAGCGTAAACCTCGACCATGACCCTGAGTCTGTACGACACCATGACCCGCAAGAAGCGGGCGTTCACCCCCCGCAATGAGCACCGGGTGACGCTCTATGTCTGCGGACCGACGGTCTACAACTATGCGCACATCGGCAATTTCCGGCCTGTTGTGGTGTTTGATCTGCTGTTCCGGGTGCTTCGTGACCTCTACGGTCAGGACGCGGTGCTTTACGCGGCCAACGTCACGGACGTGGACGACAAGATCAACGCGAAGGCCGCCGACGAGGGTGTGCCCATCGGCGTGATTTCGGATCGCTACCTGGCCGCCTACAACGCTGACGCCGCCGCGCTGGGCGCGCTGAAGCCCACTTTCCAGCCGCGCGTGACCGAGACCATGGAAGCCATCACGGCCTTCATCGCCGACCTGGTGGCGCAGAAGGCGGCCTACGCGGCCGATGGCCATGTGCTCTTCGACACCCAGGCTTTCCCGGACTATGGCAAGCTGTCGGGTCGGCCGATGGATGAGATGATCGCCGGGGCGCGCGTGGATGTGGCCCCCTACAAGCGCCATCCTGCCGACTTTGTGCTCTGGAAGCCTTCGAAACCTGGCGAGCCGTCGTGGGACAGCGCCTTCGGACCGGGCCGCCCCGGCTGGCATATCGAGTGCACGGCGATGATCGAGCAGGCGCTGGGTCTGCCCATCGACATTCACGGCGGCGGCATCGACCTGGTGTTTCCGCACCACGAGAATGAGCTGGCCCAGGGAGTCTGCGCCGGCCACGGCCACGAATATGCCGACGTCTGGATGCACAACGGCTTCCTCAACATGGGCGACGAGAAGATGTCCAAGAGCGTGGGCAACGTCGCTCTGGCCCACGACCTGCTGAAGACCTGGCCGGGCGAGGCGCTGCGCTGGGCCCTGCTGGCCGGCCACTATCGCCAGCCGCTGGAATGGACGGGCGATCTGATCGAACAGGCCAAGAGCGCGCTGGACCGGCTCTATCGGGTGCTGGACGATTCCGCCCGGTTCCTCGAGGGTGTTCCAACGGCGGCGCGGGCGTCCGGCGGCGAGCATCGCGGGGCCGTCGAGGCTCACGACGCTGTGCTCTCGGCCCTGCGGGACGATCTCAACACGCCGCTGGCGTTCGCCGCGCTCTTCCAGCTGGCGGACCACGTGCGGTCTTCCACGACGGGCAAGGATGTGGCCGGCGTCGAACGCGGTCGCAGCCTCTTGCTGGAGGCGGGACAGCTGATGGGCTTGCTGGTCGCCGATCCCCGGGCCTGGTTCCAGGGCGGCGCCGACGACGACATGAAGGCCCAGGTCGAGGCCCTGATCGCGGCCCGGGGCGAGGCGCGCGCGGCCAAGGACTGGCCCGCCGCCGACCGTATTCGCGACGAACTTTCGGCGTTGAAGGTCGAGGTCATGGATGGCCCCACCGGCGCCACCTGGCGGATCAAGGAGCAAGCCTGATGCCCATCAAGCCCGAGCCCGACCTGCTGGCCGGCCCCTTCGCCAAACGCGGAACCATGGGCCCGCGGCTCGCCACGCCCGACGCTGGCTCGCGATTGCCACCGCCCAAGGCGCCCAGCGGTCTGCGCGTAGAGGACCGGATCGGAATCCAGGCTCCTGCCGAGGTGATCTGGGAAATCGTACGTGACCTGGATCGATGGTCCGAATGGAACCCGACCTATCCGCAGGCCACCGGCCAGATCAGGATTGGTGAGGTGCTGTCCGTGACCCTGGCCCTGCCCGGCCAGTCGCCCCAGATGCTGACGCCAAGGGTACTGGAGTGGGTGCCGAACGAACAGCTTCACTGGCAGTTGAAAATGATGGGCGGCCTGATCCGGACGCTGCGCTACATCGAGATCGAAACCCTCGCCAACCAGAGCTGCGTGGTCGACAACGGCGAGATCTTCGGCGGGTTGATGGGCCCGTCTCTGGGCAAGCGGATGGGACGCACGGTCCAGCGCGGGTTCCGGGCCATGAATGAGGCGCTGAAGGCCCGCGCCGAGGCTGAGTGGGCGGCGGGACGGTAACGATGGCAGGCAGGATCGGTCGGACAGTGGCGGACTCGACGCCCTATTGGCCTGAAACACCCCGGCCACCCAGGGGTGCTCCAAACATTCTCGTCGTTCTGTTCGACGACGTCGGCTTCTCGGACTTCGGCTGCTACGGCTCGCCCATCCGTACGCCCAACATTGACCGGCTGGCCGCCGAGGGACTGCGCTACTCGGGTTTTCACACGACGGCCATGTGCTCGACGACCCGGGCGGCGCTGCTGAGCGGGCGCAATCACCATTCGGTCGGCGTGGGATGCCTGGCCAATTTCGACAGCGGCTATCCCGGCTATCGCGGCAAGATCGCGCGGGAGGCGGGGATCCTTCCGGAACTGCTGCGACCCCACGGTTACCGGAACTATATGCTGGGCAAGTGGCATGTGACGCCGCTGACCGAGACCGGACCCTCCGGCCCCTTCGACGGCTGGCCGCTGGGCCGGGGCTTCGACCGGTTCTATGGCTTCATGGACGCCGAGACCGACCAGTACGCGCCGGAACTGGTGCGCGACAACACGCCCGTGTCTCCGCCGGGAATGTTCGCCGACGGCTATCATCTGACCTCGGATCTGGTGGACGAGGCGATTCGCTTCATTGCCGATCACACGGCCGACGCGCCGGATAAACCCTGGCTCACCTGGCTGGCGCTGGGCGCCTGTCACGCTCCGCATCAGGCGCCGCCCGATCTGATCCGCAGCTATGACGCCGTGTTCGAGCATGGCTGGGATGTGGAGCGCGAACAGCGGCTGGCTCGCCAGATCGCCATGGGGCTGGTCCCGGCGGATACCCGCCTGCCGGACCGCAACGACGGGGTCCGCCCCTGGGATAGCTATTCCGCCGACGAGCGTCGCCTGTTTACCCGCCTGCAAAGCGCGTTCGCCGCCATGCTCGATCACGCCGATCAGCATCTGGGGCGACTGGTCAGCTTTCTGGAGCGCGCCGGACTGCGCGACGACACCCTGATCCTCGTGATGTCCGACAACGGCGCCAGTCAGGAGGGTGGCCCTCAGGGCTTCGTCAACGCCATGGGTCCCTTCAACATGCGGCCCGAACCCATGGCCGAGAAGATCGCGCGTATCGACGACATCGGCGGACCCGACACCCATTCCAACTTCCCGCAAGGCTGGGCCATGGCGTCCAACACCCCGCTGCGGCGCTACAAGCAGAACACCCACGGCGGCGGCATCCGAGATCCGCTGGTGATTTCCTGGCCGGCGAAGGTGGCCGCGCGCGGGGAGGTGCGCACCCGCTTCGCCCACGCCTGTGATATCGTTCCGACGCTGATGGACCTGATCGGGATCGAAGGCCTGCCGGAAACGATTGCCGGGGTTCCTCAATGGCCGTTTGAGGGCGAAAGCTTTGCGGCCAGTCTGAGCGATCCTGCTGCGCCGCCACGCATCAAGCCGCAGTATTTCGAGATGTTTGGACACCGGGGCATGTGGCGAGACGGCTGGAAAGCCGTGGCCTTCCATCCGCCCGGGACCCCCTTCGAGGATGACCGATGGGAGCTCTACCATCTCGACGACGATTTCGCCGAAACCCGCGATCTGGCTGAACAGGAGCCTGAACGCCTCAAGGCGCTGATCGACGCCTGGTGGACGGCGGCCGAAGCGCACAAGGTATTGCCGCTGGACGACCGGTTCGGGCCGCGGTTCGCCGAGAACTCGGCGCGTTTCCACGGCGCCCGGAAGCACTTTGTACTCCATGCCGGCATGGGTCACCTGCCCACCGATGTTGCGCCGGATGTTCGCGCTCGGAGCTACCGGATCGAGGCAGATGTGGTCCTGAAACCGGGCGCCGAGGGTGTGCTGATCGCCCACGGCGACGCCACCAGCGGCTACAGCCTCTATCTGCAGGACGGTCATCTCCATCACACCCTCAACATCGGCGGTGAGAAGACGACGGCCACCTCGCAATCGCCGGTCCCGCTGAGCGCCACACGCCTGGGCGTGGTGGCCCGTCGGGGCGAAACGGGCCCGCGAACCTTCACCCTGACCATCGACGGGGCGCCTGCCGGGGAGGTCACGGCGACGACCGGGTTCGGCAATTTCATCTCCTGGTCGGGTCTGGACATCGGCCTGGATCGAGGCAGTCCCGTGGCGGGCTATGCTGCCCCGTTTGCGTTCACCGGAACCCTTCGCAAGGTCACGGTGACCATGGGCGACGATCAGGACCTTGACGGCGAGGCGGTGGGCGCGGCGGAAATGGCGCGGCAATAGCCAGGAGTTCACGCTGATGACGCCTTCACGCCGCGCGGTACTTGCTGCCGGAGCCACCGCCATGGCAGCACCCGCCCTGGCGGCCGATCCTGTGGCCCTGGCCCGCAATGAACGACACTGGGCCAAGGTCGCGGCCCTGTTCGACTCACCGCCGCCCGGCGTCATCCAGCTTGAGAATGGCCAGTTCGGGGCGATGACCCGGGCAACGCGGGCGGCCTACGAGCAGAAGCTGGCCAGGGTAAACCGGGAGACGACACTCTACACACGTCGCGGCGCCTTGCAGGATGTGCAAGCGGTGCGCGCGAAGGCTGCGGCGTTCCTTGGCGTGGACGTGGACGAGATCGCCTTCACGCGCGGCGGCACGGAGTCCATGCTGGTCCTGATCGGCGGCTACAGTCGACTGAAACCGGGCGACGCGGTCCTCTATGCCGATCTCGACTATGACAGCATGCAGGTGGGGATGGACTCACTGGCCCGGCTCCGGGGTGTTCGGGTGGTGCGGTTCGCCCTGCCTGAGCCGGCCACCCGACAGGGACTGATCGACGCCTACGACCAGGCCCTGAAAGCCAATCCTGACGTCCGGATGATGCTGCTGACCCACCTCAGCCATCGCACGGGGCTGATCCCGCCGGTGAAGGAGATCACGGCTCTGGCCAAGGCCCGCGGCGTCGACGTGTTGCTGGATTGTGGCCATGCCCTGGGGCAGACGGAGTTTTCACTGCGTGACATGGGTGTCGAGTTTGCGGGCCTGAACCTGCACAAGTGGATCGGCAGCCCGCTGGGCGTCGGACTCGTCTACATCCGCAGGGACCGGATTCGCGATATCGAGATCTCGATCCTGGCCGAACCCAGCGACGCCATTGACGCGCGGGTCCACACGGGCACCGTCAGTTACGCCAGCGTCCTGACGGTCGCCGACGCGTTCGATGCGCATGCAGCGATCGGCCCTGCTGCCAAGGCGCGGCGACTTCAGTTTCTGCGAGATCGCTGGGCGGAGACCCTGCGCGATCATCCGCGCATACAGGTGCTGACGCCGCCGGATCCCTCCCTGCATGCGGGAATTACGTCCTTCCGCATTGTAGACCAGACCTCGCTGGGCCAGGCTCTGGAGCTCAAGAAAACCCTCTTTGAGCGCTATCGCATTTTCACCGTCGAGCGCCCGGGCGCGGCCAAAGGGGCCTGCATTCGCGTCTCGCCGTCTTTCGTGAATTCTGTCGACCACATTGATGCGCTGGTCGCAGCCCTGAAGGAGATTGCCGCATGATCGTTGAGATGCGCACCTACACGCTGTCGATCGGCGCCACCGGCCGTTACTTCAAGGCCTACGGCGAGAAAGGCCTTGCAGTTCAGAAGCGGATCCTGGGCCATCTGGTCGGCTACTACAGCGTCGAGGTCGGCGGCCTCAACAAGGTGATCCACCTGTGGGCCTACGAGAGCCTGGATGAGCGGGCACGACGACGTGCGACACTCTGGAGCGACCCCGAGTGGCTGGACTACGTCAAGGAGGTAGGCGGTCTGGTGCAGCATCAGGAAAACCAGATCCTGTCGCCTGCGCCGTTCTTCCAGGTCCCGCCTGCGGTTTGACTTCCCGACGCTGAAGGCAGACCTAGAGGCGATGATCGATGATCTCTATTCGGCGAAACTGCTGCGGCTGGCGGCCGACTTGCCGCGCACCGGGCGGCTGGCCGATCCGGACGCCACTTCAGAGAAGGTCTCGAAGCTTTGCGGCAGCCGCATTGTCGTTGACGTCAAGGTCTCGGGCGGCAGGGTGACGGACTTCGCGCAGGACGTGAAGGCCTGCGCGCTGGGACAGGCTTCGGCCTCGGTGTTGGGCGCCCATGTGATTGGCGCGAGTCTGGCCGAGCTGGAGACGACAAGAGACGCCTTCCGCGCCATGTTAAAGGCGGACGGGCCTCCCCCTGAGGGTCGGTTCGCGGAACTTGGGCTGCTCGCGCCAGTTAGGGACTATCCGGCGCGTCATACCTCGACGATGCTGGCGTTCGAAGCCGTTACGGAGGCGGTGGCCGAGGCGGTCACAAGGGAAAGCTGATGGCCGACTATATCTTCCTGATGCATGACGATGCGGCGGGTGGCGCAGGCCTCGACTGGGAGCGCTATCTCTCGCGTTTGAGAGAGGCCGGCGTCTTCCAGGGTGGCAGCGCCATCGGCAACGGTCAGTGCGAGCGCAAGTCCGGCGCGACCCCCGCGCCGACGGCCCATATCACCGGCTTTATCCGCGTCACCGCCGAGGACATGGCCCACGCCCGCCTGCTGCTGGCCGGCAATCCGGTGTTCGAGGCGGGCGGCACGGTGGAGATACGCGAGTTGCCGACGGGCTAGGGCGCGGTTCCGTTCTTGCCTCGGCTATGCTATGGGCCTGGGGCCATGTTGACGACAGTTCGTAACGTTTGCGCTTTCCAGGCCCCCGCCGTCCCGGCGGTCCGGGCTTCGATGACGGTCGAGCGTGTCACCCGAACTATCCCCGCCGACGCGGCTTGATCCCCCTGGACCCTTGGGCGTAGGCACGGGGTCCGATCCAACAGTCCGCAGTCGGCATGAATCTTTACGAGAGCTGCGTCAGAGGCGCCCTTCGCGCCTACAAGCTGACGCTTTCGCCGCTGATCGGGCGGCAATGCCGGTTTGCCCCGACCTGTTCGGAGTATGCCTGCGAAGCCCTGATCGGCCACGGACCGTGGCGCGGGAGTTTGCTCACCGTGAAACGTCTGTGTCGTTGCCATCCCTGGGGCGGTGCGGGATATGACCCGCCGCCGCCCCCGCGCAAAACGGGCTGAACCCAGGCGCGAACCAGGACGACTGAACCATGATTGATCTGATTTTTCCCGACGGCACGAAACGAGAGTTCGAAGCCGGGATCACGGGCAAGGCGGTCGCGGCGTCCATCGCGATCTCGCTGGCCAAACGCGCCGTGCTGGTGAAGCTGGACGGCGAGCTGCTGGACGTGGACCGCGCGCTGGAGCGGGGCGGCAAGTTCGAGATCCTGTCGCGTGATGCGCCCGAGGCGCTGGAGACCATCCGCCACGACGTCAGCCACATCCTGGCCGAGGCGGTTCAGGAGTTATTCCCCGGCACGCAGGTGACGATCGGGCCTGCGATCGAGGACGGCTTCTACTACGACTTCGCGCGTGACACGCCGTTCAGCCTCGATGATCTGGCCGCCATCGAACAGCGCATGAAGGAGATCGTCGACCGCGACGAGCCGATCGTGCGCGAGGTGTGGAGTCGCGACGAGGCCATCGCGCACTTCAAGTCCATCGGCGAGATCTACAAGGCCGAGATCATCGAGGGCATCCCCGCCGGCGAGGATGTCACGGTCTATCGACAGGGCCAGTGGAAGGACCTCTGCCGGGGTCCTCACCTGCCGTCCACAAAGGCGGCAGGCAAGGCGTTCAAGCTGACGAAGCTGGCAGGCGCCTATTGGCGCGGCGATCACCGCAACCCGATGCTCCAGCGGATCTACGGCACGGCCTGGGCCAGCGAGGCGGACCTTGCGGCCCACCTGCATCGCCTCGAAGAGGCCGAGAAACGCGATCACCGCAAGATCGGCAAGGCCATGGATCTCTTCCACATGCAGGAAGAGGCCAAGGGCATGATCTTCTGGCACCCCAAGGGCTGGACGCTCTATCGCACGGTGGAGGCCTACATGCGCCGCCGCCTGGACGCGGACGGCTACGTCGAGGTCAAGGCGCCCCAGATCATGGACCGCGAGATGTGGGAGCGCTCCGGCCACTGGCAGAAGTTCGGCAAGAACATGTTCACGTGCGAGACGGAGGAGGGCGAGAGCCTTGCCGTGAAGCCGATGAACTGCCCCGGCCATGTGCAGATCTTCAACCACGGCCAGAAGAGCTACCGCGACCTGCCGCTCAGGATGGCCGAGTTCGGCGCCTGTCACCGCTATGAGCCGTCCGGCGCCCTGCACGGCATCTTCCGGGTGCGCGCGTTTACTCAGGACGACGCCCACATCTTCTGCCGCGAGGATCAGATCGAGGAGGAGTCCACGAAGTTCGTGCGGCTGCTGAACTCGATCTACTCCGACTTCAACATGCATCTGGACAGCGTGAAGCTGGCGCTGCGGCCCGAGGAGCGTTTCGGTACGGACGCTGTCTGGGACGTTGCCGAACAGAAGCTGGACCGCGCCGCTCGTCAGGCGGTGAACATGCCGGTCGATCCTTTGCCAGGCGAAGGCGCCTTCTATGGGCCGAAGCTGGAGTTCCACCTGAAGGACGCCATCGGCCGGACCTGGCAGTGCGGCACGTTGCAACTGGACTATGTGCTGCCGGAACGCCTTGACGCCGAGTATACCGCCGAGGATGGATCCAAGCAGCGGCCGGTCATGCTGCACCGGGCCATTTGCGGGTCGATGGAGCGGTTCATCGGGGTGATGATCGAAAACTTCGCTGGCGCCTTCCCGCTCTGGCTCTCGCCGGTGCAGGTGGTGGTGACGACGATTACGTCCGACGCCGACGACTTCGCGCTGAAGGCTGCAGCCACCCTCCGGGCCAGGGGCCTGCGCGTCGAGACCGACCTGCGAAACGAAAAGATCAACTACAAGATCCGGGAGCACAGCCTGGCCAAGGTCCCCGTCATCGCCGTCATCGGTCGCCGTGAGGCCGAGGAGGGCAAGCTGGCGTTGCGGCGCTTTGGCTCCGACGGCCAGCAGATCCTGATGCTGGACGAGGCGGCGAACCTCCTTGCCAGCGAGGCGCAACCACCAGATGTTGCCCGTCAGACGGCGGAGCGGGTCGGGGAGGTGCAGGCTGGATGAATGGCGTCGCCGCCCCCAGGCGTACCGCAGAGACCCTGACAGTCGCCGAGGTCGGTGAGCACCCGCGCGCCGTCTCGGTCGTCATGGTGATCTACTTCCCGGGTGAACCGATGAAGCGCAGCCTCGCCTGCGTTCTGGCGGACCCGGCGGTCAGCGAACTGGTGGTGGTGGACAACGGCTCCAGCATGGAAGAGGCGGCGCACCTACGGGCCCTGGCCGCCGCCGATCGCCGCGTCGTGCTGATCTCCGGCCAGGGCAACGTTGGCTTCGCGAGGGCCAGTAACATGGGTGCGCGCAAGGCCGGCGGCGAAAGGCTGGTGTTCCTGAACCCTGACGCCTTCCTGCAGGCGGGCTGCATCGCCGAACTGCTGCAGGCTATCGAGGACTGCCCAGTCCCCAGCCTGGTCGGCGCCCGGGTGCTGAACGCTGACGGCACTGAGCAACGCGGTGGCCGGCGGGGCGAGGTCACGCCCCTGAGCGCCATGCTGTCCTTAAGCACCCTGGCGGCGCGGTTCCCGGCGCTCAGCCGCTTTGAGGTGCATTGGGAAACCGACGCCTCGCCCGACCATGTGGTGGAGGTGCCCACAGTCTCCGGCGCCTGTTTCTGCATGCGCCGGGAGGATTTCGAGGCGGTGGGCGGCTTCGACGAGGGCTATTTCCTGCACGTGGAGGACGTCGACCTGTGCTGGCGCGTGCGCCGCCAGGGGGGTGTGGTCCTGTTCCATCCCGGCGCGGAGGTCATCCACCTGGGCGGCACCAGCCAGACCAGTCCGCTCAAGGTGGAATTCCACAAGGGCGTCGGCCTGGCCCGCTTCTTCCGCCGTCGGGCCGAGGGCGTGGGTCAGCACCTGACAGCCTGGTTGCTTTGGCCGGTGATAATGGGCGCGGCGCTGCTACGACCTGTCATTTGGCGATTGCGGCGGAGGTAGGCGGGCGCGCCAGAGTAAACGGGCCGGTTGGCGGCAAGCGCGGGTGTCCTGCCGCCTGGCTCGCACCCCTTGCACAATCACCCGGCTGAAGCGCTCAGCGATCTTTCAGAACTTCACTCGCACCCTTCCGGCAACGCTGCGCGCCGCACCCGGCGTGATCCAGACGTTGCTGAACGAGCTCTCGAGATAGTAACTGTTGAACAGGTTTTCGACGTCCAGATGCAGGCTTGCCTTGTCGCTTAGCTGATAGGCGACGTTGAACCGCGTGGTCACATAGTCCGGCAGTTCGAAGCCGCTGTTGATGTCGTCGCCGGGCCGTTCACCGACGTAGACAACGCCGCCGCCGAGGCTGATTGAGCCGGGCTGATCCTCATCTGAGCGCCAGTTGGCATAGAGCGCTGCCGCAGACTTGGGGATGTTGCTGAAACCGCTGCCGACGAACCCGGCTCGGGTGTCCCGGGTGATCTTCGTGTCAGTATAGGCGTAAACCGCCGTGATCGTCGTGCGCGCGTCCAGCCGGTAGTTCACGTCAATCTCGAAGCCCCGGCTTCGACCTTCGCCAACAGGAATCGAGAAACCGCTGTTGGCCGGATCGTTGACCAGGATGTTCTTCTTGGTGATCTCGAAGATCGAGGCTGTCCCGGTCAGGGCGTTATCCAGCAATGCATATTTGACGCCGGCTTCCAGCGCCTCGCCGCGCTCCGGGGCAAAGGCAGCGCCCGAGAAGCTGGAACCCTGATTGTACCGGAAGGAGCGCCCCCAACTGGCAAAGACAGACACCTGCTCATTGGGCGCCCATGTTATCGCGGCGCGGGGGCTGGTTGCCGACGGGGACTGTTTGCTGACGCTGTTGTTGCGGAAGTTGGTGTTGGTCTGCTGGAACCAGTCATGCCGGACACCCAGCAAGACGGTGATCTGCGACCCCAGCGAGACAAGGTCCTGGGCATAGATGCTCTGGCCCCGCAATTCCTCCAGGATGTTCTGGTTCAGCGTGGCGAGGGGCTTGGGCTGACCGTAGACCGGATTGAAGACGTCAATGAGGTAGGGGTTGGCCGCTGACGGATTGAAGCGGAAGAAGACCCGCTTCTGATCAAAGGCGAAGGCGTCCGCACCCACCCGTAGTTGGTGTTCAACACCCAGGATTTCCTGGTTGGCGCTTAGCTCAAGCCGGCCCGAGAGATCATCCCAGTTGTAATCGTGCACCCGAAGCTGGCGGCGAAGCTGGCTGCCGACCAGCAGGGCGTTGTGGGTTGACTGACCTTCAAACGATCCCTCGCGATACTGCACGCCGCCTTCGAGCGCGATGCCCTCGGCGATGTCCAGCGTCAGCGAAGCCTGATGCTGGAGTGACTCCTGCCGCATCTTGCCGTCGTTGGGCTCGCCCAGGAAACGTGACCGGGGGAGCGCCTTGCCATTGCCGGCGACCGCGACCAGGCCGCGATCGTGGGTGAAGTGAACGAGCGCGCCTTCAAACTGGTACAGGAGCCGCAGGGTCTCGTTTGGCTCCCAGGCGATTGAAGGGGCGACCAGCAGGCGATCGCTGCCGACGAAATCGCGGAAGCCGTCGGTCTCCTGATAGACGCCGATCAGGCGCGCCGAAACGCCTGCTCCCAGAGGTCCGCCAACGTCGACGACGCCGCGTCCGGTATTCTGCGTTCCGTAGGACAGTTCGGTCGACGCGTGAGCGTCCTTCAGGGGCGCTTTGGTGACAATGTTGATCGACCCCCCGGGTTCGCCTTTGCCGGACAGGGCAGAAGCCGGCCCCTTCAGCACCTGGAACAGCTCGACGGTGGCGACATCGCGTCGGGCGTTGAAGCCGCGATTGGCTGTGAAGCGGTTTACCAGCAGATCGGGGCCCTGGTTGATGTCGCCCGAAAACCCACGAATGGCATAGGCGTCCCACGCCCCTCCGAAGCTGTTCTGCCGCGCCATGCCTCCTGCATAGTCGAACAGGTCTGAGAGATTGGCGATTCCGGTTGTCGAGATCAGCGCTTCGTCAAGCACGCGAACGCTTTGTGGCAAGCGCAGGGTCTCGATCTCGATGCCATTGATGCTGGCGTTGGCCGCCCGCGACCCTGTGACGATGACCGCCTCCACATCGGTCACATCGGCGGCCAGGGCCGGCGTCGCGCTGAACAGCGCTGCGGAGGTCATCAGAATGGCGAAACGCTGGCTCATCGGTTTTCCCCGGCCCGGTTCCACGCGAACCCGGGACTGCTGCCCGGATACGGGTCACAAATTCCAAGGTCAAGATTTATGTTACAACATAACATCGCATTGACATCTGGCGGTCAGGTCTGCGATCAATCCTGTCGATCCATGATCCAGCAGGGGGTTCAGAACCATGGCAGAGCCTTCAGCGGACGTGCTTCTGCAAGTGAATGACCTGCGTGTTTCATATGGCGACCGGGTGGTGCTTGACGGGCTCTCGCTGTCGGTTCGCAAGGCCGAGATCTATGGTTTGCTCGGCGGGAACGGCGCTGGAAAGTCCACAGCGTTACAAGCCCTGCTCGGCCTTCTGAAGCCGCAATCCGGATCCATAGACATTGCGGGCGTTGATCCGCGGGACCGCCCGGATCTGGCCCGGGAGCGGATTGCCTACATTCCAGAGAATGTGGCGCTTTATGATCACCTGAGCGCAAAGGAAAACGTGTCGTATTTCCTGAGCCTGTCCGGTGGGAGCCGAACCACCGCCGAACTTGAAGCGGCCTTTGGCGCCGTCGGGCTGGCAAGGGATGCCTGGGGGCAGCGGGTCGCGGGCTTTTCGAAAGGCATGCGCCAGAAGACGGCGATCGCCATTGCAATCCTGCGCAGGGCGCCGGTTTTGCTGATGGATGAGCCCACGTCAGGACTCGATCCGGGCGCTGCCGCAGACTTCAACGCCCTGTGTGGTCGCCTTCGCGGTGAGGGTGCTGCGATTCTGGTCGTGAGCCATGACCTGCTGGGCGTTGTGGATCTGGCTGACAGGATCGGCTTTCTCGATCAGGGCCGGATTGTCGCCGAAGTCAGCGCCAAGGGTCCGGAGCGCTTCGATCTCCGCGCCCTGCATGATCGTTTTGCCCGGGCGCGTCCGGCGTGAGGCGGGCTTCGGCAATTGCCGCAAACGAAATTCAGCGTCTTGTGCGCAGTCGGGTCGCGTTGACGGGCCTGTTGATGGTGCTGCTGCTGACGGTCGCTGCCGCCGTTGCGTCTTCCGCCTACTACCGCGACCAGGGGGCGCTGCGAGAGCGGATGGAAGCCCAGGCGAACGCGGACTTCACCCAGCAACCGGACCGCCACCCGCACCGTGTTGTCCACTTCGGACACTTCGCCATGCGCCCGCCCAGCGGGCTGGCCGCCATGGATCCCGGGGTGGAGCCCTTTACCGGTGTGATGGTCTATCTGGAGGGGCACAGGCAGAATAGCGCCAACTTCGGTGATGCCCGTCAATCCTCATTGCTGGTCCGGTTTGGCCAACTCTCGCCCGCCTTTGTCCTGCAAGCGGTCGCCCCTCTGCTGCTGATCTTTCTGGGCGCGGGTATGGTGGCGCGTGAGCGTGAGCGCGGGACCCTGCGGCAGATGATGCTCGCCGGCGCGTCAGGTGGAGACCTGATGATCGGCAAGATGCTGGCCCTGGGCGCCGCGGCGGCTGTCATGGCGACGCCTGCGGTACTACTTGTCGGGAACCTCGGTCTCAATGGTCAGGTCGCGGCGATAACCGGCGGCATGATGCTGATGGGCTACGGAGCCTATCTGGTTTTCTGGGTCGTGCTTACTGTCCTGGTCTCCGCCTTGACCCCGGGCGCCCGTCCTGCGCTCGTTTTGCTTACGGCGTTGTGGGCATTGAGCGTGGTTGTTGTGCCGCGCGTTGCAGCAGAAGCCGGCGCCGGACTGACCCAACTGGCCACACGCCTGGAGAACGACGTCGCGATCCAGCGCGACCTGCGCGACATGGGCGACAGCCATGATCCAGACGATCCCTACTTCGACGCCTTCAAGCGGACGACCCTGAAACAATACGGTGTGGCGCGGGTTGAAGACCTGCCGGTCAACTATCGGGGCCTGCTGGGCATCGAGGGCGAACGCATGACCGCCAGCCTGTTCAATCGATACGCCGCGCAGAATTTCGCGGCCATGGCGGACCAGAGCCGGACAATGGATCTCGTGTCCGCCATAAGTCCTACCGTGGCCCTGCGTCGTCTCTCCATGACGACAGCCGGTACGGATCTCGCCACCTATCGTCGCTTTATCGATGAAGCCGAGCGCTATCGATATGAACTCGTTCAGCGCTTGAACCGGATGCAGGCCGAAAGCGTCACCTTCAAGGACGATGCCGCCAAGAGCAATGATGCCGCCGCCGAGGCAAGAAGTCGCGTCAGCGCCGACAACTGGCGTGCGACGCCGGCGTTCCGGTTCCCGCAGGAACCTGCTGCGGAGACTGCCGCGCGCGCGACGCCGTCGCTTGTGGTCATTCTGGTCTGGCTCGCGCTCGCTGCGGGGTTCGCAGGCCTGGCCGCCTCGCGTCTTCAGCGGGTGGCCCGATGAGCGCCATGACCCGGGAGCTATTCTTCTTTCTTCGCCTGCGGTCGGGGATTGCCGCGCTCGCGCTCCTCTTGTTGCTGGGACTGGGCGGCGTCGCGTCGGGTCTGCTGGAAACGCAACGACAGCATGACGCCATCGCGCGCATGCAGCCGTTGCAGGCGTCGGATGTCTCTGCGATTTCCGCTTGGGTATCGCGCAGTGGCGATCCGGGAAACGCGGCCTACTACACGTTCCACGCCACCTGGAATCCGCCATCGGATCTGGCCTTTGCGGCCCTTGGCTTGGGCGATGTCGCGCCGTCGATCCTGAGAGTCCGGGCCCTTGGACTCGAAGCCCAGCTTTACGAAGGCGATATCGTAAACCCCGAAGTCGCGATGCCGGGCCGCTTCGACTTCGCCTTTGTGCTCATCTACGTCGCGCCCTTGTTCGTCATCCTGCTGCTGCACGATCTGTTTTCCGCCGAACGGGAGGCCGGGCGCCTGGGTGTCCTTCGGTCGACACCGCAGGCGACGGCGCGGCTATGGGCGCCGAGGATCGCGGTGCGGCTTGCAGGGTTGCTTGTCGCCCTGGCGCTCCCGTTCCTGCTGGGAGCTTTTATCGCCGGAACCCCGGGGTGGAAGACGGTCGCGGTCCTTGGATTGATTGCAGCCTATCTGGCGTTCTGGGCGCTTCTTTCGCTGGCCGTCGCCCGGCTTGGGACAACGTCCATCGGGAACGGCATGACACTCGCCGCGCTCTGGCTTGTACTGGCGCTGGTGGCGCCGTCACTCGCACACGTCGCGATCAACACAGCAGTCCCGCTGCGGCAGGGCGCGGAACTTTCGCTTCTGCAGCGAAACGCCGTGCATCGAGCCTGGGACATACCGAAAACCGCGACCATGGACCCGTTCTTCCAGTCTCATCCGGAATGGGCGGGTACCGCGCCCGTAACCGCACCCTTTCACTGGAAATGGTACTTCGCTTTCCATCAGGTTGGCGATGAGTCGGTCGCCACCCTGGCGCAGCAGTATCGCGACGGGATCCTCGAACGGTCACGCCTGGCCGAGCGGCTTGGCCTGATCCTGCCGACGGTTGGCGTGCAACTGGCCCTCCATCGCCTGGCGGAAACCGATCCACGTGCGCAACTCGCCTATCAGGACCGCATCCGGGCTTTCCACAAGCGCCTGCGGACATTCTACTATCCGTATATCTTCAACGAGCTTCCTTTCGGGATGGAGGATTTCGACAAGGCGCCCCGCTATGCGCCCGAAACCAAACAGCCATGACCGTTTGGTCCCGGCTGTCCCTGTAGCTTCAGTCTGCGCCGTGCGGGCTGGCCACCTTCTGTAGCCCTTGAATCATCCCGGAACCGGAAACCCGCCCGCCCGGCTGACCGACGCCGCGGGCGTCTTGCCCACCAAGGCTGAAGCCCAGTTCCCGATCTCGATGAGCTTGCCCAGATCGTAGGTCGTCTCGAACCCGGCGCGTTCCAGCATATAGACCAGATCCTCGGTGCCGATGTTGCCGGTTGCGTTGGGGGCGAACGGACAGCCGCCCAGGCCGCCGACGCTGGCATCCAGAATGTCGACCCCGGCCTCGACGCCCGCGAAGGCGTTGGCCAGGCCGGTGTTGCGCGTGTCGTGGAAGTGCAGGCGCAGCGGAATGTCGCCGGTCAGCTTGCGGGCCGCCTCCACGCGGCGGCGCACCAGCCAGGGATCGGCGACGCCGATGGTGTCAGCCAGAGCGATCTCGGCCACCTTCAGGTCGGCGGCGGCCTTCACGATTTCCATCACACGGGCTTCGGGGACCTCGCCCTCGAAAGGGCATCCGAACGCGACGGAGATCGTCATCGAGATCGGCGGGTCGCCGGGCGTTCGCATGGCCACGATGGCGGCCAGCGCGTCCACCTGCTCGGCCGTCGAGGCGCCCTGGTTGCGAATGCCGAAGCCGTCACTGGCGCAGACCACCACATTGGCCTCGTCGCACCGGGCTTCGACGCAGCGCTCCCAGCCCCGGGCGTTCAGCACCAGGCCGATCCGGGAGCGGCCCTCGGCGTGGGGCAGGGCAGCCATGATCTCTTCTGCGCCGGCCATCTGCGGCACGCGCTTCGGATTGACGAAGGACACCACCTCCATGCGCCGTGCGCCGGCGGCCTCGAGCCGGGCGATCATCTCCAGCTTCTGGCCGACATCCAGCAGGGTCTTTTCGTTCTGCAGGCCGTCGCGCGGGCCCACTTCCACGATCTCGATCTTGCGTCCCATTATGGTGTCTCCCGGGCGTCCATGTCGGGCGCCACATAGACCCTCAACGTCATCGGGTCGCCCTTGGAGTAGTTCAGGCCCTCGATCTTGGCCACTTCCTCGGCCCGGCCGCCGCGCGCCTTCAGCGCGGCGCGGAAGGCGGCCTCCTCGAGATCCTCGACAATCGCGGGGCGGTTCTCGACCACGGCGCGTGCAGCTTCATCCGGCCCGTCCAGCTCGGTGGCGGTGCCCAGGGCGAAGACCAGACTGGGCTCGGCGAACCCGGCCACAGCGACGGGCGCCTCGGCCACGCCCTGTCGCGGCAGCAGCCGGTTGTCGCCCATGGCGCGTTCGAGGCGTGCTGATAGCCATAACGGTTCCAGGCGCGGCGCCAGGCCCGCCGCCAGCGCGCCATGACCCAGCGCGCCCAGTGTCAGCGCCGCAGCGGTGGCGGCGACGGGGGCCTTGCGGATGAACAGTCCGGCGCCGACAAGACCCGCACCGGCCAGCAGACCCGCCGTCAGGGTCGCGGTCCATAGATCGCCCGGGTCTCCGTACAGGGACAGCAGAAAGACCACCCCGCCAGCCAGCGCCAGGCCAGCCAGAGCGCAGAGGCCGGCGCCGATCCAGCGTGATACCCGCCCGATTGGCTCAGCCAGGGCGCGCGCCGCCAGCCAGGCCAGGGCGCCATAGGTGGGCAGCGTATAGTGGGGCAGTTTGGTGGGCAGCAGCTCAAACATGATCCAGGTCGGGATCAGCCAGGCCATTGCGAACCGCACCCCGGGCTCCTGCCGCCAGCGCCAGGCGCCGATCACCGCCGCAGGCAGCAACAGGGTCATGGGAAAGGCCAGGATCGGCGTCAGCAGGGTGTGATAGCCAAACGGTGCGCCATGCGTTTCCTGACCACCGGCCAGCTTGGGCGCCAGGTCGGACCCCACCGCCTGGGACCAGAAGCCTCCGTCGGTGGCGACTGTCACCGCCCCCGCCCAGGGCCCGACCACCGCCAGTACGATCATCAGACCCCACCACCATTGCATCTGGCCAAGCCAACCCGCGCGACGGTCGGCAATGATCAGGGCCACGATCGCAAGCAGGGCCACCATCGGCCCGACCGGTCCCTTTATGAGTGTCGCCAGGGCGATACCGGTCCAGAACAGCCAGACCGCCGCGGAACCTGCCGCCGGTCCGCCATTTCGGGCGGAATAGAGCCTGGCCAGGGCGGCCATCGCCAGCGTCGTCACGCCGGCCAGCATGGCGTCGGTCTTGGCAATGAAGGCCTCGGTTGAGAGCAGGAAGCTGGCCCCCAGCAGGGCGCCGGCCACCAGCGCCGTCCGGGCGTTGAAGAACGCCGCCGCCCCCCAGACGCAGGCCGCCGCCGCCAGCATCGCGCCCATCAGGGAGGGAATACGGTAGGCCCAGATTTCCCGGGCTTCAGGACTTGAGAAGGTTGAGACGCTGGCCGCCTGTAACCAGTGAATGCCCACAGGCTTCTTGAAACGGGGCGCATCCTGGAACTGGATGACCACGAAGTCATGGCTCTCCAGCATCTGGGCTGTTGCCTGGGCGAAGCGGGCTTCGTCCCGGTCCAGTGGCGGCATGGCGATCAGCCCGGGCAAGCCGGCCAGAAAGGCGATCAGGGCCGCAACCGCCGGACCCCGCCAGCCGCCGCTCCATTTCGCCATGATGTCGTCCAGCGTCATGCGACTCAAATAGCACGATCCTTTCGCGCGCCGACTTTTCCGCTATGCAGGCAGCCATGGTTTTGGCGCCTGAAATTTCTGTAGTCGTCCCGGTGTTTGACGAAGCCGGCGCAGCGCCCGGCCTGGCGCGGGAGATCGCGACGGCGTTCGCAGGTCGATCATTCGAAATCCTGTTCGTGGATGACGCCAGCCGGGATGACACCCGGGCGGCGCTCCATGCCCTGCGCGCCGAGATTCCACAGCTGCGCGTGCTGGCGCACCGGCGTAACTCGGGACAAAGCCGCGCTATCCGCAGCGGCATCCTTGCCGCCCGTGGCCCGGTGATTGTCACCCTCGATGGCGATGGTCAGAACGACCCTGCGGATGGTCCCGCCCTGGTGGACGCGCTTGTGGCGGGCGGACCAGAACTGGCCATGGTCGGCGGCGAGCGTGTCAAGCGTCAGGACAGCCAGGCCAAGAAGCTGGCGTCACGCTTCGGCAACGGCATTCGCAGGCGGCTTCTGCGCGACACGGCCCGCGATACCGGCTGCGGCCTGAAGGCCTTCCGCCGGGAGGCGTTCCTCAGGCTTCCCTACTTCGACCACATCCACCGCTATCTGCCGGCGTTGATGTTGCGGGAGGGCTATGAAGTGGCGTTCCGGCCGGTCCACCACCGCCACCGGCAGACCGGGCAGTCGAAATACACCAACCTCGGCCGGCTGATGGCCTCGCTCTCGGACCTGCTCGGCGTCATGTGGCTACAGTCGCGCTCGCGGAACCCAGGCGGCGTCGACGAACTCTGAGTTCACGCGGTCAGGTCAGGTCAAGGCGGACAGGATCAGGGTCACGACGGCGACATCGATGAAGCGGGACAGAAGGAGCAGCATGGGCAGGTCCGTGGTCGCGGGATGCAAACACGGTTAAGCAAGAGTTGCGCCACAGGATGTCCCGGTATGGCCCTCTTCTTCGACGCCCCCTGGTTTGACGGAAAACTCGCTGAGCGCGGCCTGTCCCGCGGCGTAATGGCCGCCATTTCGGGCTTGAGCGAGGATCAGCTCATCCTGGTCTTCAAGGATCAGATGGAACTTTCCGCCGGGCAGGTGGCGGCCTTTGCCGAGTTGCTGGGCGTTTCGCCTGCAGAGGTGGCCAACCGTGCAGGCGTTTCTACGCCCACCCCCCGGGCTTCGTCACAGGATGCGCAGATCGCCGCGCTGGAACAACGACTGGCTGTGCTGGAGGCCGAGGTTGCGCGCCTGAAGGGCGGTTAGATGTCGCGGCTGCGGCGGCCCTGCCGGGCGCGACGGTCCCAGGATCCGGACCATTCAATGCGGCTGTAGGCGCTGCGCGCCCGCTCCAGGAGGGAGGCGCCCGCCCGAAGGCCGCGCCGTTCGCCATGCTGACCGAGAAGCTGGGCGACATAGCCGCTGTCCACATCGCGGCGCTCCTGACGGAACCCGGCTGAGCCGCTCACCTTTTGGGATGTGGCCGGCAGACCGGTGGGGGAGACCTCGAAGGTCTCGTCGACGGGCGAGTCCTCGTAGCTCGCCGCTTTTCGCGCCGAGACCGCCCGACGGATGCGGTCAATGCGGGACATCATACCTCACAGGCTGCAATGGACGGGCCACAACCTCAGCCCTTTGCCAGTTTGTCCAGCTGCGCCTGCATGTCGGACATCTGCTTGCGCAACAGGTTCAGCGCCTCGTCGGCGGCAGGCTCAGGTTTTGGCGGCGGCGCAGGCGCCGGCTGTTCGTTTCGCGCAAGAGGCGCATAGGCGAATGGCGAGAACATTTTCATCGCCTTGTCGAACAGCTGCAGATTCTGGCGGATCTGTTCCTCGTAGGCGCCTGTCGACTGGCCGAGGCTGGAGAACTGGGTCCGCATCCGCTCCTGCTGTTGGGTGAAGCTTGACAACGACAGCTCCAGATAGCTGGGCAGAAAGGCCTGCATCGAGTTGCCGTAGAAACCGATCAATTGCCGCAGGAACTCGATCGGCAACAGGCTTTGCCCCTGGCTTTCTTCCTCGAAAATGATCTGGGTCAGGACCGTGCGGGTGATGTCATCGTTGGTCTTGGCGTCATAGACGACGAAATCGACGCCCTGCTTTACCATTTCCGACAGGTGTTCGAGGGTCACGTAGCTGGAGGACGCGGTGTTGTAGAGCCGCCGGTTGGCGTACTTCTTGATGACCACGCGTTCCCCCGGATTGACGCCGCCGCCGGTCGCTTGAGTGTCGGCCATCGTTGATCCTTGTTCCCGGGCCTGATGGCGCGCCCCGCCGACCCGTTTCTGCGGCGCAGTATCGCGGATGCGAGCGCTTTAGCAAATGCCCTCAAATCAATTGCGTGGCGGCCTTGCCCTCTGGGGACGCGCGGTCGATAAATGGTCCAACAAGGCCACAAAAGAACGTCAGGGATCCGCCATGAGCGACATCGTCATCGTTTCCGCAGCCCGCACGCCGGTGGGATCCTTCAACGGCGCGCTCTCCGGTCTTCCCGCCCATGAATTGGGGCGGATCGCCATTCAGGCTGCGGTTGAACGCGCCGGGATCACGGCGGCTGACGTCGACGAGGTGATCATGGGCCAGGTCCTGCAGGCTGGCGCAGGTCAGGGCCCGGCCCGGCAGGCGGCCGTGAACGCCGGCATCCCCAACGCCAGCCCCGCATGGAGCCTGAACCAGCTCTGCGGTTCCGGGCTTCGCGCCATCGCACTGGCCGCCCAGCAGATCAGCGATGGTTCTGCCGACATCGTAGTCGCCGGCGGTCAGGAGAGCATGAGCCAATCGCCCCACGCCGCACACATCCGCAACGGCCAGAAGATGGGCGACCTGGGCTTCGTCGACACCATGATCAAGGACGGCCTGTGGGATGCCTTCCACGGCTATCACATGGGCCAGACGGCGGAGAACATCGCCAGCCGCTGGCAGATCACCCGCGGTGATCAGGACGCCTTCGCCGTCGCCTCCCAGAACAAGGCCGAGGCCGCGCAGAAGGCCGGCAAGTTCGCGGGAGAGATTGCGCCGGTCACGATCAAGGGTCGGAAGGGCGATACGGTTGTCGATCAGGATGAGTACATCCGCCACGGGGCCACGCTGGAGAGCGTCTCGGGCCTGAAGCCTGCCTTCAACAAGGAAGGCACAGTCACGGCGGCCAACGCCTCCGGCCTGAACGACGGCGCCGCGGCCATGGTGCTGATGACGGCCGCAGAAGCGAAGAAACGCGGCCTGACACCGTTGGCCCGGATCGCCTCATGGGCCAATGCCGGTGTTGATCCGGAGATCATGGGCACCGGGCCGATCCCGGCAAGCCGCAAGGCGCTGGAGCGCGCCGGCTGGACGGTCGCCGATCTGGATCTTGTGGAATCCAACGAGGCGTTCGCGGCGCAGTCGATCTGCGTTGTGCGCGACCTGGGTCTCGACCCGGCCAAGGTAAACGTGAACGGCGGCGCCATCGCGATCGGTCATCCCATCGGCGCCTCCGGAGCCCGGATCCTGACGACGCTGCTGCATGAGATGAAGCGCACGGGCGCATCAAAAGGCCTGGCCACGCTGTGTGTCGGTGGCGGTATGGGCGTGGCCATGTGCGTCGAGAAGATCTGAACACCTAGACCCGGATCAACCGGCGTCGGCGACAAGGGAGTTTGAGGCATGGCCAGGGTTGCGTTTGTCACCGGGGGAACCCGGGGCATTGGGCGGGCGATCTGCGAACGTTTGAAGGCGGATGGTATCCTGGTGGCTGCGGGCTACTCCGGCAACGATGCAGCGGCGAAAGCCTGCGCCCGCGAGCTGGGCGTGATGGTCGTGAAGGGCAATGTCGGTAACTTCGCAGACTGCAAGGCCGCCGTGGATGCGGTGACCGCTGAACTCGGCCCGATCGATATTCTGGTGAATAACGCCGGCATCACCCGCGATGGTGTGTTCCACCGCATGACCTCCGAACAGTGGAGCGAGGTGATCCGCGTCAACATGGACTCCCTGTTCAATATGACCCGTCAGGTCATTGAAGGCATGCGTGAGCGCGAGTGGGGCCGGATCATCAATATCTCCTCGATCAACGGTCAGAAGGGCCAGATCGGCCAGACCAACTATTCAGCGGCCAAGGCGGGCGTCATTGGCTTTACCAAGGCTTTGGCGCTGGAGAACGCGAGGAAGGGCGTTACGGTCAACTGCGTTGCACCCGGCTACATCGACACCGAGATGGTGCAGGCGGTGCCACCCAAGGTGCTGGAATCGATCATTGGCCAGATCCCCGCCGGTCGCCTCGGCAGCGGGGAGGAGATCGCCGATACGGTGTCGTTCCTGGCCGGTGAACGGGCGGCGTACGTGACCGGCACCACACTTTCGCTCAATGGCGGCCAATACCTGGTCGGGTGAAGACCGTCGCCCGGTCCAAAAAGCGCCCCGATCAAAGCGCATCTGCTCGTCCGACATGATGAGTTCTTGGATGGCGCACGGGCGAACCCTTTGCGCAGTGGTGCTCGGCGCCGCTGCGCTGGGTCTGGCCTTGCCGGCAATTGCCGGGCCGACGGAGCGGGTTCGCGAGAGCCTGTTCCGCCGTCAGGTTGGCGAGGCGGCGGGACCGCCGCTGGCGCGCTATGTCTCCGAGCAGGGTCGGGTCTTTATTCTTGATCGCAGCCAGCCGGTCCCGATGCTGAAGTTCGAGGACAGTCCCGAGGTCTGGGCGCTGCAACCTTCGCCCGCGCCGCGCGGTGATCTGATCTACAAGAACGATCTGGGCGAGCCGGTTCTGCGGGCCACCCGTCTTGGCGGCTACACCCTGTTTACCGATGCTCGTCCCAGTGGGGAGGCGGTGTCACTGATCGGCGGGGCGTCGCCGTTGCGTCTCATGGGACTCAGCCCCCAGGCATTGGGCGAATGGCTGCTACAGGCATCCGTGCGCTCCGGTCGGGCCGCGCGGCGGCCTGTGATTTTCGAAGCTGAGGCTACGCCCGCGTCCGCGGCGCTTATCGCTGACGCGGCCACCGTCGTCAGCGTGGCCTTCCTCAAGATGGCTGGACGTGACAAGGACAGGGCCCATCTTTCCCGGGTCGCCAGGGTGCAGTTCACCTCGGGCAACGCCGTCTCCGCCACTCTGGGCAATGGCGTATTGCAAGTGGTGGTCGCGCCATCCCGGGGCATGGCGGGCCGCCCGTCGTCCGACAAGCTGGAACGTCTGCTGCGAAGTGCGAAGTAGACCTTAGCCCTTGAAGTTGTCCTTGGCCGCCCGCACTGCCGCGAAGGCCAGAGCGTCAGGCTGACCGTTAGCCCCGATCCGGTTCGCCAGGGCTGGCGCCCTCAGAAACGGGTTTGTCGCCTTTTCCAGCCCGATGGTGGTGGGCACGGTCCACTCGTCACGCTCGCGCGCCGCAAAGATCGCCTCGGCGCGGGTCTTCAACGCGGCCCCATCATCGACAGAGAGCGCGAAACGGGCGTTGGAGGCGGTGTACTCATGGGCGCAGTAGACCCGGGTGTCATCGGGCAGGGCGGCCAGCCGCTGCAGGCTGTCCCACATCTGCTCCGGCGTACCCTCGAAAAGCCGTCCGCATCCCAGCGCAAACAGGGTGTCGCCCACGAAAGCTACCCGATCGGTGGGATCGTAGAAGGCGATATGGCCCAGCGTATGGCCGCCGCTCTCGATCACCTGAAACCGGGTCTCGCCAAGCTCGACAACGTCGCCACCCGCCACCTCGCGGTCCAGTGGCGCAATCCGCGTGACCTCCGGCGGGCCAACAATCGTGCATCCGGTCATCGCCTTGATGTCGGCATTGCCGCCGGCGTGGTCCGGGTGCCAATGCGTGTTGAGGATCATGTCCAGCTCCCAGCCCAGATCGTCCAGCTCACGCAGGATCGCGCCCGCGTCGGGGGTATCGATGCAGGCGGTCTTGCCACTGGCCTCGTCGCGGATCAGGAACCCGTAGTTGTCCGAGAGGCAGGCGAACTGGTGAATGGTGAGCGGCATGGCAGGTCTCCCGGAACGTCCATATCGATTTAGGCTGGTCGAGACGCCCCGTCGAGCATAGCCATCACCCATGCGCCGCGACGTTCTCGAGCTTCGTCAGTTCTACGCCTCCGACCTGGGCCGTGCGGCCAGGGCCATGGTCGAGCGAAAGCTGAGCGAGGCATGGGGCGACACCCATGGGCTGGACGTGCTGGCGCTGGGCTACGCCACGCCCTTCATCACACCCTTTCGCGCGCGCGCGCGCCGCGTGGTCGCCGCCATGCCGGCCCAGCAGGGAGTCGAGGTCTGGCCCGCCGACGGTCCGATCCTGTCGACGTTGACGCCGGAAGATGTGCTGCCCTTCACCAACGCCCTGTTCGACCGGATTCTGGTGGTGCACGGGCTGGAGGAAAGCACCGATCCTGTCGGCTATCTGCGCGAAGTCTGGCGTGTGCTGGCGCCATCGGGCCGGGCTATCATTACCGTCGCCTCGCGGACCGGGCTTTGGGCCAACACCGAACGCACCCCCTTCGGCCACGGGAGGCCCTACACCCGTGGCCAGTTGGCCGATCTGATGCGGGAGGCGGATCTGGAGCCCTCGGGCTGGACGCGCGCCCTGTATGTGCCGCCGGTCGGCTGGATGGCGCGGTGGGCCGACGGTTTCGAGCAGGCCGGGTCCCGGCTGTGGCCGGGGTTTGCCGGACTGCTGCTGATGGAATGCACCAAACAGACCTTCGCTGTGAAACCAAAAGGCTCCCGATCCGTTGTCCGGACCGTTCGCCCGGTGCTGGCGCCGTCGCCGGCCGGAACCGCGCGGCGCGGACAACGCTTGGCGCCGCCGCCCGGAAGGTCTTAGCTACACGTCCTGACTTTTCCTCGAACCGGAGGCGCGACGACCCATGAAACTGATCATCGCCGTCATCAAGCCCAGCCGCCTCGACGCCGTTCTTGATGCGGTCACCCAGGCCGGCGCCTCGGGCCTGACAGTTACCGAAGTCCGCGGCTACGGCCGCCAGCGTGGCAAGACCGAGGTCTATCGCGGCGCCGAGTACGAGGTGAAGCTGCTGCCTAAGGTGAAACTGGAGATCGCGGTCCCCACCGACATCGTCGATGCGGTCATCGAAGCCATCACGCAAAGCGCCAACACCAACAAGATCGGCGACGGCAAGATTTTCGTTCTGGATCTGGAGCGGGCCTTGCGTATCCGTACCGGCGAGGAAAACGCGGCGGCGATCGCAGGATAAGGCGCTCCCCGTCAAGGGCGCGAAATCCTTGACTGGTGGCCTGACGACTACCCGAACAGGTCGGATTTCGCTGCCGCCACAACCCCTGCGTCAATCTTCCGGCTCAGCAGAAACAGCGCTGTTTCCGCCCGCCAGTTCTCGATCGGCTGGCGCGGGTCGATGCTGCGGGCCGGCTTGCCGTCGGCCAGCGACATGCAGGCGTCGATCCTGAGACCCAGATCGTCACATAGCGTGGTGAAGTCGCGCAGGGTGCACAGGTGAATGTTGGGCGTTGACCACCAAGGCTCGGGCAGGGCGCCTGTTTCCGGCATTCGCCCCCGGCTAAGCAGGGCCCAGCGCACGCGCCAGTGGCCGAAGTTCGGCACCGAAACCACGGCCTGATCTGCAATCCGCAACAACTCCGACAGGACATGCCGGGGCTCGCGCATCTGTTGCAGGGTTTTCGAGAGGATCGCGTAGTCAAACGCCCGCGTCGGAAAATGATCCAGGTCGCGGTCGCCGTCGCCCTGCACCACCGCCAGCCCGCGCGCCAGGCAGGCGGCGACGCCCTCGGGGCTGATCTCCAGGCCCTGGCCGTCGACTCCCTTGTCGCGGGTCAGAAGCTCCAGCAGCGCGCCATCTTCACAGCCGACGTCGAGCACCCGTGCGCCGGGCCGCACCAGGCTGAGGATCTCGCGAAAATCCTCGCGGACGGCGCTCACGCAAGACCCCTGGCCTGAGCCTGGGCCGCAAGAAAGCCGTGCAGGGTCTGGTGAAGTTGCGGGTCGTCCAGGAAGAAGGCGTCGTGGCCCTTGTCGGTTTCGATCTCGGCGAAGCTTGCGCGGCAGCCGGCGCCGTTGAGCGCACGCACCACATCTCGGCTCTCCGACGTCGGATAGAGCCAGTCGGAAGAGAACGACAGCACGCAGAACTTCACATGTCGCGCCCGCTGGAATGCATTGGCCAGAACGCCGCCGTGCTGTCCGGCCAGATCGAAATAGTCCAGGGCCCGGGTTATGTAGAGGTAGGAATTGGCGTCAAAGCGGTCGACGAAACTGGCGCCCTGATGTCGCAGATAGCTCTCCACCTGGAAGTCCGCGTCGAATCCCCAGGACAATCCATCGCGCTGCAGTTCGCGGCCGAATTTCCGCTGCAGGGCGGATTCCGAAAGGTAGGTGATGTGCGCCGCCATCCGCGCCACCGCCAGACCCTTGTCGGGCCGCAAACCGGCCGCGAGATAGGCGCCGCCGCACCAGTTCGGGTCGGCCATGATCGCCTGGCGTCCCACTTCATGGAAGGCGATATTCTGGGCCGAGTGCCGGGCGGCGGCAGCAATACAGACGGCGCTGAACAGTTTCTCGGGATAGTCCGCCGCCCACTGCAAGACCTGCATGCCGCCCATGGAGCCGCCGACCGCAGCGAACAGGGTTTCGATGCCCATGGCCTCGATGAGCATCGCCTGGGCGCGCACCATGTCGGCGATCGTGATGACGGGAAACGTCAGGCCGTAGGCGGCGCCGCTACGGGGATCGGTCGATGCGGGGCCGGTGGTGCCCATGCAGCCGCCGACGACGTTGGTGCAGATTATGAAATGCCGCGCCGGGTCCAGGGGGCGGCCCGGGCCGACATAAAGGTCCCACCAGCCAGGTTTGCCGGTGATGGGGTGGTTCGAGGCCAGGTGCTGGTCACCGGTCAGGGCGTGGCAGACCAGCACCGCGTTGGTCTTCTGGGCGTTCAGCGCACCATAGGTCTCATAGGCGACCTCAAGGGGAGCCAGGGTCGCGCCCGAATCAAGCCGCAGGGGCTGGTTCGCGGCGAAACGCCAGGTTCCGCCGCTGCGCTCGATTTCACCTGATATGGGCGCCTGCGCCGTCATGCCGCCTTGGACCGCCTCGCCCCATCACTGTCAATGGGTTGCAGCCGGCTGCGCGTGGGCTATGAGAGCCTCTTCAGGGAGCGTTCATGGATCGGCTGATCCTTCTGCGGCACGGCAAGGCCGAACCGGAGTCAGAAACCGGCGACGATTTTGATCGGCGGCTCGCGCCCCATGGGGCGGTCGAGTCGGCGGCCATGGGCCTGCGTCTGGCTGACATGGGCTTTCGCCCGGATCTGACGATGGTGTCGACCGCCGCGCGTGCGCGCGGCACCTGGGAGGCTGCGGCGGCTGCTTTTCCTGAAGCCAAGGTCCAATACGAGGACGAACTCTATCACGCCGACATGCAGACGATCCGCCGTGTAGCCCAGCGCGCTGCCGCCGAGGCCGCAACAGTGATGATCGTCGGCCACAATCCAGGCCTGCAGGAACTGACGATAGCCTTGCTGATGGAGGGCCGCGCGCCTGCGGGGCTGATCGCCAAGGTTCAACGGAATTATCCCACGGCCGCAGCCTCGGTGTTCCTGATTGATGGCGCCGGTCGCCCGCACTACGACGGCCTGTTCTTCCCGGAACGCTGAGATGCGCGTCTATAAGATACTGCCCCGCAGCGAATGGACCACGGCGCAGGCGTCGGGACGTTTCGAGGGCTCCGCCATCGACCTTCAGGATGGTTACATCCACCTCTCCACCGCCGCTCAGGCAGGCGAAACCGCCCGGCGTTACTTCCGGGATCTGACCGGCCTTGTTGTCCTGGAGATCGAGGGCGATGACCTGGGCCCGGCCTTGAAGTGGGAGCCGTCGCGCGGCGGCGACCTGTTTCCCCATCTCTACGCTGCCCTGTCCGTCGGCGCCGTCCGGGAGGTCCATGACGCCCCGCTCGACGCCGAGGGTACGCCGCAATTGTCGTTACCGGCATGATCGACGTCCATCGCCTTGCCACAGGCGCCCTCAGGGGGCTGGATCCGGAAGATGCCCACAACCTGGCGATCCGTGCCCTTAAGCTGGGGTTGGGTCTCGTGGCGCGAGCCGACGATCCGATCCTGGCCTGTGAGCTGGCGGGTCTGAAGCTACCCAATCCCATCGGTCTCGCACCGGGTTTCGACAAGAACGCCGAGGTGTTCGGCCCGATGCTGCGCGCGGGCTTCGGGTTCGCCGAGTGCGGCACCGTCACGCCGCTGCCACAGGTTGGCAATCCCCGACCCCGCCTGTTCCGCCTGGCCGAGGATCGCGCGGTGATCAACCGGATGGGTTTCAACAACGCAGGTCTGGAGGCTTTCGCCGCCCGTCTGGCGAAACGTGGATCCGGCGTGGTCGGCGCCAATCTGGGCGCCAACAAGGACAGCGTAGACCGTCTTGCCGACTACACCAGTGGCTTGAGACGGCTGTGGGGCATGGCGTCCTACTTCACGATCAACATCTCCTCGCCGAATACGCCGGGCCTTCGCGCGCTGCAGACCCGCGCGGCGCTGGACGAACTTCTCGGGCGCCTGATGAACACGGCCCAGTCGCTGCCGTCGGGCGTCGCTGCACCCATGTTCCTGAAGGTTGCGCCGGATCTGGAGGATACCGAGATCGAGGCCATTGCCGAAGTGGTGGCGGGGCACGGCATGGCCGGGGTGATCGTCGCCAACACCACCCTGGCCCGACCGGGGCTGAAGTCTGCCCATCGTGACGAGACCGGGGGTCTTTCAGGTGCGCCCCTGATGGCGCCGTCGACGCAGGTGCTCCGACGGTTCCATAGTTTGACCAACGGCCGGTTCCTGCTGATCGGGGCCGGCGGGATAGGCTCCGGCGCGGACGCCTACGCCAAGATCCGGGCTGGCGCTCAGGCCGTCCAGCTCTATTCGGCGCTGGCCTACGAGGGTCCGGGCCTTGTCGTCCGCATCAAGCGCGATCTTGCCGCTCTTTTGCGCGCCGACGGGTTTCGCTCCGTGCAAGAGGCCGTAGGCGCCGAATAGTCATCTCCCATCGGTGCGCCACGTTGCCGCGCCGGTCAGGCTGCAGTAACGCGTAGGGACGATGGCCGACGCGTCCCCGCCGACCAAGCCGCCTGAGAGACCCTGGCGCCGCCGCCTGTTCTGGCCCGGGGGCCTTTCGGCACGCCTGCTGGTCCTGACGGTCGTCATCGCCACTCTGGGCGGCGCGTTGGCGATCCTGCCGGCCATGGCAGCCTATGAGAAACAGTGGTTGCTCGACCGCGTGCGCGCCGCAGAGCTGGCTTCCCTCGCCGCAGAAGTCGCCCCGGACCGGGTGGTCTCCGAACAGCTCAAGACCCAGTTGCTGGAGGGCGCGGGGGTCGAGATCGTGGCGGTTTCCAGTGATGGCGTCCGCAGACTGGTGTTCGCCAGTTCGCGACCAGCCAGGGCGCCCTACCTTGTGGACTTGCGGTCCCGGGCGGCGGGACTGGGTCTGTTTGCGCCGTTCCAGACCCTGTTCGGTCCCGGTGATCGCATGCGCGTGGTCGCCGAACCCCGATTCCGTGAGGCCGATTTCATCGAGTTCGTCGCTACTGACACTGAACTCAAGAAAGCCTTGGCGAGCTATCTCTGGCGGCTGGTGGCGATCGTGGCGGGAGTCTCGGCGCTGGCCGGCCTGATCGTGTTTCTGGCGCTCAACCTGTTTCTGGTGCGCCCGATGCAGCGGATCACCCACGCCATGGAGCGTTTCCGCGCCGATCCAGACGATCCCGACGCCCGGGTCCAGCTTTCCGGTCGTCGCGACGAGATCGGCCGCGCCGAGGCGGAACTGGATCGCATGCAGGCGGACCTGAGGGTGGCGCTAAGCTCGCGGGCGCGACTGGCGGCGCTGGGCGAGGCCGTGGCCAAGATCAATCACGACCTCAAGAACATGCTGACCGGCGCGCAGCTAGCTTCGGAACGACTGGCGGCGCTCAAGGACCCGAAGGTGAGCCAGGCCTTGCCGAGGCTCGAGCGGGCGCTGGATCGCGCGGTAAAGCTGGCCTCGGGCGTACTGGCCTATGGCAAAACCCAGGAAGCCGCGCCCGAGACCCAGACACTCGGCCTGGCCGGTGCGCTGGCCGAAGCGGCCGCCGAGGCGCGGCTGGCTGATTCGGGTATCAGGTTCGCCTCCAAGGTGACCGCCACTGATCAGGTGATTGCTGACCCCGACCAACTCCACCGCATTCTGGTCAACCTGCTGCGCAATGCCCGTCAAGCCATCGAGCACCAGCCGGACCGCAAGCTCGCAGGCCGGATCGAGGTGTCCCTTGAGGCGGTAGGCGGAGCCAGCCTGATCCGGATCTCTGACAACGGCCCTGGCGTGCCGGAGCGGATCCGCGAGCGCCTGTTCCAGCCCTTCGCCGGTTCAGGACGGCCGGACTCTACCGGTCTCGGCCTCGCCATCGCCCGTGAACTGGCTCAGGCCCACGGCGGCGATCTGACCCTGTCGGTCACCGGCGACGAAGGCACGGTCTTCGAGCTCCGCCTGCCGGGCACGCCTGGTCCACGGGCGCGGACCCGAAAGAACGTCAGCGCGAGCTGAGGCTCGCAGTCCGACAGGTTTGAAGCGTCAGGGCGCCTTGGCCACGCCCTCGCGGCGGGGGTCGGCCGCGCCGCGAAGGCCCTGCGGCGTGACCTCGATGCCGTGCAGGCCCGAGCCCTCGGCGCCGAAGCCGCTCGACATCTTCACCCCGCGCGCCTCCAGGCCTGCTGTCAGTTCCGGTGAGAACTTGGTGGTCTCGGCGGCGTAGAAGGTTCCACCGGAGATCAGGTTCGGCAGGGCGATGGCGTCCTGCATGGTCATCTTCCAGTCCAGCACGCCCACCAGAGCCTTCAGATTGTAGGCCAGGATCGACGGTCCGCCGGGCGAACCCACCGCGGCGACAAACCGGTAGTTCCGGTCGAGCACGATGGCCGGCGCCATGGATGAGCGTGGTCGCTTGCCTGGTCCCACCGCATTGGCCGCGGGGGCGCCATCGCGCTCACGGGGCGTGAACGAGAAATCAGTGAGCTGGTTGTTCAGGAAAAAGCCCCCGACCATCCGGCCCGAGCCGAATATGCTTTCCACTGTGGTGGTCATCGAAACCACGTTGCCCCATCTGTCGACGATGGAGAAATGGGTGGTGCCGCCTGGCTCCTGGGTGCGGTCCGGGGCCCGGGGCCCGGCGCCCTTCGGATTGCCGGGGGCGGGCGGGGCGGGGTCGGCGTTGGGGCCGATCAGCTTCGCGCGCGCCGCCACATAGGCTGGGTCGAGCAGGCCCTTGACGGGTACGTCGATGAAGTCCGGGTCACCGATGTAGCGATCACGGTCGGCGTACATGAGGCGGCTGGCCTGGCTGAACAGGTACCAGCCCTCCACGTCGTTCGGATGATTGCCGATGGCGGTGTTCTCGAGAATGCCCAGACCCAGCAGGACCGCAGGGCCGCCGGAAGGCGCGCCGGGCACGCAAACAATGTAGGCGCGGTAGGGTCGGCAGAGTCCGGCCTCGGCCTTGGGGCGATAGGCCTTCAGGTCCGCCAGCGTGAGAGACCCCGGCATGTCGCCCTCTCGCACCTTGGCTACGATGGCCTCGGCGATCGGACCTTCCAGCAGCGCCTTCGGCCCCTCGGCGGCGATCTTTCGCACCGTGACGGCATAGGCAGGATTTTTGACGATGTCGCCCGGCTGAATTTTGGTCCCGTCCGCCTTGGTGAAATAGGCGACGGCGTCCCTGGTCGCGGCCTGGCCCGCGCGGCTGGAGGCGGCGGCGGCCATCCGACCCGGCGCCGGGAACCCACGGTCGGCCAGTTGTTCGGCCTCGCCGAACAGGTCCTTCCAGGCCAGCTTCCCGTGTTGGGACTGGGCCAGCGACAGCATCGCTACCGCGCCGGGTACGCCGGTTGAGCGCCCGCTCAGGATCGCCGCGCCCTTGTTGAGCGGCTTGCCATCGGCGCCGTAAAACAGCTCCGGCGTCGCCGCCATCGGCGCTGTCTCGCGACCATTGTAGGCAGTCACCTTTTTTGTCTTCGCGTCGTAGTAGGTGAGGAACGCGCCGCCGCCCAGGCCTGAGCTTTGCGGCTCCACCAGACCCAGTGTCGCCTGCACCGCGACCGCGGCGTCCACGGCGGTTCCGCCGGCGCGCAGAACTTTCAGGCCCGCCTCCACCGCCATCGGATTGGCGGCGGCCACCATACCCGTCGACGCCGCCGCCGGCTGCGACACGGCGGCCTGCGGGGTGGCGCAGGCGCTCAGCATCAGGGCAAGGGCCAGGGGGGTGCAGACGGAAGACAGTTTCACGGGACGGTTCGCTCCAGATTGACAGTCGGCGGGACCATAGACCGGCGGCGGCGTGGACAACAAACGCCGGGTCGTGCGAGGTCCCTCCTATGGATGCAAATCGCCCCGGTCCAGGCCCGCGCAATCTGATCACCGATGTTCCTGGCCTACGGGTCGGGCAGGCGCAAGATGCGGGCGTTCGCACGGGCGTCACAGTGATTCTGCCTGATGAACGCGCAGTCGCGGCCTGCGACGTGCGCGGCGGTGCGCCCGGCACGCGCGAAACCGACGCGCTTCAGCCCGAGAACCTCGTCGAGGCAGTGGACGCCATCGTGCTCTCCGGCGGCTCTGTCTATGGCCTCGCCGCGGCGGACGGCGTCGTGACCTGGCTTGGCGCGCGGGGGCGCGGCTTCGGCCTGGTGGCGGGCATCCCCAAGTCCCCGGTAGTTCCGGGGGCGATCCTGTTTGACGTGGCCAATGGCGGCAACAAGGGTTGGGACGAACAGCCGCCTTATCGCGAACTGGGCCGGGTCGCTGTGGCTGCGGCCGGTCTCGACTTTGCGCTGGGTACTGCCGGCGCCGGTTACGGGGCCATGGCCGGCGGCTTGAAGGGCGGCACGGGCTCGGCGTCGGTGATCACCACCGACGGCTTTACGGTCGGCGCGGTGGTGGCGGTCAATAGCTGGGGTTCTGTGATCGCGCCTGGCGGTCGCACCTTCTGGGCCGCGCCGTTCGAGCTGGGCGGCGAGTTCGGCGGTCTTGGCTCCGCCGGTCTGGCGGCAGGCCCGGACGCATGGGGTTCCGCCAAACGGCCCGTCGAGACCCGCAATACGACCATCGCCTGTGTGGCCACCGACGCCATCCTGACCCCGGCCCAGGCCAAGCGGTTCGCCGTCATGGCTCAGGACGGCCTTGCCCGCGCTATTCGGCCTATCCACGCGCCTTTCGACGGTGACGTCGTCTTTGCGCTCGGCACGGGGCTGCGGCCGCTGGGCGAACAGCCCGATTACATGATCGCCCGTCTTGGCGCGCTGGCCGCCGACACCCTGGCCCGCGCTGTCGCCCGCGGGGTGTTTGAGGCGACCCCTTGGCCGGGAACGGGAGTTCCTTGCTGGCGGGACCTTCCGGTCGAAGGTTCCCGCTGATAACGTCGAACAGGGTTCTGTTCAGGAGATCACGTCCATGGGTCTGGCTCGCACACTCACCCTGCTTTCCGGCGTCGCCGCGACGGTTACGGTTTCGGGCGCCACGGCGCAGACCGGCCAGGTCGTCCAGAAAGTCACCGGCCCTGTCGCAGTCTACTGGATGAGCGCCCAGACCCAGACCGGCTTCGGCCTGCCCACCGGCGGCGGCAATCCCGATCCCATGGCGATGATGCGCCAGATGATGGGCGGCGGCGGGGCCGGGGCCAACAAGTCGCTCACCCTGCAACTGGGCTCCAGCCAGACCACTGCGGCGCCATCGGCCGAGCACCTGCCTCCGCAAAGCCTGGCGGTAGGCGCCAGCCTGCCCTTGATAACGCCGAAGCTCGCCCCGCCGGAGCCGCGAGAGCCTGGCCAGATCCCGCGCGATTTCCAGAAACCCCGGGGGCGCCTGCTGATCTTCTGGGGTTGTGGTGAGAAGGCCAGGCCCGGCCAGCCCATCGTCATCGATTTCGCCAAGCTCGCGGCGGGTCAGATCCCGGCGGGTCTGTCCGGCCTGAACGGAATTGATTTCCGCAACATGTCGCCGCCCTCGGTCTCGAAGAATCGCACCTATGGCGACTGGCCCAATGAAAAGACCCGCAACGCCGGCATCCCCTCCCAGGGTTCGCTGCTGGGCGAGCATACGATCCGCGGCAACTACAGCCCGCAGATGAACTTCACGCTCGAGGAGGACCAGGATTTCCTCGGCCCGCTCAATCTGACCACCAACGCCAAGGCGGCTGGCGGATGGGCCAATATCGGCTGGAACCTGGTGGGTAACGCCCAGGCCTATTTCGCGACCGCTGTCGGCGGCGGTGACGGCGAGACCATGGTGCTCTGGAGTTCGTCGGAGTCCCAGACAGTTGCCTTCGTGATGCCAGACTACCTTGCGCCGTCCGAGATCAACCGGCTGGTGGCCGCCAAGGCCCTGATGGGCCCCGCAACCCGGTCTTGCGCCATTCCCAAGGAAGTGGTCGATGCCGCGCCCCAGGCCATGTTGCAACTTGCCGCCTTTGGCGGCGAGGCCAATTTCGTCTACCCGCCCAGGCCGGCCAACCCAAAGATCGCCTGGAACCAGGAGTGGGCCGTCAAGGTGCGCTACCGGTCCGCCACCGGCGGCCTGCTTGGCATGGACATGAACGAGATGATGGGCGGTCGCGCCGGTCGCAGCAGCGCCAACCCGCCTGCCCAGCAACCCGGCCAGCCTCAGAAGCCAGCCAAGGCCCCCAGCGCCGCTGACATCCTCCGCAAGGGCATTCTGGGCGGCGGCTTGCCGTTCCCGCGCTAAGCCTTGAAATTTCAGGGCGTCGGGGCCTTGCGCTCCGCCCCGCCCACGACTAGGTTCCGCGCCCTTGCCGTAAGGCACTGCGCGCCCGTAGCTCAGCTGGATAGAGCATCAGACTACGAATCTGAGGGTCGGACGTTCGAATCGTTCCGGGCGCGCCATACTTCCCATTGAAATCAATCAACGTGCTCACCCCCTATGCCCGCGGCGCCACCGCTCGCAGACGATCCGATACAAACTCCGCCAATCGGTTGACTGGGTTCTCGCCCGGGGTCTTCCGGCTCGAGATGAAGGTCAGCAGGCATACGGTCGAGAAGATCGCGAAGGGCCAGCCGATCACGGTGGCGGCTGAAGCCGCTCCCTTGTCCGCCAGGCCCTGGCCGAGCAGCAGGGAGGTCTGGAACGCAAACAGCAATAGCCCGGCGATGGCAAAGGCCGCGCGGGACTGCGCGCGCTTCGCCGAGAGGCCGAACGGCACGGCCAGCAGGGGCATCAGTGGCAGCACCAGCGCCCGCGCCATTCGCGAGTAGAGTTCGGCCAGCAGCGTCTCGCGTGGCAGGGCGGGCGTGGGGCCTCCGTAGCCCATCCGGGCCAGTTCTGTAAGGGTGAGCTCGGTTTCCTCGCCGCTGCCGCGGCTGCGCAGCAGCCGCGCGGCTGGAGCCAGGGGCAGACGCAGCGTCAGCTCCGAGAAGGTCAGGAGATGCGGCGCGCCGGTCGGATCGGTGCTGAGTTGCTGACCGTCCCGTAGATCGAGGGTCACACTGAGGCCGTCCTGGTTGTGATGGATGTCAGCGGTCGCGGCCGTCAGCACGTCCTCGCGGCCGCCGGGCGAAAGCCGGCGCAGGAACACCTTCTGCAGCCGCTGTCCTGTGGGGTCCACGCCCTCGGCGGTCAGTAACAGGCTGGGGTCTGGCGACAACAGGGCCCTGGGCTGGATCTGGCCGCTCCAACCGGCGTTCTCAGCGGCATGCAATACGGCGCGATAGCCGTAGCGGCTGTAGGGCTGGATGAAACCGTAGAGCAACAGGCTGAGCAGCATCAGCATCACACCCAGCGCCACAAACGGCGTTGCGATCCGCCCCAGCGACATACCGCTGGCCAGCATGGCGTCGATCTCGGATTCGTTGTTCAGACGGTTCACCACGACGAAGAGCGCGATGAAAAAGCCAACGGGCAGGATCAGGCCCAGATAGTGCGGCGCAAGGTTCATCATCAGCCCCACAAGGTAGCTGAATCCGTCCTGCGTCTGCGCCAGCAGATCAAACGACCTGAGCACCCGCTCCAGCAGAAAGGCCAGCATGGTGCTGGTCAGGACCGCAGCCATAGGGCCGAAGGTGCGGCTTAGCAGGTAGCGGTTCATCAGGCCGCCTATCCGCGAACGCACCCCTGCTGGCCGCGGGGCGGCCCTGGAGGTCCGCACCGTCGAGGTCATCGACGGGAGGCGCCCGGACGTCAGACCCTTGTCCACCGGACGGTGAGCGGGCGCTGCCAGATCCGTGTTCATGTTCGACGCCCGTCTGTCCGCAGCGAAGGCATCGCCTGTCGCTGTCTGGACCTGGCGATAGTGCAAAACATCACTCGCCCGGCAGCGGACCGGCGGCGGTCAGCCCGCCGTAGGCTGGTTCCAGCAGACGCCGGCCAACAGCGCGGGCGCGCCAACCAAGCCGCGGCGCAGCCATGGCTTCACGATAGACGCCAACCATCTGGTCCAGAATCCGGGGCCATAGATAGGCGGCGCTCTCCAGATGCGCCGCCCGGCCCATCGCCATGCGCCTGACCGGGTCATCCATGAGGAAGAGGATCGCATCGGCGTAGGCGCCCGGGTCGTGTGAGCGGCAAAGGATTCCGGTTCGCCCCGGCTCCACCAGGGCCCGGCAATTGGGCGCGTCGGCGCACACCATGGCCAGTCCCGAGGCCATGGCCTCAAGGTTTACATTGCCGAACGTCTCGGTGCTGCTGGGATTGAAGAAGATGTCGCTGCTTGCAATCGCCATCGCCAGGGCGTCTCCGGAAAGAAAACCGGTGAACACCGCGTCGGGAAGACGCTCCCGGAACCAGGGCAGGGCCGGGCCTTCGCCGATCACCAGCACCTGGACCGGACCGCGGGCAGCCTGAAGCGCCTCGATGGTCTCGACGAAGACGCCAAGACCCTTTTCCATAACCACCCGCCCAAGGAACACCACCACCGGGCGATCGTCTCTAAAGCCGTGGGCTCGCCGCCAGGCGTCGCTGCGTCGTTCCGGATTGAAGAGCTGTGGCTCCACGCCCCGCGCCCAGACCCGCGCCCGCGCGGCCGGCGAGTCGCGCTGCACCTGCTCGGCTATTGAAGGGTTGGGGGCCAGCACATAGTCGCAGCCGTTGTAGAAGGCGGCCAGACGCCGCTCCATCCAGGGCTTCAGAAGCCCAAGGCCGTAGTAGTCGAGGTAGCTCTCGAAGTGGGTGTGCAGGCTGGCGACCACAGGCACATCCAGTTTCCGGGCCAGGCTCTGGGCCGCCGATCCCAGCAGGTCCGGAGCCGAGAGATGAATGATGTCGGGGTTGAACGCCCTGACGTCCCGTTGAATGTGACGCGGCAGACCCATGGCCACGCGGTACTCTGGCCGCAGTGGAATGGCGAATGAAGGCACCGAGACCAGATCTCCGACCGGCGCAAATGCAGGCTTCGGCGCGGTCGGCGAATAGATGCGAACCTCGACACCAGCCTCGGACTGAAGGTGGTCCACCAGCCGGTTGAGGGTCTTGTTTGCCCCATCGAGCGTGCAGTTGTAGTTGCCCGAGAACAGGGCGACGCGCGCCGGTCGCTGCAGGTACGCGCTGCCTCTGGGCCGCTCCGTGGTCATTGCCAGTCCCTCGAACATGAAATCGGCCGTCTGGTGGGTAGACGCCGTGTGAAGGCAACCACCTCAATCATCTGGGTTCCGCCATTCCGGTAGGGCTTTGCGCGCGACGTCCTGTCACGTAGCGGCCTTACGGAGTGCTGGGCGATTCGCTGGCCGCCCGGGCCCGGGCGGCAGATCAGGGGTGGAAGATGCGAATAGTCGATGTGGCGGAGTTCTATGCGCCGAACGGCGGCGGCGTCCGGACCTACATCGATCGCAAGTTCATCGCTGCCGCCGAGGCGGGCCACGAGCTTTTCGTCATCGCTCCGGGCCCGAAGGACGGGTTCGAGGCGCGCCCGGGTGGCGGAGTGATCTGGGTGCGCTCGCCGGGATTGCCGTTTGATTCCAACTACTGGATGTTTGTCCATGCTGGCCCGGTGTACGCGCACCTCGACCGGCTGAAGCCCGATCTGGTCGAAGCCTCGTCGCCCTGGCGCGGCGCATGGATTGTTGCGAGCTGGGCAGGATTCGCTGCGAAGGCGATGTTCTGGCATGCGGATCCTGTCGCCTCCTATCCCCAGCGTTGGCTGGCCCCCCACGTCGACCCGGACCGAATCGATCAGCTCTTCGCGGGGTTCTGGTCTCACCTCCGCCGCTTAGCGACTTACTTTGACAGTTCGGTTGCAGGCAGCGTCTGGCTTGGCAGACGGCTGCACGATCTGGACATGGGCCCCCTGGCGACGATCCCTCTGGGCGCCGACTGCAGCGCCTTTTCCCCTGCGCTCCGTGACGATGCGCTCCACGCCAGGCTGGTCAGCGATCTGGGCCTGCCGCCGGATGGCAAGGTGCTGCTCGGGGTCGGACGGTTTCACCCACAGAAGCGCTGGCCGATGATCGCCGCCGCCGTTGCTGCGGCAAATGGCCCCGAACAGCCGATTGGATTACTGATTCTGGGCGACGGCATGGACCGCGCGCGGGTGGCCCGGGCGGCGCGGCGCTATCCCAACATCCAGCTGATGACGCCCACGCGGGATCGTAGCTATCTGGCCAAACTGTTCGCCAGCGTCGATGGCCTCGTGCACGGGAGCGAATCGGAGACCTTCGGCCTTGTCGTCGCCGAGGCGTTGGCCTCGGGTCTGCCGGTGGTCCTGCCGGATCGTGGGGCCTGCTCGGAACTCGCCCCGCCGCCGGTGCGCGAGATCTATCGGTCGGCAGATGTGCGATCCGCAACGGCGGCGATCCTGCGCCTTTTCGCCCGCGACCCGGTTGCGCTGAGGTCCGCTAGCCTGCAGGTCGCGAAGGAAGTCCGAAGTGATAGCCAACACTATGTCGAACTGTTTGACCTCTACGATCGGTTGGTCCGGGACAGACAGGCCGAACGCGCCACGGCCGCATGACACTGGAAACGCCCGATAGTCCCGCCGGACCTGAAACTGGCAAGGCTCGGCTGAAGCGGATTGCGCTGGCCGGGGCGCCTTGGGCGGGCGGCCTGTTCGCGATCGCGCTGTTCATCGTCACTCTGCTGCAACTGAGCCAGGTGTCATCGGAAGCCCTCGCCACCGTTCAGGGGCTGTCGCCCGCTGTCTGGTTGGTGTTCGTCCTGCTCTATCTGGCTCAACCGGTGGCTGATCAGGTGATCTTCCAGCGACTCTGGCGGCTTCCTGTCCGCAGTTTCGGGGTGATGCTGCGCAAGGTGGTCATCAACGAAATCCTGTTCGGCTATAGCGGCGAGCTCTACTTCTACGTCTGGGCCAAAAGCCGGGCAGGCCTCAGCGACGCGCCCTTCGGGGCCGTCAAGGACGTCAACATCCTCTCGGCGCTGGGCGGCAACGTCCAGACCCTGATCCTGCTAGTGGTCAGTGCGATCAGCCTGACCCAGATCGATCTGGCGCATCAGCTAGGTCCCGCACTTTGGCCCGGCCTGGCTATGGTTGCGCTGACCTTCGGTGTGTTGCTGTTCCGCAAACGCGTGTTCTCTCTGAAGCGCCCGGAGTTGGTCTTTGTCGCTTGGGTCCATGCGGCGCGGATGATCGCGACCACAGGGCTCACGCTGCTGCTCTGGTCGCTGGCGCTGCCGGAGGTCGGGCTGGGCGTATGGCTGGTTTTGCTGGCCAGTCGCCTGTTGCTGGCGCGGCTGCCGTTCGTGGCCAACAAGGACCTTGTGTTCGCCAATCTAGTCCTGGTGCTGATGGGAGCGGGCTCACCGGCGGCGCTGCTGCTGGCCACCCTGGCCATTGCAACGCTGATGGCCCATCTGGCTGTAACCCTGATCGTCGGCGCGCCGGATCTGGTTCGTGCGTTGTCACGGATAACGAGCCGCCGCCGCGAGACACCCACCTGAGACTTTCAGGTCCGGGAGAACGGGAGAGTCCCGGCGCCATAGCTTGTCGCCTGCCGCCCCGGGGCCTAACAAAGCGTGGCTTCAGCCTTCCTGCCCCACCGCGAGACCCCCCGCGCATGCGCCAGTTCACCTTCGGAGAGATCACCGAGGCGCTGGCAGGTCTGCGGGACCAGACGCGCGGGGCGGCAGATGAGCGGCTGGCCTTCATCCACTTCTGCCTGACCCACCTGGCCAGCAGCCGCGCGCAGTTCCTGCAGGATCTATGGGTGGCCTGGGAACTTGGGTCGTTGCGCGACGGCTACTTCGTGGAGTTCGGCGCCACCGACGGCGTGAAGTTCAGCAACAGCTGGTATCTGGAGCATGAGCTGGGCTGGCAGGGCATTCTGGCGGAGCCCGCGCACGTCTGGCAGACGGCGCTGCGACAGAACCGCACCTGCCACATCGACGCGCGCTGCGTATGGATCGAAACCGGCCGCACCCTGACCTTCAATCAACCCGAGATCGCCGCCCACGCCACCATCGACAGCTTCTCCGACAGCGACATGCACGCCGAAAGCCGCCGTACAGGCGCGCGCTATCCGGTGGAAACGGTCTCGCTCAACGATCTGCTGGCCTTCTGGAGGGCCCCGCACCGCATCGATTATCTGTCCATCGACACCGAAGGCTCGGAGCTCGACATCCTGCAGCATTTCGACTGGTCCGCCCATGATGTGCGGTTGATCACGGTGGAGCACAACCATACGGAACGCCGGGCGCTGATCCACGCATTCCTCACCTCGAAGGGCTATGTGCGCAAATTCGAGGCTCTGTCCAACGTCGACGACTGGTACGTCAAGACAGGCGCCGGGTAGGGCGTCTATGGACCTCAAGCGCAGCGCCCGATTGCTCCTGACCACCAAGGCGATCCGGGGCTATGGCGATGGATTCACCGCACTGCTGCTGCCGGTCTATCTGGTCAGTCTGGGTCTTGGGCCATTCGAGGTGGGTCTTGTGGCGACAGCCGCCATGCTGGGTTCGGCCATCCTGACCCTAGCAGTTGGCATGGCCGGCCACAGGGTCAGTGCGCGCGCCCTGCTGATGCTGAGCTGCCTGCTGATGTTGATCACCGGCCTGGCGTTCTCCCAGGCCCAGAGCTTCTGGCCTCTGATAATCGTGGCGTTTGTCGGTACGCTCAATCCGTCCAGCGGCGATGTCAGTGTCTTCGTGCCGCTGGAACAGGCGATGATGGCCAACGCCGGACCCGACGCAGACCGGACCACCCGCTTCGCCATGTACACTGTGGTGGGCGCCTTGGGCGTGGCGCTGGGGGCCCTTTCGGTCGGCCTGATCGATCCGCTGACCCGCCTGCTGGCCCGGCCCCGCAGCGATATGCTGGAGGCCGCCTTTGCGCTCTACGGTCTGATCGGCGTAGCCGCCTTCCTGCTCTATCGCCAGCTGCCGAAGGAGGCAGCGGAGGTCGCGGCCCAGCGCACGGCACTTGGCCCTTCGCGCAAGCGGGTGTTCCAGCTTGCCGCGCTGTTCAGCCTGGATTCCTTCGGCGGGGGCTTTCTGGTGCAGTCGCTGCTGGCGCTGTGGTTGTTCAACCGGTTCGACATGACTTTGGCCACGGCAGGCGTCTTTTTCTTCTGGACCGGGCTGCTGGGGGCGGCCTCGCAGTTCCTCGCCGGGCGGATCGCGGGAAGGATTGGACTGATCAAAACGATGGTCTTCACGCATGTGCCCGCCAACCTCTGCATCATGGCGGCAGCTTTTGCGCCGACACTGCCGATCGCGCTGGGCCTGCTGGTCGTGCGCGCGGCGCTCTCCAGCATGGATGTGCCGGCCCGCACCTCATACGTCATGGCGGTGGTGACGCCGCCCGAGCGGGCGGCGGCGGCGGGGATCACCAATGTACCACGCAGCCTGGCCGCAGCTTTAAGCCCTGCGTTGGCCGGCGCCCTCTTTACCGCCTTCGTGTTTCCCTGGCCGCTACTGATCGGTGGCGGCCTGAAGGTGGCCTACGATCTGCTGTTGCTGAACCAGTTTCGGCACGTGAAGCCTCCGGAGGAGCTTTAAGTCGCCAGGAGCTCGTCCACCCTGCGGATGTCCATGACCTCCGACGCAATTCCGCCGTCCAGCCGCATTACCTTGTTGCAGTAGAGCTTGAGCAGCGGCGCCTCGTGGGTGGCCAGCACCAGGATGCCCGCCCGCTCCACCAGCTTCAGCAGCCGCTTGTGCGCCAGCTTCTGGAATTCGGCGTCCCCGACGGCGATCCACTCGTCCATCAGCAGCACATCGCAGTCCACCGCCGTGGCGGCGGCAAAGGCCAGACGGCCCTGCATGCCCGCCGAATAGGTCTTTACCGGCATCGCCAGGAACGGTCCGAGACCGGTGAACGCGGCGATCTCGTCCATCCGCTCATCGATTTCCTTCGCCGTCAGCCCTGCAATGCGGCCGCGCAGCCGGATGTTCTCATAGCCAGTCGCCGAGGGGTCGATGCCCAGCCCCAGATCCAGCAGGGCCGCGATCCGCCCCTGCACCTCGATCACGCCTTCATCCGGCTCATAGGCGCCGGACAGGGCGCGCAGCAGGGTGGTCTTGCCCGAGCCGTTGTGACCGATCAGACCGAGCCGGTCGCCAGCCTCCAGCTTCAGGCTGACGCTCTGCAGGGCGGTGACGTCGGTGACGCCGGAGTGGCGGCCCAGTCGCCCGCCCACGGCCGCCCGCGCCAGCGCCTTCTTCAGCGACTTGGCGTCGACGCCATAGACCGGAAACCTGAGCGTCAGGTCCGTACAGGTGATGGAGACGGGGGGCGGCTTCATAGGTAGTGCACAATCCGGCGGCGCGTCCGGGCGAAGATCAGGAAGGTGACGAGCCAACCTGCCACCGCCATGCCGACCAGAAACAGATAGGTTCCAGGCGCGACGGGCGTACCCAGTAACGGGGCGCGTACCGCCTCCAGCAGGTGGTAGAACGGGTTAAGGTCCAGGAACGCCTGATAGTCCTTCAGCCGCCCCGGTTTCCAGAACACCGGGCTCATAAACAGGGCGAACTGCATCACCGACATCACGATCTGAGGGATATCGCGGAACCGCGCCGAGGCAATCCCCACCAACAGCGACAACCAGCTGGCGTTCGCCACCATCAGCACCAGCCCCAGCAGCGCCATGGGCGCATCGGCGGTCCGCCAATAGCCGTAGAAGATCAGCACCCCCACCACGATCACCAGATGGTGCGCCAGGTTGATCAGGTTGCGAAACACCGTTCGCCAGACAAAGGTCAGCATCGGAAGGCTGGTCTGGGAAAGAATCCCCGCCGCCTGCACAAAGGTGTCGCAGCCCTCGTTGATCGTGCCGGTCATCACCGCGAAAAACACGATCCCCAGCGCCACATAGGGCAGGAAGATGTGCAGTTCGATGGCGAAGAGGTTTGCGTAGAGAAACCCGATCCCCAGGGTCATCAGACCCATCGACAGCGTGATCCAGAACGGCCCCAGGATCGACCCGCGATAGCGCGAAGACACATCATGCCAGGCCAGCGACCAGGCCAGCCCGAGTCGTCCGAACGAATTGCGCAGGTCCCGCCCGGCCATCTGTAGCTGGAACAGCGTCCCGCGCTGTCCAGTCCGCAGCATATGGGTGGCGGTATCCATGGCCTCTCCCGAGCGAAGGGCCGGAGGTAACAGGCGGGGTGGAGGGGCGCAAGGATGCGGGGGCGGTCCTGGCAACGGTGACAATGCCTGTAACCGGGCGGCGCTCGCGTCGGATCATGACCCGCTGGCGAACTGAATGCATTGTCACCGTTGTTCCGAACCGGCAACGCCCTAGTCTGTGGTCTTCCGACGCGTTGAAGCCAGCAGGCCGATCAGCGCCGCTGCCGCCGTGAGCAGGGCCGCGGTCGAGGCGATGGGATGGGCCTTGACCTCGGCCACCGCCTTGCGAGCGACCGCCTTGGCAGGCTCCGGTGTGTTATTCCCGATCATCGTGGCGGCATCGCGCAATGCCTTGGCCGCAGAGGCGACGGCGTGTTCGGCGTCGTCGGTGAGCCCGTCTGCGGCCTTGTGAAGCGCCTTGGCGAGATCCTCGAGGGAGTCTTCAGCATTGTGCTTGATTTCGCGGATCAGTGACTTGGACATGAGTTGGTCTCCGTTGGCTTTTGTGGCTCCAGCTGAGGGCAGGCGGCGGAGATCGGCATTGACGCGTATCAATCGTTGGCCCGTCGCCGCGACCCCAAACCCTCCGCATCGGCTTGGCGCCGCACCGGGGTTGGCTGTAAGCCGGTTATAGTGGCCAAAACCCCGACTCATACGTCCGCGACGCGACAGCCTGCCCAGCCAGGTCTGGCCTATGCGTCGCAGTCGCTCAGCCTTGAGGGCTCGGGCGTCTGGCTGATCGTGCCTTGCTACAAGGTGGGTGAGCGCGTCCTGCGGGTACTTGCGAAGACGCCAACCTGGATCGAGGGCGTCGTCTGTGTGGATGACGCCTGTCCCGACGCCACCGGCGACCTGATCGAGGCTCGAAACACCGATCCCCGCGTCGTGGTGGTTCGCCTGGCACAGAACCAGGGGGTCGGCGGCGCCACGCTGGCCGGCTACGCCGAGGCTGTCGCGCGGGGCGCCCGCGTGCTCGTCAAGGTCGACGGCGACGACCAGATGGACCTGGCCTACGCGGCCCAGCTGGTGGCGCCCATCCTGCTGGGCGAGGCCGATTACACCAAGGGCAACCGCTTCACCTCGATAAGCCACCTGACCGCAATGCCGACCGTCAGGGTGCTTGGCAACGCCATGCTCAGTTTCGCCGCCAAGCTCTCCACCGGCTACTGGAACATCTTCGATCCCACCAACGGCTACACGGCGCTGGAAGCCAATGTGGCCCGGCTGGTGTTGGAAAAGGAGGTGTCGCGCCGGTTCTTCTTCGAGACCGACCTTCTGTATCATCTGGGCACGCTGCGTGCGGTCGTCCGCGATGTCCCGATGCCGGCGCGCTATGCTGACGAGATTTCCAACATCCGGATCAGGCAGATCGTTGGCCCGTTCGCACTCCAGCACGCGCGGAACTTCGCCCGGCGGGTGGTGGGTCAGTATTTCGTGCGCGACTTCAACGCCGCCACGCTGGAACTGGTGTTCGGCCTGATGTCCAGCCTGTTCGGGGTGGCCTATGCGCTGAGCTATCTCGCCAACCGGACGCCGGGTCAGGCCGCGTCGGCCGGTGTGGTCATGCTGGCCGCCCTTCCGGTGATTCTGGGCGCCCAGTTTCTGCTTCAGGCGATGAACTTTGATGTCCTGAACGCCCCCAGCCGCCCGATCCATCCCTATCTCGCCGTCCTGCGTGATCTTGCGACCGAGGATGAGCCCCGATGACGGCCCGGGGCGCCCCCGCGCGCTGGGCCCTGCGGCTGGTGCTGGCGTCCGCACTCATCGCAATGCTGGTGCTGAACTGGCCCGGACATATGTCCGTCGACTCGGTGCTGGCCCTGCATGAGGGACGCTTCCAGGTGCGCGAAACCTGGAACCCCGCCATCTTCGGCTGGCTGCTGGGCGTTCTGGACGGCCTGCATCCCGGCGGCTCGCTGGCGACCGTGCTCAGTGGCGTGCTGCTCTTTGGCTCGTGGATGCTGCTGCCGTCGCTCAGGCCACGCACCACCTGGCTGGCCCCGGTTCTTGCTCTGGCGGTGATCGTCCTGCCGCAGGTGCTGATCTATCCGGGCATCGTCTGGAAGGACGTCTGGTTTGCGGTGGCGACGCTAGCCGGTTTCGTGACGCTGGCCTTCAGCATCCGCGATCCTCAGCACAAGGTTCCCTGGGTTGGTCTGGCGATCGCGGCGCTTCTCTTCGCGGTCGCAGGCTTGCTCCGCCAGAATGGTCTGATCTTCGCCTTGCCGGCGGCACTGGCGCTGGCCTGGGCGCGATCCCGCTTTGGCTGGGGGTCGGGCGCGCGCCTTGCGCTGGGCTGGCTGGTCTCCGTGCTTGTGCTGGCGCTGATCCTGAGCGCCACCGCCCGCCCACAGGGTGTCGGCGCGCCGGACGACGCGGGCGGCAAGGGTGTGCGACTTCTCCAGAGCTACGACCTGGCCGCCGCAGCTGCAATCAGCCCGAACCGGCCCACGCCCAGGATCGACGCTGTCGCGCCTGATGTCGGAGCCTACCTTCGCGCCAACGCAGACCGGCTCTATTCGCCTGAGCGGGTGGATGTGCTGACGGCCGACGCCTGGCTGGGCCAGAATTTGCCGCGTGTGCCACGAGAGGTCGTCCAGGCCGAGTGGCTGGACCTGATCACCAGCGATACAGGCGTCTATCTGCAGGGTCGCCTGCTGGCGTTCCAGCAAGTGATGACAACGCCCGCGATAATGCGTTGCCTTCCGGTCCACGTCGGGATTACCGGCCCGGCCCGGGCGCTGGGCGAACTGGGTATTCCCGGCCGGGCCGACGCCCACGACGGGCGCATCTACAACTACGCCACCTGGTACTTCGACACCCCGGCGATGTCACATCTCGTCTACGCCGGGATCGCGTTCATCGTCTTCGTCTGGCTTATGGTCCGGCGAGATCCGGCGGACCTGGTGATCGCCGCGATGATGGCTGGCGCGCTGGGCTTTGCGGCCAGCTTCTTCGCGATCTCCATCGCCTGCGACTATCGGTACCTCTATGTGCTCGATCTGGCGGCGATCACGGGCGCACTCTACCTGGCCATTGATCCTGCGTTGCGCCGCCAGAGATCGTAGGCGCGTCTATTCGATAGCCAGAGCCGCATCCATCTGGGCGTCCAGCTGGGACAGCAGGGTGAGGGCGTCCTGCAGTTGCGCCTGATCGGCCCGCCAGCCAGCCTCCAGCCTTTCAATGTCGGCGCGTAGCTCGGCCTGAAACGCAGTTGCGCCTTCGAGCTGTTGCCGGGTCGCCAGCAGGTCTGCCCGTGTCGCCGCCAGGTCCCGCGCCGCGGGCGACACAAGCATGCCGAACTCCCGGTTACGGCGCTCCAGCTCCGCAGCTGCTGCTTCCAGCACAGCGCGATCCGGCGATGCGCCGGCGGCTGCGGCCTCGAACCAGCCCAGGACGTCTGCGGCCAGCCGCCCGGCCCAGCCCAGCGCCTCAAGCCCGCCCGCGGTGGTGTTGTGCCGCAGGTCCGGGGTCAGGAAGGTGTCGATCTTGCGGGCTGCAGCCTCGGTCAGCCCTGGCAGGGACGCCCCATGCGCCACCTCGATCCGCGCCGCTTCCTTCCGCCAATCGGCCAGCAACGCGTCATAACCGGTGAAGGCGCGTGGCAGGTCGCGGGTATAGGCCTCCGCAGCCAGCATATAGGCGCTCCAGACCAGCACGGACTTCTCAAGCGCGAACCCGTCGCGCCGCTCCAGCGAGCCGGCCACATCCAGCGGATGACGCACCGGGATCACGCACCGCACAGCAATCTGGCGCTCCGCCAGCACCGCCCGCCACATGGGCAAGAGCACGGTTGCGCGCGGATCCTTCATCAGGGGCCAGGTCGTCCTGCGAAACTCGCCGTCGAACAGCTGGCCCGCCCGCATCTGCCAATCGGCCTCGATCGCCGGGGGCAACGGCCGATAGGGATAGGCAAACACATCGTCCCAGGCCGAGCCGGCGGCGCGCAGTCGCTCATCGTTGAAGATCGCGATCTTCCAGGGCTCGAAGTAGCCCTTCTGATTGTGCTCATCGCCCGGCATCACATTGGCCGGCAGCGACGCCCCGGCCAGCGCCAGCAACTGGGTCACCGCCGAGGTGCCCGAACGATGCATGCCAAGCACCAGATAGGCCACGCGCGGGCGCGGTGTCCTGACCGGTCTGGGCGTCGGCTTTGAGGGTGCGGGTGCGCGGCTCATCCTGATGCTGGTGGTACGGTTCAGGCGCGGCCGCCGCAAGCGGTTGATCGCGCCGGGCAACTGTTGCAAACCAGCAGGGCTGCCCCGAACAGGAACCGTGTCGCCATGGCCGCCCCGGCCCGAGCTCTCTCACGACCGAGCGCCGAGGACCTCCATCGGGTGATCGCCAGCGTTTTCGACGAGGCGTTCTATCGGGCGGTTTACGACGACTTGCCGGCCGAAATTGATGCGCTTTGGCACTACCGCGTCCAGGGATGGCGTGAAGGCCGTGACCCGGCCCCGTGGTTCTCCACGCGCAGCTATACTGTCGAGAACCCCGACGTTAAGCGGCTGCGCCTCGAGCCGCTGTTTCATTATCTCACTCGAGGCCGCGATGAGGGCCGGGAGGTCGCACCTTCCAGCAATGCGCGCGCCTACTATGCCGCCGTCGCCTGGTCGCCGCAGACCTGGCGACCGCTGTCCTTTGGCCCCGCCTCCGAATCGCGGGCAGGCGCCATTTCCGAGGCCGAATCAGACGCGGCCATTGCCCGGGAGTTCGACGCCGCCTTCTACCTTGCGGCCAATCCGGACGTGGCCGCCTCCGGGATGGATCCCCTCGTGCATTTCCGCCGCACAGGCTGGCTTGAGGATCGCGACCCGACGCCTGGCTTCTCGGTCCGCGACTATCTGGACGCCTATCCGGACATAGCCGTCAGCGGCCTCAACCCGTTTGCGCACTATGTCATCGCCGGGCGCGCCGAAGGCCGGGCCGCGCGGCATGACCTGGGGCCCGAGTTTGACGTCATCTCGCGACTGCGCCCGGTCGCGGACCGGATCGACCGCGCCGTGCGGGTCGGCGCCAATCTTTCGACTGATCCCGCAGAACGCCTGATTGCCGCCCTGATGGCTCTGCGGCCGGACCTGCACATCACCTTCAGCCACGACAACTACGTCGAACATTCCGGCGGCCTGCAGCTCTGTGTCCGACGCGAGAGTGTGCGGTTTGCGCAGTTGGGACGGGACCATATGCATCTCTATCCCGCCGCGTGGTGGCCCACTGTGCGTCGGGATGATGAGCCGGGGCCTCTGGGTGTCATGTTGAACGGCGTGAACCTGGGCGTGTTCGAGCCACACGCGATTCGTATGGCTCTGGGGAGGCTGCCGCCCGGCGGCCGTCGTTCCTTTGCGATCCACAGCCTGCTGGGCCACGCGCCCGATGAAACGGCTGACATCCTCGAGGCCGCCGGGTTGCGCGAAGGATTCTTCTGGCTCCACGACTTCGCCAGTCTCTGCGCGGGTTTTCACCTCCAGCGAAACGATGTGACGGACTGCGGCGCTCCGGCTACCGACAGCGCGGCCTGCGGCGTTTGCCTTTATGGCGACCACCGCGCACGCCATACCGAGGCGCACCGGCGACTTTTCGAGCGCCTCTCGCTGACGGTCGCGGCGCCTTCACAGAACACGCTCGACTTCTGGCGCACCCGGACCGGGATCACGCCGCCGCGCGCCGTGGTTCTGCCCCTGGCGCGTCTGGTGTCGGCAGGTCCCGCGCCGGCGGCTTCGGGGGCCAGGCCCCTGCGCGTCGCCTTTGTCGGCATGCCCGTGCCTTTGAAGGGCTGGCCGGTGTTCAGCGCCCTGGCTCGTTCCTTCGCTACGGACCCGCGGTATGCGTTTCTTCACCTCGGCGGACGCCCGGATCCTGCGACGCCTGCGACCTTTCACCGCGTCATGGCGACGATGGAACGACCCCAGGCCATGCAGGACGCCGTGGAAGCGCTCGAGATCGACGTGGCTCTGATCTGGCCGGCCTGCCGCGAGACCTTCTCCTTCACCGCCTACGAGGCGGCAGCCGGCGGCGCCATGGTCGTGACCGGCCCGGACAGCGGCAACGTCGCGGCCTTTGCCGCGCAGCGAGGTCGGGGTCTGGTGCTGGACGGAGAGGCGGCATTGAGCCATGCGTTCAGTACCGGTGAAATCCTGTCTCTCCATCGCCACCGGCGCAAACCCCGGCGCTATCGCCTCGCCTATAGCGGCATGACCGGTGACCTGGTCGGAGCGGGCTCATGAAAGCCCGGATCGAGATGTTCGCTGCGCGGTTAGGCTGGAAGGGAAGGCGCCCGGAGCTGGACCCGGAGAGCCGGGTCGTCGCCCGCGCCTTCGACCGAGCCTTCTATCTGACGCGCTATCCCGATGTCGCGGCGTCTGGCGCCGACCCGCTCGAACACTTCATGGCGCATGGCTGGCGCGAGGGTCGGGATCCCAACCCTGACTTCTCGGTTCTGGAGTATCTCGCGGCCTTTCCGGATATCGCCGCATCGGGCGCCAACCCGTTCCTCCACCACCTCACTCACGGCCGGCCGAAAACTGCGCCGCAGGAGGCGCCGCTTGGTTTCCGGTTTGAGCTGATCGAGGGTCTGACGCCCATTGAAGACCGCCTCGCCCGATTGCAATTGATCGACGTGCCGCTTCTGCCGGAAGACGACCTGCACGCTGTGCTCTCCAAGGCGCCGGACGGGCTGGCGCGGGTCCATGTGACCTTCAGCCAGGACAACTTCGCCACCAATACCGGCGGCCTGCAGTTCACGATCCGGCGCGAGGCTGCGCGGCTTGCCGAGCTTGGCCGGGACCATCTGCACCTGCACGGTGCGCGACCCTGGACCCTTGTGCGCGGACCGGATGACGTCGAAGCCCTGGCCGTCGTCTGGAACGGTCGCGCGCTGGGCGCTGTCGCGCCGGACACGCTGCGGCGGGTTCTGGCACGGGTGGCCAACGACGACGCGTCCGGGCGCAGTTTCGCGATCCACAGCCTGCTTGGCCATGCGCCGGATGAGGTCGCCGACATCCTGGCGGCACTGGGTCTTCGACGTGGTGTGTTCTGGCTGCACGACTTTGCCAGTCTCTGCGCGGGCTTTCACCTGCTCAGAAACGAGGTGGAGGATTGTGGCGCGCCGCCGCCCGGAAGCGCGTCCTGCAACGTTTGCCTGTTCGGTCCCTGGCGTGACCGTCATATCCAGGGGCACGCACGCCTGTTCGAGCGGCTGGATCTCGAAGTCGCCGCACCATCCCGGAGCGCTCTGGAACTCTGGCGGCGCGCGACGGATCTGCCGGCGACCCACACCCACGTCCTGCCGCACGCCCGCCTGATGCCGACAGGGCCAGCGCCGGTTCGGCCTGCCGGCCGCCCCTTCATAATCGCCTTCGCCGGTTTCCCTGCGCCACACAAAGGCTGGGCGATCTTTCGCAATCTCGCGGCGCGGTTCGGGCAAGACCCGCGCTACGAATTCATCCACCTCGGCGCCCACCCCGATCTGGCCATGCCCCACCGGTTCGAGCGTGTCGAGGCGGGCTCCGGGAATCCTCAGACGATGAAGATGGCGCTGGAGGCGGTGCAGGCCGATGCCGTGCTGGTCTGGCCGCTATGTCGGGAGACCTTCTCGTTTGTCGCCTACGAGGCCGCTGCGGCGGGCTGCGCCGTCATTACGGGCCCGGACAGCGGCAATGTGGCCGCCTTTGTCCGGGAGAGCGGCCACGGCCAGCTCATCGACAACGAGGCGGAGCTGGCCTCGGCCTTCGACACCGGCGCCATACTTCAACTTGCTCGCGCGAAGCGGCGACCAATGCTCTATGACCTTGTCTACAGCGCCCTCACCCTCGATCTGGCGACCCCGCCCAGCCCATGAAGATCCTCTGCTACTCCAGCTTCACCTTCTCGTATCTCAATCGGGCGCGGGTGCTGTTCAAGACGCTTCGCAAGTTCCATCCGGACTGGGAGCTGGCGGCGCTGATCACGGATCGTCCTCCGGAGGGCTTCCGGTTTGACCCCGCCAGCGAGCCGTTTGACCGCCTGGTGTGGGCGAGCGACCTGGGTATCCCCGATTTCGACAGCTGGCTGTTCAAGCACGATGTGGTGGAGGTCTGCACGGCGGTGAAGGGTCCCTTCATCCACCAGGCCTGCAGCTGGGGCTTTGACGCTGTGATCTACATGGATCCCGACACGGCAGCGCTGGGAAGTCTGGCGCCTCTGGAGGAGTGGCTGGAACACCACGACATCCTCCTGACCCCGCATCTGGTCGATGCCAACGACGATCACGCCGCGATACTCGACAACGACCTTTCGGCCTCCCGAACGGGCATCTTCAATCTTGGCTTCATGGCGATCCGGACGACGGGCGAGGGCGCCCGGTTCGCAAAGTGGTGGAACGACCGGCTGCTGTCCTACTGCTACGACGACATGCCGAACGGCCTCTTTGTCGACCAGCGGTGGTGCGATCACGTGCCGGCCCTGTTCGACCGTCTGAAGATCATCCGCGATCCCGGCTACAATGTCGCCAGCTGGAACCTGTCGACCCGCAAGATCTCTGTTGAGAAGGACGGGCGTATCACCGTCAACGGCGTGGACCTGCGCTTCTGGCACTTCACCAAGTTGGGCGCAGTGGGCGACGCCATGACCCGCCGGTATGCTGGCCGCAACTTCCCGGTTTACGAGATCTGGGCCTGGTACAAGCGGGAGGTCGCTGCGGCCACAGACCCTGCGATTCCCGACCGGTGGTGGGCTTTCGGCGCTTATGACGATGGAACGCCGATCACGAAGGCCGCCCGCGTGCTCTATCGCGAACGCGGCGACCTGCAGACGGCCTTCGCCAATCCTTTTGCGTCCGGCCCCGGCAGTTTTCAGTCCTGGCTGGACGCCGAGGGTATCCGATGACGGAACAACGGGCCGGGGAACATCCGCAGGCGTCGGGCCTGCTCCACAAGGCGCGCGCCGTCGTCGAGCGGATCGGCGCCCTGAAGCGTGACTTTGATGGCGCGCACCGCCTCGCCCATGAAGCGGAGGTCCGCGAGGCGCTGACGCGATCCGAGCTGTCCCTTGCGGTTCAGGAATCGATGATCCAGCGCGCGGAGCTCGAGGCGCGACTGCGCGGCCAGGCCGTGGCGGCCCACGCAGCTCGCTATCCTTCGACGACCCGCCGTCACAATCGCCTGAACCAACTGGTCGACCGGATTCTCGCCAGGCTGGGGCCGGTGGGCCACGCGATCCTGATCCGGCGCAATGGTCTGGCGAGCCTGCCCCACAGCGGCGCAGGTCTTTTCGATGCCGACTGGTACCTTGCTGCAAACCCGGATGTGGCGACGCGGGGGCTCTCGCCTCTGGTCCACTACCTCACCACGGGCGGCCGCGAGGGACGGTCGCCCGGACCACTGTTTGACGATGCATACTACCGCGCAGGGCACGCGGAAGGGTTGGCGCAGACCAGCCTGACGCCACTGGAGCACTATCTGCGCGTCGGCGCGGCCGGCGCGACCAGCCCTCATCCGCTGTTCGATCCGCCCCACTATCTGGCGCAGTCGCCGGAGCTCGCCCGGGGCGAGGACCCTCTATCCCACTATCTGCGGGAGGGCGGCCGAGAGGGCCTCAGCCCTCACCCTCTGTTTGATGTGGACTGGTATGTCCGCCAGGCGCCCGAGGCAGCGGACCAGCCGGCGCTTCTGCACTATCTGGCGTCCGGTTGGAGCCGGGGTCTTTCGCCGCACCCGCTGTTCGACACCGCCTGGTATCTTGAGCAATGGCCGGATGTTGCGGCAGCCGGCATTCCCCCGCTGCTGCACTTTGTAGCGATGGGCGGGTTCGAAGGCCGTAGTCCCAGCCCCTGGTTTGATCTGGCGTACTATGTCGCCGCCCGGGGCGCGGACCTTCCCGCAGGGGTCAATCCTGTCGTGGACTATTTGCGGGGCGGCGCCTGGAAGGTTAGCCAGGCGCAGCCTGGCGCGCCCACCGCCGCCTACATAGTGGCGCGTCCGGAGGTGATTCGCGCCGGGCTCACGCCACTTGAGCACTGGGCGCGGCGGGCCGTTCGCTGAACGCACCGGATAGCCCAAGCTGGCCGAGCTGACGGCGGACGTCGTCATAGTATTCGGGAATGTAGTGGAAGGGGCTCAGGCCCCACTGGTGATCCGGATCCGCCAACCGGAACGCATCGGCGTCGATCCTTGCCATCGGTGGCATCAGGCGCAGGAATTCAGCTTCCTGGCGCTCCAGCAGGGCATTGTACGGTCCAATTTCGGTCGGCCTGCCGCTCAGGATCTCGACATCCTGGATCTCGGAGATCGCCCCGGAGGTGTCCCGCTGACGGGTCGCCCACCGCGCCGAGTGCAGGATGGGAACGGCCCTTCGAAGCTCTGATTGCTCCAGCAGCGTCGCGAAGGCGCGCGTCGCGTCGCGCCACACCCGATCGCAGGGCGCCGACAGTCTGGAAATCGGCCGCCAGCTTCTGAACGGCGCGCGCGACATATAGCCGCTCCGCACCAGCTCGGCGCTGTGTGTCACCAGGGTCCCGCGCGTCGAGATGAGGTCGAAGCGCTCATCGATAAAGTCAAAGATCAGGTGGGTTGGCTGAAACGCCACCAACCGCGCCAGAGCCGTCTTCTCGAGATCGGCGACCAGAGCCTTGTGTTCGTGCGCATGCAGGTCGCCCGGCGGGGTCCGGGCCGGCCGAAAGTCCGGGAGCGGCGAGGCCAGCAGGCTGGCAAGCGAGGTCCGCGAAACATAGAGCAGCTGCTCACTGCCGCCGCCACGGATCGGCCACAGGTCGCGGGTAATGCAGCTGCCGACGATGGCGATCTTCGGCATCGAACTTCCCGATTGAACCTGACCTGAAATCGTCGACGGCTGCATGTTTGTTCCATTGGCGCAGCGGTCTTGACAAGACGCTTCCTCACAAACGCATGCGCTGACAATTTTCAAGGTAGTGTCCTGCGCGCGGTTGTTTTTTGGCCGCGTTCACCCTTTTTCCCGAAGTATGGTGTATCAGGCCTCTTGGGCCGACCGCCGACTGCTGGCGGATAGGCTCGAGACAACCGCCTGATCAGGGTGCACCCCCTGGCCGGCAGACGTGTCAGCACTCCGGCGAATCAGCGCGCCGGGCGCTGGAGATATGGACTGGACGAGATGAAGTTTCTGACGTTTCTCTCCGACATTCCGGACAATGTGCTGGGTCGCGCCCTTCGTGAGGGTTATCGGCCGGCGCTTGTGGCGTTTGGCTTCAGCCTTGTCTCGAACCTGCTGTATCTCGCGCTGCCGCTTTACACCTACCAGGTCTATGGCCGGGTGATGACCAGCCAGAGTCAGGCCACGCTCTGGAGCCTGACCTTTATCACCCTGCTGGTGTTTGCGGTCTCCAGCGTGATCGACGATTTCCGGGCGCGCATTCTGATCAACTATGGCGTCGCCCTCGACCAGCGGGTCTCAGGCCGCATCTTCGCCAGCCTGTTCGACGCGGCCGTGCGTGGCGAGCCCGGCGCCCGGGCCCAGGCACTTCGCGATCTGGATCAGTTCCGTCAGTCCCTCACCGGCATCGCGGCGGCGGCGATCTTCGATGTGCCCTGGATTCCGGTGTTCCTGTTCGCCCTCTTCATCATCGATCCGCTGGTCGGCTTTGTGACCCTGGCGGGCGCCCTCATCCTGCTGGGATTGGCCATCGCCCAGGCCCGCGCCACCCAGTCGGCGCTGCGCGACGCCAACGAAGCGGCGCTGAAAAGCTACAGCTTCACCGATGCGGCGCTCCGGAACGGCGAGGTCGTACGCGCCATGGGCATGCTGCCCACGCTCGGCCAGGCCTGGTCGAAGTATCGCGCGGTCACCATCGAGCGCGGGGCTGCCGCGGCCGAAGCCTCGAACATGTACAACGACATCATCAAGGCCGTCCGTATGGCGTTCCAGGTGCTGATCGTGGCCATCGGGGCCTATCTCATCATGAAGGGCACGATCCATTCCGGGCTGCTGTTCGCCAACATGATCCTGGCCAGCCGCGCCCTGCAGCCGATCGAGAAGATCGTGGGCTCGTGGGATCCGCTGAATAATATGGTCGCCGCCTATGGGCGTTTGCAGAATCTGCTGGCCAAGGCCGAGGCGCCGTCCTCAGCCACCACACTGCCGCGGCCGCTGGGCAAGCTCTCGGTGGAAGGCGTCAATTTCGCGCCGCCGGGAATGCAGCGGCTGGTCCTCGGCAATATCAACTTCGCGCTGGAGCCCAGCGAGATCCTGGGCGTCATCGGCCCGTCCGGCGCCGGCAAGTCGACGCTCGCCCGCTTGCTGGTGGGGATCTGGAAGCCTCTGCAGGGTGTTGTTCGACTGGATGGCGCCGACGTGTTCACCTGGGACCGCGCTGACTTCGGACGTCACGTCGGCTACCTGCCGCAGGACACCGAACTATTTGCCGGCACCGTCCGCAACAACATCGCCCGCTTCCGCCCCGATGTGACGGACGAGGAAGTTATTCAGGCCGCACAGCTGGCAGGGGTTCATGACCTGATCCTGCGGATGCCCAAGGGCTATGACACCGAGGTGGGCGAGGGCGGCACGGTGCTATCCGCCGGCCAACGGCAGCGGGTGGGCCTGGCGCGGGCCATGCTCGCGAAACCGGCCTTCGTCGTGCTGGATGAGCCGAACGCCAACCTGGACGCCGAGGGCGAGGACGCCCTGATGCGCGCGATCGACGCAATGAAGGCCAATGGCGCAACGGTGGTGATCATTTCTCACAAGCCCGGCGTGTTCCGCGCCGCCGACAAGATGCTGGTTCTGCGCGACGGCCGCGTCGAGCTGTTTGGCCCACGCGATCAGGTCATGGCCCGGCTGGTCAAACCCGCGCCTACCGAGGTGCGTGCGGTGGAGGCCGGCTGATGAAACTCGATTTCGGACAGACCCGGCCCGATCCCGACAACCACGGCTATGTGGTTCCGACCTTCGGCGCCGAGGACCGCGGCCCGATGGCCAAGGAGCTGCAGACACGGCTGCGCAAGCCGATGATCCTCGGCGGCATCGTCATCGCGGTCTTCGTTTTCGGCCTGGGGCTCTGGGCCTCTCTGGACAAGCTGGCCACAGGTATCACCGCGGTGGGCGAAGTGCGCGCCGACACCATGCGCAAGACGCTCCGTCAGCGCGAGATCGGCATCGTCAAGCAGATCCTGGTCGCCGAGGGCCAGCAGGTGAAAGCTGGCCAGCCGCTGCTGCTGTTCAACGACGTGGAGGCGCGCGCCACCGTCGATGTGCTGCAGAACCAGTACGACACCATGATCACCCAGAACGCCCGGTTCAATGCCGAGGCGACGGGCGCGGCGGCCATCAACTTCCCGGCCGAGATCATGGCGCGTATCGGCCAGCCGGCCGTCGCCCAGCTGATTCGCGACCAGGAGTTCCTCTTCACCACCCGTCGCCAGGTCTATGAGAGCCAGACGGCTGTGCTGGGCCAGCGTGTCGAACAGCAGCTCACCCAGGTTTCCGGCCAACAGGCCCAACTTGATTCGATCATCGAGCAGCAACGGCTCACCCAGGAAGAACTGGACGGCTATCGCAAGCTGAACGAACAGGGGTTCGCGCCCAAGACCCTGGTCCTGCGCTATGAGCGCAGCATGGCCGAACTGTCCGGTCGCAAGGGCCAGCTCCAGGCCGATATCGCCCGGATCCGCCAGCAGATGGGCGAAACCCGCCTGCAACTCACCCAGTTGCGTAACGAGCGGCAGAATCAGTCGGCCGAGGGGCTTCGCGACAGTCAGACCCGTCTGGCCGATGTGATTCCGCGCCTGACGGCAGCGCGCCAGTCGCTGGCGGCCACCGTGGTGCGCGCGCCCGTCGACGGTCACATCTTCAACCTGACCCAGTTCACTATCGGCGGCCTGGTCGGCGCGGGCGAGAATGTGATGGACGTTGTACCGCTCGGCGCGCCCCTCACCGTCACGGCGATGATCCGCCCTGAGGATGTGGACGAGGTCCGCGTCGGCATGACCACCAAGGTACGCCTCACCGGCCTGAACCAGCGGTTCAACGATGCGCTTGACGGCACCGTCTCTGTCGTCTCGGCCGACCGCATGACCAATGAGCAAAATGGCGCCGCGTTCTACCGGATCGATGTGCGAATCGATCCTGCGGAACTGAAGAAACTGAAGAAAGGCGTCCAGATGACGCCCGGAATGCCCGCAACCGTCACCGTTGTCGGCGGAAACCGCTCGGTCATGGGTTATCTGATTTCGCCGATTACCAGCACCTGGGAAGACGCGTTCCGCGAGGAGTAGCGGCGCCGGCGCCACACCTCGGCGCGGGAAGTTTCGTCGGGCTTTTTCATGTTGCCTAATTGGCGGGCTTCCGATACGTCTCCCCTTGGGCTCGTCCGATCTACGCCGCGGCCATGCTATGGTTATCGGTGTATAGGACCGCTGGGACTGCTCCATTTCGAGTGGGGGTCAAGCGTTCTGGGGGTCCGTGTGACACTGACTGGAGAGATAAATGGCGATTTACAATTTTGAGACCATCACCGACGCGCAGGCGGCAGCCTTTACCGTTGCCGACACCCTGATCTTCGGTCAGACCGGTGAAACGGCAGCCCGCACCACGGTGCGTTACAATGCCGCGACCGCAACCTCGACGGCGACTATCACGATCACCTCGGGCCTGACCGGCAAGTCGGCGACGTTTGCGCCGGCGGTGTCTTCGGCCACGGCGACCAAGGTGCTCTTCACCGACGGCAGCACGCTGGCGATCGACCTCGACACGGCAGGCACCAGCATCACGCCAGCGCTGTTCGGTGGCGACACGGGTTCGTCTGACGCCTACTACGGTGGCGGCGGTGACGACACGCTGGCCCCCGGCACGGGCAACGACCTTGTCCAGGGTAACACCGGCAACGACTCGATCAACGGCGGTTCGGGCAACGACACCACCTACGGCGGTCAAGGCGACGACACCATCGACAGTGGTTCGGGCACCGGCTTCGTCCAGGGCAACCTCGGCGCGGACATTCTGTCCTCGACGGGCGGCACGGCGGCCACGATCCTCGGGGGTCAGGGCAACGACTCGGTGACGGGTACAGCCGGCGCCGACTTCCTGAACGGCAACCTCGGCGACGACACGATCGCCGGCACGACCGGCAACGACAGCATCTTCGGCGAAGGCGGCAGCGACACGCTGACCTCGACGGCGACTGAGGCGTCGCTGATCTCGGTTGACGGCGGCACCGGCAACGACAGCATCTCCACCGGTGCGGCTTCGGGCAACATCCTGGGCGGCGACGGCAACGACACCATCGCGGCCGCCGGTGGCGGCACGACGGGCGTGGCCATCAACAACATCCAGGGCGGCGCTGGCGACGACACGGTCAGCTCGGCCAACGTCGGCAAGGACAACCTGCTCGGCGGCCAGGGTGATGACACGATCACCTCGACCTCGACCGGCTTCGACCTGCTCAACGGCAACCTCGGCAACGACGTGCTGACGACGACCTCGGCGGCTCAGCTGCTCGGCGAAGACGGTAACGACACCCTCAACGGCGGCGGCGGAAACGACGTCATCAGCGGGGGCGTCGGCAACGACAGCATCACGGCTGGCGCGGGTATCGACAACGTCACCGGCGGTGACGGCAACGACACCATCGACAACACCGGTGGCGGCAACGACATCATCGATGCTGGCGCAGGCAACGACTCGGTCGCCGGCGCGGGTGGTAACGAAAACATCACCGGTGGTGACGGCAACGACACGGTCACGGCTGCTGCGGGGAATGACATCATCTCCCTCGGCGCGGGCAATGACACGGTCGACGGCGGCGCTGACAACGACGTGATCACGGCTGGCGAAGGCAACGACACCGTCGATGCCGGCGCGGGCGCGGATAACGTCGACGGCGGTGGCGGCAACGACGTGCTGACCGGCAACGCTGGCAACGATACGATCCAGGGTGGCGACGGGGATGACAACATCACCGGCGGCGCTGGCTTCGACATCCTCAGCGGCGGCAATGGCAACGACGTGTTCGTGTTCGCGGCGGCCGACTCCGGCACGACCGCCGGCGCAATCGACCGGGTTCTCGACTGGACCGGCGGCACGACCGGCGCTCTGGCCGATCGCCTCGACCTGTCGGCAGCCGGTTCGGCCACCAACTACTTCGAAGCCGGTACGTCTTCGGACTACACGACGGCTCTGGCGTCGGCGAACACCTTCTTCGCCACCAACGGCGCTACCTTCGATTACTACGTTGTCCAGCTTTCGGACGGCGTGGTTGTCTTCCAGGACAACGCGGGCAGCACGGTGAACGACGGTATCGTTCTCGTCGGCCGCACCCTGTCGGACATCGAGTTCGGCAACATCATCTAAGCCCACGGGCAACGATGGACATGGATCGGGCCGCCCTTCGGGGCGGCCCTTTTCTTTTGGGAACATGACTTGCTCCCGGCCCCGCCGATGTCCTTGCGCGTGAACGCGGCTCGACCCACAACCGTTGTCGAACACGCCGCTCTCAAGTCCCGGATCGTGCCTGTGCCCGACCAAGCTCCTCAGACCTCTGCCGATCTCCTGGCAACCCAGGTCCAGACCCTCCTGGCCGCTCCCCAGCCACCCGCGGCCCAATGCCTGGCCGTTGCGCGCCAGCTCTATCAGGCGCAGCATTTCATCGAAGGCGAGCGCCTCACGGCGCACACCGCGCGCCTACACCCCGATGACCGTGATCTCTGGAACATCCGGGGCGTCTTCCTGCGGGTGCTGGGACGACCGACTGAAGCCCTCGCCGCCTTCGATCAGGCGCTGCGAATCGATCCGCAATTCGCCGGCGCCGCGATCAATCGAGGCAACGTGTCGCTGGACCAGGGCGACCATACAGCCGCACTGGACGCCTTCACGCGCGCCCTCGAACTCGACGCGCAGGGCGCCATGCCGCGAACCATGGCCGCCCGCGCGCTTCTAGGTCTGGGACGAACCGCAGAAGCTATCCAGCGCCTGAACGAAGCCACCGCGCTTCGTCCCGACTACGCAGAAGCCTGGCGCCTCCTTGCCAGCACCCTGCACGAAGCCGGACGGTCAGATATGGCCCGCGAAGCCCTGTCCCGCGCCCTGGCCGCGAATCCAGATCAGCCCAGCCTCATGGAAGCGATGGCACACCTCCTCCGGGTTTCCGGTCGCCGTGCTGACGCCGAGGCGTTCCTGGCGGGCCAGCTCCAGCGCCAGCCTGATACACCCTGGGCTCACTTCCACCTCGGCGACCTGTTGGCCACGGCCGACCCCGATCGCGCAACGGCTCACCTGCGCCGCGCCCTGACACTCGCACCCGCTCAGGCCGACTATGCGTTCGCCTTGCTCAAGGCCCTGTGCAGCGACGTCATGCGCGATGACGGCAGAAAGCTGGACGAGGCCTTGTCATTGGCCCGGAACCTTGCCGCCCGTCCCAACCCCAAACCCGCCCAGATCGCCTTGCTGAGGGATGTGTTCGCCCGTACCTGCGCCCATGAGGACCTGGCCCGCCTCGGTACCTTTGAAGCCCTCGGACGCGGCTGGGCCGGCGCGGGGCTGAACGCCGCGCTGATGTTCCATCTCGCTGAGGCAGACACCCCGGACCGTGCCCGGGAACTGCTGGCTCAACACAGGCTGTGGGCCAGGGCCGTCGAGAACCGCGCGGCGCGGGCGCCCGTCACGCTTGCGCCTCCCCACGCGGGCGGCAAGATGCGCCTGGGGTTCCTCTCCTCCGACCTGCGGGACCACCCCGTAGGCCGCCTTGCCCTGCCCCTCTTTGATCGCATCGACCACGAACGCTTCGAGGTCTTCGTCTACTCCTTCTTCCGTGGTGAGGCGGATGGCGTTCAGGCCCGCATCAGTCGGTCGGTTACGGGTTTCCACACCTGGCCCGAGATCTCTGCGCGCGACGCGGCTCAGCGGATCGCCAGTGATCAACTCGATATGCTGATCGAACTGGGCGGCCCCACGGACATGAACCTGCCCGAGGTGCTGGCCTGGCGACCGGCGCCGATGCAGGCCAGCTACCTCGGCTACCCCCACTCCACAGGCCTCTCGGCGGTGGATCACTACATCTGCGATCCGTTCAACGCGCCCCTGTCGCCCGACCTGTTGCTGGAAGCGCCGCTCTTCCTGCCGAGAAGCTGGATCGCACTGGGTGCAGCCTCATTCGCCAGCGCCCCCCCGGTCGCCGGGCAGACGCCGGAACAGCGCCGGGGCTATCTCACCTTCGGAAGCGCCAACAATCCCTACAAGTTCACCCGCGATACGCTCACCGCATGGGCCCGGGTCGTGGCCTGTGTGCCAGGGTCCCGTTTCTCTGTCATTCGGCCGGAGGCTGGCTCAGAGGCGCTGCGCCAGAATATCACGGCGGCTTTCGCGGCCCAGGGCGTGTCGGCTGATCGCCTTGAATGGCAGCCAACCCGTGGCCATCATCTGGCGGCCTACGGTGACGTCGATGTCTCCCTGGACACCTTCCCGCTGACCGGGGGCGCGACGACCGTCGAATCCCTGCTGATGGGCGTGCCCGTGGTCAGCCTCGCCGGGGAGGCGTTCTTCCAGCGCCTCAGCCGGTCCATTCTCATCAACGCCGGCCTGGCCGACCTGTGCGTCGATACGCCTGAAGCCTTCCATGCGACCGCTGTCAGCCTGGCCTACGACCGCCCGCGTCGGATCGCCCTACGCCAGACCCTGCGCGCCGACCTCCAGGCCTCGCCCTTGGGCGACACCGAGACATTTGCCCGTGATTTCTACGACATGATCCATCGGGTGGTGACCGCTAAAGCCGGATCTCGAACCGGCGACTGATGGCCACCTTGCCCTGTCGCCAGACGCGGTAGTCGGCCACATAGGTTCCGCCCGTCCAGCCTGTGGCGGGCGCCTTCTTGCCCACGTAGGTCACCCACTGCGCCTTCCAGCGGTCCAGCGGCTGCGCCCGGTTGCGCGCCAGGCTGACTCCGTCGGGACCCTTGAGCTCGAGTTCAATCTCGTCCCCTGCCTGCAAGCCGATGCCGCGCGCGTAGGCGACGATGTAGGGTGAACTCCGTCCGGGCGGGACGACCCCGCCGGCCTCCACCTGATCAGGCGTGACCGGGCCCGCTGCAAACCCCGCGTTCAGCACCACGCCCAGCCTGTAGGTCATGGCCGTCCGCGCTTCCGGGGTCCACATGTCGCCCTGTGCGGTGCAGCCGGCGCCACCCTCGGGCGCAAAGGGATCCACCACGGCGCCATTGTGGCGCACCGTCATGTGCAGGTGCGGATACTCGGTGTTGCCAGACAGGCCCACGCGCCCGATCGGTGCGCCCGCGGCGACCACGTCGCCGGATTTCACCCGAATGCTGCCCCGCGCCATATGGCAATACTGGGTCTCCCAGCCGCCGCCGTGACTGATGGCCACCCCGTTTCCGCATTCCTGATTCGCCACCGGGGATGCGCCTGGCGCTCGAACGGAGATATCCGCGACGCCGTCGCGCACCCGGGCCACCGTGCCGGCCGCTGAGGCCAGCACATCCACGCCGCGGCGTTGCGCCATCATATCCGGGACCCGGATGTCGATCCCGTTGTGAGCCTGATAGGTCTGTGTGGCGCAGCGGTAGTCGCGTACGCCCGGGCCGGGATCCCGGTCCACATAGTGCTGGATCTCGCAGGTCCGCCCCAGCACGCAGGCTACCGGGAAGGCCAGTCGAGGGCCGGCCGGGACAGCCCCCTGCGCAGCGAAAGCTGCAAAGCCAGCAAGGGCGCCGAGTGCCAGAATGTGCAGCCTTGTCATGATCAAACCCTGTCGGGGGCTTCGAGACCGAATTGCGGCCTTAGGGAAACCGGATACCTGTAAGCGCGGCCAGCCGCTCCGCGTCGGCGGCGTAGATCCCCCTGAGATATGCCACATCCTCAGGCGTCAGCTCGGAGGGATAGTCCATCTCCTGACCCACATGCACACGTCGCGGCGTCGGCGCCTGTCCGGGCGGCAGACCCAGAAAGGCCCGCACGGACGCCAGCGCAACCGCCGGGTCTGATTCGAGCCCCGCCGATGTCAGGATCAGCAACTGCTCACGTGGAAACAAGGTCAGGATCCGCTCCACCTGCTCCCCATAGAATCCCCGTTCCACATAGGAAAATTCCCGGTGAAAACCCCAGGGCTCGGCGTCGAAAAGCCGCTGCCGCCCTTGACGAATGCATCGGGCAAAGCGCTCACGCTCGACGCCGCGTGCGTATTCCATTCGCCAGTGCGACCACGCCCGTTCCACCGGATCGCGCAGCACTAGGATCAGTTTCATGGCCGGATTGTAGGTAGCGATGCGCTCCAGCGCGCCTGGCCAGTAGCTGTAGATCGGCGTGGCCTCGCCCAGGGGGCGTCCGGCGGAATCATCGAAGCGGGCGTGGTAGGCGTCGTAGTCCGGCGCGGCCCAGTCCTGCGTTTCATCGTCGAAGAAGTGGAGTTCCTTCTCCCGGCTCAGCGCCAGATCAGCATAGTCGCCGAGATAGTCGAACAGCGCCGTAGTGCCGCCCTTCTGGACGCCGATGATCAGGAAATTGACGCGGGGCGAGACGGCCATAGCCTCACATCTCTCGCCAGCGCCCGCCGCGCAAGCCTTCCGGCTTCTGGATCGCGCCTGAACCCGCTATGACGAGCCGCAAAGACGCGGCGCGCGCGAAGGTTCGGCGATGAAGACAGTTATCCTGGCGGGCGGCCTCGGCACGCGCATTTCGGAAGAGAGCCATCTGCGGCCGAAGCCGATGATCGAGGTCGGCGGCCGACCGATCCTCTGGCACATCATGAAGCTGTATTCGCACTACGGCTTCAACGATTTCGTGGTCTGCCTCGGGTACCGGGGGTACGTGATCAAGGAGTATTTCGCCAACTATGTGCTGCACAACGCCGACCTGACCGTCGACCTGGCCAAGGGATCCATCGAGTATCACGCCACGCATCACGAGCCCTGGCGGGTGACCCTGGTGGAGACCGGCGCGGACACCATGACCGGCGGACGGCTGAAGCGCGTGGCGTCCTATCTGGATCCGGACGAGCCGTTCTTCTTCACCTACGGTGACGGCGTGGCCGACCTCGACATCGGCAAGCTGGCCGCGTTCCACCGGGCCCACGGCAAGGACGCCACACTCACCGCCGTCACACCGCCCGGCCGCTATGGCGCGCTGGAGATCGAGGACAGCCAGGTGCAGCGGTTCATCGAGAAGCCGCCGGGAGACAACGGCCTGATCAATGGCGGGTTTTTCGTGCTGAACCCGTCGGTCATCGACCGGATTGCGGAAGACGCGACGAGCTGGGAACGGGAGCCGCTGGAAGGCCTCGCCGCCGACGGCCAGCTGATGTCTTACCGGCATGACGGCTTCTGGGCCGCCATGGATACGCTGCGCGACAAGAACCAGCTCGAGGCGCTCTGGGCGTCCGGCGAGGCGCCGTGGCGGCGGTGAACCCGGGCTTCTGGGCCGGCAAGCGCGTCCTGCTCACCGGTCATACCGGCTTCAAGGGCGGCTGGGCGGCGATCTGGTTGAGCCGCATGGGCGCAGAGGTCACAGGCCTGGCGCTGGCGCCCGACCAGCGCCCGAGCCTGTACGACCTGGCCCACGTCGGCGCGCGGACCAACTCGCGGCTCTGCGACCTGCGCCGACCTGATGCGGTGGCGGCTGCGCTGGAGGGCGCGGCGTTTGATCTGGTGCTGCATATGGCCGCCCAACCGATCGTACGCACCTCGGTCGAGGACCCGATCGCCACCTTCGATACCAACGTCATGGGCACAGCCCATCTGCTGCAGACCTTGCGCCGCCAGACGTCGCTTCAGGCGGTGCTGGTGATCACCTCGGACAAGGTCTACGCCAACGCCGAGACTGGCCGGGCCTTTGCCGAGGGCGACAATCTGGGCGGCAAGGATCCCTATTCCGCCTCCAAGGCGGCCGCCGAGATCGTGGTCCAGAGCTACGCGAAGAGCTTCTTCCCGAGTGTGCCGGTGGGCACGGCGCGGGGCGGCAACGTGATCGGTGGTGGAGATTTTTCCCGCGACCGGCTGGTGGCCGACATTGTGCGCGCGGTCCAGGCGGGCGAGGCGGTGACCTTGCGCCACCCGGAAGCCACGCGGCCCTGGCAGCATGTCCTGGATTGTCTGGCCGGCTACTTCCGGCACATCGAGGCGCTGGCGACGGATGCCGCAACCCCTCGATCGCTGAACTTCGGGCCCCGGCCCGGCGGCCCTGAGGTCACAGTGGGCGAACTGGCGACCCTGGGTGTCGCGGCGCTGGGCGGACAGCCCTGGCGCCACGAGCCCGATCCCGTATCGCTCGAAGCCCACGCCCTGGCGATCGACGCCAGCCTGGCGAAGCGCGCCATCGGTTTCGAGAGCCGGCTGGATGCGCCGCAAGCCGTGGCCCTCACCATGGACTGGTATCGCCGTCAGGCGGCGGGCGAGGATGCGCTGGCCTTGTGCGAAGCGCAGATCGCGGACTACGAAAGCCGATCATGAGTCTCTGCCGCTTCTGCCGCGCCCCCCTCAACCGCACCTTCCTGGACCTCGGCCTGCAGCCGTTGGCCAACAGCTACCTGACGCCCGAGCAACTGGCGGCCGGGAATGAGCCAGTATTTCCCCTGCACACGAAGGTCTGCGACGCCTGTTTCCTGGTGCAGGCTGACCATGAGGTGCCGGCGGACGCAATCTTCGACGACAGCTACGCCTATTTCTCGTCGTTCTCGCCGGGCTGGGTGGAACATGCGCGCCGATACGCCGAGGCGATGACCGAGCGGTTCGGGCTGGGGCCGCAGTCACTGGTGGTGGAGGTCGCCAGCAACGACGGCTATCTGCTGAAACACTTCCTGGCCAAAGGCATCCCGGTGCTGGGCGTGGAACCCACCGCCAACACCGCCGAGGCGGCCCGCGCCATTGGCGTGCGCACGGATGTGGAGTTCTTCAACGCTGATACGGGCAGGGCGCTGGCGGCGCGCGGCGACATGGCCGATCTGATGGCCGCCAACAACGTTCTGGCCCATGTGCCGGACCTGAATGAATTCGTAGGGGGTTTCCAGCACGTGCTGAAGCCGGAGGGGGTGCTCACCTTCGAGTTCCCGCACCTGCTGAACCTCATCGAGAAGGTGCAGTTCGACACCATCTATCACGAACACTATTCCTACCTGTCGCTGGTGGCGGTCGAGCAGGTGCTGACGGCCCACGGCCTGCGCCCCTTTGATGTGGAGCTGTTGCCCACCCACGGCGGGTCGCTCCGGCTGTTCTGCTGCCACCAGGCGGCCGGCCACGTCGAGACCGCAGCCTTGCGAACCCTGCGCGCCACGGAAGCTACCGCCGGTCTCGACAAGGCCGAAACCTACGATGGGTTCTCGGCGCGGGTGGAGGCGGTCCGCGACAGCTTCCAGGCCTTCCTCAAGGAGGCCCGTGACGACGGCAAGGCCATCGCGGCCTACGGCGCGGCGGCCAAGGGCAACACCTTCCTGAACTACTGCGGGACCACCGCAGCAGATATCGTCGAGGCCTATGACGCCAACCCGGCCAAGCAGAACCGCTACCTGCCCGGAAGTCACGTACCGATCCGTAGTCCCGACGCCGTGCGCACGTCGCGTCCCGATTACGTCCTCATCCTGCCGTGGAATCTCAAGGACGAGATCACCCGCCAGCTTGCTTTCGTCGGCGATTGGGGCGGCCGCTTTGTGATCGCCTCGCCAACCACGCGGGTGCTGGACTGATGCGGTTCCTGGCCACCGATGTCGTCGGCGTGATGATCATCGAGGCCGAGCCGAATCGCGATGACCGGGGCGGATTCGCGCGACTGCATTGCCCGGAAGCGTTCGCCGCCGCGGGCGTTCCATTCGAACCCGTGCAGACCAGTCTTTCGACCAATCCGGCCCGGGGCACCCTGCGTGGGCTGCACTTCCAGAAGGCGCCCTACGCTGAAACCAAACTGGTCCGCGCGGTGCGCGGCCGCATCTTCGATGTCGCGGTCGACCTGCGGCCCGACAGTCCCACCCATCGCCAATGGGTCGGGACCGAGCTGTCGGCGACCAACCAGCGCGCCCTGTTCATTCCCGAAGGCGTCGCCCACGGCTTCCTCACCCTGGAGCCGGACAGTGATGTCCTCTATCAGATCGCCCCGGCCTATACCCCGGGACATGGCGCAGGCGTCCGCTGGAACGATCCAGCCTTTGGGGTCGTCTGGCCGGCGTCGCCGGCATTGATGTCACCCGCCGACGCGGCCTACGCTGACTACGATGCTCAGGATTGATCCCACCGCCCGCATCTCGCCGATGGCCGACATCGAGGAGTCGGTGCGCGGCACGCTGATCGAGATTGGTCCCCGGGTGATGATCGACAGCTTCGTGAAGATCAAACCCACCGGCGGCATGGGCGATGTGGTGATCGGCGCCGACAGCGCGATAAACTCTGGCACGGTGATCTACACCGGCAACGGCGTGCGTATCGGCGTTGGCGTGGCCATTGCCGCCAACTGCACGCTGGCGCCGACCAACCACGCCATTGCTGATCGCGATCGGATGATCAAGGACCAGGGCTTCCAGCCTTCCAGAGGCGGCATCCTCATCGAGGACGATGTGTGGCTGGGGTCGGGCGTGGTGGTGCTGGACGGGGCGGTGATCCGCAAGGGCGCCGTGATCGCCGCCGGCGCCGTGGTGCGGGGTGAGGTGCCGGCCTATGCGATCTATGGCGGCGTGCCGGCGCGCCGCATTGGCGAGCGCGGCGCATGAGCGTCACCGTCGTCGGCGCCCGGGGATTTGTCGGCGCGCGGCTCGCCCGGCGGCTGGCGGCCGAAGGCGCACGACCCTGGACCCCGGCCAAGGGTGATCCCGAATTGCTGAAGCGCGATCTCGGCGTGGTCTACTATTGCGCGGGTCTTACCGCCGACTACGACCGCCGTCCTTTCGACGCCGTTGAGGCCCATGCCAGCCTGGTCAGCGAAATCCTGCGCGCGGGGCGGTTTGACAGGCTGATCTATTGCTCATCCACGCGCCTCTACGACGGCCTGCCGCAGGCCGAAGTGGACGAGAACGCCTCCCTGGTCTTCGATCCTGCCGATCCACGCCGGGTCTATGACCTGTCAAAGGCCCTGGGCGAAAACCTGACCCTTGCCCGCTCCGGGGGTCGTGGCGTGGTGGCGCGCCTGTCCAACGTCTATGACGGCGCCGAAGGCTCACCGGGGTTTCTTTCGGAATGGCTGATCAAGGCGGGACGCAGTCGCGATCTCACCCTGGAGTCCAGCCCGCACATCCGCCGCGACTATATCCATCTGGATGACGTGGTGAGCGGTCTCATTGCGGTGGCCGGCGGCTCGGGAATCTACAATCTGTCTGCAGGCTCCCTGACCTCCAACGCCCAGATCGCCGAGACCTTTACCGCCGAGGGCTGGCGCGTGGGATTCACCGGCGCCGCCGATCCGCCGGCGCCGCCCAATGCTTCGGCGATGCGCCTGGCCGGTCTTGGCGTGCGCGCCCGGCCGGTCAGGGATGTGGTGCGCAGCTACTTGAGAGGCCTCGGGACGTGAAGCTGATCGACCACACCCGGCAGAGCCTGCTGGACTATCTCACGGCCCAGTGCGCCGCCATCGTCCCCGATGGGCGCGAGGCGGCCTTCCGCGCCACCGTCGATGCTCATCTCGATGAGGCCCTGGAGCGGATGCATGTCTGCATCAACGCCTGCGCGCCCTGGCGGCCGGACCAGTTCAATGTGCTGCAGTCGTCGCAACATTGCATCTTGTTGTATTTCCTGTCGAATTCTATCTACGTTCGGTCCGGCGACACAGCCGCCGCCACGCGACTGTTCCTGATGAACAAGGCGTTCAACGGGATCGACCTGTTCTACGAGATCGCCATGCCGCCGATTTTCTACATCGGGCACAGCGTCGGCATCGTGCTGGCCAAGGCGACCTACGGCAACCGGCTGGTGCTCTACCAGAACTCCACCATCGGCCGTCACAAGGACCGGATTCCGGTCATTGGTGAAGGCGTGGTGGTCTATCCCAACTCGGCCATCATCGGCCGCTGCGACGTCGGCGACGGGGCCGTCATCAGCCAGGGGACTAGCGTGCTGGACGCCGGGGTTCCGCCCAACCGGCTGGCCTTTACCGGCGCCGATGGGCGGCTTGCCTTCCGGCCGGCTCCCACGGCTATTCTCGAAGAATACTTCCGGGCCTGAGATCAGCCGGCGGGTCTCACCGTGCGATAGATCATGTCGTAGAAATCCCGGGCGAACTGGTCAGTCTGACCCAATGGCCCGTTGCGCATCCTGTCGCGCAGCGAGCCACGCAGTTCCAGCCGGCGTTCGCGGTTTCCCGCCAGCGCCACGGCGGCCGCCAGATAGTCGTCCAGGGTGTTCACGGCCAGGTCGCCGATCCCGCTGTTGGTCATGATCGAGGCGCTGAGGCGCTCGTAGAAGGCCGGGCCGATCAGGCTGATCAACGGCACGCCCATCCACAGCGTCTCCGCCGTGGTGGTGCCGCCGGTGAGGGGGAACGGGTCCAGCGTAATGTCCACCTCGTTGTAGAACGGCATGTGAGCGCCCCGGATCACATGGAAGATCACGCGGTCGGCTGAAACGCCCTCGGCCGCGAACTGGCGCAGGATATTGGCGCGGAAGCTCTCGCCGCTGCCTTCCGGGCGAATGAAGGCGAACTTGGAGCCCGGGGTTGCGGCCACCACGCGCGCCCAGGTCTGCAGGACCTCCCGGGTGTACTTGTGGGGGTTGTTCGCGGTGCCATAGGTGATGAACCCGTTGCGAAGCTCGGGCGCCTCCTTGATCTCCACCGTGTTGGAAAAGAACCGCGACCCCAGCGCGATCCAGCTCTTCGGCATCATCAGGGGTTTCTCGACCAGCAGCTCACGTTCCGACGGCACCGTGATCGGATCGCAGACCAGATAGTCGATCGCTTCCAGTCCTGCGGAGTGCGGATAGCCCAGCCAGCTCGCCTGCACCGGCGCGGGCTTGTAGGCCATCACCTCCAGCTTGTTCATGTGTGTGGAGCCGCCCAGTTCGATCAGCATGTCCAGCTGATCCTCGGCGATCTTCTCGGCGGCGCCGGCCACGGAGATGTCCGGCCACCAGCGGTACGCCGTCACCCGCTCGGTGATGTGGCGCTGGGCCGCGTCTTCCTGGCCCGTATAGAACGAATAGACGAACACCTCGAACCGCTCGTGATCCACGTGATCAAACAGGGGCAGGGCGAAGTAGCCTACCGGGTGTTGCCGCAGATCCGACGACATGAAGCCCAGCCGGACCTTGCCGCCGGGCGCCCGCGGCGGAGGTCGCTTGATCGGCCGCCGGGATGCGGGAACTTCCACCCCGCGTCCCCAGATGCGGTGCTGCTCGAGCAGTTCCCGACGATCCTCATCGGTCCGAACCCGCGCCAGTTGCTTCAGCAGCGCCGTATGACGTCCGCTGCCCGCCCAGCCGCGCCCCAGCGTCCGGAAGTCACCCACCTGGTCCAGGCCGTCGAAGTCGCACACCCGGATCATGATCTCGCACAGGATCTTGGTGACGCTTTCGGTGAACTCGGCGCTGCGGTGCAGGATGGTCTTGGCGAGCTGATAGCCTTCCTCGATATGGCCGCCCTCGTCGCCGCTGCGGGTGCGTTCCAGGCTCTCGATCAGGGCCGTGACATATTCGATCCGGCCGGGATCCAGGGCGATGGCCCGGCGCAACAGCACATTGCCCGCCGCCCGGTCCTGCTCCGAGACCATGATGCCCAGCTGGTGATGCACCCATGCCGCGTCCGGTTGGGCGGCCAGCACCTCGCGGGCGAAGGCCTCGGCGCGCGCCACCTGACCGGTGCGGCGCAGCACCATGGTCTTGCCTTCCAGCAAGCGCGCATTGCCGGGGTTGGCTGCGATAGCCCTGTCGAGCTGGGCTTCGGCGTCAGCGGTGCGGTGCTCCTCGCCCAGGATGCCCACCATATCCAGCCAGGCGTCGATCAAGCCCGGCTGCACCGTCACCGCCTGCCGGAACCGCACCAGCGCCGGCTCCAGCTTGTTCTGCTTGTGCAGGGCGCGGCCCAGCTGGCGCTGGTACTCCCCGTTGCGCGGATCGATCCGCACCAGCCGGCTGAACACCCCCTCCGCCTTTGCGCCTTCGTTCAGATCCAGCAGGACATTGCCGTAGTTCTGCAGGCCGCCCAGGTTCTTGGGCGCGACCCGCGTGGCCAGCTCCAGCGCCGCCAGCGCTTCGGACAGGCGCTTCAGTTTGCGCAGATTGACGCCGCGCACATTCAGCAGGTCAAAGTCGCGCGGAAAGCGCTCCAGCCCC
>CAIVVM010000021.1 GCA_903909375.1 uncultured Alphaproteobacteria bacterium
ACGCCCGAAATCGAGGCGATGGCCGGCGGCGCCAATACGACGGCAGGTGTGGGCACCGGTGGCATGGCGACAAAGCTGGCGGCAGCCCGGATCGCCGCCGCGGCCGGCTGTGCGACCTTCATCACACTGGGTACCCGCCCCGGCCCTCTGGCGGCGGTGGAGCAGGGCGCGAGAGCCACCGTCATCGAACCCGACACCACGCCGGCAGCGGCCTACAAAGCCTGGATCGCTGGCTCGCTGTCGCCGACCGGTGCGCTGATTGTCGATGCCGGGGCGGCGGCGGCGGTACGTCGGGGCAAGAGCCTGCTGGCCGCGGGCGTGACAGCCATCGCTGGTCGTTTCGACAAGGGCGACGCCGTGCTGGTCCGTGACGAGGCCGGGGTGGAGATCGCCCGCGGCCTGATCCGATATGTCGACGAACACGCCCGGCGGATCGTTGGCCTGAAGTCGGCGGCGATCGAGCCAGCGCTCGGCTATACCTCCGGGCCGATGATCCATGCTGACGACCTCGCTCTAGCGGCGAGCCCACAGAGCGCGTAAGGCTCATTTCGAGCAAAAGGGTCGCCGCCGTGGACGACGCATCGTCAAGTAGAGCTGTTTCCGCCGCCCGCACGGGCCGGCTTGAGTCGCTTGCTCCCGATCAGGCCATCCCCTTCGCAGGTGACCGCGTCGCTTTTGTGACGCCTGAACTGGCCGCTGTCTTCCGCCCGGGCGATCGGCTGGTGGTCGTGCAGGACACCGGCGATCTGTTGCATATTCCGCAGGCCGAGGCCCGGGCTGCAGCCGTCGCTGTCGAATGCGCGGCAGCTGCGTTCTCACGTATGGGTGAGGTCAGCGACGCTGCGATCACCGCGTTTTTCGAGGCGTTCGCCCGGCGGCTGGAAGACAATGCCGTCTGGATCGCTATCGCGGAAGCCAATGCTGGCGACGTCGAAAGCGCCCGGGCGCGAGGCCGCTCCACTACCCGTCTGGCCGTCTCGGAGACCATGCGACGCGACATGGTCGAGGGGCTCAGGGTCTGGCGCGACGCAGAGCCGCCGCGCGGCCGGTTGCTGGAACGCATCGAGCACCCTGGCTGGATCGTGGACCAGGTCGTGGCCCCCTTGGGCGTGGTCGGTTTCGTATTCGAAGGTCGTCCCAACGTCTTTGCCGACGCCACTGGGGTGATACGCGCGGGCAATGCGGTCGTTTTCCGCATCGGGTCCGACGCCCTCGGCACCGCGCGCGCCATTGTAAGTCAGGCGCTGGACCCGGCGCTGGCGGAGGCGGGCTTACCCCCGGGATCTGCGGTTCTGGTCGACAGCCCCGCCCATGCCGCGGGCTGGGCCATGTTCGCTGACAATCGGCTGGCGCTGGCTGTGGCGCGCGGATCGGGGCCGGCCGTCGCCCAACTGGGCGCAATCGCGCGCCAGGTCGGGACGCCCGTCAGCCTGCACGGCACGGGCGGCGCCTGGCTGGTGGCCGATGGGACCGCTGACGCTGACCGGTTCTTCGCCGCCGTCTACCATTCGCTGGATCGCAAGGTCTGCAATACGCTCAACGTCTGCTGCATCGTGGCATCACGGGCTGCTGACCTCTTGCCGGTGTTTCTGGATGCGCTGACCCGTGCCGGAGAACGCCGTCGTGGCTGCAAGCTGCATATGGCCGAGGCGGATCTGGCGTTACTGCCGGAGCCTTGGCGGACGGGCCGGGGAAACGTGATCCGTGCAGAGGGTCCGGTTGAGGAAGCCCTCGTCGATGTGCTCTCCGACGCTCAGCTCGGTCAGGAGTGGGAATGGGAGGAGACGCCCGAAGTCAGTCTCAGGATCGTCGATAGCGTGGATGAAGCGGTGGGACTGTTCAATGCCCACAGCCCGCGTTTCGCCGCGACGCTGATCGCCGAGGACCGGGCCGCCCATGCCCGCTTCTACGCCACGATTGATGCGCCGTTCGTGGGCGACGGGTTCACCCGATGGGTGGATGGCCAGTACGCGCTGAACCGTCCGGAACTTGGTCTCTCCAACTGGCAGAACGGGCGGTTGTTCGCCCGCGGCGGGGTGCTGGCGGGCGATGGCGTCTTCACGGTGCGGGTGCTGGTGCGGCAGTCTGATCCAAGCCTTGATCGCGGGGGCGCGACCACTCCGCCCCGCGCCGGTTAACCCCCGGATGCCCATGTGGTTCGCAGGTCCGGCGCGGCGCGCGCCGCTCGCTGGTCGACCCCAGGCGCTCAGGCTGGGGTTCGACCTGAAACGTGGCATGACGGTGGGTCTCTATGGTGGATCGTTCAACCCCGCCCACGATGGCCATGCCCATGTCGCCGAGACCGCCAAACGCCGACTAGGCCTTGATCGGGTGATCTGGCTGGTCTCTCCGCAAAACCCGCTGAAGCCGCGCCACGAGACCGCCGATCTTGCGGATCGGCTCGCCGGCGCGAGGGCTCTGGCCCAGGGCTATGGCATGTTGGTGGCGGCCGTGGAGACCCAGCTTGGCTCCAACTACACTATCGATACGATCCGGGGGCTGAAGGCTCGGTTTCCGGGGGTGAAGTTTGTCTGGATCATGGGTGCTGACAGTCTGGCCTCTTTCCACCGCTGGAAGGGCTGGACCCAGATCATGCATGAGGTTCCCATCGCGGTCGTCTCACGGCCGTGGATTTCGTTGAAGAGCCGCTTTTCGCCGGCGGCCTTGCGCTTCGCCCGGTTCCGGAAATCACCCCAGAGCGGCCCCCGGCTTGCCTATTCCAAGACGCCGGCATGGACGTTCCTGTTCGGTCGTTTCCACTTCCAGTCCTCCACGGCGCTCAGGGCGCGCCGCAAAGGCTGACCGCGCGCGCGTTCTGTGCTATAGACCTTCCGGCGAGGACAAGAGGAGTTACCCCGCTGGACCCCAAACCTGCGTCACGTGCGCAAAAGGCCGCCGCGAGAGCCGAGGCCCCACAGGACATCGACAGCCGCATTACTGCCGTCGGGGATTTGATCCTCGGACGGCTGGATGACGACAAGGCCCAGGATGTCGTTTTCATCGATCTCAAGGGCAAATCCCCGGTCGCCGACAGCCTGATCGTGGCGTCCGGCCGCTCGCAGCGGCACGTCGGCGCAATGGCCGATCACCTGCTGCGCGCACTGAAGGAAGCCGGCTATGGCAAGTGCCGTGTTGAGGGTCTGCCCAGCGCCGACTGGGTGCTGATTGATACAGGGGATGTGATCGTCCACCTGTTCCGCCCTGAGGTCCGCAGCTTCTACAATATCGAGAAGATCTGGTCCGTGGATTCCGCACACCGGGGTCTCGCGGTCGGCTGATCGCGCCTGCCCGATCATCGACTTCAGGCTTTACAGCGCTAATCCAGCCCTGTAATGGCCGCCACCATGTTCGCGAACACGCAGAAAATTAGCCGCAAAATGACCCGCTCCGGCGGGGCGTGTGCGGCTGTGTGCGGGTTCTGATCGCAACATAACCGCAAAGCGCTCCGCCCGATGTGCGGGGCGCGGCGCTTTTCCAAAGCCGAACACCACGCACACGGGCCTCAACCCTCAAGAGGCTCCCATGCTGACCCAACCGTCCTATCGATCCCTGCGAAACCCCGCGGTTGCCATTGTTGGCGCCACCGGCGCCGTGGGCGTCGAACTGGTGAAATGCCTGGAGGCGCGGGGGTTCCCGGCGTCCAGTCTCCGGCTGCTCGCTTCTGCAAGGTCTGCGGGCCGGCAAATCCCCTATCGCGGCGAGGCCGTGTCGGTGGAGGTGCTGAACGCCGAAAGTTTCGTCGGGGTCGACCTGGTGTTCTTCGCCGCCGACGCAGATACATCGAAGATCTATGCGCCCCTCGCGGTGACCGCCGGCGCCGTCGTCATCGACAACTCCTCGGCCTTCCGGATGGATCTGGACTGTCCGCTGGTAACGCCGGAAGTAAATCTCGAGACCCTGGTGGGCCACCGGGGGATCATCGCCAATCCTAATTGCGTGGCGATCCTGGCCTGCGTGGCCATTGCGCCGCTTCAGCGCCGGTTTGGTCTGCGACGCCTGCAGATCGCGACGTATCAGGCCGCCTCCGGGGCGGGGCAGCCGGCGATGGAGGAACTGGCCGCGTCCACCCGCGCGCATCTGGCCGGCGAGGCCTATCCGCCGCAGGTGCTGCGCCACCCCTACGCCTTCAACCTGTTCAGCCACGACGCTGAGGTCGATCCACAAACCGGCTACAACGGCGAGGAGCTCAAGGTCATCTCGGAGACCCGCCGGATCCTCGGTAGCTTCAACCTGCCCATCGGCGTGACCTGCGTCCGGGTGCCGGTGCTCCGGGCGCATTCCATGGCGCTCAGTCTTGAGCTGGATGCTCCGGTAGCCCCGGCGGCGATCACCGAAGTACTGGCCGAGGCCCCGGGCGTGAGGGTGGTCGATGACCGCGACGCCAACCACTTCCCCATGCCGGTAGAGGCGCAGGGGCAGGGCGACGTGCTGGTGGGCCGCATCCGGCGCGACCTGGGTGATCCCTCGGGCCGTTCTGTGGCGCTGTTCCTGGCGGGCGACCAGCTTCTGAAGGGCGCAGCGCTCAACGCGGTTCAGATCGCCGAACAGTTGCTGATCGCGTAAGCTCCGTCGCGTGAAGATCGCAGTCGTCGCCATCGGCCGATTGGCCCGCTCTCCGGAGAGCGGGCTGGTAAAGCTGTACGTCGACCGGGCGACGGCGGCGGGCCGCGCTCTGGGCCTGGGTCCTGTTGAGGTCATCGAGGTCGAGACCCGCAAACCCGGCAAGGCGGCCGAGGCTGAGGCACTGCGACCCTACCTGGTCGATGCTCACGTGATCGCCTGCGATGAACGTGGCAGGACCCGGGCCTCTCGCGCCTTCGCCGACGAGCTTGCGACGCTCCGGGATCGTGGCGTACGCCGCCTGGTCTTCCTGATCGGCGGCGCCGACGGCCTGGCTCCCGATCTTGTGCAGGCCGTTCAGGGCAACCTGGCGTTCGGGCCTCAGACCTGGCCCCATGCGCTGGCGCGGGTTATGCTCTGTGAACAAATCTATCGAGCAGTCTCAATTCTCGGCGGATCGCCGTATCATCGAGACTGATGCGACGGATTCTGCTCCTTGGCGCTGTGGGCGTGATGCTGGTCGGCGCGGCCGCGATGGCTGCGACGACCGAAAAACTGGCGCGACTGAACATCGCAGAAACTGAGTTGGCGGTTGATCAGGGCGTCAATATGCACCGCCTGTCGCGTCTGCTTTCGGTGCTGGAACAACTGAGTCGCGACCCGCCGCCGGCCCTGCTGGTTTCGCCGGAGGATGCGCGTGACGCGGTTCGCGCCGCGATCCTCGTCAAGGCCATCACGCCGGAACTTCAGGCACGCGCACAGGGTTTCGCCGAAAACGCTACAGAGGTGATGCGCCAGCGCCGGCTTGCCGCGGCGCAGAGCGAGGCCCTTTTTGAACGCGACAGCCTGATGGCGGATTCCCAGCCGGAACCTGACGCGGCGACCGGGATCGGCATGGGGCGCAATGGATCTGAAGTCCTGACGCCGCCTGCCCGTCTGATCGTTCCGGTCAAGGGTGCTGTGATCGGCCGGTTTGGCGCCGAGGTCGCCGGGGGAGGCCGATCCAATGGCCTGACGTTCAGGTCTGACAAGGGTGAACGCGCGTTGAGTCCCGCCGCCGGGCTGGTTCAGTATGTGGGGCCGGTAAAAGGCTGGGATGTCATCGTGATATTAAGACTAGCCGGTGGATATCATCTCGTGCTTGCTGGTCTGGAACGAACTTCGGTCCAGGCCGGACAGTCGGTTACGGAAGGGCAGCCTCTGGGCTGGGCCATAGGCGGGCGACAGTCCGGCGCGGGGCTCTATCTGGAGGTCAGGGAGCAGGGGTCACCCGTGGACCCTTCACGCTGGCTCGGCCAGAACCGGCAGGGGTAACGAAATCCGGGCAGAAACATCACGGGCTGATTGCGGCCTCAATGCCGTTGTTACAGTCTGTGTGACAGGCGGCCACATCCGCCCAAAGGGAGTGTTAGGCAGGCCATGAAGACGTATCTCATGATCGGCGCTTCGGCGTTCGTGCTCGGCGCAGGATCCATGGCCTATGTGAGCCAGGCGGCAATGGCGGCAGCGCAGCCGCAGGCCAAGACCTACCGCATGCTCGGCCTCTTCGGCGATGTCGTGAAGATTATCGAAAGCCAGTACGTAAGCGAGGTGGACGACACCAAGCTGATCCAGTCCGGCATAGATGGAATGTTGACCTCACTGGACCCCCACTCAGGCTATCTCGACCCGGAGTCCTTCGACGACATGCGCGATCAGACGCGCGGCGAGTATGGCGGCCTTGGCATCGAGGTGACCAGCGAGGATGGCGTGGTCAAGGTGATCTCGCCGATGGACGGCACGCCTGCCTTCCGTGCCGGAATCAAGGCTGGCGATTACATCACGGCTGTGAATGGCGAGAGCGTTCTGGGTCTGACTGTGACCGAGGCGGTCAAGCAGATGCGCGGCAAGCCGGGTGAAACCGTAGCCCTGACGATCGCTCGGGAGAAGACCGATCCCTTCGACGTCAAGCTAATCCGCGAAGTGATCAAACCAAAGTCCGCTTCTGCCCGGATGGAGGGTGACTATGGCGTTCTGCGCGTCGGCGCCTTCAACGAGAAAACCACTGACGAGGCAGAAGCCGCCTTTGCCGCACTGAAGGAGAAGAACCCCAACATCAAGGGCCTGATCCTCGATCTGCGCAACAATCCGGGTGGGCTGCTCGATCAGGCGGTGGGCATTTCGGACCTGTTCCTGGAGGGTGGCGAAATCGTCTCCCAGCGAGGCCGCGATCCACGCGATGTGGAACGCTATAACGCCCGTCCGGGCGACATGACCGGCGGCTTGCCCCTGGTGGTGTTGATCAACTCCGGCTCGGCCTCGGCGTCCGAGATCGTCGCCGGGGCATTGCAGGACCGCAAGCGCGCCGAGTTGGTGGGGACCACCAGCTTCGGCAAGGGTTCCGTGCAGACTGTGATTCCACTCAGGGGCGGCGTCGATGGCGCGCTCAAGTTGACCACTGCGAAATACTACACGCCCTCGGGCCGCTCGATCCAGAAGACCGGCATCGAACCCAATCTCGAGGTCGCACTCACCCGCGATGAAGCCCAGATCATCGCCAATCGGGCTTTCCAGTTTTCGGAGGCCTCGTTCAAGAATGCGCTGAACGCCGACGAGGGCAAGGTGCGTCGAGGCGCCCACCAGCCCGCCGAGGCGCCGCCGGAGACCTTCGACGTCAAGAAAGACTTCCAGATCACCCGAGCGACCGATGTGCTTCGCTATGGATCGGTGGCCCTGACGCCAAAGCTGCCCAAACCAACCGCACGAATGGCTGAAGTGGTGAGCAAGGCCCGGATCGCCGAGGCGAAGCCCGCCGCGGCTACCCCCGCACAGAAATAGTCGCTGGCGGGCGGCGTCCGGGCGCGGGCAATGGCGCGTTAACCATGTCCGGCTACATCAACCGCTGAGGAGTTCCCGCCCTTGGCCGCTATCGCCCTGCCTAAAATCAAGCTGCCCGGGATCAAGCTTCCGTCGGTGGAAGTGGGCAAACTGGTGCGCAATCCGCTGGTCGGCTTGATCGGCGCGGCGCTGATGTTTGTGGGCGCCGTTGTCGCTGTGTTCGCCTTGCTGGGCCCGATGGGCGCCGCAGACCATTTCCGGGCGCCGCTTGAGCCAGTATTTCGTGAGGCGCCCGATGGCTGGCGCGACGCCCTGAGACCCGCGAAGGGGGCTCCCCACACCTATGAAGACGTGGTCCGTCTGTCCGAACGTCCGCTGTCGCCCAACCGCGCGGCGCCGAGGCCTGCGACGCCAGGCGCAATGCCTGCGTTTGCGGGCGGCGCACTACCGCCCGCGCCGATTCTGGGGTTTTCCTCGCCAAGCCCGGGCGGCTTTTTGCCGATCATCGCCGCAGATGGTCGCACGCCGGCCCAGGTCTATGCACGTCCGTTCACGGCCAATGGACGCCCCAAGGTCGCCCTGGTGATCGGCGGTCTGGGGCTCAACCCGCGCACGACCCAGCAGGCGATCGATACCTTGCCGCCACAGGTGACGCTCTCATTCGTGGTCTATGCCGAAGGTCTGCAGGGCTGGATCGACATGGCCCGCGCGCGGGGCCACGAAGTGCTGCTCGAAACGCCGATGGAACCGGAGAACTACCCGGACAATGACCCTGGCCCCTACACCCTGCTCGCCGATGGCCAGCCTGTGGAGACGGTCAAGAAACTGGAGTGGATCCTGTCGCGGGCCAGCGGCTACTTCGGCCTGACCAACTATCTGGGGGCGCGGTTCCTGAGCAGCCCCGCCGCCTACGACGCCTTCGCCAATTCGGTTCGCGGGCGCGGCCTTGCTTTCGTCGACGACGGGACGGCGGCGGGCAAGGCGGGCGGTATCCCTCGGGCATCGGCGGAGCGAGTGATCGACAGCAAGCGCTCGGGCGCCGATATCGATCAACAACTGGCCGCTCTTGAAGCAGGCGCCCTGCAACGGGGCCAGGCGCTTGGGTCTGGTTTCGCTTATCCGGTCACGCTGGAGAAGGTCGCGGCATGGGCGGTTTCGATGGAGGAGCGGGGATATCAGTTGGCTCCGGCATCTGCGCTGACCGTCAAACGATGAGCGATCTCGACCTCTATCGACCCAACGTGGGTGTCGTACTGTTCCATGCTGACGGACGGGTCTGGATCGGTCGGCGGGTCCGGACGCCTGCGCCCCACAATTGGCAGTTCCCGCAGGGTGGCGTCGACGAGGGAGAGGATCTGGAGGCCGCAGCGCGACGCGAACTCGCCGAGGAAACCGGCGCCGTCAGCGCCACCGTCCTGGGCCGCACCGAGGGCTGGATCGTCTATGAGTATCCGGATGGCTTCGCCGGGTCGAAACGAGCGAGGGGCTTCAAGGGTCAGAAGCAGGTCTGGTTCGCGTTCCGTTTCGAGGGCGATGAGGCCGAGTTCGACCTTGGCGGCCACCATGAGCCCGAGTTCGAGGCCTGGCGGTGGGTCGATCTGACGGAAACTCCCGAACTGATCGTGCCATTCAAGCGAGCGACCTACGAAGCGGTGGTCTCGGCCTTCCGGCCATTTGCCTCGCCTGGTGTTGCGACACGTTGATTCCTTCCCCCTATCGGCGGCAATCCGGCTAGAGTTACGGCTCGGGGTTCACTTGAGGGGGAGAGCGCCTTGCCGACAGTTGTCATGGTTCACGGCGCTTTCTGCGGTGGCTGGGCTTTCGAACACTTCCGTGGAGTCTATGAGGCTGCAGGCTGGACCGTGCTTACGCCGGACCTGCCTGGGCGCGGCGTCGGCCGATCGGCGGCTGGGCTTTCGGTCAGCGACTATGCGACGAGTGTCGTGAAGGTTTGCGAATCCCTCAGCGAAGCACCCGTGCTTCTGGGCCACTCCATGGGCGGTCTGATCTGCCAGCTGGCGGCGCGACGGGTTCAGGCCCGGGCGCTGGTTCTGCTTGCGCCGTCCGCGCCCTGGGGGATCCATGGTTCGACGATGGAGGAGGCTGCGACCGCGTTCGGCGTACAGCTGGCCGATCCTTTCTGGATGGGATCGGTGGCGCCGGATCGTAGCCTGATGCGCTCACACGGCCTCGACAGGGTGCCGAGGGCCCAACAGGCGGCCATACTTGATCGTCTTTGCCCGGAGAGTGGGCGCGCGATCCGGGAGGTCCTCAACTGGTGGCTGGATCCGTTCATGAGCACCAGTGTTGGCGTTGGAGCACTGCCAATGCCGTCGCTGGTGGTCGCCGGCGAGCGCGATGCTGTTCATCCCGTCTATACGGTCCGCCAGACCGCAGACCGGATCGGCGCGACCTATGCCGTCATGCCGGGCATGAGCCACTGGCTGATCGGCGAGGACGGATGGGCAACCGTGGCAGGGGCCACGCTCGACTGGTTGGCCAAGCAGCCGCTCCCGGTAAGCGCCTGACGGTTAGCCTGGGAGCTTGCGGCGCTTTACCGCCCAGCGGATCAGGCCGATCCCGGATACCAGAACCCAGGCGCCTTCCATCGCCACCGCCGACAGGTTGAACGCCTCGGTGAACAGCGAATAGAGGATCGCGCTGGCGCCCAGCAGGTTGGCCAACAGGGAGACGGGTTTCCTGGGATCCAGTCGACCCATGGCCGCGCCAGCATAGGCAACCAGGATCACAAAGACGCCGACCAGGCCGGCTGCGTCCGCCGGGGTGATCAGAATGTGCGTTCCTGATACTGCATCGTGGCCGTGTCATACTTGGGGCTGAGCGGCGTATCGTCCGGCTTGCGCACCGTTGAGAAGTTCAGGCCGATGCTGCCGGTCGCCGTCAGGTGCTCCCACGACCGGCGCACGCGCTTCAAGCCGTCAGGATCCTGGGCCTGCGTGTAGTTGGCGGTGGGATCGAGCGGCGGCTGATGGACAAAAGCCCAAACGTTCAGCGCCTTGGACACTTCGACATCCTGGCCCATCGGATAGCGGAACTCGGTCAGGCAAACGCCCTTGTTTGAACCCGGCGGAAACAGGATGACCGAGTAGCCTTTTTCGGCGCCGAGCTGCCGGGTCCAGGTGCCTTCCCGGCGGTTAAGCTTATAGCCGTTGGCCTTGGCCAGCACGTCCAGCTTTTCGCCGCGCACCGAGGGCTTGCAGATCTTTTCGAGAACCGCGATCGCTTCCGCCCCGTTTCCGGTGGTCGGCAGGCTCGGGGCGGGAGGCGCGGCCTCAGGCGCCGGAGCTTCGGCCGGGGGCGGCGGGGCGGCGGCGGGCGCCGCGCTTTGTTCCTGGGCATTGACGACCGTGGCGAAGCCGACAGCGAGGATAAGACTGGAGACGGCGAGACGCATGGATAGGTTCCCTGACTTCGGCGTGTCATCAAACTTGAGCGAGGCGTCCAAGGCAAGGCCTCAACGCGTCAAAATTACGGCAATAATATCGAATGCCTACTTCGTGGTCGCTTCGGCGTGCTCCGCAAGGATCGTCAGGCCGTCCGGGGTCACATCGGCGAACCCGCCCCGAACATCATAGACCGTCACCGCGCCGTCGCTGTGCACGCTGACGGGACCTTCCCTCAGCGCCGTCATGAATGGAGCATGGCCAGCCAGGACGCCGAATCCCCCTTCGGAACCCGGCGCATCCACCTGGTCCACGAGACCGGAGAACAGCTCGCGTTCCGGTGAAACCAGGGAGAAGTGAAGCTTCTCGGCCATGCCCTATGCTTCCTGCGCCAGCTTCTCGGCCTTGGCGACCGCGTCTTCGATCGTGCCGACGTTGAAGAAGGCCGGTTCCGGCAAGTGGTCGTACTCGCCTTCCACCAGCGCCTTGAACGAACGGATTGTGTCTTCCAGGCTCACAAGCACGCCAGGCGTGTTCGTGAACTGCTCGGCCACGTGGAACGGCTGCGACAGGAAGCGGCTGATCTTGCGGGCGCGGGCGACCGTCAGCTTGTCCTCTTCCGACAGCTCGTCCATGCCCAGGATGGCGATGATGTCCTTCAGGGCCTTGTAGGCCTGCAGGGTTTCCTGAACGCGACGGGCGACATTGTAGTGCTCCTCGCCGATCACCAGCGGGTCCATGATCCGCGACGTGGAGTCCAGCGGATCCACGGCCGGGAAGATACCCTGGGAAGCGATATCGCGGCTGAGCACGGTGGTCGCATCCAGGTGGGCGAACGAGGCGGCAGGCGCCGGGTCGGTCAGGTCGTCGGCGGGCACGTAGATGGCCTGCACCGAGGTGATCGACCCCTTGGACGTCGAGGTGATCCGCTCCTGCAGGTTGCCCATCTCGGTCGCCAGTGTCGGCTGATAGCCCACGGCGGAGGGGATACGACCCAGCAGAGCCGACACTTCCGAACCGGCTTGGGTGAAGCGGAAGATGTTGTCGATGAAGAGCAGCACGTCCTTGCCCTCCTCGTCGCGGAAGTACTCGGCCTGGGCCAGGCCGGTGAGCGCGACGCGGGCGCGGGCGCCGGGAGGCTCGTTCATCTGGCCGTAGACCAGGGCGCACTTGGAGCCTTCGGTCGAACCATTGTTCTCGCGGGGGTCCATGTTCACGTGGGATTCGATCATCTCGTAGTAGAGATCGTTGCCTTCGCGGGTGCGTTCACCCACGCCAGCCAGCACCGAGTAGCCGCCGTAGGCCTTGGCGATGTTGTTGATCAACTCCTGCATGGTCACGGTCTTGCCGACGCCGGCGCCGCCGAACAGACCGATCTTGCCGCCCTTGGTGTAGGGGCAGAGCAGGTCGATAACCTTGATCCCCGTCACCAGCACTTCGGCCGACGTGGTCTGCTCGGCGAAAGACGGCGCCTCGCGGTGGATCGAGGCCGAGAAGGGCGAATTGATCGGGCCGGCTTCATCGATGGGATCGCCGATGACGTTCATGATGCGGCCAAGGCAGGCAGGCCCCACGGGCACGGTGATTGAACGGCCGGTGTCGTACACGGGCTGACCGCGGGTCAGGCCCTCGGTGGTGTCCATGGCGATGGCGCGCACGGTGTTCTCGCCCAGGTGCTGGGCCACTTCCAGCACGAGGCGGAAGGGCTCGCCCGTACGCTGGTCGGTGTTCGTGGTTTCCAGCGCGCTGAGGATCGCCGGCAGATGGCCGGTGAACTCGACGTCGACGACGGCGCCGATGATCTGCACCAGCTTGCCAGTTGCGACGGCCTGGGTGGCGGTCGCCTTCGGGGCAGAGGCCGCCTTGGCAGGCGCCTTTTTCGCAGGGGCCTTGGCGGCGGCGGGCTTCTTGGCGGCGGTGGTGGTGGCCATGTCTGGTTCTCTCGGTTCGGCTTAGATCGCTTCGGCGCCGGAGATGATCTCGATCAGCTCCTTGGTAATCTGCGCCTGGCGGGCTCGGTTCATCTGCAGGGTAAGGCTGGCGATCATATCGCCGGCGTTGCGGGTAGCGTTATCCATCGCCGTCATCTGGGCGGCGAAGAAACCGGCCTGGTTCTCGAGCATGGCCGAGAACAGCTGGGTCGTGATGTTGCGCGGTAGCAGGTCGGCGAGGATGGTTTCCTCGTCCGGCTCATACTCATAGGCTGCGCCCTTCAGGTCGATAGTCGCCGCGCCGGCCTGGATTTCCGCCGGGATCAGTTGGCGCACAGTCGGGATCTGGGTGACCACCGACTTGAACTGGCTGAACACAAGATGGACCACGTCGACCTCGCCGCCCTCGAACATTTCCCGGATCTTGACCGAGACCTCCTCGGCCACGGCGAGAGACGGATTTCCGCCGACTTCGAAATCGCCAACGATACGGGTGGCGTGGATCCGGCGCAGCTGGTCACGGGCCTTGCGCCCCACGGTCAGGACCTTCACGTCCTTGCCGGCCGCCAGCAGGGCGTCGATCTTCTGACGCGCGGCGCGTACGATGATCGTATTGAAGCCACCTGCCAGACCGCGGTCGGAGGTGGCGATCACCACCAGATGGCGTTGGTCCGACCCGGTGCCAACCAGGAGCTTCGGCGCGCCATCGCCCGACACGCCCGCCGCCAGATTGGCGATCACAGCGGCCATGCGTTGGGCATAGGGCCGGGAGTTCTGGGCGGCGTTCTGCGCGCGGCGCAGCTTCGCCGCCGCCACCATCTGCATCGCTTTCGTGATCTTCTGCGTGGCTTTCACGCTTCCGATCCGATTGCGCATTTCCTTGACGCTGGCCATCGCCGGCTACTCGCTCCCTGCGACGGTCGTTATGCGAAGGTGTTGGCGAAAGCGGCCAGCACGGACTTGAGATCGTCCTCGACGTTCTTCAGGTCCTTCTCGATTCGTATCTTGTCCAGCAGGCCCTGATGCTTGCCATGCAGATGGCCGATCAGTTCGCGCTCGAAACGGCCCACCTGATTTGTCGGGATCTTGTCGAGGTAGCCGCGGGTGCCGGCGTAGATCACCGCCACCTGCTCCTCGACCGAAAGCGGCGAGTACTGGGGCTGCTTCAGAAGCTCGGTCAGGCGTTCGCCGCGGGCCAGCATGCGCTGGGTGGCGGCGTCCAGGTCAGAGCCGAACTTGGCGAAGGCGGCCATTTCCCGGTACTGCGCCAGCTCGCCCTTGATGGGGCCGGACGCGGCCTTCATCGCCTTGATCTGGGCAGACGAACCCACGCGGCTCACCGAGATGCCGACGTTCACGGCCGGGCGGATGCCCTGGAAGAAGAGGTCGGTTTCCAGGAAGATCTGGCCGTCGGTGATCGAGATCACGTTGGTCGGGATATAGGCCGAAACGTCATTGGCCTGGGTCTCGATCAGCGGCAGGGCGGTCAGCGACCCGGAGCCATTGGCCTCGTTCAACTTGGCGGCCCGCTCCAACAGGCGGCTATGCAGATAGAACACGTCGCCCGGATAGGCTTCGCGGCCCGGCGGGCGGCGCAGCAGCAGAGACATCTGGCGGTATGCAACGGCCTGTTTGGAAAGGTCGTCGTAGATGATGACGGCGTGCATGCCGTTGTCACGGAACCACTCGCCCATGGCGCAGCCCGCGAAGGGGGCCAGGAACTGCAACGGCGCGGGCTCTGACGCGGTGGCCGAAACCACGATCGTATAGTCCAGAGCGCCGCGCTCCTCGAGGGTCTTGACGATCTGGGCGACGGTAGAACGCTTCTGACCGATGGCGACGTAGATGCAGTAGAGCTTGGCGCTCTCATCCGTGCCGGCGTTGATCTCTTTCTGATTCAGGATCGTGTCGATCGCCACGGCGGTCTTGCCGGTCTGGCGGTCACCGATGATCAGCTCGCGCTGGCCACGGCCGATCGGGATCAGGGTGTCGATGGCTTTCAGGCCGGTCTGCACGGGCTCGTGCACCGACTTGCGCGGAATGATGCCTGGCGCCTTCACGTCCACGCGGCGACGCTCGGCCACGTTCTTGAGCGGGCCCTTGCCGTCGATCGGCTCGCCCAGGGGGTTTACCACGCGGCCCAACAGGCCACGGCCGACCGGCACGTCCACGATTTCCGAGAGCCGGCGGACTTCGTCGCCTTCCGAGATCGCCTGATCCTGGCCGAAGATCACGACGCCGACGTTGTCGCGCTCGAGGTTAAGCGCCATGCCCTTGACGCCGGCCTTGGGGAACTCGACCATTTCACCGGCCTGGACGTTGTCCAGACCATAGACGCGGGCGATGCCGTCACCGACGGACAGCACTGAGCCGACGTCGGATACGTCGGCCTCTTCGCCGAAATTGGCGATTTGCGACTTGAGGATGGCCGAAATTTCGGCGGCGCGGATGTCCATGTGTCTTACGCTCTCTTGAGGGCGAACTTGAGGGAGTCGAGCTTCGAACGGAGCGAAGCATCGAACAGACGGGAACCGACCTTCACCTTGATTCCGCCCAGGATGGCGGGGTCGACGCGGGTCGTGATTTCGGGATCCTTGCCCAGCGACTGACGGAGCGCGGCGGCCACGCCCTTCTCCTGGGCGGCGCTGAGCGCCACGGCGGTGGTGACCTCGGCGAACACGGCGCCACGCGCATTGGCCGACAGCTTGGCGAAGGCGGTGATCACGGCCGGCAGGGCGGCGGCGCGACCATTCGCGGCCAGGAGGCCAAGGAATTTCTTCGTGGTAGCGCTGAACTTCGCCTTGGCGGCGATGCCGGCAAGTCCCTTGGCCTTGTCGCCGGAACCAAAGGTGGGCGAGCCCAGCAGGGTGCGCAGGTCTTGCGAATCGGCAAGCGCGGCTTTCAGCGAATTGAGGTCAGCCTCGACAGCGGCCACTTCCTTCTGATCATTCGCCAGATCGAATAGAGCCTGGGCGTAACGGGCGCCCACATTCGACAGATTGGAATCTTCGGCCACTGATATCCGCCCGGGTCGCGTTTCACGTGCCGCAAACGGGTCAGTCCCTTGCGGCTAAAGGCTTGAAAATGCTTAAAAAAAGCAGATTGGTTCTGGAGCGGTAGAGAGCCCCTGTCCCAAAGCCGCGCGCCTACTAGCATGCGTTCTTGTGCGCCGCAACTGAGGGGGAGAGGTTATATGGCGACGCGTGCAAGGTCCGCAGGAAGCTTGCCGGCCATGAACAGACGATAGGCGATCCGCCTTTCGGCCCCGCGTCTCGATGGCAAAGACTCTGCGGGGCCCAGAAGGGCCAACCGGCGACGACCTTCATTCGGGATCGGTCGAGGGGGGATGCGCTTAGACGCGTCACCCGGAACTGCGCCAGGTCGGGCCTGCGGGCAGTTGGTCATGTGAAGAAGGATTTTACCGCAGAAAGGCGCTGAGAACGCAGAAGGGCGCCCGGGTTCACCCACGCGTTGTCATCCCGGTTTCGCCAGAGGCGAAGACCGGGACCCATAGACGTCGGGGTTGAAGCACAGACACGGCGTCGTCGCCGCAGGGCTATCCGGAAGCGCCAGCGTTTATGGGTCCCGGTCTTCGCCTCTGGCGAAACCGGGATGACACGTTTTGTTGGGGGAAGGCGCTGGGACGCGTCAGCCGGAGCTGCGCCAGGCGGGGTCGGCGGACGCGCCGTTCGAGGACGCGCCGCCCGGGGGCGAGAAGTTCGCGGCAAAGCGAGAGCCCGGCGGCGGCGGGTCGTAGCCCTTCTGGCGCGGACGCGGCGGTGGCTCGGGTTCGGGCGGGGGCTTGGGGTCCGGGTTGAATTCGCCAAGGCCGAATTCCTCGGAAAACCGGTCGATCAGGTCCTCGAACGGGGTCGCCAGAAAGGCG
>CAIVVM010000022.1 GCA_903909375.1 uncultured Alphaproteobacteria bacterium
GGACCTCGCGCGAGGTGATGGTGAAATCGACGAGGTTGAGGCCCAGGCGCTGGCAGGCGTCCTTCTCGAGGGCATGGAAGCTGGCGTCGAAGCCGCCGCGCAGATTGACCACGGTCCTGATCCCGCGCGCCTTCCAGTCGGACAGCTGGTGAGGCCAGGGCTGGTTGGCGCGGACCAGTTCTTCCGAGATCCAGTGGGCGTTGGAGAAGCCCAGCCTCAGGTAGGCGTGGTCGTTCCAGAGATAGTCGGCCACCGCCTGCGCCCGGCCCAATGGGGAGGTCAGGTTGAAGCGAGGCTTGGTTGGGTAATCCATCATTGAGCCTAGGTAACCCTAGCCGCGATCACGCGAAAGTCCGGGTGCCCTCTCCTCTCCAAGGGGACCCGGGAGCAGCGTTCTGGAGGAGGAACCAGTAGCGTCCGGCAAGGCGTAAAGCGTGGGTATCGGTCAGATGTTGGCGGCCTCCCATCGAGCCACTATCTCCTGACGGGCAGCTTCAAGAGCCGTGTCTGCTTCAGCATCCGAACAGTCGGAGGCAGAATAGGCAATCAGCAACGCCGCGCGCTGCGCCCCGTACTCGATGACTGCCCACATAACTCGCAGACCGTCCTTCCAGCCAAGGGGCGTGTCAGCGATGAGAGCGTTCGCGGATCGCAGAAGAGTGAATTTTAGCGGATGGTGCGGGCCCGCCCGCCATTCTGAAAGGAGCTCGCGCATGCATCTTTTGCTTGGGCGTTGATCATGGAAGGGAGGCCTGCATATCTCGTTCAACACGCAGCAAGCAGCGTTGAGCGAGATTGACCACCCTTGGCTGATCAACGCAGAAGCTGCCGTTGCATCGTTGTAGTGGAACCGACCAGCGTCAAACGTTGCAACGAAGAGCACTTCCGATGGCGCATCATGAAGAACCATACGACGTGTCTCTCAGGTTCCCGAGCGCTGCTCAAGCTGGAGAATGAGCCTACTGGAAGGGCCCGCGACGCACTGCGACATACCAGCGAAAATGCCGTGGCTTGCCGAAGAGGCACTACGCCGGGTTGTTGGTGGTTCGCTAGCCCTGTCGCGACCGAGCGACCGCGTAGGATAGCCAGCTTGATGCCAGCGTGAAGAGCACGGCCGCGGTGACTTCCATCCAGTATTCATACCACCAAGAGGCGCCCGTGCGCTGGCGGAATTCTGCGAGCGATTCATTTCGATGCGCAGACGCTACGTCCCGGATGACCCCCGTGAAAGCTCCAACGTAAGGGCCCCGGTCGGCGTGGAATACGCCTTCGACGACGGCATAGCGGCGATTCAACTCACGGGCGCGCCGATCAAGGCATCCCGGCCAATCAACCTGCACGGCGCTGGCCTGTATCGCCTGCTCGAAGTCGGCCTTGCTAAGATAGAGGCCGCAGTCCTCGAAGTGCCACCCGCTGAAAAAACCTGTGACTTTCACCCGCTGGCCATCATGCGCTCCCGGGTTGCCGATCAGACTTGCGAGCGAAACTTCTCGCGGCGGGGCGGACGACTGCGCTGAAACCGCGCCGGAAGACATGCAAACGAGCACGCTCGCAATGAGAATGGACCTGATCATATTGCATAGGATCATCGTCCCGTAGGTCGCGCAATGTGGGCGGAGCCTGCTTGCGTCCACACACAACGTTCCCTTGGAACGCCAGTTTCGCAACGAACCACCTATCCGCCCTGCCCAAGCTTGACTTGGCCCTCGCAAAATCCGAACCCAGCCAGATGAGCGAGCGCGCCCCGGCCGAGCTTTCCACCCGAGCCCTGATCTCGCGGGTGGCCGGCGTCTATCTGCGGCCGCGCTGGCTGGGGTGGACGGGCGCCTTTGTGGCGGCGATCGCGGCGGCGGTGTTCACCACCCTGCTGGTGCAGATCCTGGAGCCGGCCACAAACGATCTGATGGCCAATCCCAAGCCCGGGACCCTGCTGATCCTGCCGCTGACCATTGTGGCCTATGCCATCGCGCGCGCCGCCGCGCAGGTCATTCAGGCGACGCTGGTGAACCGGATCGGCAACGCGGTCGTCGGCGACATCCAGGTGCAGTTGTTCGGGCGGCTGGTGCGGGCCGATCTGGCCCATCTGCGAAGCCGCCATTCCGGCAGCTATGTGTCGTCGGTGCTCTATGACGCCGGTTTGATCCGCGAGGCGGCGACCTCGGGGGTGATCAACTACACACAGAACGTGCTGATCGTGATCGGGGCCATCAGCGTGATGGTGTCCAACGACCGGCTGATGTCGATCCTGTTGATCGTGGTGGCGCCGGTGGCCACCTGGATCATGCGCCGGTTCGCCAAGCGCACCACCAAGGCCGCAAAAGGCGCCATGGCCGAGACGTCGGCGCTGTCCACCGCGATCATGGAAAGCCTGGACGGCGTACGCGTCGTGAAGCTGGAGAACCGCGAGGCCTATGAGGAGGCGCGGGTCGAGGAGGTGGTGCGGCGACGCCAGAAGCATCTGACCAAGGGCGCCAACGCCCGGGCCCGGGCCGCGCCGGCCACGGAACTGTTGATGACCATCATCGTGGCTATCGTGATCGGCTATGCCGGATGGCGGGCCCATCAGGGCGGCATGACCGTGGGCGCCTTCGTGGCCTTCATGGCGGCGCTGGGGGTGGCGTCGCAGTCGCTGCGCCAGATCGCCAATCTGCAGACCGTGTTCGCCGAGGGTATGTCGGCGGCGCGACGCCTGTTCTCGGCGCTGGATGTGGAACCGGAGGTCCGCGAACGGCCCGGCGCGCCCGCGCTGGCGCTGGATCAGGCGACCATCCGGTTCGAGGCCGTGGGCTTTGCCTATGATGACGCCTCGCCCACCTTGAGCGACCTGTCATTCGAGGTCCGGCGCGGGGAAACCGTGGCCCTGGTGGGACCGTCCGGCGGCGGCAAGACCACCATCCTGAACCTGATCCCGCGGTTCTATGACGCAAGTTCCGGTCGGGTGCTGATCGATGGTCAGGATGTGCGCGATGTGGCGTTGGCCTCGCTCAGGGACCAGATCGCCCTGGTGACCCAGGAGCCGTTCCTGTTCGACGACAGCATCCGCGCCAATATCGCCTACGCCAGACCCGCCGCCAGCGACGGTGAGATCGAGGCGGCGGCCCGGGCGGCGGCGGCCCATGACTTCATCGCCGGTCTGGCCCAGGGCTACGCCACCACGGTGGGCGAGGCCGGGGCGCGTCTGTCGGGCGGACAGCGGCAGCGGATCGCCATTGCGCGGGCCTTCCTGAAGAACGCGCCGATCCTGTTGCTCGACGAAGCCACCAGCGCGCTGGACACGGAGAGCGAGGCGCAGGTGCAGGCCGCGCTGAAGCGGCTGATGGCGGGGCGGACGACCATCCTGATCGCCCATCGGCTGTCCACGGTGCGCGGCGCCGACCGGATCTACGTGGTGGACAAGGGCCGGATCGTCGAAACCGGCGACCACGCCAGCCTGGTAAAGAAGCGCGGCCTCTATGCGCGCCTGGCCAAGAGCCAGGATCTGGAGCCGGGGCCGGCGGATTGAAGGCGTTCCTGCGCAGCGACGGCGTACAGGCGGTGCTCGGCTGGCTGCTGGGAACCTATATGCGCCTGATCCTGAAGACCGTGCGCTGGCGCCATGAAAACGTCGACTGCGTGGAGCCGGTGCTGGCCGGACCATCCGGGGCCATCGCGCTGTTCTGGCACGGCCGGATCCCGCTGGGCCTGGCGCCCACGCCGCAGTGGGGACGCAAGCGGACCAAGTGCCTGATCTCGCCCTCGGCGGACGGCGAGTTCATCGCCCGCGCGCTGGCCATGTCCGGGTTCGGCGCCATCCGCGCCTCGTCCGCCAAGCCGGGCGATGCGGCCAAGGCGCGGCAGGCTGTGGGCGCAATCCGCGAGGCGGTGGCCTGGGTGAAGGACGGCGGCGCCCTGGTGGTGAGCCCTGACGGGCCGCGCGGGCCGAACGAGGTGATCGCCGCCGGGTCCCTGCAGATCGCCCGGCGGTCGGGCCAGCCCGTCTTCCTGATGGGCATCGCCGCCAACCCGGCCTGGCAGAGCCGCAAGAGCTGGGACCGGGTGATGTTCGCCGCACCGTTCGGACGCGGGGCCGTGGTCTGGGAGGGGCCGCTGGAAGTACCGGCCGATGCGGACGACGCGCTGATCGACACCCTGATCGCGGACTGGTCTGACCGCCTGTCCGCCGCCACCCGACGGGCCGAGGCGCTGGTGGGGCGCCCCGCGCATTGATCGATCCGCCGGTCGGTGAGACACAGGGCGCGATGGCGCACGATCACCACGATCATGATCACCGGCACGACCATGGACATGGCCATGGCAGCGGCCACCATCATCATGCGCCCAAAGACATGGGCCGCGCCTTTGCGATTGGCGTGACCCTGAACATAGCTTTCGTCGGCGCCGAGGTCGCCGCAGGCCTCTGGACAGGGTCGCTCGCCCTGCTGGCGGACGCCGGCCACAATCTGTCGGACGTCCTGGCCCTGTTGTTGGCGTGGGGCGCCACGGTGCTGGCGAAGCGGGCGCCGGCCGGGCGTCGCACCTACGGCCTGCGCAAGGCGACGGTCCTGGCGTCGCTGGCCAACGCGGTGATGCTGCTGGTGGCGGTGGGGGTGATCGTCTCGGAAGCGGTGCGCCGGTTCTCGGAGCCGGCCCCGGTTGAAACGTCCATTGTCATGCTGACGGCCGGCCTGGGCGTGGTGATAAACGGTGCGACGGCCCTCCTCTTCATGCGCGGCAGCCAGTCGGACCTCAATGTCCGCGGCGCGTTCCTGCACATGGCGGCGGACGCGGCGGTGTCGCTGGCGGTGGTTATCGGGGCCGGGGTGATCGCGCTGACGGGTATCCTCTGGATCGACCCCGCGCTCAGCCTGGGAATCGCCGCCGTGATCGTACTTGGAACCTGGGGGCTGTTCAGGGACTCCGCCGACATGGCGATGGACGCCGCGCCGCGGACCATCGATGTCGAAAAGGTGCGGCGCTGGCTGGCGGACCAGCCCGGGGTCGAGGACGTTCATGACCTGCACATCTGGGCGATCAGCACCACGGAGACCGCCTTGACGGCCCACCTGCTGCGCCCGGCGAACACCGACGCCGACGCCTTTCTTCACGCCACCTGCGAAGGACTGGCCAGCCGCTTCGGGATCGGACACTCGACGCTGCAGGTCGAGACCGTCGCCGCCCACGCCTGCCGCCTCGCGCCCGCCGAGGTGGTGTGAGCGCACCCCTGCCTCTCGTCCTGTACGGCGCGGCGATGGCGGCGCTGGAGCCGCTGGCCCCATCGCTGCTGCGCGCCCGCGCCCGGCGGGGCAAGGAGGATCCCGGGCGCATCTCCGAGCGGCTCGGACGCGCCGGTTTGCCCCGGCCGGACGGTGCGCTGATCTGGCTGCATGGTGTGAGCGTGGGCGAGACCACCTCCCTGCTGCCGCTGGTGGCGGCGCTCAGGACCCGGCGGCCCGACCTGACGATCCTGGTGACCTGCGGCACGACGACGGCGGCGGCGTTGCTGGCGCAGCGGTTACCCGAGGGCGTGATTCACCAGTTCGCCCCGGTGGACGGGCCGGGCGCGGTGCGACGTTTTCTGGATCACTGGCGGCCGAACGCGGCGGTGTTTGTCGAGAGCGAGCTGTGGCCCAACCTGATCCTGGCGGCAAAGGCTCGCGGCGTGCGGCTGGCGTTGCTGTCGGCGCGGATGACGGCGGCCAGCGCCAACGGCTGGTCGCGATGGCCGGCCTCGGCGCGAGCTCTGCTCTCGGCCTTCGACCTGATCATGCCCCAGGACGCGGCCACCGATGAACGGCTGAACCGTCTGGGCGGGACCACCGGGCCCCGTCTGAACCTCAAGCTGGTGGGCGAGCCCCTGCCAGCTGACATGGCCGAGCTCGACCGCCTGCGCGCTGCCCTCGCCGGTCGCAAGGTGGTGCTGGCGGCCAGCACCCATCCGGGGGAAGACGCATCGATAGCCAACGCCGTGCGCAAGGCCGCGCCGGGCGGGGTCCTCATTCTGGCGCCGCGCCATCCCGAGCGGGGAGCGGAGATCGCCGCCATGCTGGGCGGCGCCTTGAGAAGCCGGGGGGAAGCGATGGGGCCGGTCTATGTGGCCGACACCCTGGGCGAACTGGGCCTGTTCTTCCGGCTGGCCGACATCGTGGTGATGGGCGGCAGCTTCGTACCGGGCATCGGCGGGCACAATCCACTGGAGCCGGCGCGGATTGGGCGACCGATCCTGACGGGCCGCTATGTGTTCAACGCCGCCGACACCTATGCCGAGATGTTCGCCGAGGCAGCCGCCATCGAGGCCGTCAACGGCACGGCCTTGACCCGCCACATCCGGGGCCTGCTGGACAATCCCGTCATCGCCCGGCGGATGGGCGAGGCGGCCATGGCCTACGCCAACCGCCAGGGCGCGGCGCTGGATCAGGCCCTGACGCTCCTCGACCCGTTGCTGACGCCATGAAGCTCTCGACGCCTCGCTGGTGGTACAGCCGCAGCCGGCGGGGTACGGGCGGGGTGGTGCGCCTGCTGTTGACGCCGGTCGGGTGGATCTGGGCGGCGGTCACCGCGCGCCGGATAGCCAAGGGACGCCCGGTTGATCCCGGCGTGCCGGTGATCTGCGTGGGCAATCTCACGGTGGGTGGAACCGGCAAGACCCCGGTGGTGCGGGAGATCGCCCGGCGACTGGGCGCGGCCGTGCTGTCGCGGGGCTACGGCGGATCAGAACCCGGGCCGTTGAAGGTCGACGCCGCGCGGCACTCAAGCGCCGACGTCGGCGACGAGCCGTTGATGCTGGCCCGAGACCTGACGGTCTGGGTGTCGCGCGATCGGGCCGCCGGAGCCGTCGCCGCCGCGCAGGACGGCGCCCGGATCATCGTGATGGATGACGGGCACCAGAATCCCTCGGTGAAAAAGACACTGTCGCTGATCGTGGTCGATGGCGAGACACGCGGCGAGGAATGGCCATTCGGCGCGGGCGGGGTGTTTCCGTCCGGGCCCATGCGCGAGCCACTGAAGGTCGGACTGGCGAGGGCCGATGCTGTGGTTCTGCTGTTGCCGGCCGATATGGCGGAACCGGACCCGGAACTGGTCGGCCTGTTCAGCCCTCTGCCGGTGCTGATTGCGCATCTTGTTCCGGCGTCGCCGGCGCCATCCGGGCCACAGGTGGGGTTCGCCGGGGTCGGCAAGCCCTGGAAGGTGGAACGCGCCTGGCAGGCGGCGGGCTGCGATCTGGCCGACTTCTGGCCCTTCCCGGACCACCATGCCTATGACGAGGCGATACTCCAGCGCCTGGCCGATCGCGCCGCCCAGTACGGCGCCGGACTGGTGACCACCGAGAAGGACTGGGCGCGCCTGCCAGCTCCGTGGCGCGACCGGGTCAGCGCCTGGCCCGTGCGCGCGGTCTTTGAGGACGAGGCGGCGCTGGAGGGGTTGTTGGCGCCCGTGACCTCCTCTCCCCCGCGACCTCGCATCGCGAGGGCGACGAGAGGGAGAGGGCTGGGAGAGGGCCGGCTGGGCTAACTCGGGTGTGCCGTCGAGGACCCGAAAGTGTCACCGCCGCGCATCCTCGCCTTCCCATCGGCGGATCACATTTTCACGCGCCGGCCCTCTCCTCAATCCTCTCCCTCTCCGCTGCGCGGGGGGAGAGGAGGGCCAGGGCCCTAGCTCGCCCCCGCCTTCTTCGCATAGGCCCAGCTCATCTCGGCCAGCCCCAGCACGCGGGGCGCCATGTTGGCGGCGTCCGGGTGGTTGGCGGTGCCATCGCGCACCCGGCCGAGAATCCCCTGCAGGATGCCGACCAGCCGGAAGGCGTTGTAGGCGAAGAACCAGTTGAGGTCCTTGATCCCCGACCGCCCGGTGATGGCGCAGTAGTGCTCCACCGCCTCCTCGATCGTGGGGATGCCGTGGGCCTTGAGATCCGGGATGGTGGAGATCGTGCCGTTCACCCAGCCCATCAGCACATAGGTGAAATCCGCCATGGGATCACCCAGGGTGCCAAGCTCCCAGTCCAGCACCGCGGTCACGCGCGATTCGGTGGGGTGGAAGATCATGTTGTCGAGGCGGTAGTCGCCGTGGACCACCGAGGTGCGGTCCTGCGCCGGCAGGCTTTGCGGCAGCCATTCGATCAGGCGCTCGACCTCGGGAATGTGGACGGTCTCTGAGGCCTTGTACTGCTTGGTCCAGCGGTCGACCTGGCGGCCCATGTAGTTGCCGGGCTTGCCGTAGTCGCCAAGGCCCACGGCTTCGTAGTCGGTGTTGTGCAGGTCGGCGAGCGTCTTGATCTTGGCCTTGAAAATCGCGTTGCGCTCGGCGGGTTGGTATTGCGGCAGGCTCTGGTCCCAGAGGATCCGGCCTTCCACCATGTCCATGATGTAGAACCAGGTGCCGATGATGCTGTCGTCGGTGCACAGGCCATAGGGCTTCGCCACCGGGAAGCCGGTGGGGTAGAGCGCCGAGATCACCTTGAACTCCCGGTCCACCGCATGGGCCGAGGGCAGCAGCTTGCCAGGCGGCTTGCGGCGCAGGACGTATTTCTTGCCCGGGGTGATCAGCTGATAGGTGGGATTGGACTGGCCGCCCTTGAACTGGCGGACCTCCAGCGGACCGGAGAAGCCCTCGACGTTGGCCTGCATCCAGTCGATCAGGGCGGCCTCATCGAAGCGATGGCTTTCGGCCACCTCCTTGGTGCCTGTGTTGGCCTGTTCGCGCGCCTGTTCGGCGGCTACGGCGTCTGCATCGGCCATGGCGTTTCCCTTGCCTGTCGTACGATTGTTTGAACTCTTCTACAGAAGCGCCCTGTTGTGGAGCAAGGCATGGTCGAAGACGTCCTGTCGATCATCGAGATCGCCGCCCCGCGCGAGCAGGTGTGGCGCGCGCTGACGCAGCCCGGGCTGGTCAGCCAGTGGATGGGCTGCCTGCGGTTCCGGCCAGCGGCGGGGCATGTGTTCTACCTGCAGCCGGACCGGGCGATGCGGATGGCGGACGACGTCACCGGCGCCATCGCCTGCCGGATCGAGGTGCTGGATGCGCCGCGGCGTCTGACCTTCAGCTGGGGCGTGCCTGACATTCCCGACACCTGGGTGGAGCTGCGTCTGCGCCGCATTCCCGGCGGCACCCATGTGCGCCTGACGCATTCCGGCTGGGACCAGTTCGACGCCTGGGACAGCGAGGACCTGCGCGGCGGGATGGGGCGGGCCTGGCACACCGTGGCGTTGCCGGCGCTGAAGGCGGTGGCGGAGGCAGGGGGGTAGGCTGTGGCTTTCGCTCGCAACGCCGCAAGCGACGCTAAAGCCACTGGCGCTCCCCCTTCAATCCCGCCCCAGCACCTGTCCTGGCCAAGGGGCTGGCTACGCCTAGCCCTGCCCGCCGTCCCGTAGCTGGATTTGCGCCTTCACCCAGCTCTCGATGCATCGGGCCTTCTCGACCATCACCGGATTTGCCGTGCGCGGGATGGGCTCATCGAACAGGGCCAGCGCCTCGTCCAGTTCGCCCAGCCGGTACAACGTCACCACAAGCGCGGCCAGGTTCGCCTTCTTCCACGTCCCCGTCGTGCCGCGATAGTACCATTTGCGCGCCTGATCCTCGATTGAGACCACACTGGCGAACCAGGGCAATGCATAGCGCTGCGCCAGCCCCGCCACTTCGGCCGGGCCTTCAGGATTGTTCTTCCACCAAAGGTCCCGGCCATCAGACCCTTCGATCAGTTGAGGAAACCGGACACCATACTGAATGATCCACAGCGGGTGCCTGCACGGGATCGTGTTGATGATCCGTTCGGTCTCGCGGTCCTTGGCGAACAGGGTCACGGTCACCGACCCATCTACCCAACTCTTTTTAAGGTTGAGTTGTTCTACAATGTCGCCCGAGACACGCGTCCACATGTTTTTCTGGCGCTCAAAGCCTAGCGGAAGCAACAGGTTGTCCAGCGCCCTCGTGTAGGAAAGGCGGGTCATCGATACTTCTTCGGATCGTAGAAGATGGCGCGGGTTTTCGTGCCGGTGCTGGATTCAGTCATTTTGCCACCAACTTGACGATACAAATGAGGCGGCCAGCACTACGGGCCTAGGGTTGCCCGGCGCGAACGCCGCAAGACCAAATCTCCCCCAGTCCATTTAGAGCGTCAAGAACAAATAACGAACATGAAGCACTGCGCTGGTGATACCAGACTTGACACCGCGTCATAATGTTCTATTTTTGTTCTAATGCAGGCCGCCCAAGCCCTTCACGACGCGCCGACCCTTCGGATGATCGAGGCGATGACGGCCTGCGCCTATGAGCTGGGCACGACCGCGGCGGAGATTGCGAAGAGCGCCGGGGACGATCTCGATCGGTTCCTGGCCTTCACCACCGAGTTCCGGCACTGCTTCTTCGCCGTGCGCATGGGCATAAGGCTGAAGGTGTTCGGGGTGTCGGCTCCACGCGCCGCGACTGTGGCCGTCGAACCGCTTGAGCGCGAACGCCTCGATCCTGTCGAGCAGCCTGAGCGCGATGAGGCCCGCCGACGCGCCGAAGCCGACCGGGAACGCGATCGCGACGCGGAGCCCGTCAGCCTGCCTCAGTTCCTGAAGACGCTCGGCATCGTGACGAAAACCGCCGAACAGGCCCGCGACCAGTACCCGGCCCACATCCGCGAAACCACCCTACCAACATTGCAGGCGCTGCTGGCGCAAGCCGGTCCGCCGCTGGCGCGCGAAGCCCGGCCCGGTCCGGCCCTTGCGCTGCTCGCCCGCCCGCCGAACGTCCCACCGGCCCGATCACATCTGCTGAACTCCGCCCGCCCCGCCCGGGTCATCCCGGCCCGCCCCCCGCCACGGCCTTCGGGATAGGCCAACCAATAGGCCAGGGCATTCACCCACCGCCGTTGCTGGTCGCCACTTCCCTTCGCCCCTTGTGGGAGAAGGTGGCAGGCGAAGCCTGACGGATGAGGGGTCTCGCCGAGCTATCGGAATGATTTCAATGCGTTATCGGAGAGGGTGATCAACCCCTCATCCGAGCCGCTGGCGCGGCCCACCTTCTCCCACAAGGGGCGAAGGGCAGGTGGATCAACCCTGACGATGTGTGAACGCCCTGTTCGTTCAGGTCAGCGGCCCTACCCCAGCGCCCGCCAGCCGATGTCGCGGCGGCAGAAGCCGTCGGGGAAGTGGATGGCGTCCACCGCTGCGTAGGCCCGGTCGCGGGCCGCCTGAAGTGTGGGTGCGCGGGCGCAGACGTTGAGCACACGGCCTCCGGCGGCGCGCAGGATGCCCGCCTCGTCACGGCGCGTGCCCGCGTGGAAGACGGCCACGCCTTCGCCGAGCGTTTCGGGAATCCGGATCTCGCCGCCCGCGCGTGGCGTGCCCGGATAGCCTTCCGCCGCCAGCACCACGCAGACCGCCGGCTCGTCGCGCCAGACCGGTGGGGGCAGGTTGGCCAGTGTGCCCGTGGCGCATGCGAGGAGGTAGGGCACGAGGTCGCTTTCCAGCCGTAGCATCAACACCTGACACTCCGGGTCGCCGAACCGGACGTTGAACTCGACCAGTTTCGGCCCATCCCGGGTGGCCATCAGTTCCACGAACAACACGCCGCGATAGGGCGCGCCGTCCCGCGCAATGCCGGCAAAGGCGGGTTCGGCCAGGCGCGTGCGCACCTGCTCCACCAGCTGCGGCGTAAAGACGGGCGCCGGCGAATAGGTCCCCATGCCGCCGGTGTTGGGACCCTGGTCGCCGTCGAAGGCGCGCTTGTGGTCCTGGGCCCAGCCGAACAGCATGGAGGTCGTCCCGTCGCAGAGCGCGAACAGCGAGCCGATCTCGCCCTCCAGGAATTCCTCGATCACCACCCGCGCGCCGGCGGCGCCGAACCGGCCACCGAAGGCGTCGTCGATGGCGGCCTGCGCCTCGGCCAGATCGGGCGTGACGACCACGCCCTTGCCGGCGGCCAGGCCATCGGCCTTGATCACATAGGGCGGGGCGAACCGGGCCAGTGAGGCCCTGGCCTCGGCGGCCGTTTCGCAGATCGCATAGGCGCCGGTGGGCAGGCCGTGGCGGTCACAAAAGGCCTTGGTGAAGGCCTTGGAGGATTCCAGCTGGCCCGCCTGTGCGGTCGGACCGAAACAGGGAATCCCCGCCTCGGCCAGCGCATCGGCCAGCCCCGCCTCGACCGCAGTTTCCGGGCCGATCACCACAAGATCAGCGGCGATCTCGCGGGCCAGCTGCAGCAGGCCGGGCACATCCGTGGCGGCGACAGCCCGCAGTTCGCAGTGCTCGGCCATGCCGGGATTTCCCGGCGTAGCAATGATCCGGGTCACCAGAGGCGAGGCGGCGATCTTCCAGGCGAGCGCATGTTCGCGGCCGCCCGAGCCAACAAGCAGGATGTTCATGGGACGCGGCTTTGGCGTGGCCGTCCGGCGGGGTCAAGCCGCGCCTTGTCCGCGCCCACCCCAATCAAGGCGTTGAAGCGACGCAGCGCGCGCCGTAAGTCGTGGCCTGTGGGCCTGAGAGGATAACCAGCGCATGAGTGATCGGTTGGCGGCGGCGCAGGCGGCCCTGAACGGCGGTCGTCGGGACGAGGCGATCGGGCACATGATCGCGGCCGTCGGCGACGATCCGGCCCGGCCTGTGCAGGTCTATCGCACGCTCACGGTCCAGCTCTATCAGGCGGGTCGGTACGAGGAGGGTGCGGCCTTCGGCGCCAGGGGGCTGGAGCGCTTTCCGCGCGACTTTGACCTGCTGAATGTGCGCGGCGTCAATCTGCGCAAACTGAAGCGCCTGTCCGAAGCGCTGGCGGCGCTGGAGCTGGCCACGCGGGTCGCGCCCAAGAACCTGGGCGGCCTGCA
>CAIVVM010000023.1 GCA_903909375.1 uncultured Alphaproteobacteria bacterium
GAAGTCGAGGCGGTCAAGCGGCTGGTCGCGGCTGGCGGCTCATTCGAGGCTCTGGCCATGGAACGCTCAAGCGATGCGGCCACCCGGTTCAACGGTGGCGACCTGGGCTATTTCACGACGGACATCATGCCCGAGGCCTATGACGCTGCGCTCAAGGGCGCCAGGCCCGGGCAGCTGATCGGGCCCTTCCCGGTGGACGGCGGTTTCGCCCTGCTGCGCGTCGAGGATGTGCGGCCCGAGCAACCGGTTTCGCTGGAGGCGGCGCGTCCCCAGATCGTGCGCTTCCTGACCTACGACCGCATCCGTGATCTGCTGGAACGACTTCGGGCCAAGGCCAAGGTCGAGACCCTGCTGAAACCCGAGGCCGGAGCGCCCAAGCCGGTTCCACCGGCTGATGCGCCAAGGCCTGTCCCCGCGCCGCCGCCTGCCAAGGGAGCCGCAAAATGAGCCGCCCGCCCAAACCCGTCGAAGTCGTAGGACAGACGCTGGAACGCGCCCTTGATCCTCTGACCAGCGCCCTGAAACGCGCGGCGCTCAAACGGGCCGACAAGAGTTCGCGGGCGTTCGACGACCAGGCCGCGACGCCGGCCGCCGTTGTAGACAAGGCCGCCATGCCGGTCTCTCCGCTGGCTGTGCCGTTCCCGCGCATGCCCCCGATCCCGGGCGTGCTGATGGCCACAGGTCGCGCCGGGTTCTACAAGCACGAGCGCGACGACCTGCTGGTCATGAGCTTTCCGGAGGGCGCCAGTTGCGCCGGCGTGTTTACGCGCCACGGGGTGGGCTCCGCGCCGGTCGACTGGTGCAAACGGCATCTCGAGGTCACCAAGGGCGAGGGTGTCAAGGCGCTGGTGATCAATGCCGGCTGCGCCAACTCCTTTACCGGCCGGCCCGGCGCCGACGCCGTCCGGCGGGTCGCCTCGGCGGTCGGAAAGCGCTTCGACTGCCGCCAGCGCGACGTGATGGTGGCGTCCACGGGCGTGATCGGCGTTTTGCTGGATGATGCGAAGATCACCGCGCGCCTGCCCGACCTGGAGTCGCGTCTGACGGCCGATATGTGGGCTGGCGCGGCGCGCGCGATCATGACCACCGATACCTTTCCCAAGGGCGCCTACGCCGAGGCCGAGATCGACGGCGTGACTGTACGGATCGGGGGCATTTGCAAGGGCTCGGGCATGATCGCGCCCGACATGGCGACCATGCTGGCGTTCGTGGTGACGGACGCGGCGATCGCGCCCGGCGCCCTGCAGAACCTGGTCAACCTCTACACCCGCAACACCTTCAACGCCGTGACGGTGGATGGCGACCGTTCCACCAACGACACCTTGCTGCTGTTCGCAACGGGCAAGTCTGGGGCGCCCCGGATCAGCCGGGCCGGCGACCGGCGCCTGGCCGACTTCCGCGACAAGCTGGAACAGGTGCTGCTGAACCTGGCCCACCAGCTGGTGCGCGATGGAGAAGGCGCCACGAAGTTTATCAAGATCAACGTCACGGGTGCGGAGACTGCCGCCTCCGCGCGCAAGATCGCCCGCACGGTGGCCGAAAGCCCGCTGGTCAAGACCGCCTTCGCCGGCGAGGACGCCAACTGGGGCCGGATCGTCATGGCGGTGGGCCGCGCCGATGAGCCGGTGGATCGCGACAGCATGAGCGTGAAGTTCGGTCCCCACTGGGCGGCGCAGGATGGGCTGATCTCGCCTACCTATTCCGAGGCGAAGATGAGCGCCTACATGAAGAAGGCCGAGCTTGAGGTCTCCATCGACGTTGGCATGGGCCGGGCGAGTTCCACCATGTGGACCTGTGATCTGACCAAGCGCTATGTGGAGATCAACGGGGATTACCGGAGCTAGGGTGCGCTGTCCCGCATCCAAGGCGCCACTCGCCTGGGTTCATCGGCCGGGCGGTAGTTGCTGAAGCGGTTGTCGAAGACCGGGCCGTAGAAGGGGTCGTTGTCCAGGACCGGGCCCCAGCGTTCGCGCATGGTGTCGATCTCGGACTGGAAGCGCGCGGCGGCGGCGGGCGCCAGGTCCAGGCCACGACTGGCGCTTTCGTGATGGAAGAGCTCGGCGAAGGGGGTCCAGACGATGTCGTAGCCGGCGGCCCGGACCTTGAGACAAAGGTCGACGTCGTTGAAGGCGACCGTCAGGCGTTCGACGTCCATACCTGCCACCTCGTCCCAGACGGCGCGTCGCATCGCCAGGCAGGCGGCGGTCACGGCCGAGACGTTGCGGGCCAGTTTCAGATGACCCTGATAGCCGGGGTAGTCGCCCGGCGCGCCCACGTGGAGGTGTCCGGCGACGCCGCCGGTGCCCAGCACCACGCCGGCATGCTGGACCGTGCCGTCCGGGTAAAGCAGGCGCGCGCCGACCGCGCCGACATTCGGCCTAACGGCATGGCTGACCATCTCGGCCAGCCAGTCCGCGCCAATCATACTGATGTCGTTGTTGAGCAGCAGGATGATCTCGCCCCGCGCCTCGGCGACCGCGCGGTTCATCAGGGCGGAGAAGTTGAAAGGTCCTGGCGCGGGCAGGATGCGCACGCGGGGGTCGTCCGTCAGCGCCTCGAAGTAGGCCAGGGTCTCGGGCTCGACACTGCCGTTGTCGACAATCAGGAATTCCAGCGCCTCGTAGTCCGTGCCGTGCAGCACGCCTTCAGCGCAGCGGGCGAACAGGTCCAGGCGGTCGCGGGTCGGCACGATGATCGAGACCAGCGGTTGCGGGTCCGGCAGAGGGCGATGCACGCGCAGCCAGCGCGCGGCGCCGGGCTGGTTGGAGACAAAGGCGCCGTCCTGATCCGTCCGTGCCAGATGCTCGGCGACGGCATGGCGCGCAGAGTCGGCGCAGATTTCCGCCCATCGGCGCGAGAACGAGCCCTGCCGGCCACGCCAGCGCCAGTGGTAGAGCACCCAGGGAATGTGGCGTATGCGCTCCGGCCCGATGCGCTCGGCGGCCCTGAGCGCCAGGTCGTGATCCTGGGCGCCTTCGAACCCCTCGCGCAGTCCGCCCAGGTCTTCGAGCAGGCTGCGGCGATAGACCGCCAGATGGTTGACCATGTTCTGGCCGAGCATCAGTTCGGCGTTCCATCCGGTCTTGAAATAGGGCTGGGAGCGGCGGCCGCGCTCGTCGATCTTGTCCTCATCGGAATAGATCAGGTCGGTCCCGGGGTGCTGCTCGAGCGTCGCGGCCACATGATAGAGCGCGTGCTCGGTCAGGAGGTCGTCGTGATCCATGAAGGCCACGAAGTCGCCGGTCGCCAGGGCCAGCGCCGAATTGGTCGCGGCTGTGATCTGGCCGTTCTCGGCGCGTCGAACGACCCGGATACGTGCGTCGCTGCGGGCATAGTCTGCGAGAATCCGCCAGAGCGCCTCGCCCGGCGAGCCGTCGTCGGCGATGCAGAGTTGCCAATGCGGATAGAGTTGGGCCTGAATCGAGGCGATGGCCGCCCGGATCAGCGGTTCGGGCGTCGCATAGGCCGGCATCACCACCGAGATCACCGGCGGGTCTGTCATGCGAGCGACGTGCCCGGCGATGGCCGCCCGGTCCGCGTCGCTAAGGGTGTCGTGGACGGCGATCCACTCCCGATACTGGGCGTCGGTCTGGGCGTCAGGACCCAGCACCTCACGGACATACTTCTCGCCCCAGCCGGTCCTGACGATCAGGCGCGCAATCTGATGCACCGGCCAATGCAGGACCGGCGAGCGTCTGACGACAGAGAGGGCGCGAGCTGAAAGGGTGCGGAGCAGCATGTGCGGTGTTGAACGTGAGGCGGTCGATCAGACGCACGCCTCACGTTCAAGTCCATAGAGAAGCTTATCGGTTCGACCAGACCCCGGTGGAGCCGCCGCCGGAGCTGGAGGACGAGCCGGTCCGGCCGCCGCCGCCATGACCGCCGCCACGGCCCGCGCCGCCGCCACGGCCGCGGCTGTCGCGGCTGGGACCCTTGAAGGCGGGCTTGTCGCCGGCCGGACGCGCGGAGGCGCCTTCGCTACGACCGGCGCCGCCACCGTTGCGATTGCGCTTGGGGGCGTTCTGGCCCCGGGCGCCGCCACGGGTGTCGGCGCGCTCGGGCTTGCCGCCGGGATCGGGCATCGCGGCCGTCACGGCGCCGAGGTGGCGATCGTTGCGGCGATCGAACGAGGGGATCCGCTGGCGGCTCACCTTCTCGATGTCCTTGAGCAGGCTGCGCTCGTCATCCGAGCAGAAGGCCACTGCCGAGCCGTCGGCGCCGGCCCGGGCGGTGCGCCCGATCCGGTGAACGTAGGATTCCGGCACGTTGGGCAGGTCGTACTGGACCACGTGGCTGATGGCGTCGACGTCGATGCCCCGGGCGGCGATGTCAGTGGCCACCAGCACGCGGACCTTGCCGGCCTTGAAGTCGGCGAGGGCGCGCTCGCGCTGGCCCTGGCTCTTGTCGCCGTGGATGGCGGCGGCGTCGACGCCAGTCTGTTCCAGACCCTTGGCCACGCGGTCGGCGCCGCGCTTGGTGCGGGTGAAGACGATGACACGCTTGAAGGCCGGGTCATCGAACAGCTCGCCCAGCAGGGCGCGCTTGCGCTGTTGTTCCACGAACACGACGCGCTGGTTCACGCGCTCGACCGTGGTGGCCTGCGGGGTGACCGCGACCTTCAGCGGGTTGGGGTTGAGGATCTCGCTGGACAGCTTCTCGATCTCACTCGGCATGGTGGCCGAGAAAAACAGGTTCTGGCGCGGGGCCTTGGGCAGGAACTTCACGATCTTGCGGATCGGGACGATGAAGCCCATGTCGAGCATCTGATCGGCCTCGTCCAGGACCAGGATCTCGACGCCTTCCAGGGTGATGGTCTTCTCGCCCAGGTGGTCCAGCAGGCGGCCCGGCGTGGCGACGAGGACGTCGATTCCGGGGGCCAGGGCGCGCATCTGGCCGCCATATTTCACGCCGCCGAAGACGACGGCGACGGAGACGCCGAGGTGCTTGCCATAGGTCTTGAAGCTCTCGCCGATCTGGGTGGCCAGTTCTCGGGTGGGGGCCAGGACGAGGACGCGGGCCGAGCGGCGCGGCGCGGCCTTCTTGTTCTCGGCCAGGCGGTGAAGGATGGGCAGTGCGAAGGCGGCAGTCTTGCCGGTGCCGGTCTGGGCGATGCCCAGCAGGTCGCGGCCGGACATGACGCCGGGGATGGCCTGCGCCTGGATTGGCGTAGGCGTGTCGTAGCCTTCGTCAGCCAGCGCCTTGAGCAGCGGCTTGGCCAGGCCAAGGTCGGTAAATTGAGTCAATGGATAGTCTTTCGCGTGTGCGCGGCGGCGGCCCATCGGATTGTCCGATGAGCGCGGGCGGCGCGGTCTTTGGGGAAGCGCCCCGCGTGATGGGCGAATCTATGAGATCGTTCTCACTGCGCTCGACAGGCTGGGTCGAAAAGGACCCCACGCGGCTGGAGCGTCGCTAGCACTCAGGAGGAGCGCAGACCGCACATCGGGGTTATCGCTGTTAATGTCAACCCACGCTGGCCTTTTTCCCGGGCCGGGCGAGGCGTCGATCCGGGTCCGCCGGCGCCGGAAGGTCCTCCGGATCGTCGATCAGAATCCGCTCTGCGTCGCCTTTCGGGTCGTCGTACTGCCCCGCACGCAGCGTCCACCAGAAGGCCCCGACGGCCAGCAGGCCCAGGCCGATGGAGAAGGGCGCCAGAAGCATGACGATGTTCATCTGGCCCGCCCCGTCCGCAGCGCGTTCAGGGTGACGACCAGGGAAGAGCCCGACATCGCCAGTGCCGCGATGAACGGATTGACCAGCCCCAGCATCGCCGCCGGCGCCGCAACGGCGTTGTAGAGGGCGGCGAAGCCGAAGTTTTCCAGGGCGCGCCTGCGAGCGCTTCGCGCCACGTCCAGAGCCTCTGTCACCGCCATCAGGCCGTCGCCGGTGAACACCAGATCCGCCGCATTCTGGCTGGCGTCCAGCGCGGTTCCGGGCGCCATCGCCGCATGCGCCCCGGCCAGGGCCGCGGTGTCGTTGAGGCCATCGCCGACCATCAGCACCCTGGAGCCGCTGCGGGAGCGGGTCTCGACTGCGGCCAGCTTGTCTGTGGGCAGGACCGCGCCCTGCCAATCGGCGATCCCCACGGCGTCAGCGACGGATTTCACCGCATCCGGCACGTCGCCCGACAGGATCTCGACGGTCAAGCCTCTGGCCTTCAGGGCCCGGATCGTCGCGGCGGCGTCGGGTCTCACCCTGTCCGAGAAGCGAAACCGATACCGCGTGTCGCCGTCGAAGCCGAACCAGAGTTCGGTCTCGCCGTGTCGTTCCCCGGCAAGACCCAGGAAGCTTGCGCGACCCAGGCGTGCGCGGCGGCCGTCGATGATCCCTTCCACGCCCTCGCCGTGATGTTCGATGATCCCGTCGGCGATCGGCCCGTCGCCAGCTTCTGACGCCAGGGCGCGCGACAGGGGATGGCGGGAGGCGCGGGCCAGCGGCGCGGCCATGGCGACCAGCGCCTCAACCGGGTCAATCAGGCGCGGACGACCTTCTGTCAGCACCCCGGTCTTGTCGAAGATCACATGGGTGACTTCGGCCAGACGCTCCAGGGCTGCGCCGGACTTCACCAGCACGCCTTTCCGGAAAAGCCGCGCTGAGGCCGTGATCTGCACGGCCGGGACCGCCAGTCCAAGGGCGCAGGGACAGGTGATGATCAGCACGGCCACGGCGCGGATCAGGGCTTCGCGCGGTCCGAGCCCCAGCGCCCACCCTCCGGCAAAGGTCAGCGCCGCAAGCGTGTGGACCACCGGCACATAGACCGCCGCAGCCTTGTCGGCGAGCCTCACATAGCGGGATTTGGCCTGGGCGCCGGCTTCGACCAGCCGCGCAATGGCGGCCAGGGCGGAGTCCTCCGCCCTCGCCAGGGCGGTCACCTGCAGGAGGCCGGACAGGCTGAGCGCCCCGGCGCGGCAGACCTGCCCGGGTCCGACGCGGATGGCGGCAGACTCCCCGGTCAGCAGGCTGTTGTCGATGTCGGAGGCGCCCGAGGTGACACGGCAGTCCACCGGGATGCGGTCGCCCGGCCGCACGATCAGACGGTCGCCGGCGGCTATCGCCTTGATCGGAGTTTCAACCGGATGGTCGTGTGCATCGAGACGGGTCGCAACCGTCGCCTGAAGCGCCAGCAGATCTGCGGCGGCGCTGTGGGCCCGGGCGCGCAGTTGATGGTCCAGCCAGCGACCGATGAGCAGCAGGAACAGTAGCGAAACGGCGGCGTCGAAATAGGCGTCGCGCCCGCGAAGGATCGTTTCGGAGAGGCTGATGGCCAGGGTCAGAAGCACGCCCACGGAGATGGGGACGTCCATATTCGCCCGTCCGGCGCGCAGCGACCGCCACGCCGAGCGGAAGAATGGTCTGCCTGCGAACAGCGCGCACGGCGCGCCCACGATGCCCGAGAACCACATCATCAGCGTCCGGGTCGCCGGTCCCAGTTCCTGACCGAACAGGCCGGCCCAAAGCGGCACCGAGAACATCATGGCGTTCATGGCGCCGAAGGCGGCCACGCCCATGGCGAGGATCAGGGCGCGACCTTCCGCATCATGGGCGGCGGCGGCCTCGCCGGGGTCAAACGGCGTGGCCGGATACCCCAGCCGCGCCAGGGCCTGGATCAAGGTCTGAGCGTCCGGTCCGGGCCGTTGCACCTCAACCGAGAGCTTGCGGTTGGTGAGGTTCACGCGCGCGGACGTCACCTGCGGCAGGTCCCTGAGGCCGCGTTCAATCTTGCCCATGCAGGCGGCGCACCGGGCGCCGGGCACGAGAAAATCGAACCGGGTCGAAGACGTCTCGCGCGCGGAAAGGTCCGGGAAAGTGTCGGTCAGCGCCATGTCAACCGCCGCTCGGCGAGGAACCGGGCGCCGTCGGGCGCCCGGGCTTCAACGGTGAGGTCCCAGGCGCCTGTCATCGGCCCGAGGTCGGCTTCGTATTGGCCCGGCTGGATCTCCCGCAGGGACGGCGTCAGACGCCCGACTTCCGTGGCGGGGCGCTCCAGCCGTGCAGAAACCTTCAGGTCGCGAAGCGGCAGGCCAGCTCGATCCACATATGCGACCGCCAGTACGCCAGGGCGCGCCTCGGCTGACGCGCGCCAGCCCAGTTGGTCCTGCGCTTTCAGCTGTGTGATCCGCTGATTGTAGAGCAGACCATCTTCATACGGCGTGACGGAGACCTGACCGGGGTGCGTCCGGTAGGCCATCACGGCGAAGCTGGCGTCGACCCCGATCACGATAACGAAGAATGCGGTGACGCTGGCGGCGACGTGCCAGCCCTTCACCCGAAATCCCGGCGGGTCGATGCTGTCTCCGGATGTCATGGGCGCACCTTTGGCGGCGAGAGGAAAACGGTGTCGGCTCGCGCGCTCATGTTGGGCGCGGTGACTTCGAAGCTGGCCGGTGTGCTGGACGCCGACAGCCGCTGGCCGTCGGTCGTGACAAACACCCGGATCGCGCTGACCTCGTTGGGCGGCGCCGTGATGACCAGGGTCTGGCCAGGCGCGGCGCCGGGGCGGCTCAGCCGCGCGCCCGTGACACCGGCGAATCTTATATCGAGCCTGAGGGGCTCGAAGGTGCGGTTGGCGACCTTCAGGGTGTAGCCATTCCTGATCTCGCCATCGCGCAGGCGGATGAATGTCGGGTTGCGGTCTCTCAGCGCATGCAGGGTGAGAACTTCCCGGGTGGACAGCCCCCAGATCATCAGTCCGGAAACGACCGAGAGGGCTACGGCATAATAGATCGTGCGTGCGCGCACCGGTCGGTATTCTGCCGTCCGGCCCGCCTGACGGGCGGTCACTGCCGCGTCGGTATCAAAGGCGATCAGCCCTCGCGGCCGCTCCACCTTGATCATGACCTCATCGCAGGCGTCGATACACAGGCCGCAGTTGATGCACTCCAGCTGGGAGCCGTTGCGGATGTCGATGCCCATGGGACATGCGACGACGCACTGGTTGCAGTCGATGCAGTCGCCGCGCCCGGCCCAGCTGTCAGCCTTCTTGTGAGGACCTCGCGGTTCTCCACGATCGTAACGATATGTGACCTGCAGCGAATGGTCGTCGATCATGGCGCCCTGGATGCGGGGCCAGGGGCACATGTAGATGCAAACCTGCTCGCGCATGTGGCCGGCGAACACATAGGTCGTCGCCGTCAGCAAGGCGCAGAAGAAATAGGCCGTAAACGGACCCTCTCCGGCCCAGAACGCCGTCAGCAGGGTCGGCGCGTCATGAAAGTAGAAGATCCAGGCTCCGCCCGTTGCGAAGGCCACGCCGAGCCAAACCAGATGCTTGCCGGTCTTGCGCCAGACCTTGTCGAAGGACCATGGCGCCGCGTCCAGACGAAGCCGGGCGTTGCGGTCGCCTTCGAACAGCCGCTCCACATGGATGAACAGGTCTGTCCAGATGGTCTGCGGGCAGGCGTATCCACACCAGAGGCGCCCGAACAGAGCCGTCACCAGGAAGAGCGCCAGGGCGGCGATCACCAGCAAGCCGGTGATGAAATAGACTTCCTGCGGCCAGAGCTGGATATTGAAGACGTAGAAGCGGCGGCCGGCGAAATCGACGAGGACGGCCTGGTCCGGCAACCCGCCCGGGCGCTCCCAGCGGATCCAGGGCGTGATGTAGTAGACCGCCAGAGTGAGGATCAGCAGGGCCCATTTTATGGCCCGCCAAGGGCCGTGAACCAGTTTGGGATGGATCGGAACCCGGGGCTTGTAGAGGCCCCCGCCGGGCCCCGCCTTGGCGCGGGCGTGCCCGGCCGCAGATTTCGGCGCCGGCCGGGTCCGGTCGATGATGACGGTCATGGTCCGGTCGGTTTGGGCGTCGTGGCGGCAAGCGCGGGCGGGGCGGCCGGCGCGGCGCCTTCGCCGCCGGAGTTCACGTGGACATAGACCGCCAGCGCCTTGATCATTTCGGGGGAGAAGCGGGCCTCCCACGACGGCATCACCCCGTTCCGGCCGTTCCAGATCTGGTTGCGGATTGAGTCGCGGTCCGGTCCGTAGAGCCATTCAGCGTCCGTCAGGTCAGGCGCGCCCTTGACGCGGTCTCCGGTACCAGTGGGCCCGTGGCAGCTGACGCATTGAACCTGGAACGTCGGGGCGGCCCTGGCGACGGCCGCGCGGTCCGCCGGTCGTCGCGACAGGGCGACGACATACTCTGTCAGGTCCGAAATCTGGGCCTCGGTCAGCAGTTGATCGCGGCCGAACGCGGACATCATTGTCTCTCCGCGTGCGCCGGGATGTCCGGAGCGGACGCCGACCAGCAGGGTCTTCTGGATGTCGGCCAGTCCGCCGCCCCAGAGCCAGATGTCGTCACGCAGGTTTGGATAACCCTTGCCGCCGCCGCCGCCCGCGCCGTGGCAGGTGGCGCAATTGTCGCCGAACACGGACTGTCCGACCTGGAGGGCATAGGCCTGGAGCTCGGGATCCGACTCGATCTGCTCGAGACTGGCGGACCTCAACCGCGCCGCGCCGGCGCCTCGAATGGCCTCCAGCGCCCGCAGATCGCTCGAAAGCTCCTGTCGGTCCGACTGGCCCAGCACGCCGCGGGTGAAACCCGTGATCCCCGGCCAGGCCGGCATCAGCACCCAGTAGACGATGGCGATGATGATGGTGCCGTACCAGACCCAGAGCCACCAGCGTGGGAGGGGACTGTCGAGTTCCTTGATCCCGTCCCACTCATGACCGGTGGTTTCGATCCCGGAGTGATCGTCGCGTTCGCGCTCAGTCATGGTCGATCTCGTCGTCTTCAAGCGGCAGCCTGGCCGCCGCGTCAAAAGCCGCCTTGCGGCTGGGCCACAGCGCGTAAATCACGCCGGCGAGGAAGATGGCGCCGAAGTAGAGTGTCCCGGCTTGCTGGGCGAAAATCGCAACGGTCTCGTAGGACAGCTCGCTCATCGCATGTTCTCCGGGTCTTCAGCCTTGTAGGTACGGAAATCGACCATGGTTCCCAGCACCTGGAGATAGGCGATCAGGGCGTCCATCTCGGTCAGCCGCGCCGGATCGCCGTCGAAATCGCGCTGACCCACCTTCGCGCCGTACCGCTGCTTGAGGCCCGAATTTTCACCGGCGAAGGCGTCTACCTGGGTCTCCAGGTCCTTGGCAGCGTTGGCGATCTGATCCTTCGTATAGGGCACGCCCACCTGGCGCAGGGCTGCCAGGCGCCGCTCGATGATCCGGTAGTCCAGGTCGGTCTCGGCGAGGAACCTGAAGGGCGGCATGTTGGATTCGGGCACCACGGCGCGGGGATCGGTCAGGTGATCGTGATGCCAGCTGTCGGAATACTTGCCGCCGACCCGCGCCAGATCCGGGCCGGTTCGCTTCGATCCCCACTGGAAGGGGTGGTCGTACATGCTCTCGGCGGCCAGGCTGTAGTGGCCGTAGCGCTCGACCTCGTCGCGAAGCGGCCGGATCATCTGAGAGTGGCAGACGTAGCAACCTTCGCGGACATAGATGTCACGGCCCGCCTGCTCGAGCGGCGTGTAGGGGCGCACCCCGTCAACCTTCTCGATGGTGCTTTCCAGGTAGAACAGCGGGCTGATTTCCACGAGGCCGCCGATCGACACAACGATCACGATGCCCAGAACCAGGGCCAGCGAGTTCCGCTCTAACTTGGCGTGTTTCTTCCACATGTGCGGAGCCCCTACGCGATAGCTTGAAGGAGGGTGACGGGGGTCCCGTCAGCCTGGGCGCTGGCGACGCGAGGCATGCGGATCGTGCGCCACACATTGTAGACCATGATCAGGGCGCCCCCGAGGTACATCAGCCCGCCGACGGTGCGGATGATGTTCTCGACGTGCTTGGCGGCGACGGTCTCGACGAAGGCGTTGGCGAGGTAGCCCTGGGGCGTGTATTCGCGCCACATCAGGCCCTCCATGATGCCGGAGACCCACATGGCGGCGATGTAGAGAACGATGCCGGTGGTCGCGATCCAGAAGTGCCACTCGATCAGCTGGTCGGAGTACATCCGCTCCTTCTTCCAGAGCCAGGGCACCATGCAGTAGATCGCCCCGAAGCTGATGAAGCCGACCCATCCCAGCGCGCCCGAATGCACGTGGCCGATCGTCCAGTCAGTGTAGTGGGAGAGGGCGTTGATCTCGCGGATCGACATCAGCGGTCCCTCGAAGGTCGCCATCCCGTAGAACGCGATCGCCACCACCATCATCCGGACCACAGGGTCGGTGCGCAGCTTGTCCCAGGCGCCCGACAGCGTCATCAGACCGTTGATCATGCCGCCCCAGGACGGCATCCAGAGCATGAGCGAGAAGGTCATGCCGAGGGTCTGGGTCCACTGCGGCAGGGCCGTATAGTGAAGGTGGTGGGGACCCGCCCAGATGTAGATGAAGATCAGCGACCAGAAGTGGACGATGGACAGCCGGTAGGAATAGACCGGCCGCTCCACCCGCTTGGGGACGAAGTAGTACATCATCGCCAGGAAGCCGGCGGTGAGGAAGAAGCCCACGGCGTTGTGGCCGTACCACCACTGGATCAGGGCGTCCTGGACACCAGAGAAGGCCGAGTAGCTCTTGGTCTCCAGCAGGCCCACGGGGATCGCCGCGTTGTTGACCAGATGCAGGATGGCGACGGTGACGATGAAGGCCAGATAGAACCAGTTGGCCACATAGATATGTGGCTCCTTGCGCTTCCACAGCGTGCCCAGGAACACCAGCAGATAGGCGACCCAGACGATGGTCAGCCAGATGTCCACATACCATTCCGGCTCGGCGTATTCGCGGCTCTGGGTGATGCC
>CAIVVM010000024.1 GCA_903909375.1 uncultured Alphaproteobacteria bacterium
CCGACTGGAAGGCGCGCGGGATCAGGACCGTGGTCAATCTGCGCGGCGGCTTCGACGCCAGCTTCCATGCCCTCGAGAAGGACGCCTGCCAGCGCCTGGGCCTCAACCTCGTCGATTTCACCATCACCTCGCGCGAGGTCCCGTCCCGAGAGCGGGTGCTGGGCGCAAAGGCCTTGTTCGAGACGCTGGAATATCCGGCCTTCATGCACTGCAAATCCGGCGCGGACCGGGCGGGCATCATGAGCGTGCTCTACATGCATTTCCGCAAGGGTCTGCCGATCCGCGAGGCGATGGAACAGCTCTCGTTCCGCTACCTTCACATCCGCCACGGAAAGACCGGGGTGCTCGACTATACCTTCGCGAAGTACCTGACCGAAGGCGAACCGGCGGGAATGACGTTCCTCGAGTGGGTCGAGAGCCCCCTCTACGACCCCGCCGCCATGAAGGCCGAATTCCGCACCAACATGTGGGGCAACCTGCTGACCGAGAGCGTCCTGCGGCGGGAGTGACGAGACCTCGCACCGCCGTCACATTGCCGCTACACCTGCCGTGAACACATCAGGCGCGACCTAACGCGCCCTCAAGGGAGCCTCGACACATGACCGCCAGCCGCCAGATCCACCTCGTCCGCCGCCCCTCCGGCGTCCCCGTCGTCGAGGACTTCGCCGTGGTCGAGGTCGACACCCCGGATGCCGCCGAGGGCGAGGTCCAGGTCCAGAACGTGCTGATGTCGGTCGACCCCTACATGCGGCCCCGCCTGACCGCTGACCAGCCGCTGGACGCCCCCATGCTGGGCGGCGGCATTGGCCGCATCGTCCAGTCGCGCAACCCCCGCTTCAAGGAAGGCGACCTCGTCCGTCATGGCGCGGGCATGCAGGAGCGCTTCAATTCCGACGGCAAGGGTCTGCAGGTGCTGACCCCCGACCCGGCGCTGTCGCTCAGCGTCTACATGCATGCGCTCGGCGGCACCGGCATCACGGCCTATGGCGGCCTGCTGGAAACCGGCGCGCTGAAGGACGGCGAGCAGGTGTTCGTCTCCACCGCCGGCGGTGCGGTCGGATCAGTCGTCGCCCAGATCGCCAAGATCAAGGGCTGCTATGTCGGCGGCTCCACGGGCGCCGACGAAAAGGCCGCCTGGCTGCGCGACGAGGTCGGCCTCGACGCTGTCATCAACTACAAGACCACCCCGCTCACCAAGGTCCTGCGGGAGGCCATGCCCAAGGGCATCGACGTCTATTTCGAGAACGTCGGCGGTGGTCATCTGGACGCCGTCCTGCCCCGCATGAACCAGCGCGGACGCGTCGCCGTCTGCGGCATGATCTCCACCTACAACGGCGGCGGCGAGGGCGTGCGCAACCTCTCGACCATGATCTACAGCCGGATCCGCATGGAAGGCTTCGTGGCCAGCGACTTCCCGCACCTGCAGGCGGCCTTCGTCAGCGACATGACCGGCTGGCTGAAGGACGGCCGCATCAAGTATCAGGAGACCATCCTGGACGGCTTCGAGCGCGCGCCGGAGGGCCTGATCGGCCTCTTCTCCGGCCTCAACAGCGGCAAGATGCTGATCCGCGTTTCGGAGTAGCGCTTAGCCGGGCGGACTGCACCCCACCCCAAATCCGCTCATCCCGGCGAATGCCGGGACCCAGATGGAATAGCGCACAGGCGGGTGCGACCTGCGCGGCGGTCTTCCAAACCACCGCTGAGCTCTGAGATCTGGGTCCCGGCATTCGCCGGGATGAGCGGTGGTGGGGGAGGTCAGAGCGAGTGGATTGCGCTCCAGGCGTCAGGTTCCGGCCACCGGCCTCGTCAGCCGGTGCGCCAGGAACGTCGCGCCCAGTCGCAGTCCCATCTCGTCGATGCTGTGCCCCAGCCTCGGCGAGACGTGGGTCACCACGTCCAGGCCGGCGGCTTCCAGCCCCTGTTTGGCCCTGGCCAGCGAGGCCACCGGCAGCACCTCATCGGCGTCGCCGTGGATCAGCAGCACCGGTGGCCGGGTGACGACCTCGACCGTCAGTTCGTCGGGGTCGGCCAGCATGCCCGAGAAGCCCACGATCCCGGCCAGCGCCTGCGCCCGGCGCGGCCCCACATGCAGGGCCATCATCGTGCCCTGGCTGAACCCCACCAGCGCCAGCCGGGCCTCATCCAGCCCAAACTCGGCCAGTTTGGCGTCGATGAAGGCGTTCAGCCCCGCCGCCGGCTTGCGCACGCCCGCTGCCCGGCCCCCCGGCGTCAGGTTGCTCAGGCCCCACCACTGATAACCATCCGGCGCGCCCGGGCAGATTTCCGGGGCGTTGGGCGACAGGAACACCGTGTCCGGCAAGGCGCCGCGCCAGTACTCGGCCAGGCCGATCAGGTCGTCGCCGTTCGACCCGTAGCCGTGCAGAAAGATCACCATCGACTGCGGCGCCCCGCCGGAAGCGGGCAGGCGCATCGGCCCTTCAAGCATCGTCAATGTCCGGTCCTCGCTCTGCTATGGACGCCTTCCATACACCAGCTTCGATAGCGCGCCTGCCTTGCCGACCGCCAGGACCTGGCGCTGCGCGCCGGAGACGCCCTGCATCTCGCCATCGCCATGGCCCACGGCGCCGCGCTGCTCACCCTCGATCGTCGTCTCCACGAGGCATGCCTGGCGCTCGGTCACCCGGTAGAGACGGTCTGAACCCCTCGAAGGCGCCATGGCCGCCGTGGTCACCACCGTCAGCCACGCGCTGAAGCAGGCCCTCAGAACGTCTGCTTCGCCCAGGCCGTCTTGCACAGGTGCTGGTCGCGGAAGGCGTCAGCCGTCATCGCCGTCACCCCGCCGCCCGAGGCCACGTCCAGCGCCTGGACCGTCCCGCCCTTGAACCCCGCCCAGGCCGGGACGCCCGCGCCATTGGGATTGCCGGTCTTCGCGAAGTTGGTCCAGTAGGTCGACATGGTCGCCTTCAGCGCGGTCTGTTCGGCGTTCTGGGCCGCGCTGGCCATGCCGAACAGATAGGGCAACTCGAACGCATGCGCCGCGCCCTGTGGCAGGCTCAGCGCATATTTGCCGCCGAATACGCCGAACAGCGGTACGGCGGTCTGGTCGCGGAACTCATACATCCAGATCGGCGCACCCTGCGCGGCGATGCGCGCTGATACGTTCACGCCGTTGCACGAGAAGGTGCTGTCGGTGCCCGCCGCCGCCGCCGCGCGGCTGGGCTGCAGCCCGACATCGTCGCCGTGTCGGCTCAGCGGATAGTATCCCGCCAGGTCGCTGACCGAGACGCCGGTCTGACTGGCCATCGCCTCCGCGCCCTTGTTGAAGCCCTCGGCCGTCATCAGGAAGGAGCGGTCGGCGGGATTGAAGTTGGGCGGCTTGGCCGCAAAACGCGCGCCCAACTCGGCCAGGGCCAGGAACAGCAGGTTCTCGTCTTCGTTGGATCCGTTGATCACCGGGACCTTGTTGTTGGCGCCGGCCGCGAATGTCGCCTTGATGGACCGGGTCAGCACCTTGCCGTCAATCGAAGGGATCACCCCGCCGGTGGCCCGTTCGAACGCGCTCATCAGCTTGCCGCGCACCACCGTGTCGGGCAGGCCGCGCAGGCAGGCCGCCGTCACCGCACCGCCGGCGCAGGCCACGCCCGGATCAGCGCCCGCCATTGCCGTCTCCAGCGCCGTCGTGCTCTTGGCCTCCAGCTGCGCCTGGGTCAGCTGGTCGGCGACCCCATAGGCGCCGCTCTGGATAATGGCCTTGTCGAACAGGCCCTTCGACAGCGGCGAAGCCAGGTGGGTCATCACGCTGAACCCCCCGGCCGATTCGCCGAAGATGGTCACGTTCTTCGCATCGCCTCCGAACCGGCTGATGTTGGCCCGCACCCAGCGCAGCGCCGCCTGCTGATCCATCATGCCATAGTCGCCCGCGCTGCCGTCCGCGTCGCGCAGCGCCGGGTGCGCCAGGAAGCCCATGGCCCCCAGCCGGTAGTGGATCGCCACGACGATCACACCCTTCCCGACCATCGGGCCCGGGTCAGCATAGGTCGAGGCGTCGCCGGTGGTGAACGCCCCGCCGTGGATCCACACCATCACCGGGAACGGGCCTTTGCCGGTGGGCGTATGGACGTCCAGATAGAGGCAATCCTCACTGTCGCCCCGGGTCCGGAACGGGCTGTCCGCCCCGGTCTGCAGACAGGCCGCCGCCGTCTTGCTGCGGGCGATCGGCGCCGTCCACTTCGCCGCCGGCGCGGGCGCCTTCCAGCGCAGCTCGCCCACCGGCGGGGCCGCAAACGGAATGCCGAAATAGCTGCGCATCGCCGCCCCGCGCTCGGTCGCCTGCACCGGCCCGTTCACGGTGTTCACCACCACCGGCGCGTCCGCCGCGAAGGCCGGCGTCGTCGCCAGGACTGCCAGCGCGGCCAGGCTCGCGGAGATTTTCGATGTCAGGTGGCGCATGCCGTTTCCCCAGAAAGTCGCGTCCCGGATCCCGGAACATTCGGGCGATCTATGAGGCCGCCTGAGGCTGCGCGCAACGCCTCAGCCTACCCCATTTTCCGATACAGTTTCGGCGTCAGCCGCCCCTTGCGCGCCAACAGCGACCGGATCTCGGCGTTCGTCGCCTGTATGCCCATCAGCCACACCTTGTCCGGGACCAGATGCTCGGCGTTGAAGGCCAGCCAGCCGTCGCGCCAGTCGCAGGCGTCGATGAATGCCGCCCGAAAACCCGGGCATCCCCGCACCCGCGTATAGAGCGCCTTGAATGACGGCGCCCCCGGCCGCCGCACGGCCTCGCTCACCGACGCCCCGTCGCGCAGGTCGCTCAGCAACTGGCCCAGCGCCTGCGCCGGGACCATGGGTCGTCGCCCCCCGCGCCGCCGCCTGCCGCGCAATCGCCGCAACGCGTCACGTTCGGCCAGCCGGTTCGCCGCCAGCTGCGCCCGCACCTGCGCCACCGCCTCCCCGAACGCGGGCACGACCTGCATCCACCGGAACACCGTGCAATAGGCCGGCATCCGCGGATCGGCCGTGATCGCCTTCACCGTCTCCCCGGCGCCGATCCGCGTCAGGATCAACTCCCCCATCGCCCAGGTGAAGGCGGTGTCCTTCCACCCGGACCCATGGTCCATCGGCGGGATCGGCAAGTCGGGGGCGGGGTGTGGTTCGGTGGGCATCCGGACAGTCCAACACGCGGCGACGTCAGTTCCGGACGCAGCTTCCTCTCCCTATTGGTTTCTCCGGGGGAGAGAAGGTTGGATGCGGGTCCATTCGGCTTCGGGAATGTGCCTGCACCCCCACTTTCCCCCGTCTCGAATGTTCCCTATAAGTTCTTACCTCCCCCGCAAAGCGGCGGGAGGGGGACCACGCCCCGAAGAGGGCGTGGTGGAGGGGGCAGGCCGCCAGTCACCGCATGAGACGCACTTTGATCGCAAACCGCGCCCGGGCCTTGCGACGGGTCATGAGCGACCCCGAGGTCATCCTGTGGACGCGTCTGCGTGGGCGCAGCCCCGACAAGCCTACCTTCCGCCGCCAGCATCCTTTCGGCTCTGTCATTCTAGATTTCTACTGCCCGTCAGCGCGGCTCGCTGTGGAGGTTGATGGCGCTACCCACTGGGACGACGCTGCTCAGGCGCGGGACGAGGCACGCGATCATTGGCTCAGGTCCCAGGGCGTCGATGTCATGCGCATCCCTGCATCCCAAGTCTACAACCAACTGGGCGATGTCGTGGATGCCATCCTGTGGCGCGTGGACGAGCGTCTTCGGACGGGGCCGGCCCCCTCCACCCCGCCCTCTACGGGGCGCGGTCCCCCTCCCGCCGCTTCGCGGGGGAGGTAAGGATTAAAGGGTAGGTGAGGGCGGCGCACCTGGCCATCCGCCTCTACCTCCCCCATGAAATGGCGGGCGGTGGTGGGGGCAGGCCGCATGCACGGCCCATCACCCCAACGAAAAACCCCGCCGGCTCTCACCGACGGGGCTTCCCGAACTCAAACTGCGATCAGCGGCTGATCAATACCCCTGGATCCGCGCATACCGGTCGCGGTGGAACGCCTGGTTGCCAAAGGCCGCTTCCGCCGCCCGCGCGCGCTTCAGGTAGAAGCCCGCGTCATGCGCGTCGGTCATGCCGATGCCACCGTGCATCTGCACCATCTCGTTGCTCACCAGATGGAACGTGTCGCCCATCTTGGCCTTGGCCAGCGACACCAGTTCCGGAACGTCCGGGGCGTCGTTGTCGATCGCTGTCAGCGCGGCTTCCACCGCCGAGCGGCTCAGCTCCAGCTCGGTGAACATCTTGGCTGCGCGGTGCTGCAGGGCCTGGAAGGAACCGATCACCTGGCCGAACTGAACGCGGGTTTTCAGATAGTCCAGCGTCACTTCAAAGGCCTGCACGGCGGCGCCCAGCATTTCTGCCGAGATGCCGGCCCGCGCACGGTCCAGGGTCTTTTCCAGCAGGGCCGCGCCGCCGGTCAGCTTGTCGGCGTCCGAGACGGCGACGTTGTCGAAGCTGACGTTGGCCGCGCCGCGGCTGTCGGCCAGGTTCAGCTTGGTGCGCGTCACGCCGGGGGCGTCAGCGGCCACCAGATAGAGTTCGACGGCGCCGCCCGAGACGGCCGAGACCACGAACACATTGGCCGCCATGCCTTCCAGCACAAAGGTCTTCTTGCCCGAGAGCTTGCCGCCCGAAACGGTGGTCGCCACCTTGTCGGGGCGGTGGTGCGGACCTTCGTCGACCGCCAGGGTGGCGATCGCCGCGCCTTCCGCGATCTTGGACAGCCAGGCCGACTTCTGGGCGTCCGAGCCGCCCAGGATTATCGCCGAGGCGCCGCCCAGTGCGCTGGCCAGCAGCGGGCTTGCGGTGAGCGTGCGGCCGGTTTCTTCCAGCACCAGACCCAGGCTGAGGTAGCCGAAGTCCGAGCCGCCGTATTCCTCGGGGATGATCACCCCGGCCCAGCCCATTTCCGCCATCTCGTTCCAGGCGGCGACGTCATAGCCCAGCTCGGCGCCGCTATCGCGCATCTTGCGGAAGGCGGTGACCGGGGATTTCTCCTGCACCCAGCTCTTGGCTGCGTCGCGCAGCATGCTCTGTTCTTCAGTCAGAACGGCCATAGTTGTTGTTTCCTCTCATAAAGATGACTTGCCTCCCCCGCAGGGCGGGGGAGGGGAACCGTCGGCCGAAGAGCCGATGGTGGAGGGGGCGGGGTCAGGCTCGGCGCCTGGTCTCGCCCCTTCCACCACGCCCTCTACGGGCGCGGTCCCCCTTCCCCGTGAATGGGGAAGGCAGGGGTTTCAGATGATCATCACTTGCTTTGCGTAAGGTCCGGCAAGCCCAGAATGCGCTTCGAGACGATATTCGACTGCACCTCGGACGAGCCGCCGAAGATGGTGAAGGCCTTGCCGAACAGCCAGCCGCGCACTGCGCCCAGTTCCTCAGCCGAGAAGTCGTCGCCCTCCCAGCCCAGGCCCTGATGGCCCATGATCTCCAGCGCCATCTCGTGACGCTCCTGGATGAGGGATGTGCCGGCGTTCTTCATGATCGAGGTGGTGTTGCCGGGGCTGGCGTTGCCGCGCGCCTCGACCATGGCGCGCACAGCGGTCTGCTGGAACGCGCGCATGTTCATCACATTGTTGATCAGGCGGGTGCGCAGATCGGAGTCGGCGATCCGGCCTTCCTCGTCGACGCCCACATATTCCTTGGCCAGTTGCTCGATGGGCTTGCCGCCCGAGCCCAGCCCGCCGCCGGCGCCGGTGAGGCCCGAACGCTCGTGCTGCAGCAGCCGCTTGGCGATGGTCCAGCCGCCGTTCAGCGGTCCGACCAGGTTCTTCTTGTCGGCGAGGGCGTCAGTCAGGAACACTTCGCAGAAAGGTGAAGAGCCTGCGATCAGAGGAATCGGACGGGTTTCAACGCCCTTCTGATGCATGGTGAACAGTACAAACGAGATGCCTTCGTGTTTCTTCGAAGTATCCGTGCGAACCAGACAGAAGCACCAGTCGGCCCATTGCGCGCCGCTCGTCCAGATTTTCTGACCGTTGATGACAAAGTGGTCGCCCTTGTCTTCGGCTTTAGTCTGCAGACCTGCGAGGTCAGAGCCGGCGCCCGGCTCGGAGAAGCCCTGACACCAGGCGATCTCGCCGCGGCAGATCGGCGGGATGTGCTCCTGCTTCTGCGCTTCGGTGCCGTATTCCAGCAGGGTTGGGCCGAACATCATCACGCCCATGCCGCCGATCGGGTTGTAGGCCCGCGCCCGGGCGAACTCGCCCTGCACCACCCGCGCTTCGGCCGAGCTAAGTCCGCCGCCGCCGTATTCCTTCGGCCAGGTGGGGGTGCCCCAGCCCTTGGAGCCGACCGCCTTGCGCCAGGCTTCCATGTCGGGTGTGGGCGTGTTGCGCTCCTCCACCTGCATCGGGTTCTTGCCCTTGAGCGCAGCGGGGAAATTCGCCTCGACCCAGGTCCTTACCTCGCCCCGGAAGGCCTCGAGGTCAGTTCCGCCAAAATCCGCCATCTGTCTTCGTCCTCTTTGAAATATCTCGCCAGACCCTGCCTCCCACGCGAAGCGGGGGAGGGGGACCGCGCCCCGCAGAGGGCGTGGTGGAGGGGGCGGGCTCAAGCTCCGAGCCTAGCCTCGCCCCTTCCACCATCGGCGCTCCGGCCGATGGTCCCCCTTCCCCGTGAACGGGGAAGGCAGGATGTATCCTTACCCCCTCTGCGTCACCTCGGGCAGTCCGAGAATCCGCTTCGAGATGATGTTCAACTGCACTTCCCAGGAGCCGCCCGCAATGGTTCCGCTCTTGGTGCGCAGCATGGCCTTGATCGTGCCGGTCTCCTCGTCGGTGAATCCGGCGCCGTCCCAGCCCAGGCCCTGATGGCCCAGCACCTCGACCGACAGCTCGGCCTTGTCCTGGCGCACCTTGGAACCCACGTTCTTCAGCACCGATGAGGCCGCATTGGGGCCGGAGTTCCCGCGATTCTCGTCAGCCGCCCGTCGCCCGGTGAGCTGGAAGGCGCGTTCCTCCATCAGGTGTTCGGTAATCCGCCGGCGCAGGTCCACGTCGGCCAACCTGCCGCTGTCGTCGACGCCCACATAGGCCTTGGCCAGATCCTTCAGCGGGGGTCCGGGCACGGCGCCGGGACCGGGACCGCCACCCGCGCCGGAAATGCCCTCCCGCTCGTGCTGCAACAGTCGCTTGGCGATGGTCCAGCCACCGTTCAGCGGCCCCATCAGGTTGGCCTTGGGCACCTTCACATCGGTGAAGAAGGTCTCGCAGAAGGGCGCTGTGTCGTTGATCAGCCGGATCGGCCGCGGCTCTACGCCGCCGCCGGCCATATCGATAAGCAGGAAGCTGATCCCCTCATGCTTCTTGGACGTATCGGTACGTACCAGACAGAAGCACCAGTCAGCCTTGTCGGCGCCGCTCGTCCAGATCTTGCTGCCGTCCACCACATAGTGGTCGCCCATGTCGACGGCCTTGGTCTGCAAGGACGCCAGGTCTGATCCGGCGCCGGGTTCGGAGAACCCCTGGCACCACATCTTCTCACCCTTCACGATGGCCGGGATATGCTCCTGCTTCTGGGCTTCGGTGCCGTACTCCAGCAGGGTCGGCCCGAACATGATGACGCCCATGCCGCCGATCGGATTATAGGCGCCGATGGCGGCCATCTCCTGGGCCAGCACCTTGGCTTCCTCCCGGCTGAGGCCGCCGCCGCCATAGACCCGGGGCCAGGTGGGCGTGCCCCAGCCCTTGTCGCCCATGGCCTTGCGCCAGGCATCCCGCTCGGGGCTCAGCGCTTCCAGCCGTTCGCCACCGCCCGTGGCGCCCTTCAGGGACGCCGGAAAGTTGGCCATCAGCCATTCGCGAACGTCCGCTCTGAAGGCGTCGAGGGTATTACCGAAATCCGCCATCTCAAGTTCCTCCCCCGTTTGCGGGGGAGGGGGACCGCGAAGCGGTGGAGGGGGCGTTGCCCGGACCACCGAATGCGCCGCAGCGCCCCCTCCGACCCTTCGGGCCACCTCCCCCGCACGCGGGGGAGGATTAATGTTACCCCTGCGTCGTATCCGGCAGTCCCAGGATGCGCTTGGAGACGATATTGCTCTGCACTTCCTGGCTGCCGCCGTAGATCGTTGTCGCCTTGCCCGAGAGCCAGGCGCGAACCGTCTCCAGCTCGTCCCTGTCGAAGTCCTCACCGGCCCAGCCCAGTCCCTGATGGCCCATGATCTCCAGCAACAGTTCCGACCGGTTCTGGCCGATCCAGGTGCCGGAGTTCTTCATCACCGAGGTGGTCGCCGAAGGGTTCACATTGCCCTTGGCCTCGTCCATGGCCCGCAGGACCGTCAGGGCGTGAGCCTTGGCGTTGATCTGGTGCTGCGAGATCCGGGTGCGCAGATCGCTGTCGGCCAACCGGCCCTGATCGTCGACGCCAACGTACTTCTTGGCCATGTCGGGGATCGAGATCCCGCCGCTGCCGGCCATCCGCGACCCGCCCTGGCCCGAGCGTTCATGCTGCAGCAGCCGCTTGCCCACCGACCAGCCGCCGTTCAGCGGCCCGACCATGTCGTCCTTCTCGGCGCGCGCATCGGTGAAGAAGGTCTCGCAGAACGGCGAGGAGCCCGCGATCAGCTTGATCGGCCGGGTCTCGACCCCCGGCTGGTGCATATTGATGAGCACAAAACTTATGCCCTCGTGCTTCTTCGTGGTATCTGTACGGACCAGACAGAAGCACCAGTCGGCGTATTGCGCGCCGCTCGTCCAGATCTTCTGGCCATTGATTTTCCAGTGATCTCCGGCGTCCTCGCACTTGGTCATCAGACTGGCGAGGTCCGATCCGGCGCCGGGTTCGGAATACCCCTGGCACCAGCGCAGCTCACCCTTCACGATCGGCGGGATGTGGCGCTGCTTCTGCTCTTCGGTGCCGTATTCCAGCAGGGTCGGGCCAAACATCGACAGGCCCATCCCGGTCATCGGGTTGTAGGCGCCGATCCGGTCCATTTCATCGGCCAGCACCCGCGCCTCGGCGCCCGTCAGGCCGCCCGCGCCATATTTCTTCGGCCAGGTGGGTGTGCCCCAGCCCTTCTCGGCCATCCGCTGCTTCCAGACCAGATAGTCACCGGTGGGTTTTACCCCGCCCATGATCATCCGGGCGCCCGCCTCGGGATCCTCCCGCAGCGACTGCGGATAGTTGGCCTCAAGCCAGGTCCGCGCCTCCGTCCGGAACGTGTCCAGGTCCGAACCGCCGAAATCCGCCATCGCATCCTCCCAAACTGGTGCTGTAATAATACCGCTTATTCTAATCCTACTTCGGATCGGGCAGGCCTAGAACCCTTTTTGAGACCACGTTCAGATTGATTTCCGAACTGCCACCCTCGATCGAGTTGGCCTTGGATCGCAGCCAGCCGCGAACGGCGGCCAGCTCGCCGGGCTCGTAGCCCTCGCCGGCCCAGCCCAGTCCCTGATGGCCCAGCCCCTCGATCAGCAGTTCGTTGCGCTCATGGGCGATCTTGGCCCCGGCGTACTTCATGGCGGCGGCCAGATTGGACGGACCGTTGCCGGCCTTGGACTCATTCTGCTGACGGTGCACGGTCAGCTGGAAGGATCTGGCCTCCATCAGATGCTCCGTGATCCGGCGGCGCAGGTCGGTGTCGCTGAGCCGCCCGTCGGCCTCGACCCCGACGCCGGCCTTGGCCGCCTCGACGACGGTCGGCACCGCTGTGACCCCGCCGATGTTGCCGGCGCCCAGGCTGGCGCCGATGCCTTCCCGTTCGAACTGCAGCAGCCGCTTTGCGATCGTCCAGGCGCCGTTCAGCGGTCCGAACAGCTGATCCTTGGGCACCTTCACGTCGGTGAAGAAGGTCTCACAGAACGGCGACGTCCCGTTGATCAGCAGGATCGGCCGCACTTCGACCCCCGGCGCCTTCATGTCGATCAGCAGGAAGCTGATCCCTTCATGCTTTTTCGACCGGTCCGTGCGCACTAGACAGTAGCAGCGATCTGCGTACTGCGCGCCAGAAGTCCATATTTTTGAACCATTTACGAGGAAGTGGTCGCCCTTGTCCTCAGCCCAGGTCTGCAGCGACGCCAGGTCCGATCCGGCGCCTGGTTCGGAGTATCCCTGGCACCACCACACATCGCCGCTGACGATGCCGGGGAAGTGCTCTTTCTTCAGCGCATCGCTGCCGTACTCCAGCAGCGTCGGGCCGAACATCGAGACGCCCATGCCGCCGATGGGATTGCGGGCGCCGATTTTCGTCATCTCCTCGGCCAGCACCCGGGCCTCGTCGCGCGACAGGCCGCCGCCGCCGATTGACTTCGGCCAGACCGGCGTACCCCAGCCCTTGGCCCCCATGGCGCGGCGCCAGGCCAGTGCTTCAGGACTTTCCGGTTGGGCCTGAAGCTTGGCAAGCTGGGCCATCGGGGTCTCTGCCAGAGACTTCGGGAAATTGGCCTCCAGCCAATCCCGCGCCTCGGCCCGGAAGGTTTCTACGTCGCCGCCAAAATCTGCCATGTCTCGCCCTACTTCATGTCCGGAAGGCCAAGCACCCGCTTGGCGATTACATTGAGATTCACTTCCGAGGTGCCGCCCTCGATGGAGTTGGCCTTGGTTCTCAGCCAGCCGCGCACCGCGCCGATCTCCGGTGGATCATAGCCCTCGCCGTCCCAGCCCAGGCCCTGATGACCCAGCGCCTCGATCATGAGCTCGGAACGTTCCTTGGCGAACTCGGCCGCCGCAAATTTGATGATCGAAGTGGCTGCGCTTGGCCCATTGCCGGCGCGGCTCTCGGCCGCCGAACGATTGATGGTCTGTCGCAGCGCCTGGAAGTCCATCTTGTTGAGGGTGATCCGCTTGCGCAGGTCTGCATCCGGGAGGGCGCCATAGGACGCGGCGAGGCTGGCCAGATCGCCGGACGCACCGCCGGCAGTGCTGCCCTCGCCGAAGCCTGCGGAGATGTTCTGCCGCTCATACTGCAACAGCCGCTTGGCGATTTCCCAACCACCATTGACCCGGCCGACCAGGTTTTCCTTGGGGATCTTCACGTCGGTGAAGAAGGTCTCGCAGAACGGGCTCTCGCCGCTGATCAGCTGGATCGGCCTCGTCTCGACGCCCGGCGACGCCATGTCGATGAGCACGAACGAGATGCCCTCGTGCTTCTTGGTCGCGTCGGTCCGCACCAGGCAGAAGCACCAATCGGCCTTGTCCGCATAGCTCGTCCACACCTTGCTGCCGTTGATCAGCCAGTGGTCGCCCTTGTCCTCGCATCTGGTCGCTAATGCGGCCAGGTCCGAGCCGGCGCCTGGCTCGGAATAGCCCTGGCACCAGCGGACCTCGCCCTTGATGATCCGCGGCAGGTGGACCAGCTTCTGGGCTTCGGTGGCGTATTCTATAAGCACTGGCCCAAGCATCCAGATTCCGAAGGCCAGCACCGGCGGCCGGTACTTGCCAGCGGCCAGCTCCTTGTCCAGAATCCGGGCTTCGTCAGCCGTCAGCCCGCCGCCGCCATAGGCCTTTGGCCAGGTAGGTGTCGTCCACCCCTTGGCCGCCATGCGGTTCATCCAGAGGATTTGCGGATCTTGGGAACCTGCGAACACCCGACCTCCCCAGACCGCTTCCGGGTCAGTCGGCGCATCGGCGCTGCGCAATTCGGCAGGATACATCGCCTTGAGCTGCTCGCGGACATCCTTTCGGAAGGCCTCAAGGTCGACGGCGCCGAAATCGGCCATGGCAATCTCCCAACTGTTACAGGACCCAAACTTAATGATCGTCCCGGCAAGGGCAAGCCGAATGAAACAGTTGTTTGAGCGGATGTGCGCCAACCTCGCTAAGAGAACGACTCAATGAGCCTGTTGTCTGACCTGAAGCCCGCCACGAACGCCGCCGCACCATGGACGGCCGCGCTACTCACCCTGGCTGCGGGTGTCATGTTGCTGGCGTCGGCGGCCACGCCCTCCGAGCCGACGCGATTCATCCGCGTTATGCAGATCGAGCCGGTGCTTCTGATCGAGCTCAGCCACTTCGCGTCAAGCGTGCTGGGGCTGCTCCTGGTGATGCTGGCCTTCGGGCTGCGGGCGCGGCTTGGTGCGGCCTGGGTGGCTACGATTGTGGTGTTGCTGGTGGCGGCCCCGCTCAGCCTGGTGAAAGGATTCATCTGGGAAGAAACCACCATCCTGACCGCACTTGCCGTGATGCTCGTCCCCTTTCGCCGGGCGTTTCCGCGAACCGCGCGCCTGACACGTATGGAGGTGACCCCCGGGTGGTTGCTGTCTGCGGTCTGTCTTGTGGCCGGGGCTGGTCTACTTGGTGTCTGGTCGTTCCAGCATGCCGACTACGGCGAGATGCCGTGGTGGGAAGTCATGGCGGATGAGGATGCGGCGCGGTCTCTTCGCGGCTGGGTTGGCGCGGCCATGGCGTTGTTGGCGGTCGGTGTCTGGCGCCTGCTGGCCTCTGCCGCCACGCCCGCGATCGTCGGGGATGACGACCTGGAGTTTCAGCGTGTACGCGCGATCCTGGCTAATGCCGAGGTGTCCAAGCCGACATCCAACCTCGCGCTCCTGGGTGACAAGCGGTTTCTGTTTTCTGCGTCTGGCGACACCTTCCTGATGTTCGGGGTCAGGGGGCGCAGCTGGATCGCGATGGGCCCGCCGGTCGGGCGACGCGACGAGCGACTCGAATTGCTCTGGCAGTTCCGCGAGCTCGCCGACTCCCATGCGGCGCGCCCGGGTTTCTACCTGCTCGAGGCCGACGATCTGCCAGACATCGTCGAGTTGGGTTTTGCGATCCAGAAGCTGGGTGAAGCGGCTGTGACCCCGCTGGAAGACTTCACTATCGAGGGCACCAAACGCGGGAACCTGCGGCGTGCCTGGCGCAAGGCGGCCGAGGAAGGCGCGACCTTCGAGGTCGTGCCGCCGGAGGCTGTCGAGGCGCTGATTCCGGATCTGCAGCGAATTTCGGACGAGTGGCTTGCGGGACACGCGGGCGGCGAGAAAGGTTTCGCGCTGGGCGGCTTCCATCCGCCCTATGTCCAGCAGTTCCCGGTGGCGCTGGTGCGCTGGGAGGGTCGGATCGTGGCCTTTGCGACCCTCTGGCCCGTGGCCTCCCTGTCGGCGTATTCGATCGATCTGATGCGCTATGTCGAGGAAGGTCCGCGCCGGATCATGGACTATCTGTTCGTCGAACTGATCCAGTGGGGGCGCGAGCAGGGCTACGCCGCCTTTGACTTCGGCATGGCGCCACTGTCCGGTCTGGATGATCGCCCGCTGGCGCCGATGCTGTCGCGGGTGGGTCGGCTGATCTTCGACCGCGGCGAGGAAATCTACAACTTCCAGGGCGTGCGCGGATACAAGGACAAGTACGATCCCTTGTGGCAGCCGCGATATGTCGCAGCCCCGCGGAAGTGGGCCATCCCGCTCTTGCTGGCCGATGTCGGATTGTTGACCTCCGGGGGTATGGCCAACCTTGCCAAGCGCCCTTCGAAGAAGACGGATGAGACTGTCCCGGCGGCGGCTACAGCCCCGGCGGGTTGACGCCTGCCATCCGGAGAGCGCTGAACAGGAACATCATGGCCCCCGCTGCCGCCAGCAGCATGATGAAGCGCCAGGGCGCCATGCGTGGGCCCTTCAGCGGGTTGGGCGGCCGCGCGCCGCGCCAGCCGGCGAACAGCCCGATGGCCGCCAGGGCCAACCCAAGACTGACCGAGGTCGAGATCGTCATTGTCCCGGTTTAGTCCGCAGCGAGGAGATCATCCACAGAAACCCCGTGACGCACCAGATGTTGTGTTAACGGCGCGTTTACACCCCACAGTTCGGCGCCTAGGGTAAGGCCTGTTCGAGAGGTGCGATTCGAATGAGCGCGGGGGCGCCCTGGAGCGTCAAAGGAATTGATCCCAAGGCCCGTGAGGTCGCGAAGGATCTTGCCCGTCGCTCCGGCATGACATTGGGTGAATGGCTGAACCGGGTCATCCTGGAAGACGACCTGCCTGAGGAAGTCACCGCTGAAGCCCAGGTCTCGGATCGACTCCATCGGCTGTCGAGCCCCGCGCCGCGGTTGGCCGTGGCCTCGGGATCATCAGACCTCGCGCGTGTAGGTTTTGCGCTGGATCGAGTGACTGACCGCATCGAGGCGTCGGAGACCCGCACGGGCCTGGCGATCCATGGCGTGGAGCATTCAATCCGTCAGGCGTTGGCCCGTATCGAGACCGCCGAGCGGGAGCAGCGCGCCAGCGCCCACCGGCTGGAGAGCCTGGTCGCCGAGAACACGGCGGATCAGGTCGCGTTCGGCGCGCGTCTGCGCCATCTGGAATCAGAGCCGGCTGGCCCCCGGTCCGTCGAGGCGATGCAAGCCATTGAGTTGCGTCTGGCCAGCGTGGAGCCGGAGGCTGTAACCGATGCCGTGCTGCAGCGGCTCGGCGAGCGTCTGGCCGAGGCGGAGGCGCGAACCGCCAATGCGCTGGAAACCCTGCAAAAATCCCTGGCTTCCTTCGATCGGCGTGTGGCCGCCGTTGAGCGCCATGACTCTGCCGCCGTTGAGCGGAGGTTCGAGAGCCTTGGGCTCGCGCTGACGCAGCAGGTTGAGCAGGTGCGTGGCGAGGTCGCGCTGAAACTGGAAGCCGCGACGGGTCCGGCGCTCGAGGCCCGGCTCAGTGCCATGGCTGAAACAGTGAAGGCCGCCGAGCGGCGATCCACGCGTGCCGTCGAGGAGATCGGCCGACAGGTGCTGTTGATGGCCGAAGCGGTCAGCCGCAAGCTGGGCGAAGTGGATCAACGAAGCGCTGACGCCATTGACCAGGTTGGGTCCGAGGTCGCGCGGATCGCTGGTGCGGTCGAGCTGCGCCTGGCCCGTGGGGAACACACACAGGCCGAAGCCTTCGAGCGTCTTAACGCCGGATTCTCAAGAGTTACCGATGCGCTTGCCGCTCGCGGGATAGGGGCGGATGTGGAGGTGGCTCCGGCGTTTGCGCAAACGGATGCCGTCGACCAGGATCCGGTTGAAGCGATTGAACAAACGCTGGCGGCGATCGACCGGGAGGTCGACCAGACGCTGATCGCCGGCAATGCGGCGGTCGATCCCGATCCCCAGACGGCGGCTCTGCTTGAGGAGGCCCGCCAGCGATTGGGTCTCGCGCGTGAGGCAGAGGTCGAAAAAGAGTCGCCCGTGGCGTCTGATGCTTTCATGGAGCCGGATCCCCAAACCCTGGCGCTTCTGCAGGAAGCCCGGCAGCGCCTTGGCCCCCCGCCTGAACCGGAGCCTGAGCCGCTGCCGGTAGAGGCCGCAACGCCGGCGCCGCAGATGGGGCCATTCGATTCGGAGCTCTTCGCTCGGGCCGAGCCGCGCGACGACAGTCGCCAGGAGGCTTATGAAGCCCCTTGGCGAAGCCTGAATCCTGATGGATCAGAGCCAGAAGCCGAGACGGCGTTTGTTCCGATCCGGGAACCCGATGACGAGGCGCTGTTCGCGGCTCGCGATGCTGCGCCGGCTTCCCCCGAATTGTCGACGCGAGAGGTCATTGACCGCGCTCGCGCCGCGGCGCGCGCCGCCGACGCCACTCGGCCCCTGGACATGCGGGCGAAGGTCGACCGGAAGGCCGCGACAGGTCGTCTGTTTCAGGGATTTGGGACCAAGCCGCCGCCCCGTCGCCACAACACGGCCCTGCAGACCGCCCTGCTGGTGGCTGGGGGTGCAGCCTTTCTAAGCGTGGGTGCAGCCGGCTTGACCCTGATGCAGGGTCCGGCCGGCGGCGCGCGCGACGCCGAGGTTTCGCCGCTCGGACCCAATCCCCGCGCGGCGGTGGCGCTCTCTGCCCCGGCACGCCCGGTGTCGACACCCGTTTTGGAACAGGTTCGGCGCGATGTTGAGAACGGCGCCCCAGGTGCGGTCGCCCGCCTCAAGGCGCTTGCCGATGCAGACCACCCGCAGGCTCAGCTCTATCTGGCTCAACTCTATGATCTGGGGCAGGCGGGATTGGCCCGTGACCCTGTTGAAGCCCGTCGCCTTATCGCTCTGGCCGCCGAAAACGGTGATATCCAGGCGATGCACAATCTGGGCGTCTTCTATTTCAGGGGAGAGGGCGGCCCTCAGGATCTCGCCAGCGCAGCCCAGTGGTTCCGCAAGGCTGCCGAGGGCGGCGTTGTCGAGAGCCAGTACAATCTGGCGCTCCTCTACCAGAGCGGATCGGGCCTCCAGAAGGATCTGACCAAGGCCCGCTACTGGTTCGCCCAGGCCGCCGGCCAGGGCGATACCGAGGCCCGGCGCGCGCTGGCGGGCCTGGACACGCCGACCAACCCTCGCCCATCGACGCTTGCCGGTCAGACGCAACCCTACACCCCCGCGACGGGGTCGGGCGTCTCGCAGAATGTCCGCCAGACCCAGCTGATCCTGGCGAGGCTGGGCTACTACGATGGGCCGGCAGACGGCCTTTCCAATCCCGCCTACCGGACGGCGCTGTCCGCGTACCAGACGGCTCTGGACGGGCAGGGCGTCGGAGCCCGGCCCACGCTCGCGAAGTGATCTGCCTTGACCGGGGGCTGATCCAGAGCCCGTTAAGGGCGTAGGCGTACGTAGTGGATATCTATCTTCCCATCGCCGAGGTCGCGGTCAATGCGCCGCTTATCGTCGCGCTCGGGGCGCTGGTGGGCTTCATCTCCGGCTTGTTCGGAATTGGCGGCGGCTTCCTGATGACCCCGCTCCTGGTGTTCTTCGGCATCCCCGCGCCGGTGGCGGTGTCCAGCATGGCGCTGCATGTGGCCGGGTCGTCCATGTCAAGCGTCATGGCTTACAGCCGCCGCCGTGCTGTGGACTGGCGGATGGGCGGCCTTCTGGCGAGCGGTGGGGTTGTCGGCGCCATCGCCGGGGTGGAAATCTTCCGGTTGCTTCGGCTGCTCGGACAGGCCGATCTGATCGTTGCCCTGGCCTATCTGGTGTTCCTCGGCGTTATCGGCGGGCTGATGCTCTGGGAATCCCTGGGTCAGATTATGCGTCGCCGGGCGGGGCAGCCGGATCCGCCACACCGGGATCGCCGGCCGATCTGGCTCTATGGCTTGCCCCTGAAGGTGCGCTTTCCCCGGTCGCGCCTCTACATCAGCGTCATTCCACCGCTCGCGCTTGGCCTGTTCGTGGGCGTGCTGTCCGCCATCATGGGTGTCGGTGGCGGGTTCATCCTGGTTCCGGCGATGATCTACATCCTGCGGATGCCAGCCGGCATGGTGGTGGGCACCAGCCTGTTCCAGATCATCATCACGACCGCTCTCACCGGCGTTTTGCAGGCTGGCCGGAACCAGACGGTCGATGTGGTGCTGGCGACCTTGCTGCTTGTCGGGGGTGTGATCGGCGCCCAGCTGGGTGCGCGCGCGTCCTCGAGGTTCCGGGCTGAAGAGTTGCGCGCCATCCTGGCCCTGATCGTTCTGCTGGTCGGTCTGCGGATGGGACTGGGCCTGTTTCTCACGCCGGAAGAGCCTTTTGTACTCATGACGGGGATGGCAGGATGACGCGCGCCGTCGTTCCGCTGGCCATGGTCACTGCACTTGCTGCGCTTGCACCCGCGCGAGCGGCCCCGGTGATCTCTGCGGCGCTCACCGACACTACGGTGAAGGTCTCGTCGGACTTCAACGGTGCACGGATCATTCTGTATGGCGCGGTGTTCGACCCCTCCGCGACCCCCAGCGATGTGGTTGTGCTGGTCCGGGGTCCCGAGCAGGCGGTGCGGATCACCCGCCGCGACAGGGTTTTCGGCCTGTGGCTCAACAGCCGCCCTGTGGTGTTTCGCGGTGCTCCGGGCTTCTATCGCGCAGCGTCCAATCGTCCGCTGGATGAAATCGCGACCTTCGGGACCTTGCGAAGGCTTGGGGCCGGCATCGACCACCTCGCCATCAATGCGCCCGAGGAGCAGAGGATCGAAACCCGCTACGGGGTCCGCGACGTCGTCGTCTCGCGGCTGGGCGCCGACTACTACGTCTGGCGGCGGGCCGTGGTTCGGCTAAAGCAGGCGGCGGGGCTCTACAACGAGGATGGCCGGGGCGTGCGTTTCGTCGATCGGGGTCTGTTCCGCGCCGAGATCGCACTGCCAGCGGGAGCGCCGACCGGGGTCTATCGGGCCGACATTCTATTGTTTCAGAACGGAAAACCCGTTGCGCAACGGTCGAGGGCGCTGACGGTCGAAAAGGTCGGTATTGAGCGGGCCCTTTACGTCTGGGCGCATGTGAGGCCATGGTCTTACGGGTTGGTTTCCATGGCGTTTGCCCTGGCGGCCGGTTGGGCGGCCTCCATGGCCTTCCGGAGGGATTGATAGCTCGTGGATAGCGTGAGACCCGCTTCCAGATCGGAATCGCCGCCGTTGGCCCTTTGGGCCATCGCCGCGCTGTGCCTGTCGCCGTTTGTGGCGGCTGCATTGATCTTCAGCTACGGCCCGCCAAAGCATGCCACGATGTCTCTGAATATCCTGATGACATGGTCCGCGGGCGGCATGTCGTTTCTGGCTGGCGTACGCTGGGGACTTGAAACCCGGGAACCGGATCCTCGCTGGCAGCGCCAGGGGTTTTCCGCCCTTGCGGCCTTGGCTGCGTGGGTCATTTTTCTGGCGCGCGGCCATGCCCCCGACACCTGGATCCTGGGCGGGTTCATCGCGGCCTACCTGATCCAGTGGCTGTTCGACCACCAGACGCCGGATACGCCGTCGCGCTATCCCATACTATCAACAGCCGTCACCGGCGTGGCCTGCGTTTCGTTGGCGCTGGCGCTGGAAAAGGCGCTGCACGCCTGAGCGGGCGATACAAGAAGGATACCATCATGCGCCTCAGACAGATCGCCTTGGTCGGGCAGGACCTCGCCGCCGCGACGGCAGATATCGTGGACGTTCTGGGATTGGGCGACGCCTATGCCGATCCGGGCGTAGGCAAGTTCGGGCTGACCAATGCAGTCTGGCCGGTGGGCGACACCTTTCTGGAAGTGGTCACGCCCCTGCAACCGGGCACGACGGCGGGTCGTCTGCTGGAAAAGCGCGGCGGCGACGGCGGCTATATGGTGATCCTGCAAGTGGACGACATTGCCGTGGCCCGCGGCCACATCCATGCGGCCGGCGCACGGGTCATCGAACAGGTGGATGTCAGGGACAAGGTGTCCATGAGCCACATCCACCCCAAGGATATCGGCGGCGCGATCCTGTCGGTGGATCAGATGATTCCGAGGGAGAACTGGGAGTGGGGTGGTCCGGACTGGCGCCGCAACGTGCGGACGGATGTCTCGGCGGCCGTGGTCGGCGGCGAATTGCAGGGAGACGACCCTGAGGGCATGGCCCGACGCTGGGCCGCCGTGCTCGGGCTCACCGCAGAGCCTTTTGCAGCGGGTTGGCGAATTGCGCTCGAGGGCGGTGAACTGCGTTTTGTCGCGGCGACGGATGGCAGAGGCGAGGGTCTGGGCGTGTTTGATGTTGCGGTGCGCGATCCCGAAGCGGTCCGCGACCGGGCGCGGGCCCGCAACTGCCTCGGCTCGGACGGTGGTGTTGTTCTTTGCGGAACCCGCGTCCGCCTGATCCAGGCCTGATCTATTCGCTGCGGTTCAGGATCGCGGCGGTGTCGACCAGTTCGGCCAGTAGCGACAGGGTGGCTTTGCCGGAGCAGTCGAAGGGATTCAGCTCCACCCTTTTGAAGTACTTCAGCAGAAGGGACGGATTGATCCGGGAGATGGTCACCTGGCCCATCGTCCAGTTGCCGAACCGGCGCTCGCCGATTTCCTCATAGATCAGCAGCCGGACCTGCTCGTGGCGAGGATCCCGCACGATGGTGTTGTAGAGGTCGCATACTTCATCCCGGCCGCCTTCCAGCACCTGGATGAAGAGGTCATCGGACACGCACAAAAGGCCTGTCACCCCTTGGTCGGGGTTATTCTTCCGCGACTGGGCCAGAATATCATCGCAGGACGACGCCACGAGGGCCTTCGACGGACGACTTGCATAGAGACAGCGCACAAGCATCTGCGGCTCACTTCCTTTGTTGCAGGAGGGACAGGAACTCGCTTCTCAAGTGCGTGTCCTTGAGGAAGGAGCCTCTCATCACGCTGTTGATCATCTTGGTCTCGCTGTCCTTTACCCCACGCCAGTGCATACAGAAGTGGTCGGCCTCCATGACGATGGCGAGACCATCAGGCCGCACCTTGTCCATCAGCAGTTCGGCCATCTGGGTGATGGCTTCCTCCTGAATCTGGGGGCGCGACATCACCCAATCGGCCAGGCGCGAGTACTTTGAAAGACCGATCAGGTTGGAGTGCTCATTGGGCATAAGACCGATCCAAAGGCGCCCCATGATTGGGCAGAAGTGGTGGCTGCAGGCGCTGCGCACCGTGATCGGACCCACAATCATCAACTCGTTGAGCGACTCTGCGTTGGGGAACTCCGTAACCGGCGGCGCTTCAGCGTAGCGGCCGCGAAACACCTCCGTGAGGTACATCTTGGCCACCCGGCGCGCGGTGTCCTGGGTGTTGTGGTCGCCCTCGGTGTCGATCACCAGGCTTTCCAGCACGCCCTGGAACTTGCCCGCCACCTCGGCAAGCAGGGCGTCCATTTCCCCGGGTTCGACGAAGGCGGCGATGTTGTCGTTGGCGTTGAACCGTTTGCGAGCGCGTTGCAGCCGCCCGCGGATCGTCACGGAAATCGGCTCCGGAGCCGTTGTATCGCTGGGCGGGGGCGGTTCGCTCATGGGACCCTTCGACGCGCGCGACAGGAAGCGCCTGCCCGTACCGCATCGACCTACAGCCCGGTGAGCCGCGCGTCATGTGAATCCGGGATGACGTAACGAAACGTCAGCGCCTATTTCTCTGTCAGGTTCCACACGCCGTCCCAATCGCCGGGTGGCGGCGTGTCCCGGAGCAGGCGGCAACGATCAACGTAGATGCTCGACGGGCCGTCGTCCGGATAGAGCTCCAGCGCCGCCAGGAAAGCCCGCTCCGCCATGTCCCAGTCGCGGGCGCGATAGGCGTTCAAGCCTTCTGCGTGAAGCATCAGCAGAGACGCCATTCCAGGTTCCTGGGCGCGGTAGCCGAGGGACTCATAAACCGCCACGGGTCGATCCTTCCCCCTCACGCGGATAAGATCCAGCTCCCGCAGGGTCGCCGGGCTCTGTAGTTCGCGCACGGTGGTTTCGGACAACACGATCTTGGCGCCGTACTGCTTTGTCGCGCCCTCCAGCCGCGAGGCCAGGTTTACGTTGTCGCCGATCACCGTGTAGTCCAGTCGTTTCACCGACCCGATATTGCCGACCACGGTCGGGCCGGTGGAAAACCCGATCCCTATGTCCAGCGCCTGTTGACCGGCCGCAACCCGACGCTCGTTAAGGGCGGCAAGTCTCCGCATCATGTCGTCAGCGGCGGCCAACGCCTGGTCCGCATCACGGGGGCCCACCAGCGGAGCCCCGAACAGCGCCATGATCCCGTCGCCCATATATTTGTCCAGGATGCCGCCGTGCTGGAAGATCACGTCGACCATCTCGGTGAAGTACGCGTTCAGGAGCGAGACCGTTTCGCGCGGCCCCAGAGCCTCGGCGATGGAGGTGAAACTCCGGATGTCGGAGAACATCACCGTGACCTTCTGTTCCTTGCCTCCAAGTTCCAGCTCGCCGGCCGAGAGCAGCTGATCGGCCACCTCCTTGGACATGTAGCGCGACATGGTGGAGCGGATACGCTTCTCCTCGGTGATGTCCTCGAGAACCAGCATCGAGCCGATCCGGTCCTCAGAGGCATCGATCAGGGGCATCGCCGTCAGATTGACAGTCGACACGCCGCCATCCGGGCGCAGAAACTCCGCGTCGATCGCCAACGCCGTTTCACCGCTCGAGGTCTTGTCGAGGCTGTCGATGATCCAGGCATTGCCCTCGTCAAAAACGCGCGCCGCATCGCGCCCGATCAGTATGTCGCGCTTCAGGCCGAGCAGGGTTTCGGCAGCATCATTGGCCGTGACGATCTTCGCGTCGGCGTCCAGGGTGACAATCCCGTTCGAGGTGCTCTTCAGGATGCTTTCGTTGTAGTTCTTGATGCTCAGCACATCGTCGAAAAGCTTGGCGTTCTCGAGGCTGACGGCGATCTGGGCGGCAAACGCCTTGAGGCGGGATTCGTCCTTGGTTGAGAAGTGGCCGCCGCGCTTGTTGAGCGCCTGGGCGACCCCGATCCGGGCTCCGGCCTTGTTGGTGATCGGTACGCAAAGGATGCTGCGGGTGGTGAAGCCCGACAACCGGTCTACCTCCGGGTTGAACCTCGGGTCCTCATAGGGATTGTCGATATTCTCGAGATGGCCGGTCGTGAACACCGCGCCGGCGATCCCCCGCCCGGTTGGCACCCGTATCTGCCGGGTCTCCATGCCGTCGGCATAGAGGGTGTAGAGTTCATCGGTCTTGTCATCATAGATGAACAGGGATGCCCGTTCGGCGCCAAGCAACTGAGTGGTGGCCGTCATGATACGGCCGATCAGCACCTCCAGCAGCAGCTCCCCGGCCAGGTCCTGCGTGACTTCCAGGATCTGCTGCTCCTCACGCAGCGACTCCAGCATCAGGTCAAAGCCGCGGTTGATGTCGGCGTACTCGTCTGTACTCAGGACCTCGAGCTTGGCGTTGTCGAGGTCGCCGCTTTCGACCTTGCCCATGGCGTCGATCAGGCGCGCCGCTGATTGTGACACCTCACGCGCTGTCAGGACGGCCATCGATACGGAGCCGACCACACAGACCAGGACAATTCCGACGCTCCAGACATAGAGGGCGAGAATCTCGCCTTCTGGTACGACGAACCCGTGGCGCGTCAGCATCCGATCGAACTTGTAGAGGAATGAAACCACCGCGAAGACGAGGGGCAGCGAGCTCACTGCGATGGCGAGGAACAGCAGTTTTGTGCGCAACGGAACCGAGGTCAGCTTGGCCAGTTCCGCTGGCGGCGTTGGTCCGCCGAGGCTCCGCGAAAGACGCTGCGCGATGGGCTGGATTTCGCGGCTGACGGCGAAATATTCGAAGATCGCATGCGCCGGCGTGGCGAAAACAAAGATCAGGGTCGCCAGCGACAGGACCTGCCACAGTACGATGTCTGCGCCAAAGAACAGGTTGATCGGGATGATCACCAGCAACAGCGACATCGTCGCCATCGGCCCGTGCAGGACGATCACCCGGACCGCGGAAAGCTGCGGAAGATTCAGGGCCCGCACCAGGGCCGCGCCCAGTATCTCGGGACCGGGCCGTTCGCCTCGATCCAGAGCGCTCAGGACCGGAGCCAGGGGTTTCAGATGTCGACGAATGGCGATCACGTCGATCGAGGTAAAGAACGCGACACCGAACGGCGCGGCCAGCCAGAACAGCAGCCACTGACGTCCGGTGAACTCAAGGCCCAGAAGCCCGAGTCCCATCGAAATCGTCACGGCTGTGAACGAGGCCAGATGATAGATGACGATCAGGCGCCAGAAGAGCGCCCGGCCTGAGTCCGGCATGGTCGAGGCGACCCCTTTGGTCACTGACCCACCTCGCAAGACGCCGCCCGGCCGTAGCGCACCAATAACCCCCAATACGTCGCCGGAGCGCAGTCTAGACCGCGATCTCTTGCAGCGCCAAACGGCGATCAAACGCTGGATCTGAAGCAGCGCCTGTCGCTGGCGCGATACTAGCTACGCCACAACCACCTCAGGGACTCGGCAAAGATCGCACCGGCGTGCCGCAGGTTGTGCGCACCGGAGCCATACTCGAACCGTACATCATAGCCCGCGAAGTCCAGCGCCCGCGCCATGGTCTGGTTGGCCAGCGGCCAGTCGCCCAGCACGTTGCGACCGTCGTTCTCCCCGCTTTGCAGGAACACCCGGAGCGGCAGCCGTGGCGTGATCCCCACCAGATAGGGATAGTTGTGCCCGCCCATGATGTTCACGAACGAGCCGCAATGGCTGAGAACGCGCCGGAACTGGTCCGGGAAATGCCAGGCCGCCGTGAAGGCGCAGATGCCGCCGCTGGAAATGCCGCACACGGTGCGATGCTCCGGATCGCGGGTTAGGGTCAGGCCCTCCGTCGCCTCCACGAAGGGCAAAACCTCCTCGATCAGGAAGCGGCCGAAGCTGTCTGTCAGAGCGTCATACTCCTGGCGGCGCTGTTCTGCCCCTGCGGCGTAGACCTCAGCGCGCGGCGTGGCCGGATCTGTCGGCGCGTGCCCCGGGTTGACGAATACCGCGACAGTCGGCGCGATCTCGCCCCTGGCGTGAAGGCTGTCCAGCACCTGGGCCGCGCGCACGGCGCCCTTGGGGTCCAGGTAGCTGGCTCCGTCGTTGAAGATGATCAGGCTGGCGGGTTTGCTGCGATCCAGACCAGCCGGCATGTAGACGCTGATCACCCTTTGCGTCCCCGGATAGATCTTGGACTGATCCCAGTCCGCGTGGCGCGAGACCGCGCCCGTCGGCACATCGTCGCCGGGGAAGGCTTCGGGGCAGGGGTGGTAGGGGCCGTCGCCGGCATGCTGCAGATAGTTCGCGAAGTCGCTTGATCGGTGGCCGTTAACATCGCGGCTGCGGGTCTCATGCAGGCCCAGCGCCTGATAGGTCCCGAGATCCATGGTCATGGCGCAGGCGTCCCTCCAGCCAGGGCGGCGCGATAGGGCGAGAGGTCCCAGCCCGGATAACGCACCTGGGCGCGGCGCAGGGTTTCTTCGGTCCAGAACGGATGACCGGGCGGCTGCACACCGAAACAGGCCAGTTGCTCCGGCGTCGCGTGGTCGAAAATGTTGCGCCAGGGCTTGGTCTGATGAAACGGCCAGGCGTGATAGCCGACGGCGTCGTTCCCCGCCGCCTTGAAGCACACCATCACCGCATACCGGATCCCGCCGGGCGCCGTCATGTTGGTGCCCCGATGATAGATGTCGATGCCGTAGGGCACGATGGATCCGGCCGGCGCCGCGCTGGAGCGGGCCATCGCCTTCAGGCCATCCTGTAACCTCGCCTGATGCTCCGGGTCGAAGTCCAGCGTGCCCTCGGGCCCCGCCAACCTGGCGCTGTCCGGCCGCGTCACATAGTTCATCGCCCCGTGCGCATCGGAGACGTCTGTGAAGTAGCAGAGGATCGTCACCGAATTCAGGTGGTCCGCCTCGGAAGGTACGGTCAGGGTGTGATTGCCGAAGTCGCAGTGGAACGGCTGGTCATAGTCGGCGTCGCCGGTGAACTTGGCCCAGGCCTGGCACTGGTAGAGATGCACATCGTCGGTCTTCAGCGCCGCCTTGGCGAACGCGATCAGGTCCGGATGTACGCCGATCAGGTTCAGCGCCGGTGAGCAGTCAAACGGGATGGCGTCAAAGTCCTTGAACTGGGCGGCGTTGAAGCGGCCCAGCTGGCCATCCCGCTTCTTGTCCAGCCCCGCCTCGGCGCCGGCCTGGCGGCCGAACACGTTCACAAAGTCCGCCCTCACCGCCGCCACTTCGTCGGGCGTGAAAAAGCCGACAAGCGGCCGCACGCCGTCACGCCGCCAGATTTCCACATCCTCGGGGGTGAAACGCTCGCTCATGGGAAGGTCCTGATCATTTCGTGGGGCAACAGACTGACCCATCATCGCTGCGCCTGCCAGCACGAAGGTGAGGCAACGCCTTCACACCCACCCCCTGTGTCATCCCGGTTTTCGCGCCAGCGAAAGACCGGGACCCATAAACTCCGCCCCGCCAATCCTCGCGCTGCGGCCCCGCTTCGATCCACAATCCGTCACTTCCGCACAAATGCACACAGCTTGTTCCCGTCGCAGTCGCGTACATAGGCGGCGTAGAAAACCGGGTTCATCCCCTCGCGCACCCCGGGCGGGCCCTCGCAGGTTCCGCCATTTTCCAGCGCTGCGGCATGGAACCGGTCGATGGCCGCGCGGTCCTCGCCCAGAAACGCCAGCATCGCCCCATTGCCGCCCGACGCCGCGGCGCGATCAAACGGCCGGGTCAGGAAAAACCTCGCCCGGTCGCCCGCCCGCGAATAGCCCGTCCAGGTCTCGCTGGTGGTGTCCCGCATAGCCCCCAGCGGGGCGAAGGCGGCGTCGTAGAAGCGTATGGCCCGCGCCATGTCGTCCACGCCGATCGTCGAATAGGCGATCATCGTCAAAACCCCGCAGTCATCGTGGGCAATCCCAGGTACAGTCGCCCCGCCGTCTCCGCGATCATCGGCGAGACCATGAAATGCTGCGTGGCCACATGCACATCGCGGAACTGTCGCTGCAGCGGCGAGACGTCATAGATCGAGCTGCCGCCGGCCAGATTGTACATCATGTCCACCACCGCGGCGGATTCCTGCATGGCGTGCCAGGTGGCCAGCCGCATGTCGCGGCTGTGGCTGAGCGCCACGGGTCCCCCGGCGTTGGCGGCTTCCCAGCCGGCGTCGATGGCGCCGTAGAAGAACGCGCGGGCGGACCGCAGCCGCGCCTCGGCCCGGGCTACCTCCATCTGCGCATAGGACTTCTCGGCCAGCGGCGACGACGACCCGCCGCGCTTCTTCTCACCGGCGATCTTCATGAATTCCGTCAGGCTGGCCCGTGCGATCCCCAGCCCCACCGCCCCCACGCCCTGGGCCAGCGGCGAGAATCCCGGAAACCGGAACAGCGGCCGGTCCGGCGTAGACTTCACCAGATAGCCCGCCGCGCGGTGCTCGGGCACGAACAGGTCCCTGACCTCGAACGCCGTGCTGCCCGTGCCGCTGAGGCCCGCCACATGCCAGGTGTCCAGCGAGATCACGTCCGCAGCCGGAAAGAACAGCATGTGGTTGCGCGGCAATCCGGCGGAGTTGGTCAAGGGCTGGCCGTCCTCCACCAGCACACACCCGCCGCCCACCCAGTCGGCATTGCCCGAGCCCGACCCCCACTGCCAGGTTCCGTTGACGCGGAAGCCCCCGGCCACCCTTGTCGCCGTCCCGGACGCGGCGAACACGCCTGAGATCAGGCTCGCGGGATTGGCCAGCAGCTCGCCGGCAGCTTCATCCGTCAGCCGCGCCAGCGCCAGGCCGGTGGTCGCGCCGATGAAGGTCACCCAGGCGCTGGCGGCGTCGCCTTCCGCCACGGCCTCGACCACCTGTGCGGCGATGGACGGCGGGACCTCCAGGCCGCCGGCGTTCTCGCCGACGTACATCCGGTAGAAGCCGGCCTCGCCCAGCCGGCAGGCGATATCCCCCGGCAGCCGCCGCAGCGCCTCGATCTCGCCCCCGCGCGGGGCGATCTCGGCTGCGATGGCTCTGGCGGTGTCGACCAGTCCGTGGATGTTGCTCATCAGCTTCCCCGCTCGAGCCCGCGTCATGATCCGCGCAGGACTTGTCCGCAGTTTGGACCCGAAAAGGCCCGCTCTGACAACCGCCGACGGCGCCCGCACGGCGCCTTGTCTCGCCGGCCTCGCGCGACCACAATCCCCTCCAACGAACGCAGCCATGGCGTTCGAGCGGAGGTCTCCATGAAATCGCGTCTGGTGGGTTGGTCGATGGCGCTTGCGGCCTTGCTGGCGCCGCCGGCCATGGCGGCGGCTGCGCCCGCCAGCACGGTTCCCGGCTATCCCGAGGTGCTCGGAGAATATCTGCAGACGCCAGGGTTCGCCGCCCCCGGTACGCCCGAGGCGCTGAATTCGGCCACCTTCCTGCGGCTGCGGCTGGCCGCCGACGGCGCCAGTCCGAAGCCTGCCAACGCCGTGATCGTCGCCCTGCCGGGCTTCTCCTCCACCCCCTCGCAGTGGATCTTCCTCGCCAGCCAGATGGTCAAGAAGGCGCCGCAGAGCCAGTGCGAGGGCAAGCCCTGCCGGATCGAGGTCTGGGTGCTGCAGCGCCGCGGCGCGCACCTGGCCGATACCTCCGGCCTGATCGCCGCCCGCAAGGCCAGGGACCCGGCGGTTGCGCTCAAATACTACTACGGCACGCCGGTCACGCGCCCCGGCCCCGGTCCCGGTGCGCCTGCCCTCATTCTCGCCCCCGGCCCCGACGCCAGCTTCAAGGCCCTGACCCAGACCGACCTGGGCTTCATGGCCGACTGGGGCTTCGAGGCCTACGCCGGCGACGTCGACGCCATGATCGGCCTGATCAGGACCCGGTCAGGCGCCCGCAATGTCTTCCTGGCCGGCCACAGCCAGGGCGGCGGCTTTGTCGCCAACTATGCGTCCCGCCTCCAGCCGGACGGCAAACGCGGGGTCGACCGGCTGGCCGGTCTGATCTTCCTGGACGGAGGCCCCTCCGCCGGCGGCGAGGACAAGCCCACCGACGCCCAGCTGAACGCCTACTTCAGCCGCGTGGCTGACCTGCGCTCCGGCAAGTCCAAGGTCTACACCGACGGCAACGGCGTGCTGGGGCCTGTCGCCAGCCTGACCTCCTTCATGGGCCAGTCGGTCACCGGCCTCTACTACGCCTTCTCCGATCCGAAGGCCGAGACGATCTTCCCGATGCGCGCCGTGGGCTCGGCGTCGGCGCCCGGCGACGACTTCCTGAACGGCCTGCGCGTCACCTGGCAGGCCCGCGCCGGGGTCACCTTCGACACCGAACCCGTAGCCGGCGGCGCCGTCCAGTTGTCTATCCTGCGCTTCCTGGGGCAGGGCCTGGGCAAGCTCGACTTCACGCCCCTGCCGGGAACCGAGGCCCTCTGCGACAAGACGCCCGAGCCGCCGATGCTGGGCCCGCCCCGCACGGGCGCGGCGGTCACCTGCACGCCGACCGCGGCCATGCTGGATCCGAAGAGGGTCTATGGCTGGATCGAAGGCGGCGGTAATGGCGGGGTCGCCGACCCCAGCAAGGCCATGCTGTGGCTGCAGGCCCAGGCCTGGGCGCCCTCGCGCACCAACGTCCGTCCCGCCACGGCCACCTTTGCGCAGAGCGGCGTGCGCACCCTCGACGCCTCGTCCATGATCGCCTTCAACTGGTACCAGTCCGAGCGCTGGGACTTCGACGCCAACTTCGTGGGCCGCTACAAGACGCTCAAGATCGATCGCGACGGCATGAAGCTCGACCTAGACAAGTCCGCCATCGCCGCCATCCCCGTCTATGTCGCGCGCCAGAGCACCGCGCCTCGCGCGAGCAATCCCTTCCCGGGCGTGACCGACTACACCGAGATCAACAAGGCCGGGACCTTCCAGTCCGACGCCGCCAAAGCCCTCACCCCGCTGAACCCTGCCATCAACGCGGCCATCTACAACCACACCGACTTCATCGCCGCCGACGACACCACGCCGGACAAGGGCAAGCCCGGCGACCCCGGCAATGCCGTGGTCTCCAACACCCTCACCGACTGGGTCCTGAAACGCTCAAAAGGCGCCGCCACCACCCCGACCCCCAGGGCGCTGGGCGTGAGGGACGTGTTCTAAAGCCCTGCGACGGCGGCCCCCTCCACCCCGCTTCGCGCGGTCCCCCTCCCCCACCGGGGGAGGAGAGGGTTTGTCGAGGACGGGGTCACATCATTCTCCTCCCCCGTCGGGGGAGGGGGACCGCGGAACGCGGTGGAGGGGGCTCGCCGCCGCTGAAGCCTTCGAAAAATACCCCCCCTAAGCCCCCGTCTCCATCGGCAGCTCCGGATCCTTCGTCCACTCCGACATCGACCCGTCATAGACCGCCACCGACGGGTGCCCCAGCCGCGTCAACGCCAGCGCATCCATCGTCGCCGAGATGCCGCCGCCGCAGTAGAAGATCACGCGCGGCCGTTCAAACGCGCCCACCCCCTCGAACAGCGTCCGCAGCTCATCGTCGCTGCGATAGAGCCCGTCGGCGTCCAGCAGCGCCGCATAGGGCACATTGCGGCTGCCCTTGATGTGGCCCTTGCGGCCATAGTTCATCTCCGCCTCGCCCGAGTGCACGCCGGCCGACAGCGCATTGATCGTGCAGACCGCCCCGTCGTCGATCGCCGCCAGCACGGCGTCCCTGTCGGCCCAGGCGTCGGCCCGCTCGGCGATCACCGCGCTCGCCGCCGGATAGGTCCGCCCTTCAGTCTCCACCGGCCGCCCCTCGGCGGTCCAGCGCGCAAAGCCGCCGTCCAGCACCGCCACATCGGCCACCCCCGCCGACCGCAATATCCACCACAGCCGCGTCGCCCACATGGGCGTCGAGGTGCTGTAACAAACCACCTTCACCCCCGGCCCGATCCCCGCCGCACCCAGCGCCGCCGCCAGCGCCGCACCCTTCAGCCGCGTGAACCCCAGCGGCGCGGTGGTGTCCGAAAGCTCCCGCGCCAGATCCAGAAACGCCGCGCCCGGAATATGCCCCGCGGCATAATCCGCCCGCCCGCTCTCCACCACATAGGGCCCGGGCTTCGAGGGCCGCAGATGCACCGTGGCGTCAAAGATCCTGACGTCAGGATCGCTGAGATGCGCCGCCACCCATTCCGTCGACACCAGCCCGCGCCCGTCCCAGCCGCTCATGATCGTTTCCTCGTTATGGTAGGCGTGACCCTCACCCCCGAACGCCTGAAGATCAACCCCACCTCCTCCCCCCCGCGAAGCGAGAGGGGGAGGATTGAGGAGAGGGCCGGCTGGGCTTCTGGCTCGCCACCGGCGGGACGTCGAGGGCCCGAAAGCGTCACAACCGCAGATCCTCGCATTCCCATCGGCGGATCACGCTCTCACGAGCCGGCCCTCTCCTCAGTCCTCTCCCTCTCGGCTTCGCCGGGGGCGAGGAGGTGGGCTCGCGGGTGGCGTTGGCAGATGCGCATCGGGAATGCGTGCCTGCCCCATTTCCCCTCACCTCCCCCGCGTAGCGGCGGGAGGGGGACCGCGCCCCGCAGAGGGCGGGGTGGAGGGGGCAGGCCGCGCGCTCCGTCGTTCGTCCGCCAACCTCAAAACACCATCCGCAACCCCACCCGGATCCCGAAAAACCTCGGACGCCGGAACGCGCAGCACTGCCACGCCCTGTCGCCAAAGCCATTGATCCCGCGCCTCATTCCGCTCGCGCTGTTCCTCATCCCAGTGCGAAGACCCGTCGACCTCAACGGCCAGCCTCGCCGAGGGGCAATAGAAGTCAGCAATGATGGAGCCGATCGGATGTTGTCGGCGGAATGTCGGCTTGTCCGGACTGCGGCCTCGCAGGCGGGTCCATAGCAAAACTTCGGGCGGGCTCATGGACTTTCGCATCGCCCGGGCGCGGGTGGCGATCAGGGTGATGTTTCGCATGACGTGGCTCGTGGCTTTCCCCCTCCACCACGCCCTCTTCGGGGCGCGGTCCCCCTCCCGCCACTGCGTGGGGGAGATTAGAACAATACATGAACATTTATGTCGACTGCGGTCAACTTCTGGCGCCCCCACCCCCGCCAGCGTATGAACCCCCCACCGGGGGCAGAACAAACTCATGGCGTCAGACATCCTCCTCCAGCTTCAGGGCCTCACCGGCCTCGCCCTGATCGTCCTCGTCGCCTGGGGTCTGTCCGAAGACCGCCGCGCCCGGCCCACCGCCCTCTGGATCGTGGGCGCCCTGGCCATGCAGATCGCCATCGCGCTGATCGTCGTCCGCGTGCCCTTCGTCTGGTCCATCATCGGGCTGGCCAACCACGCGGTGGCGGCCATCGAGCAGGCCTCGCTGGTCGGCTCCAGCTACATGTTCGGCTACACGGGCGGCGGGCCGCTGCCGTTTGAGCTGAAAGAGGGCGTCGCGCCGCCCCTGATCATCGCCTTCCAGATCCTGCCGCTGATCATCGTCTATTCGGCGCTGGCGGCGCTGATGTGGCACTGGGGGATTCTGTCGCGGATCGTTCAGGGCCTGTCCTGGGCGCTGCGCCGCACGCTCGGCGTCAGCGGCGTGGTGGGCCTTAGCGCAGGCGCGAACATCTTCCTGGGCGTGGTGGAATCGCCGCTGGTGGTGCGGGCCTATTTCGAGCGGATGAGCCGCTCGGAGCTGTTCGCCGTCATGGTGCTGGCCATGTCCAACATCTCCGGCGTGCTGCTGGTGCTCTATGCCCAGACCCTGTCGAGGAGCGTGCCCGACGCGGTCGGCCACATGATCTCGGCCTCGCTGATCTCGCTGCCGGCGTCGATTCTCATCGCGCGCTTGATGGTGCCGGGGCAGGGCGGGACCGACGCCTCTGTCGACGAGGCGGGCCTCACCTACGACAGCAGTATCGACGCCATCGTGCGCGGCACCATGGACGGCGTGCAGCTGTTCCTGGCGGTGATCGGCGTGATCATCGTGATCTTCGCCCTGGTCGCCCTGGTGGATCAGGCCCTGACGCTGGCGCCCCTGTTCGACGGCCAGCCTCTGACGCTCCGTCGCATCTTCGGCTGGCTGTTTTCGCCCCTGATGTGGACGCTCGGCGTGCCCTGGGATCAGGCGCCCCAGGCCGGCGCCCTGATGGGCACCAAGACCATCCTCAACGAATATGTCGCCTATCTGGACCTGGCCGCCCTGCCGGCGGGCGCCTTCGATCCGCGCAGCCAGCTGATCGTCACCTATGCCCTGTGCGGCGTGGCGAACCTCGCCAGCGTCGGCCTGCTGGTCTCCACCATCGGCACCCTGGCCCCCGGCCGCCGCGCCGAGGTGGCGGCGCTGGGCATGAAGTCCTGGCTGGCCGGCAACATGGCCTCCGCCATGACCGGCGCCGTCATCGGCCTCGTGACCTGGGCGGGGTGAGGGGCTGAGCTTTCACCATCGGACGACCACGGTCGCCCCTTCTCCCCTTGTGGGAGAAGGTGGCAGGCGAAGCCTGACGGATGAGGGGTCGATGACAATCTCAGGCAAATCCCGGACATCATATCGGCCCGGCCGCGCGACCCCTCATCCGACCGCCTGCGGCGGCCACCTTCTCCCGCAAGGGGAGAAGGAAAACCCGCGTCTAGCGCTTGCGCAATCGCCGGGCAGGGGGAACCCTCCAGTGCGAAAAGGTCCCTAACCCCCATGTTCGACGCCAAACTCCGCCCCCTGATCGACCCGGCCCTCAACCGCATGGGCGCCGCCCTGGCGCACGCCGGGATCACGGCCAATCAGGTGACGGTGGCCGGCGCGCTGTGCGGGGCCCTGGCCGGCGTCGCCATCGGGCTGGGACATCCGCTGGCCGGGCTGGGGTTCATCCTCGCCAGCCGGCTGCTGGACGGGCTGGACGGCGCCATCGCCCGCGCCGGCAGCTCCACCGACTTCGGCGGCTACCTCGATATCGTCTGCGACTATGTCTTCTACCTGGCCGTGCCGCTGGGCTTCGGCTTCGCGGCGGCGGAAAACCTGCCCTATGCCCTGGCCCTGGTGGCCGCCTTCACCCTCACCGCCGTCAGCTTCCTGGCCTTCGCGGCCCTGGCGGCCAAGCGCGGCGTGGAGACCGACGCGCATGGGCCCAAGAGCTTCTTCTACAGCACCGGACTGGCCGAAGGCGCCGAGACGATCCTGGCCTTCGTCCTGATGTGCCTGGCGCCCGGCCTGTTCCCGGCCATCGCCGCGGTCTTCACCGCCCTTTGTGTCCTGACCGTGATCCAGCGTAGCGTGATCGCCCGGCGTGTGTTTCGATAGCGGCCGCCACTGATAAAGGTCCTCCGATGAAACTGCTGATCGCCCGCGTCTCGCTGATCCTGTCCCTGCTGCTGCCGGTCTACTTCATGGTGGCGGCGCTTGGGGTGAAGTTCGGCCTGTGGCCCTGGCAGTTCGGCCTGATGAAGCTGATCGTTCAGTTCGGCCTGCCGCTGATCGGTATCACCCTGCTGCTGGGTCTTGTGGCGCTGGTATGGACCCTGGTCCGCAAGCCGCGCACCGGCTGGGCCATGGCGCTGGTGGGCCTGCTGATCCCGGTGCTGGCCCTGGGCTACCTGGGCTCGGTGCGGGCGAAGTCGGCTGACATTCCGCCGATCCACGACATCTCCACCGACATCGTCGATGCGCCGGTCTTCTCCGCGAAGGTGATGGCGGCGCGTCAGGCCATGAGCGCCAATCCGGTGAACCCCATGACGGCGCCCATGGGCAGTCTGGACGCCTACAAGGCGCCGGCCTTCTCGAAGATCGCCGCCTTGACCTTGGGTCAAGTGGGCCACGCAGCCTATCCGGCCGTCCGCACCCTGACCGTCGCCGCTGATCCCGCCAGGGCCGCCGCCGCCGCCCAGGCCGAGGCCGCGGCCCAGGGCTGGACCGGCGTCACCGCCGACCCTGCCGTCGGCGTCGTCGAGGCCACAGCCGAGACCTTCTGGTTCGGCTTCAAGGATGATGTGGTCGTCCGGGTTCGCCCGGGTGCGACCGGCGGTTCGATCGTCGACGTCCGCTCCACCTCCCGCGTGGGCCTCAGCGACATCGGCGCCAACGCCGCCCGCATCCAGAAATTCCTGACCGGCCTGAAGACGCGACTGGCCGCGGCCTAGGCGCCTTGGCGCTGGCCCGACCCCGCGTCGTCCTGGTCGGCGCCGGCCACGCACACCTGCATGTCGTGCGAAACGCCGCCGTCCTGCGCGCGGCGGGCGTCGAGCCGGTGCTGGTGGCGCCGTCCACCTTTCACTACTCGGGCCTGGCGACCGGCGTTCTGTCCGGCGCCCTGACCGCCGACCGCGCGCAGATCGACGTGGCCGCGTTGGCGTCGAATTTCGGTGTCCGGCACATCGCCGCCGAGGCGACAGCTATAGACCGCGCTGCCCGGCGCCTGCGCCTCTCCGACGGCCAGGACCTGATCTACGACGCCCTGTCCCTCAACGTGGGCAGCGTCACCCCGGACCCCTACCGCCTCACCGGGCAGGCCGATGTCTGGTCAACAAAGCCACTAAACAGCCTTGCTTGTCTGAAGACGCGTATAGAAAGTTCCATCAGTAGCGGTCGCCCGGAACCCGCCATCGTCATCGCCGGAGGCGGTCCGTCAGGCTTCGAGATCGCGGCCGCCCTGGCTGGACTTCTTGAGCGGAATGCACAACGCCCACGCCTACATCTTGTGTGCAAGCGGGAGGCAGGCTGGGGCCCCCGCCGCGCGATCTCCCGGCTCATGGCGGCCCTCCAGCGACGCGGCGTGGTGCTGGTGCGCGGCGAGGTGGTCGAACGCGAGGCCGGGGCCTGCCGCCTGTCCGACGGCCGCAGCCTCGCCTGCGACATGCTGGTGCTGGCGGCCGGCCTCTCGGCGGCGCCCATTGTCACGGCGACGGGATTGCCCGTCTCAAGTGAAGGGCGGCTGCAGGTCGGGCCAACCCTGCAATCGGTCGCGGATCCGACCATCTTCGCGGTCGGCGACTGTTCGGTGATGGAGGGCGCGTCCCGCCCGGCCGCCGGCGTCTTCGGCGTGCGCGCCGCGCCGATCCTGCTCTACAACCTCGCCGCCCTGGGTGGAGGGGGCATGCGCCGCTATCGCCCCCAGCGCCAATGGCTCTCGATCATGGACCTCGGCGATGGAACGGGCCTGGCGATGCGAGGCCGGCTCTGGTGGATGGGCCGCAGCGCGCTGGCTCTGAAACGCCGCCTCGACCTCGGGTTCATCGCCGCGATGCGCGCAACGTCAGGCGAAGTGCTTCAGGATTGAGACCACTTTTCGGGTCCGGTCCGAAAACAGCGCCGGCGTGTAGAAGGCGCTCGCCAGCCGCTTGCTGATCTCGCCACGGGTAGGGTAGGGCGCGATCATCCCGGTCAGCTGGCTCAGCTTCAGCCCCGCCGTCAGCGCCAGCGACCAGAGCTGAATGTGATCCCCGGCGTGCCTGCCCACCAGGGTCACCCCCAGCACCTTGCCCTTGGCCGTCGTGATCAGCTTGCCGAACCCGCGGGTGTCGCCCTCGGCCTGGGCCCGGTCGTTCTCGGCGAACTCGAAAGTCTGGACGCGGATATCGGCGCCGTGCCGCTTGCGGGCCTCTGCCTCGCCCAGACCGATCGCCCCTACCTCCGGGTCGCAATAGGTCACTCGAGGAACCTGTACGGCGTCGGCGTTGACCGGCAGGGCGAACAGGGCGCGCCGCACCACCAGCGAGGCGTGCGTTCCGGCCAGGTGGGTAAACTGGCCCCGGCCCGCCGCATCACCTACCGCGAAGACGCGCCGGTTCGAGCTCAGGAGGGACTTGTCGGTGACGATCCCGTTTCGATCACGGGCGATCCCGGCCGCCTCCAGGTTCAGGTCATCTATAGACGGCGTGCGACCCAAGGCGACCAGCAGGTGCGAGCCCGAGACCCGGACCTCCCTGTCTCCGGACTGAAGCACGATTGTCGGCCCCGCCTCCACGCGGATCGCCTTGTGGCCGGCCATCAGTTCGACTCCGTCGGCTTCAAGCTGTTCCACAACGACCTTCGCCGCGTCGGGGTCCTCGCGGCCCAGGATCGCCTCGGCCTCGATGATGACCACCTCCGACCCCAGACGCCGGAACGCCTGGCCCAGCTCCACGCCGATCGGCCCGCCGCCCAGCACAATCAGCCGCTCGGGCAGGGACTTGAGCTCGAAGATCGTCTCGTTGGTGAGATGCGGCGTGGCGTCCAGTCCGGGGATCGGCGGGATCATCGCCCGCGACCCGGTCGCGATGACGAACTTGCGGGCCTCCACCCGGACGCTGTCGCTGGCCACCGTGCGGGCGTCGACAAAGCGGGCCGCCTCGCGGACCACCTGGCAGCCGAGCCCCTCGAAGCGCTCCTGGCTGTCGACCGGCGCAATCGTCGCGATGGTGGCGTGGACGTGCGCCATGACTTTCGCAAAGTCGACGCTCACCGCCTTGGCGCTGATGCCCAGATGGCCGCAATGCCGGGCCTCGTGCGCCGCGCTGGCCGCGGCGATCAGGGCCTTGGAGGGCACACAGCCATAGTTCAGGCAATCCCCGCCCATCTTGCCCTTTTCAAAGAGCACCACCTTCAGACCTAGCTGAGCAGCGCCGGCGGCGACGGACAGGCCCCCGGATCCCGCGCCTATAACGGCGATGTCGGCCTTGATCGTCTGGCTCACAGGGTCTTCCCGGATCTGGCGCGCATGCGCTGGTAAATCGTCGTGGCGAGCGTCAGCAGACCCAGCGCCACCAGCGGGCCCAGCACGGTTGGTGAGAAGATGACCCCCAGGTCCGGCGTCTCGCCACGCGCCAGCAGCTCGCCGATCCCGGCGCCGATGCCGCTGTATATGAAGGTCGCCGGCATGATCCCGATGAAGGTCGCCACCGCATAGGCGCGCAGCGGCGCATGGGCCAGGGCTGCGGCTACATTGACCAGCCAGAAGGGCGCCAGCGGGATCAGTCGCAGCGTCAGGATATAGCCAAAAGCGCCCGCCTGTACGCCGTCGATCACCGACTTCAGCCTGCCGCCTGAGGCCTCGGCCTTGTCGCGCAGGACCTGGCCAAAAGATGTTTTCACCGCGTAGAAAACCAGCACCGCGCCGATCGTGGCGCCCGCCACCGTGGCCGCGCCGCCGATCCAGGTCCCGAACAGGTACCCCCCGGCCAGGGTAAGGATTGTGGCTCCTGGCAGACTGACCGCCGTGGCCAGCGCGTAGACAACGACGAAGGTCAGCAGGGCCAGCGGCAGTTGCTGGTCCACGAATGCCCGCAGCGCGGCCTCATTGGCCTGCAGCGCCTCGAGATTGAGATATCGCGTAGCCCCGCTGGCGAATACGGCCACAACCGCCAGAAGCAGGATCAGCAGCGGGACGAAACGTTTGAAGCGGGCCATCAGGCCTCCGATTTGGCGTTGATGGACCAGTCATAGGCGCCTCGGGCGATCCGATCCACCGCTTGCAGCCGGGCGCGCAGGGCAGGGGCGGCATATTGCGTCAGGTGCGCGATCACCTTGCCGTCGTTGCCGCCAAAGTCGTTTCCGTACCAGCGGTAGATCGAGGAGACGATCAGCTTCTGGCCTTCGAACCGCACCCCGCGCGCATGGTTCACATAGGCGCGCGCGGCCGCATCAAGGACTTCCCCCAGCCCGACCCCGCGTAGCGCCGCCTGTGGCAGGTTCGGGCAACTGAAGGACGCGCAATTGACGGCATAGTGCACCCGCGGATCGCGCCAGCCCTTGCGCAGGATGTCATGCTCGATGTTGTTCAGGGACAGGTCCACGCCGGCAACCCGCGTGATCGGCTTCCACCAGGGCCCAGGCAACAGACCCGACGTGCGGATGTTGCGGATCGAGGCGACTGGCCATGCATCCAGCACCACCTCCAGGGTCAGTGCGTTGTAGAGATTGGCCCAGTAGGCGAACTGCTCCGGACGGGTCAGTGTCAACGGGTCCAGCCCCGTCAATCCGTCCAGGTAGCGCTTGAGCGCCTGCCGATCTGCGGCAGACCTGCTCCAGCCCGCATAGTCGACCCGGACCACCCCGTCCTGCGACAGCCGGGCCCATCGCGCCAGCAGGGCGTCAAACGCCGAAGGGTCGGCCGCGCCGGTTCCGGCCGCACGTTCGGTGAACCTTGCGAGCCCCTGCGCGGCCGCCGACCCCGCGCCGAGACCGGCGGCCAGGCCAAAACCTGCGCTGATCAGCGTACGTCTGGGCAATCTATCGATAGACACTTCCGCAAGTTCCCTTGGTCTCTTCAGGATCAACGGTATAGTCACACGAACGACTGGGCGAGGGCACGATGGTCTATATTCTCGGTGGCTGGCAGAGCGACTTCTCGAAGAACTGGGCGCGCCAGCAGATGGACTTCGCCGACGCCTTTGCCGAAGTGGTGGGCGAGGGCCTGGCGGCCGTTGACCTGGAACCCAGGGACATCGACACGGGCCACGTGGGCAACTTCGTGGGTGAACTATTCGCGGGTCAGGGCCTGCTTGGCGGATTCTTTGGTCTGGTGCATCCTGGCTTTGACGGCATGCCGACGTCGCGGCACGAGGCGGCCTGCGCCTCGGGCAGTGTGGCGATCCTGGCTGCCACCGCCGAGATCGAGGCCGGACGCTATGACACGGCCTGTGTCGTCGGCCTCGAAATGATGCGCAACGTGTCTGGCCAGCAGGCCGCGCAAAATCTCGGCGCGGCGGCCTGGACCGGCCATGAATTTCAGGACGCCACCTTTCTGTGGCCCCGTGCCTTTTCCGACCTGGGCGAGGAGTACGACCGTCGCTTTGGCCTGAAGTATGAGCATCTCATGCGGATCGCCGAGATCAACTTCGCCAACGGCCGCAAGAACCCCAACGCCCAAACGAGGCAGTGGGCCTTCAATGACAAGAGCTTCACCGAAGACGATGAAGCCAACCCGGTCGTCGAGGGCATGATCCGCAAGAACGACTGCGGCCAGGTGACGGATGGTTCGGCTGTGGTCTTCCTGGCCTCTGAAAAGGCGGCGACCGAATATGCCGCCAAGCGCGGCATCCCGCTTGAAAGCCTGCCGCAGATCAAGGGCTGGGGGCATCGCTCCGCGCCGATCAGCTATGACCGCAAGGTGCGCGCCAGCGCCGGCGAGCCCTATGTCTTTCCCCAGGTGAAGCGCGCCATCGACGACGCCCGCGCCCGCGCCGGGATCACGGAGTTGGCTCAGCTGGACGCGGTGGAGACCCACGACTGCTTCACGACCACTGAGTACATGGCCATCGAGCACCTGGGCCTGACAGCGCCCGGCGAGGCCTGGAAGGCCATCGAGGACGGCTCCATCGAAATCGGCGGCCGGCTCCCGGTCAACCCGTCCGGCGGCCTGATCGGCGGCGGCCATCCCGTGGGCGCCACAGGCGTGCGCATGGCGCTGGACGCATTCAAGCAAGTGACGGACCGCGCTGGCGACTATCAGGTCGAGGGCGCCAAAACCGTGCAGACGCTCAACATCGGCGGCTCGACCACGACGACGGTCAGCCTCGTCGTCGGCCTCTGAAGGACAACCAATGCAGGACATAGCCATCGTTCTGGCGGTCAACGCCGGGGTCATTCTGGCGCTGTTTGTGCTGGCCTGGGCCGCCTGCGTGGCGATGCGCGACTGCACCCCGGTCGATAGCCTCTGGGGCGCAGGCATGGGTGTGGTGGCGATCTCTACCTTCCTGCAAACCGGCGGCGGCACAGAGCGCCGGTTGGTGCTGACCGTGATCTGCGTGGCCTGGGCGCTCAGGCTGGCGGGCTATCTGCTCTGGCGCTGGCGCGATCATGGCCCCGACCGCCGCTACGTCCGGATGATGGACAAGGCCAAGGCCGAGCGTGGCTGGGGTTATGGCTATGCGGCCTTTCGACTGGTGTTCCTGCTGCAGATGCCCCTGCTCTGGCTCGTCTGTCTGCCGGTGCAGCTGGGCCAGATCGCGGCTGAGCCGGCGCACCTGGGCTGGATCGGTTGGACCGGGGCGGGCCTTGCCGTGTTCGGTCTGATCTTCGAGAGCCTCGGCGACTGGCAGCTGGTTCGGTTCCGCAAGGATCCGGCCAACGCGGGCCTGATCCTGGATCGCGGGCTGTGGCGCTATACCCGGCATCCCAACTACTTCGGCGACGCCTGCGTCTGGTTTGGCCTCTGGCTGGTGGCGGCGGAAACGACGCCCGGCCTGTTCGCCATCGTGGGGCCCGCCTATCTGGTTTTCACGCTCACCCGCTGGAGCGGAATGCCCACCGTCGAGGGTCGCATGCAGCGGCGCAAGCCGGGCTATGAGGACTACAAGCGCCGTACCTCGCCGTTTGTCCCCTGGCCGCCGAAGCCGACCGAACCGGTCTGAGCCGAGCCTTACGGCCTGCGGTGCGCGTCCAGCAGGGTCTTGAACTGGGCGGAGTCTACGTACTCATCCAGCCGTGTGATCACGCCATCCTTCACGCGAACCACAGCGCAGGCGTCCATGCTCCAGGAGGCGCCATCGGGAAGTGACGCTTCAAGCACGTGCTGTTGCACAAATCCGTCTGGCAGCGCCTCGCGCCGCAGGATCCGGTAGAGACGGTCCGGCATCCTGCGGACCATCCAGCCCAGCAGTTTCATGTTTTCCTCGACGGTCTGCTCGATGCCATCGGTGTTGTGCCAGAGTTTGGCATCCGGGGCGTAGCAGGCCCTCACCGCATCCATATCGCCGGCCTGGACGGCAGCCATGTAGCGGGCGCCGAAATCGACGTAATCCTGCGGACTCATACTGTTGCTCCCGCGCCCGAGACGCCGTTCTGGATGAAGTCGCGGTCGGCCCAGACGCTGTGGGTGCCGCTGGAGATCTTGTGGGGGAGGGCGATGCGAACCACCGGGCCCTCTTCGAAGCGTTTGCAGTCGATCAAGACGCACTCCGACGTTCCGGCCGTGTCATCGATGATGAAGCTCACCAGATAACCGTCGTCTTCGTCCGTCGCGCCGATTCGAGGCACGAACGGCGCCTCGCTGGCGTAGCGCCCCTCCGGCAGGTCCACGGTCCAGCTCTCACCCGTCTGCAGGTCGTGCTTCACGAACCCCTTGAACAGAAACCAGCCAGGCTTTGTGAAGGTGGAATAGGCGTAACGATAGGGTTTGCCGGCATAGCGCTGGTTGAACATCCCGAACTCCAGCACCCGGTCATCCAGATGATGCTCGCGGGTTTCGCCGGTCTTCAGGTTGAACCGCCAGCGGTGCAGTTTGGACAGGAACGAATGCTCGTCCAGGAAGCCCATCATGTGCTCGTAGCCGGCCGGTGCATCGGCCAGCGGGCGGGGCGTCGGCTTCTCCTGGAAATAGCCGTCCATGACGATCTCGTCGCCGTCCTCATAGGCGTTGAGGAAGTGCAGGATGTAGGTGGGATCGGCCTCGAACCAGCGGATGTCTTCGGGGTTCCCGAAGCGCGGGATCACTGCAAACCGCGACGGCATCCCCCGATGCTCGCGCACGGCGTGGACGTTGCGCTTCAGGAGCTCCTCGTCCCAGAACACCGGCAGGTCGTTCAGGATCGAGTAGTTGGCGGTGAACGCCATATCGTGCGGCAGGCGGGGGCCGGGCAGGGGCACCGGCACATAGTGGACCCGCTTTCCGGTCCGGTCGACGACGCCATAATGCATGTAGGGCGCGTGCTTGGAGTAGTTGAAGAAGAGAAGGTCGCCGGTGGCCTCGTCGACCTTGGCATGGGCCGAGACGCCGTCCAGCGGCGCCCAGCTGGCGACGCCGCCCTGTTCCAGGGTTTCGGGATCCAGCCAATAGGCCTCGCCGCACTGATAGAAGGTCGCGACGATGCGCCCGCCATGCACCACCACATCGGTGGATGCGGTGTCCTTCAGTCCGCCATGAGCGCCAAACCCCGGACGCAGCGAGACGCCCGCGCCGTCCATCAGGCCGCCCCAGAGCGACTGCCCGGCCTCCTGCTCGGCCTCGAACCCGCGTGTGCGGACAAAGCGATTGCGATAGTCAGCCCGGCCGTTCTTGAAGCTGATGACATGGACCATCCCGTCGCCGTCGAAGGGGTGGTAGCGGCCCAGCGCCTGATGCACCGGGTTCTCGGTGTTGCGGACATAGACACCATCGATATCGGTCGGAATCGCGCCTTCCAGAACCGTAAGGTCGGTCGCATCGACCTCCTCGTGCAACGGGGTCCAGGCGCCGGTGAGGTAGGGGTGGTTGCTCGGCTGGAGCGAGGTCTTCACCGGTGGCAGGCGTTCCATCTTCATAGGGGGCTCCGGTCCGGTTGGGGAGCGGCACACTATCAGCGTGACCTGCCTTCGCAAGTTGGGTCGTCGCGCGCATAGATCATCTACCGCGCAGCGGCTGGCCGGTTTAAGGAAGCCGGCAAGACTTCAGGAAACGTCTCGGGCAGGAAACCATGAACCTCACTGACAAGATCATCGTCGTCACCGGCGCGGCAAGCGGCATTGGCCGGGCGCTGGCGCACCGCTTTGTCGCAGAGGGCGCACGCGCCGTGGTCTGCTCGGACCGCGACGGCGACGGCGTTCGCGCTGTCGCTGCTGAAATCGGCGGCGTCGCCATTCAGGCAGACGTTTCGCGCGAGGCGGACATCAAGGCGCTGATCGAACAGGTCGAGAGCCAGATCGGACCCATCGACCTCTTCTGCTCCAATGCGGGCATCGGCGTCGGCGGCGGCGCCGAGACGCCCACGGAAGACTGGCAGCGGATCTGGGACATCAATGTCATGGCCCATGTCTGGGCGGCGCGACACCTGGTTCCGCTGATGGCCGCGCGCGGCAGCGGCTATCTGCTGAATACCTCGTCGGCGGCAGGTTTGCTGTCGCAGATCGGTTCTGCGCCTTACGCCGTCACCAAGCACGCGGCTGTCGGTCTGGCAGAATGGCTGGCGATCACCCACGGCGATCAGGGCATCAAGGTCTCCGTCCTGTGCCCGCAGGCGGTGCGGACCGCCATGACCGCAGGCAATCCGGACGGCGTCGCCAGCATCGACGGCATGATGGAGCCGGACGTGGTGGCTGAAGCCTGCGTGCGCGCGATTGAGGCGGAGACCTTTCTGGTCCTGCCGCACCCCGAAGTCCTCACCTACATGCGCAACAAGACAAATGACTACGACCGCTGGATCGGCGGGATGCGCAAGCTCAACCGCAGATTTGCGGGATAGCGTCCCCGCGCGGGGGATGTGAACTTCCGTGCAGTCCGTGGGCGGGCAGCGTGCGGCTTTCAAGATCCAGTTTGCGGCTCCCAACGGTCGTCAGGGCCAGTCCAGGTCATGTTCGCTCCCGGCGGTAAGCGCCCGGCATAGACTTCCTGATCCGACCCGCTGGATCTAGGGTGGCGCTTGCAGATCGGTCATCTGTCCGGTGACCGACATAGCTATGGGCGTGGCATGACATGACAAGCCGCAGGGTCTTTGTTGGCGCGGCAGCGGGGCTCGCGATCGGCGGGCCGTCGATGGCGGCCGGGGCGGAGTACTGGCCTGCGGGCAACGACTGGGCCGGTCCCGCGCCGGGCGGGTCGGGGCTGGATCAGCAACGTCTTGCCGCGGGCATCGATGCCGTGATGGCCGAGCGCAGCAGCAGCGTTGTGGTCCTGCACAAGGGACGGCTGGCTGCGGAACGCTATGCGCCCGGCGTCAGGGATCCAAGTCTTCAGGAGATCGCGTCGGCCGCCAAGAGCATGGTGTCCGTTCTGGTCGGAATCGCCATCGATCAGGGACGTATCAAGAGCGTCGAGCAAAGCGCCGCCGATTTCATTCCGGCGTGGCGCGACAAGCCGCAGGCGGCGATCACAATCCGTCACATGCTCAGCATGACCAGCGGCCAGGATTTTCGAGGTCTGGCGTTGCGCGGCGTGGCCGGCGACCAGTTTGCGATCAATGCCGCCGCGCCTCAGGCGGTCCCGCCCGGAACCCTGTGGGCCTATGACACCGCGACGTTCCATCTGCTCTACCACCTCATCGAGCGCGCGGTTGGCGAGCCGTTCGAGGTCTTCGCCGGGCGAAACCTGCTGGGTCCGCTGGGAATGAAGGACACCACCTGGCTGACCAATGTGGGTCAGGGCGCTGGCGGCCCTGTGACGAACTACTATTCTGCCCGAAGCTCCGCCCGGGATCTGGCCCGCTTCGGCCTGTTCGCCCAGCGCAGTGGTCGCTGGGCCGGGCGCCAGATCGTCAATGCGACCTATCTCAAGGCGGCGACCTCGCCCTCACAGGCGCTCAATCCGGCCTATGGCTATCTGTGGTGGGAAAATGCCCGACCCGGACGCGGCGCCGGCGTCGGCGCGGGTGGGGCGGAGGGTGCGGGGTATCGCTTCGAAGGCTCACCGCGCGACACCTTTGCGGCCATGGGCGCCGGCGGGCAGGTGGTGATGGTCGTGCCTTCGCTGGAACTGGTCGTCGTTCGTCAGGGACAGAACCCGGCAAGTGCGGCCAGCCTGCCTCGCCTGCTTGAGGCGGTCTGCGGTGCGGTCAGAACCTGACGGGGTGCGTCACGCCGCGCGGAGGCCGGCCAGCATTGCGGCCGCGTGTTCGAGCGCGACCTCGACTTCCCCGGACTGTAACCCCGCGGTCACTGTTTCATAGCGAACCGACGCCTCCGGTTCGGCGAAGTGCGAGGCCAGCGGCAGGTAGCGAAGATGGGCGTTGGCCAGACCCACTATGAAGGCGGTTGGGCTCGCGGCCATCTCGGACCAGGCCTGTCCTACCTCGACCATCACCTCGCCGGGCAGCGCCAGCAGCTCGAAATCATTGATCCGCATCACCTGGACCGGCGCCTTGACCGGCCTGGGCGGCGTGGCGACCGCGGGTCGCTGATAGAGACCCAGATACCGGCAGCAGGCGATCATCAGTTCGCGCATGTCGTCCTCACTGAGGTCGCGGGCGACAACCACCTCAGAGGCCACAGACCAGAGCGGGCCCGGCGGCAGGCCGCGTTCGAGGTCCGGACCCAGATAGGCGTCCAGCGTCGCGCGCGCGTCGGCCAGCAGGGCGGCTGCCGCCTCCGGCGAATAGTCGGCGAAGTTGGGTTTCAGGAACAAAGCCTGCCGATTCGACGAGACCTTGAGCGGAGCTGTGACTGTGGCGCTCGCCAAAACGTCCGCTACGGCCCGGGCCAGATCTTCGCCCATTTTTCGCGTGTCGGCATAGCTGCCGCCCACATAGCCGCGAGGGTCCAGTGCGTCCCGGTTGGGGCTGGTGATCGGCACCACATTGCCCTCGGTGGTGTTGAAGAACAGCGCATTGACACCCGGCGTGGCGGCTTCAATGGCCCGCTGGGCCAGGCCCACGAAGTCGCCGCTGATCTGCAGGTTGTCCCAGCCCAGGGTGACGGGATGGCAGCCCGCGCCGAACAGCACGGCGATCGGCGCCCCGGTTTCCGTGTCATCCGCGATGACGACCGGGATCCGCCTGTCGACTAGATTGGGCGCTCCACGGGTACGGCGATTGAGGAACCCGTCCAGTTCACCCACCCCGGTACGCACTACAGAGGGCCGCGCGGCGTCCACCGCCTGCACGCCGACCAGGATCATCGCCGCCTGCAGCGATGCCGCGAACGCCGCGACACCGGGAGCTCCGTCGCCTGCATCATGAGGCACGGGCCCGGAGTGGGTGTGTGAGGCGCAGACGCAGATCTGCTCCGGCGCCAGGCCCAGGCGTTCGCCCAGCGCCAGGGCGACGGCCTCCCCCAGCGGCCTAGGTGTCGAGATCAGGTCGGCGGTGATCAGCAAGAGCCGGTTCTCACCATCGTCGAGGAACAGCGCCTTGACGAAGATCCGGTCGAGCACGCCCTGGCTGGGCTGGGTGCGCTGCCCGAACCCCGCCATCATCACCGGCCAATCCGGGGTGATATCGATGCGCGCTGTCCCTGCCCGCGATGTCGCCATGGCCGCCTCCGGTTTCATAGCCGGCGCCCATGCCGGCTCAACATGCCTTCAAGTCCGCCGAACCGCACGACGCGAAACTCTTCCGCGGCCTCCAGATCGTGGCGTTGTCCCACCTGACGCGCGCCGCCCCGGATCAGCATCTCGACAAAGGGCCGAAGGTCGCCGCCAGCTGCGACGTCATCCAGCAGGGGCAGGGCCCAGCCGCCGGTCCTCGCCTGCATACGGACCTGGTTCACATAGTTGCGCAGCATGGTCTGGTGACACAGTGCAGCTTCCAGCTTGCGCTCCAGGACCGGGGCGATATCGATCACGTCGGTCACCTGGGTTACCGAACGCCCGAAGTACCACCGCTCGAAACAGCCGTGTGGCGCCAGACCCGCAGCCAGATGCTCGGGGTGATGCAGGGGAAACTGGCTGGTCCAGAAGGCCTCGTCCACCGCGGCGGCGACCTTGATGTGGTCCTGGTTGTCCTCGCCGTACATCGCGTAGGGATCGAAGGTGACCAGGGCATAGGGTTTATGGGTGCGGATCTGGCGGATCACGTGCTCGCGAAGGGCCACCTCGCTGGCGTCGCCCAGAACGTCGGTCGCATAGCCCAGCTCGACGATCTCGGTGATGCCCAGGGCGGCGGCGGCCTGACGGAACTCGGCGGCGTTGGCGGCGATGGTCGCGGTTTCGGTGAGATTGTGGGAGTCCCAGCGGTCATCGGTGACCCGCACGCAGACGATCCGCCACCCGGCATCGGCCCAGCGCAGGATCGTACCGCCCAGAAACAGCGCCGGGTCGTCCGCATGGGCCACCACCAGCAGGATCGTGCGGCCCTCGCCGGGCGCGATGGTGGTCGGCGTGGTCATGGGATTCAACGCTAGGCGCCGGATCGCCCGGGGTCAAATCATTGACCACCGGTTTGTGGCCCGCATAGGCTGAGTGGCAGGAGACCCGATGGCGCGCGACGCAGACCCTTTCACCTCGATCATGATCGGCGAGCCCTTTGATGTGGCCGAGGTGTCGCTGGGGGACGTGCTCTCCGGGCTGGGATCGTACACCGCCGTCGTCAACGATCCGCCGTGGACTCTGATCGCCCCGGCGTTTCCGAAACCGGCGCGGGTGGTTGTCGCCGCCGACATGGAGCTTTCGGAACTTGAGGCCCTGGCGGCGGTGGGCGACGCCGGCCGCACGGTCGTCGGCATCGGCGGCGGCACGGCCATGGACACCGCCAAGTTTCTCGCCTGGAAACACGAGAAGCCCCTTATCCAGGTTCCCACCATCACCTCCGTCGACGCCGCCTTCACGGATGCCATCGGCGTGCGCCAGGACCAGCGGGTGCGCTACATCGCCAAGGTCACGCCGCGTCTGGTGGTTCTCGACCTGCCCCTGATCAGGTCGGCGCCGCCGCACCTGAACCGCGCAGGCGTGGGGGATGTGCTGTCGTGCCACACCGGTCTCTTTGACTGGAAACTGGCCAGCGACGCCGGTCACGGCCATCCCTGGCGGGCCGACCTCGCGGCCCTTGGCGCTGAACTTCTGGACGGTCTGGACGCCGCCGCCGGCGACATCCGCGATGTCTCCGCCGATGGAATCCGGTTCCTGGCCCATGCCTACCGCCGTATTGGCGCCGCCTCTGCTCTGGCTGGTCACAGTCGATTTGAGGAAGGCTCCGAGCACTTCTGGGCCTACGCTTACGAGGCCCTGACCGGCGTGTCCCAGATCCATGGCGAACTCATCGCCTGCGGCGTGGTGGCGCTCAGTGTGGTGCAGGGCAACGACCCTGGCCGCGCCGCCGATATTGTGACCCGCAGCGGCGTCCGCTCCCATCCGGCGGACCTCGGGATCACCGAGCAACAGTTCCGCGCCGCCCTGACCGGACTGGCGGCCTATGCCCGCGCGGAGTCCCTCGACATATCCGTGGCGGATCTGACGCCGGTGACACCGGATCAGGTTGACGCCGCATGGCAGGCGGTCTGCGCGTTGCCGCGTCGACCAGTGGCCGCATGAGCCGGAGCCATACCCATGACCTCTGATAACCGCGCCGCGATTCTTGGCGGACAACCGCTCTTTGCCGCGCCTTTCCCCCGTTGGCCGGTCTGGGACGACCGTGAGCGCAAGGCCCTGTCCGCCACCCTGGACAGCGGCGGCTGGTGGGATGGCGACGGGGAAAGGGCTGCGCGCTTCGCCAGCGATTTTGCCGCCTACCAAGGCGCAAGACATGGCCTCGCCATGACCAACGGCACCCACACCCTGGAGACAGCTCTGGCGGCTTGCGACGTCGGCGAGGGCGACGAGGTCATCGTGCCCGGGATGACCTTCGTGGCGTCGGCTGGTGCGGTGCTGGCGGTCAACGCAACGCCGGTCCTGGTGGACGTGGACCCGGAGACCCTCTGCCTCGACGCCGCCGCCGCCGAGGCCGCCATAACGGAGCGCACCCGCGCCATCATGGTGGTGCATGTGGCTGGCGCGGCGGCCGATCTCGACGCGCTCACGGCGCTCTGCGCGCGCCGGGGCCTGCATCTGATCGAGGATTGCGCCCACGCCCACGGCACCTTCTGGCGGGGCCGGGGCGTCGGCTCCTGGGGCAGTTTCGGCAGCTTCTCCATGCAGTCGTCAAAGCTGATGACCGCCGGCGAGGGCGGGGTGCTGACCTGCAACGATGACCGGTTGCGCGACCTGGCCCGCAGCTACGCCAACTGCGGCCGGGTGGAGGGCGAATGGTTCTACCACCACGTCCGCTACGGGGCGAACCTGCGCATGACCGAGTGGCAGGGCGCGGTGCTGGCCGCCCAGCTTGAACGGTTCCCCGAGCAGAACCGCACCCGTAACCGGAACGCCCTGGCGCTGGGCGAGGCGCTCTCGCGGATCGAGGGCATCCGCCCCCAGTTTCGCGACCCCCGGATGAACAGCCAGGGCAACTATTGCTACGTCTTCCATTATGATCGGTCCGCCTTCGCCGGCATGGACCTGCGCCTGTTCGAACGGGCGCTGGGTGCGGAGGGTGTGCCCATGGGGGTTTCCTACCCCAGCCTGAATGAGCTGGAGGTGTTCCGCCGCGGCGACTTCGGGCCTCGCCTGCGCGCATCGGCGCCGAAGATCGACTACGCCAGCCTGCGGTTGCCCGTCGCCGAACATGCGGCGCGCTCGACGGTCTGGCTGCAACACCGCCTGCTGCTGGGCGAGCCGGATCAGGTGCTGGACGTGGCGCGGGCAGTGAAGCGCGTCCAGGACCAGGCGGCGGCGATCATGGTGGCGGGAAGCTAGGCGGAGTCGGCCACCCTGAAGGCGCCCTGCCGCACAATCTCATCTGCGGCCCGGGCGGCCAGGCTCTCGGCTTCGGGGGGCGGCACGCCGAGGCCCCTCAGTTCCAGTGCGCCGATCTGCTGGGCGAGTGTGACCGCATGGGCGAGGTTCGGGTCCCCGGCTACCTGGACAAACGCCGCCTGGACGACGCCGATTACGAATATGAGCCCGGACTCCATGCTGGCGAGCGCGAAGCGACCGCTGGCCAGACCTGCTGTGACGTCGCTGACGACGCCTCGGTTCAAGGGCGCCTCAGGCGCGTTGCCCGCATGAAACCGGATGATCACCCCGGCGCCCTGAGGGTCGTCTACGGCGTAGCGCAAATAGACACACAGAGCCCTGACCATCCGGCGTGCGCTGTCCTCGACGCCCATGTTGGCCGTATCGACGGCGTGTTCCACGTCGGCGCGGATCAAGGCGGTCACGGCCCGCGCCAAAGCCTCCCGATCCGTGAAGTGATTGTAGAAGCTGCCCTTGGCCACCCCGGCTTCCCGGACAATGTCGTCGATGGCCACGGCGTCGATAGGGTGTTCGCAGAACAACTTGCGGCCCGCAGCGACCAGGGCCGCGCGCGTCTTCTCCGTACGGCCTGGGCGATCAGCGGCCATGGGGCGCTGGCGTCGTTTCGTCGGTGACATGGCGGGCGTAGGCGGCGGCCAGCACGCTGGGGTCTCCGGTTCCAAAGACGTATCGGTCGGGTCGCACCAGAACAGCATCGGCGCCCTCCCGGTCGAGCCAGTCTGTCAGCGCCTTCCTGAAGGGTGCGAGAGACGCATCCTCAAGGGTCATCACCGTCGCGATGTCGCTGGCCCCGGGCCATGTGGTCCGCGAAAGCAGCCAGGCTCCGTCGTGCAGGACATCATCCAGGCGCTGGCCTTCGGTCGTGGGCTGCGGGAAGAGCGCACCCGCGCCGGTGGTCCCGTCCAGAACACAGCCTGACGTCAGCGAAGCTGCTCTGGCAGGCGGAAGCGGCCGTGCGCCGCCGGCCTCCTGCGCCAGCATACCCCGATCGCGTTCGGCGGCCGCGACCGGATCCAGCGTGCAGACGACACGGCCCATGCCGATCGCCTGTTCGATGATCGCGCGCACATGCGGCGCGCGCTCGGTCTGATAGGTATCGAGCAGCGCTTCCGGAGCACCCGCCAGCACCGCCTGCAGTTTCCACGCGAGGTTGGCGGCGTCCCGAAGACCCGAGCACATGCCCTGCCCGGCAAAGGGCGGCATCTGATGGGCGCTGTCGCCGGCCAGCAGCACGCGACCGTTCCGCCAACGGTTCGCCATCAGGCCATGGAATCTGTAGACCGCCTTCCGTTCCAGTTCGACGGGCCCGCAGTCCCACGGGGTGATGAGCGACTGGATGAAGTCGTCGTCCAGCACCTGGTCCGGGGTCTCGCCCGGCAACAGCATGAACTCCCAACGATGTCGGCCCGGACCCATCAGCACGCAGGTCGTGGGGCGCTTCGGATCGCAGATCTGCAGGTTGATCTCAGGCGTCCGGGCGCCCGGCAGGACGCGCGCGTCGATCACCAGCCAGGGCTCGTCGAACTGGAAATCGATCATGCCGCCGCCGACTTCGCTACGAACCGGGCTGGACGCACCGTCACAGCCCACGAGGTAGCGCGCGCGACGCGTCGTCCGTCCTGACGGGGTATCGATCGTCGCCGTCACGCCTGAATTGTCCTGTTCCTGGGACAGGTAGCGCCATCCGGTGTGCATGGTCGCTGCGGGCAGCGTTGCGAGCAGGTCGCGCAGGGCGTGCTCGAGCGCCGGCTGATGAAACATGTAGCCCGCGGCCCAGCCGGAAGGGCTGTGTGCAGGGATCTCAAAGCGCAACAACGCCTGTCCATCCGCCGTGCGGAATTCATAAGCCGGGGCAAGCTGGGTATGGCGCTCGACGGTCTCGGCGATCCCCAACTGCTGGAAGATCCGCATGATCTCGTGGTCGAAGTGGGCGGCCCGCGGCAGAGGGTAGACCTCGGCGTCCTTGTCCAGGACGATGGTCCTGATCCCGGCGCGGGCCAGCAGAGCTGCAAGCGTGGCGCCCACAGGGCCCAGGCCGACGATCAGCACATCACAGTCGAAGCCTGCCGCGGTCGACATGTCAGGCCTCGTTGGCGCAGGGGTTGTCTATGGCGCCCAGGGTCTCGATCTCGATCCGGACGCGATCGCCGGCCTTGAGGAACTGCATGGGCTTCATCGCCGCGCCGATGCCTCCCGGCGTACCTGTGAAGATCAGGTCTCCGGCCTCCAGGGTCATGGCCTGTGACAGGTGCTCGAGCTGATCCCAGACGTTGAACACCAGATGCCGTGTGTTGGAGTCCTGCCGGGTCTCGCCGTTCACCGTGCAGCGGATCGCCAGCGCATGCGGATCGGGCACCTCATCGGCGGTGGTGATCCAGGGGCCGAACGGCGCATGGGTGTCGAAGGACTTGCCAACCACCCATTGCGGCGTGCGGTGCTGCCAGGCCCGCTCGGTAGCGTCATTGCCCACGCAGTAGCCAAACACGGCAGAGGGCGCGTCGGCGCTGGAAATGTGTCGCCCGCCAGTCCCGATCACGGCGACCATTTCGGCCTCGTAGTCCAGCGCCTGCGAGACCCTGGGCACATCGATCGGATCGAAGGGACCGTTCGCCGACGTCGGCGCCTTGCTGAACCAGACTTGGTGTTCCGGCGTGCCCATCCCGCTCTCGGCGATGTGATCGGCGTAGTTGAGGCCGATGGCCATGATCTTGCCGGGACGCCGGATGGGCGCCAGTAGCCGGACCTGATCGAGGTCCAGGGCGATTGCAGCCGAGTCGGCCGCGGCCCGGACGGCGGCTTCGACCGCGGGCCAGGACTGGATCAGCCCGATCATGTCCGCCGGCAGTTGCGGGAGGATGCGGTTCAACGGGACGATCTTCTGTCCAACGACGGCGCCCAGCTCCGAGGCCGAGTCGGTGGTGAAGGTTGCAAGTTTCATGTGGTCCTTACCTTGTCTGACGTCAGGCCATGGTCGGCGGCGCCGGCTGGCCCCACTGTACGGCCAGCAGGTCCTGCAGCGACGCGACGTTTGACCCGTCGCTGGCCGTCAGCAGGTCGCCGTCGGTCCAGTGCTCCAGGGTGTGGCCCCAGGGGTCGCGCCAGTAGTCGAACACCTGGCTGCCCAGGATGTGACGCCCCACGCCCCACTCGGCCGTGCGCCCCGCGTCCTTCAGTCGGGTATGGCCGGCCATCAGGTCGTCAAGGTCGGCCACCTCGAAGGCGGCGTGATTGAAGCCGGGCCCCTTGGGGCTCTGCGCCAGGAACAGGGTGTGGTGGTCGGTCGGCGTATCGCCCCGATCGCACCGCAGGAAGGCGCCCAGCGAAAACTCCGGCGAGATCGCCACCTCGTCGGAGGTGATGAAACCGAAGCGCGCCTTGTACCAGGCCTCGGAGGCCCGGAAGTCTGACACGTTCAGCACGCAGTGTCCCAGCCGCACCACATGGGCAGCGCCGACGCCGGTCCGCTTCACGGCCCGCAACCTTGCATGCGCCCGGGCGTCATTCCACGGCGACCGTTCGGGTAGCGGCAGCGGATCTACGAGAGCCTGGCCTGCAACCACCTCGATGCGGTGACCGTCGGGATCGCTGAGCGCGATCATCTGCCCGCCGCCCGGCGCGTCCAGCGGCTGGATCTCCACGCCCTCGGCCTTGGCCAGAGTCTCCAGGTCGACAGCTGACTCGGCGCGGAGGCCAAGCGCGGCGAAGCCTGCGTCGCCCTGTTCGGTGGCGTGCAGGAATGGCGCGGTTCCGGCGCCTCGGGCAAACAGCCGCCCTGAGGCGGCGTCGGCCACCTTGAGGCCGAAGTCCTCCAGGAACCCGGACATCTCGTCCAGGTCCGGCGCGCGGAACCGGACATAGGCGATGTCTTCGATCTTGATCAGGCTCATGAGGTCATCCGGGTCCATAAATGACTATTTGGTCATTATACCGATGAAAAGTTTCGTCAGCAACACTACAATAGGTGACGAAATGGTCACAATCTAGGTAAAACTCCGCGCCGGGAAGCAAGCCAAAGCTCGATCATGGTGTTCAGCGTTGTCGACCAGGAACCAAGCTCGAAATGGATTCTGCCCTGGTAGCCATGTGTCGGCCGCGCTTCGCCCTCGACTCGCCACCACTGTTCATGCCACCCAGAAAAGTCTGAGCGCAGGTCCAACGCGCGCCCGCTGGAAACGTCTGGAGCCCCCATGAGCGACGCCACCTATACCCCGCCCGCCGTCTGGACCTGGAACAAGGAGAGCGGGGGCCGGTTCGCCGCCATCAACCGGCCGATCGCCGGTCCGACCAAGGAGCATGTGCTGCCGGTGGGCAAGCATCCGATGCAGCTCTATTCACTGGGCACGCCCAACGGCGTGAAGGTGACGGTTATGCTGGAGGAGCTGCTGGCGCTGGGGCATTCGGGCGCCGAGTACGACGCCTGGCTGATCAATATCGGCGCGGGGGATCAGTTCGGCTCGGGTTTCGTCGACATCAATCCCAATTCCAAGATCCCGGCCTTGCTGGACCGCAGTGGCCCTACGCCGATCCGGGTGTTTGAATCCGGCGCGATCCTGATCCACCTGGCCGAGAAGTTCGGTGAGTTCCTGCCCACCGAGCCGGCGGCGCGGGCTGAGTGCCTGTCCTGGCTGATGTGGCAGATGGGCTCGGCGCCCTTCCTCGGCGGCGGGTTCGGCCACTTCTACGCCTATGCGCCGATCAAGATCGAATACGCCATCGACCGCTACGCCATGGAGGTGAAGCGCCAGTTGGACGTGCTGGATCGCCGTCTGGCCGAGAGCGAGTATCTGGGCGGCGCCGATTACACCATCGCCGACATGGCCGTCTGGCCCTGGTACGGGGCCCTGGTGAAGGGCGTAGTCTATGAGGCCGGCGAGTTCCTGCAGGTGGCCGAGTACAAGAACGTCATCCGCTGGACCGACCAGATCGCAGAGCGTCCTGCCGTCAAGCGCGGCCGAATGGTCAACCGCGCCCAGGGTGATCCGTCCAGCCAGCTGCGCGAACGCCACGATGCCTCGGACTTCGACCTGCGCACCCAGGACAAGCTGGACGCAGCCGCCGCCGGCTGAAGTCTCACATCAGCTGGATGGCGGTGAGGGCGAAGGTCAGGATCACCAGGGTTTCCAGCACGATGATCGCCAGCGAGTTCAGGCCCACCTTGAACATGTCGCCGAGCGAGGTTTTGACGCCCACCGCGGCGATGGCGGCCACCAGCAGCCAGCGGGAAACCTCGCCGGCGGCTGTCGGCAGTTCTTTCGGCACGAGGCCGGTGGAGTTGATCGCCACCAGGGCGATAAAGGCCAGCAGGAAGCCGGGGACCAGCGGCGCGGAGCGCCAGCTGGTTTTGGTCTCGGATTTCGCCCGGAACATCAGGGCTACGATGACGATCACCGGCAGAAGCAGGGCCACGCGGAACAGCTTGACGATGGTGGCGGTGTCGCCGACCTCCTTGGAGACGCCGTAGCCCGCGCCCACCACCTGGGCCACGTCGTGAATGGTTGCGCCCAGCAGCAGGCCGGTCTGTTGTTCCGAAAGCCCCAGGGCGGCGGCCAACACCGGATAGGTCACCATGGCCACGGTCGACAGGGCGGTGACGCCGACCACGGTCAGCAGGGTGTCGCGCTCGCGGGTGGGTGAGGGCGGCAGGACTGACGAGATCGCCAGCGCGGCCGAGGCGCCGCAGATCGCCACTGCGCCGGCGGTCAGGACGCCGAACTCGGGCCGGAGCTTGAGCACCCGTGAAAGCAGCCAGCCCGCCGTGATGGTCAGGGCGACGCCCAGCGTCACCACCAGCACCACATTGCCGCCCAGCGACAGCACCTGATCGGCGGTGATCCTCGCGCCGAGCAAGGCCACGCCAAGCCGCAGCAATTGGCGGGTGGCGAAATCCAGGCCGGGCCGGTAGCTGGCGTCGGCACGAAGGAAGTTCATCGCCATGCCCAGCAACAGGGCGAACAGCAGGATCGGGACCGTGTAGTGATCGGCCAGCCAAGCGGCGGCCATCGAGACCAGCACAACGATCGACAGGCCAGGCGCCAGCTTGCGCGCCGTCGCCAGAAGACTTGCTTTGGCGACCGGCGCCTCGACAGGATCCGGAACGCCCTCCAGCGAGTCCAGCGACGAGGCCGTGTAGTGCTCTTCCCTCAGCATATGGCCAGATCAGGCCTTTCAATCTTCAGGGCAAGAGTGCTCGGTCAAGTGACCGCCGTTCACTTGCAAGTTCCTGTGAATGCAGGCGAGTCCGCTACCGTCTAAACCGTCAGCGCTGCAATCACCTGCTCCAGCACCGCGCGGGCCTTGCCGCGCATCTCGTCGTCGGTGGCGTCCTGGATCGGATGGTCCACCAGCACGTAGCGCGCGCCCTCCATGCCCAGCGCCTTGCGCTGAACCTCGGCGGCCTGGCCAAACTCACTGGAGGCGATGGTCACCGCCGGAAGTCCCTGGATCTCGAACCACACAGTGTCGTGCAGACTGCACGTCGTGCATGATCCTCAATCGGCCAGGCCTTCCACCAGAACCGCGCACTCGGCCTTGATTTTCAGGCGCAGGTCCGACGGGCAGGGCTTGGTGAAGGTCGGCTTTGCGTAGCGCTTGATCTCCACTTTCGGATACCGGGCCGCCATCAGCACTTCCAGCTCGTCCAGCAGGATGTTGCCGCGGGGCTTGGCGATATCCAGCAGCCCGATCACACCGGTGATATCGCCTGTCCGCGCGGTGATCTGGCGCTCGACGGGGACCCGCTCATCGGTCGGGTCCAGAATGGTCGTCATCGACATCCTCCCTGGTTCAGCCCTGAGGCTATCAGTATTCGATTTTCCGGGAAACGCTGATCGATCCCATCGGTCCGGTGACCCAGCCGTGGAAGGCGGCCGAGAATTTTCCGGCGTCTGACCCTGCCACCACGATGTGGATGTAGGCGTCGCTGGCGAACTTGGAGACCGGCGTGTCGAGCTGCGCGTCCGTCATCTTCGCGGCCATGGCCCGGGTAATGCCGGCGCCCGAGATCTCGTTGGCCACCATCTCGCGCATGGGTCGCGTCGTCACCGCCTGGATGCGTTCTCGCAGACGCGCCTTGGAGTAGGGCCCCTCGCTGGTCAGGGTGGCGACATGTTCGGGACAGACCACCAGCAGGGCGTCGGTGTGCATCCGCCGGATCTTGGACAGGAACATGCTTTCCAGCCCGAGGCCCAGGGTGCCTCCCATCTGGTCGGGTCCGCGTGACTCCTGATCCACGATCTGCACCGGCCCGCTGGTCATGGCGAAGGCGGTGACCACCGAGTCCTCCGCCTTGAAGCCGCGCTCCACATGCAGCGGCTCCCAGGGCGAGCCCTCCTCCCACTCCGCGAAGCACATGGTGAACTTCATCGGGCTGCTGAGGGTGGAGCGGTCCACGCCGCCGGGCTGGGCGCCGCCCACGTTTCGCACCACCAGCCTGAGCGCGCGGCCGATGGTGGCGTTGGCGCGGTTGCCGGGTCCCAGCGCTCCCAGCCGCATGTTCATGCCGATGCGTTCACGGATCGGGCCATTGACCACCAGCACCGGCGAGGCGCCCATGGTGGTGGCGGTGACGCCATGCATGTTGAACTCGTCAGTGCAGACGGCCTCGACGGCGGCGATCACCACCGGCAGGTACTCGGGTTTGCAGCCCGCCATCACGGCGTTGATGGCGATCTTCTCCACCGTCACCGGCGCCATGTTGGGCGGCACGATGGCGACAATATCCTGCGGCGCGCGCGGTGTGCCCGCCAGCATGCGGATCACCCGCTCGGCCGTGGGCGGGATCAGCGGCAGGCCGTCGCTGAAGCCCTGGTCGAACATGAACTCGGCGATGTCGTCGGCGCTGGCGATCTCGATCCGCCGCGCCCGGATCGGGCTGTCGTCGGCCTCGGCCTGAAGCTTGTCGTGGATCTCCGGGTCCAGGTGTTTGGAGCCGCAGCCGGGCCGCCAGTCCGGCAGGTCCGCCCAGACGATGGCGGCGGGTGCGGCGTCGAGATCGGCGGCGATCTGGCGGTCCAGGGCCTGCCACTCCTCCCTGACAAAACCTTCCAGCTTGGTCTTCACCACGCCATCGGCGCCGATCCAGTAGACCGCCGGGACGATCTCGAAGTCCCATGCAAAGGAGGTCTTGCAAGCGCTGTCGTCCAGGAACGGCAGGGTGAAGCCGTGGCGATCCTGCAGGATATCGTTGCCCTCGGTCGACTGGCCGAGCACCAGCACGTCGGCGGCCTCACCCCACGCCTGGTGAAACGCCTCCAGCAACGGCGCCGCCAGATTGCAGGTGTGGCAATCCTCCTTGATGAAGGCGATCAGGCTTGGCCGCGCCGTCGGGAACCGCCGGGTCTCGCCGGCGCGGTCGGTCAGGGCGAAAGGCGGGCAGGGCACGGTCATCTAACGGATCTCACCACAGGCTTGGCGGAGATGGATGGGAATCGAACCCACCACACGCCTTTTGGACGTGTCACTGGTTTTGAAGACCAGGGAAGCCACCAGACTCCAGTCACCTCCAGACGAGGTGACAGTAGGGTTCAATTGCAGAGCGCACACCCCCTTTTTGTTGCCGGGGCTGCTGCTAGCGCACAACCCTGCGCACGTCCCCTTCCCGCGTCGTCCATCCGATCTCGTCCAGATACTCCAGCACCGGCACGATGAACTTGCGGCTGGTGCCCAGCGCCGCGCGGGCCTCGCCGGTCGTGAAGGTCAGGGGCGGCGGGAAGGCGGAGCCCAGCGTTGCGACGGCGTCGTCCAGGCAGGCGGGATGAAACACCAGGGTCTGGCGCAGCGACACATTGCGCAGGGATACCACCCGGCCGTCCTCGACCAGCAGCTGGAGCAGGTCGGCCAGGCCCGGATCACCGCCGGTCAGCTTTGCAGGGTCCGGCGGGGTCAAGCCGCCCTCGCGCAGGGTGACCTCCAGATCGCCCAGTTGGCTCAGGGCCTCGGGCGCGAGGGATGCCAGAGGATCGTGTCCGCTCAGGGCCACCCGTCCTGCATCAAGTCGGATGGCGCCGTCGCCGGCAAGCGCGCGTTCGACGGCGTTGACGATCTCCCGGGCGGTTTGCCGGGCGAGCGCGCCCCGGACGTCGCCCACCGCTGCCATCCGGCGCGTGGGTGCGGCCTGATGGGCGGCTACCAGTAGGTCGAGATAGGCGGTGCGTGTAGTCGCCAGGGCGTCGCGCGCGGCGAAGCGGCCGTCGCCCAGGTCCTGAAAATCGAGAGCCAGCGCCGCATGGGCCGCCGGCGCGTCGCACCGCCCAAGCCGGGCCAGCTCAGCCATCGCGAGTGTGCCGCCATCCCGCGTCGCCAGCTGGCCGGCTATTTCCTGGATATCGCCGGTCGTTGCGGCCTCCAGCACGGCGCGGCGCAGGCCGGGCCGCCCGCGATAGACCGGCGGATCAGGGTCCAGGACAATGACGCCGCCGATCGTCGCCGCCGGTGACAGGCGCCGCAGCACGCCGCGCTGGCCGGCATAGGCGATCACGGGCGATACAAATCGAAGCTGGGCGAAGTCTTCTGCGCCGGGCGCGATGACCCCTGCTCCCATCAGCCGCACCGACGCGACATCCTGTCGTGCGCCCCACATGACCCTGACCTGGTCGAGGTGTTTCAGCGGGCGGGGCGCGCCTGCGTCCAGCGTCAGTCGCACATCGACCTGGCTGGTGGCGGTGAAATGGCCCGGCGAACACAGCACGTCGCCGGGCCGGACCTCGTCCAGCGCGACGCCGCGCAGGCCCACCGCGACCCGCCCGCCGGGCGGTGCGGCTTCGACGGTGCGGCCATGAACCTGAACCTGGCGCAGGCTGACGCTGCGGCCGGATGGCTCCAGCACCATCCGCAGGTCCGGCGTCAGCGACTGACCCTGCAGCACCCCGGTCACGACCACGCCCGCGCCGGGAACCGTGAAGACGCGGTCGATGGGCAGGAAGGCGCCGGGCAGGGCGGTCGGCGGCGGCGCGTTGGCCCGCAGGGCGTCAATCGCTGCGTGGAGCTGGTCCAGGCCCTGCCCCGTCAGGGCGGAGCAGAAGACCACCGGCGCCCCGTCCAGGAAGGTTCCTGCCAGCGTCGCCTGGATGTCCGCGCGCCGCTCGGCCTGGATCTCCGGTGACGCAAGGTCGGCCTTGGTCACCGCGACCACGCCGACCCCCAGGCCCAGAAGGGCGGCGATCTGCAGGTGCTCCCGCGTCTGCCGCCCGAACCCCTCGGTCGCGGAGACCACCAGCATGACGGCGCGGACGCCGGTCATGCCCACGACCATCGCCCGGATGAAATCCTCATGGCCGGGAGAATCGATGATGTCGATCTCGCCCGAAGGATAGCCGCGCCAGGCGAATCCCGGCGTGATGGACAGGCCCCGCGCCTGCTCCTCGGGCAGCCGATCGGTCTCGATTCCGGTCATTGCGCGCACCAGCGCGGTCTTGCCGTGGTTGACGTGGCCGATGACGCCCAGGGTCAGGGGTGCGGTCGGAATGTGCGCCTCCCCGGGGCTGGCGACGATCAGGAGGGGCCACAGTAAGGCTCCGGGTGGCCGGTTCAAACGTCCGAATCGTCGCCGGTCCCTTGCTCGGGCGGCCGCCAGCTCGCTACAACAACATCCCACAGGAGGCAGACCCGTCGCCCGCCAGGCCCCCAGGCCCGTTCATCAGGATCCCCGTCGGCGTCTGCCGGCGGTGGGCGCGATCTGCGCTGATCCGGCGGCCCTGGCGCTGGGTAGGCAGTTTGGCGACGCCGCGGTCACCCGGACAGTGCGTGCGGTGCTGGCCGATGTTCGCGAACGCCTGCTGAGCGACGCCCCCCTGATCCCGACTGTGGCCTCCCTGCTGGACGAGGTGGAGCGGCGGCTGGCCGACACCACCCGCGAGACGCTGTTCGGGGTGATCAACGCCACCGGCGTTGTCATCCACACCAACCTCGGCCGCGCGCCGCTGGCGCCCGAGGCGGTGGCCGCCATGACGCTCGCCGCGGGATACGGCAATCTGGAGCTAGACCTGGAGGGCGGGCGGCGCGCCTCGCGACATGATCATCTGGAGGCGCTGATCGCCGGCGCAACCGGGGCTGCGACCGGCCTTGCGGTCAACAATTGCGCCGGCGCCGTGGTGCTGGCGCTCGCGGCGCTGGCCGCCGGTACACCCGTGATCGTGTCGCGGGGCGAGATGGTCGAGATCGGCGGCGGGTTCCGGGTGCCGGACATCGTGGCCCAGAGCGGCGCACGGCTGGTTGAGATCGGGACCACCAACCGCACCCATCTGCGCGACTACGAACAGGCGGTGGCCGACCACCCCGAGGCGCGGGTGATCCTGCGCACGCACCCCAGCAACTACCGGATCACCGGCTTCACCAGCGCGCCATCGCTGGAGGCGCTGGCCGCCTTCGCCCATGCGCGGGGCCTGTTGCTGGTGGAGGATCTGGGGGGCGGCGCCCTGATCGACCTGGCGCCTTACGGGATCGAGGGAGAGCCCCGGGTACAGGAGAGTGTGAGGGCCGGCGCGGATCTGGTGATCTTCAGCGGCGACAAGCTGATGGGCGGGCCTCAGGCCGGGATCATCGCCGGACGTCGCGAGCTGGTCGAGACCCTGGGCCGCCACCCGCTGGCGCGCGCGCTTCGGCTCGACAAGCTGTCATTGGCGGCGCTGGCGGCGACGCTGCGCCTCTATCGCGCACCGTCCGATCCCACGCTGCGGGTGCCGGTGTTGCGGATGCTGACCCAGCCGGGCGACGTGATCCGGGCGCGGGCCGAGGCGCTGGCGGCGATGGTGAGTGACATCGGCGACCTCCAGGGCGAGGTGATCGAAACCCGGAGCTACGCGGGTGGCGGGGCCATGCCGATGCATGCCCTGGCGGGCTACGCGCTCAGCGTTCAGACGCCTGCGATGGGCGCGGAGGCTCTGGCCCACCGTCTGCGCACCGGGCCGGCGCCGGTGGTCGGCCGGATCGAGCGGGACCGGGTGCTGCTGGATCTTCGCACGGTGAACGACGGCGAACTCGATGCGCTGTCGGCAGCTCTTCGCCGCGCCCTGGCGCCTGGCTGACCGGCGCCTGCAATTCCGGGTTTGTTTTTGTTATGATATAACATATACCTGTAACCGATCAGTCTGTTGCGGTGACCCCCATGAATCTGAAGACCTGTCTGTTGTCGGCTGTCAGCATTTCCACGCTGGTGACCGCGCCTGCGTTCGCGGCCGAAAAGCCGCCCAATGAAGTTTCGGAAGTGGTCATTACGGGCGCCCCCTATGCGGTCTCGCTGGATTCCACCACCACCAGCGTCAACATCGTCAACCGCGCGCAACTGCAGGCGGCGCCTGCCGTGGGCCTCGGCGACACCTTGAACGGCATGCCCGGATTGCGCTCCACGTTCTACGGCCCGGGGGCCAGCCGCCCGATCATTCGTGGTCTGTCGGGACCCCGCGTTCAGGTGCTGCAGAACGGCGTAGGCCTGGTCGACGCCAGTTCGCTCTCGCCTGACCACGCCGTGGCTTCGGAGCCCAGCGAGGCGACCCGGATCGAGGTGCTTCGCGGCCCTGCGACCCTGGCCTATGGCGGCTCGGCCATCGGTGGCGTGGTCAATATCATCGATGATCGGGTGCCCTCGTCGGCGGCGAAGGACGGACCCGAAGGCCACCTCTCGGCCTCCTACGGAACGGCCGATGACAGCTATGCCGCCTCGGCCAACCTCAAGGCGGGCAAGGGCCCCTGGGTGGTTGTGGTGGATGCGGTCAAGCGCAAGAGCCAGGACTACAAGGCGGGCGGTCGCGCCGTGTCGGATATCCTCGCGGATGCAACTGGCGAGACGCCGCTGCCCGGCGACAGGGTGCTGAACTCCGACGTCAGCCTGGAGGCCTATGGCGTCGGCGCCTCCTATGTCGGGTCCGATGGCTACATCGGTCTGTCGGTCAAGCGCACCGAGACCCGGTACGGCGTGCCCTTTCCCCAGATCGTCTTCACGACCCCGCCGGAAGAAGGCCCGGTCTACATCGACCTGAAGCAGACCCGCGTGGATTTCCGGGGCGAGACGGGTGTCGACCTTGGCCTGTTTGATCAGGCGCGGTTCTCTGTCGGCTATGCCGACTACAAGCACGCCGAGGTGGAGTTCGCGAGCCGCGCGGTGGGCACCGTCTTCCGGTCGGAGGGCGCTGAAGGTCGCGTGGAGCTGGTGCAGCGCGAACGCGACGGATGGCAGGGCGCGGTCGGATTCCAGGGACTGGTGCGGGACCTTGAGGCGATCGGCGACGAGGCATTCATTCCGCCGGTGCAGATTGACGAACTCGGCGTGTTCACGCTCCAGCGCCTCGATCTCGAAAGCTGGGGCCTGGAGGGCGGCCTGCGGCTGGATCGCCGCAGGCTGGACGCTTCACTTGTCGGACGACCCACCAGCGCCGTGGGGCGAGCCAATGGCCTTAACTGGGGGACCACCGACGCCAATCCGAGCTTCACCAATGTGTCGGCCTCCGGCGCGGTGTTCTGGCGGCCGTCCACGGACACCTTCCTCAGCCTCAGCGCGGCACGCAGCAGCCGGGCTCCCACCGAGTTCGAGCTCTTCGCCGACGGCCCGCACGCGGGCACCGGAGCCTATGAGGTCGGCGACCCGACGTTCCGGTCCGAGAAAGTCACGTCACTTGAGCTGACGGCGCGGTGGGAAAACGACCGGGCCCGCGCCGAGGCCCACGTCTATCGGGCGCGCTACAACGGCTACATTGAACAGGCGCCCACCGGGGATATGGTCGATGACGCCGGGGTCATTGACCCGGATGGCGAACTTCCGGTGTTCCTGTTCACCCAGTCCGACGCGACCTTCTACGGTGGCGAGATCGAAGGATCCTACGCGATCTGGCAGGACGCCGGGCGTAGCCTGTCGCTTGAGGCGGCCTATGACTATGTCCATGGCAAGACCAACGGCGCGGCGATCGCCCGCATCCCGCCATGGTCCCTCACCGGTCGTCTGGTCTGGGCCAGCCCGCGTTACGATGGCCAGTTCGAGGTTCGCCGCGTGGGCGAGCAGGATCGCGTGACCACCTTCGAACTGCCGACCCGGGGCTACACCGTTGTCAACGCCCGGATCAGCTACAAGCCCGTGGAGGACCGCGACCTGCGAGTATTCCTCGAAGGCCGGAACCTGACGGATAAGGTGGTGCGTGAGCACGCCTCATTCCTGAAAGATATCGCGCCGTCGCCCGGGCGTACCGTGCGGGTTGGCCTTGCCCTGAACTTCTGACCGCCTGCGCGGCAGGCATCTGCAAAGATCAAGCGGCCAATGGCCTGTGACGCCTTGATCTCGGCGGCGACGGGTGATCTGCATCGGACTCCGGAGATTGCCGGATAGTATCGGGGATCATGATGCGGTTGCGACCAGTGGTGGGCCTGTTGGCCGGGCTTGTGGTGATGTCGTCGTCTGCGGCGATGGCCCAGGGCGTTTCGGCGTCGGATGCGAAGCTGCATGCACGGCTCCTGACCCTCGACACCCATCTGGACACGCCCGCCAATCTGGAACGCGGCGGCTTCGACATCATGCGCGCCCATCCCGAGCAGGGCCCGTTCTCCCAGGTCGACGTGCCGCGTATGCGGGCGGGCGGGCTGGACGGCGGCTTCTGGGTGATCTTCACGCCACAGGGGCCGTTGACCGCAGCCGGTTACGCCGCATCGCGCGATGCCGCTATCGGCCGGGCGGTGAAGATTCGCGAAATGGTGGCGGCGAACCCGCAGACTTTCGTCCTGGCCACCAAGGCCGATGAGGCCGCGCCCATCGCGGCCGCCGGAAAGATCATCGTCTACCAGAGCATCGAGAACAGCTATCCGTTGGGCGAGGACATCGGCCTGCTGAAGACCTTCTATGGGCTGGGCGTGCGCATGGCGAGCCCGGTCCACACGCTCAACAACCAGTTCGGCGACAGCGCCACCGATCCGGTCAAGCGTTGGAATGGCCTGAGCCCGCTCGGTCAGGCCTGGCTTGCGGAGGCCAATCGCCTGGGCATCATCGTCGATGGTTCGCACGCCTCGGACGACGTGATCGACCAGCTTGTCGCCCAGTCCAAAACGCCGATCATCCTGTCCCACCACGGCGCCAAGGCGGTATTCGCCCACCCGCGCAATCTGGACGACGAGCGCCTGAAGAAGGTGGCGGCTTCCGGCGGCGTGATCCAGATCAACTCGCTCTACGTAGCCCCCACCACCACGACGCCGGAGTTCCGGACAAAGCAGGGCGCCTTGCGGGCCCGGCTGGCCAAGTGGTCCCAGTTGACCCCGGCGGAGCGGACGGCGCTGTCGAAGGAGATCGCAGATCTCGACACGGCCTATCCAAACTGGCGCGCCTCGTTCGAAGACGTGATGGCGAACCTGCTGCATGTGCTGAAGCTGGTCGGGCCGGATCACGTCGGGCTGGGCGCGGACTGGGACGGCGGCGGCGGGGTCAAGGGCATGGAAAGCGTGGCCGACCTGCCCAAGATCACCGCGCGGCTGCGCGCCGCCGGCTATTCCGAAGCCGACCTGCAGAAGATCTGGAGCGGCAACTTGCTCCGCCTCCTGACCCAGGCCGACGCCTATCGCGAAAGTCTGGCTACGGCGCAGGGCAAGTAGCGGTGGGCGTCGCCGTCAGTCGGCCGCGACGCCCAGGTCCTTGAGCGCCGCTTCCCGCAGATCTCGTTTCAGAATCTTGCCGGACGCGGTGCGGGGCAGGGGCTGGTCGGCGAGCAGGATGTAGCGCGGGACCTCGAACCGGGCCAGATGCGCCTGCAGGAAGGTGCGCAGTGCTTCGGGATCCAGACCAGGCGCGCCGTGGACCGTGGCCCCGACCTCCTCACCCAGCCTTTCGTCCGGCACGGCGTAGACGGCGGCTTCGTGGACGTCCGGGTGCAGCAGCAGGGCCGCCTCGACCTGGCCGCAGCCGATGTTCTCGCCGCCCCGGATGATCAGGTCCTTGATACGGTCGACGATGAACAGGAAGCCCTCGTCATCCAGATAGGCCACATCGCCGGTCCGGAACCAGCCATCCTCGAACAGGTTGGCGTTGACGTCGGGCCGGTTCCAGTAGCCGAAGAAGACCGAGGTGCCGCGCACAAGCAGCTCGCCGCGTTCGCCGGCCGGGAGGCTGTTTCCCTGCTCATCGACGATCTTGAGATCCAGCACTGCCGAGCAGCGCCCGGAACTGGCCGGACGCTCCAGGTAGTCCAGCCCGCCGATCCCCGTACCGATGGCGTTTGTCTCGGTCATGCCCCAGCCGGTATTCGGCAAGGCCTTGCCGAACGCGCCCTCGATCTGCTTGACCTGTTCCGGCGCGCGCGGCGCGCCGCCGCCGCCCACGGTAAGCAGGCTGCTGAGATCACGCGACGTAATCCTTGCCGCCCGCACCAGATCGCCAGTCATGGCGGCGGGCGCGGTGAAGGACGAGATCTTCTCGACCTCGATCAACTCTGCCGCCCGTTCCGGATCCCAACGGTACATGCAGACAAGTTTCCGCTGCGCGCGATAGGCCTGCAGGAAGATCGCGTTGGCGCCGGTGACGTGGAACAGGGGCACGGCCAGCAGACCGGCGGGCTGAACGACCGGCGGCTCCGGTGCGATCCCGGCCAGCTCTGCGCCAACCACCAGTTCCAGCTCCCATGAGAACAGCGCCGACATGACATTGCGATGGGTCGAGATCACGCCCTTAGGGTGGCCGGTGGAGCCCGAGGTGTAGAAGATCATGGCGTCGTCGTCAGGCGCGATGCTGGCGGGTGGCATGTCGACGTCGCCGGCCGCCGAGAGCAGGGTGTTCAGATCCGCGGACCCGACCGACTCCGTGGCCCGCACCGCGATCACCTTCACGTCGACGGGCGTCGCGACCTGTGCCAGGCGATCCAGCCGCTCCTGATCCGCGAACAGTACCTTGGCGCCGCTGTCGCTGAGGCCGTAGGCCATCTCGTCAGGCTGCCAGAGCGCGTTCATGGCCACCGCAATGGCGCCGATGGAGGTCACCGCCATGAAGGCCAGGATCCACTCCGGATAGTTGCGCATGGAAATGGCCACCCGGTCGCCGGGCTGGACGCCATAGTCCCTGACCAGCAGGCCGCCGATGCGACCGGCCCTGGCCCAGGCCTCGGCGAAGGTCAGCCGGTCGGTCTCGTAGACGATGAAGGTCTTGTCGCTGACCGCATCGGCAAAGAGTTCGCGCAGCGAGGCCGGCGCGTTCTTGAACACCCGCAGCGACCGGCCCCGGATCGTCATCTGCTCGAGTTCGTAAAACTGCCCTGGCGCGGTCAGGGCGGCGATCGCCTCGGCGCGGGTGGCGTAATTGGGCGTAGGCATATCAGCCAAGGGTCTGGCTCCAGGTTTCCGGATGGGCGTGGGATCGGGGGCTAGAGCAGCAGGTCCGCCAGCTTCGCCTTGTGCCACGCCGCGTCGCCGTATTGCGAGGCATGCCAGATGGCGCGGCGACGATAGAGCTGGGCGTCGCAGTCATAGGTGAAGCCGAAACCGCCGTGGAACTGGATGGCCCGGTCCGCTGCGAACGAGAGGGTAGTGTCGGCCTGGGCCTTGGCCATGCGGGTGGCGATTTCACCCACGCCCTGTTCGCCGAAGCAATGGGCGGCGCTGTAGACGTGGCTGCGGGTCTGCTCGTAGCTGACGTAGGCGTCGACGATCGGGTGCTTCAGCGCCTGGTAGGCGCCGATCAACTGGCCGAACTGCACCCGGGTTTTCAGGTAGTCGAGCGTGTAGTCGATCACCGACTGGGTCCCGCCGCACATCTCGGCCGCCGCCAGCAGGTTGGCGGTCAGATGGATATGGTGAAGCGCGGCCCCGGCGCGGTCCTGGTCCAGAAGGTTGGCCGCCGGAACCTCGACGCCGTCCAGGGACAGGCTGCAGGCCCGCTTGGTCTCGTCGATGATCACTTCGCGGCGCAGCGCATCGGGGCCCAGCGCGGCGCGATCAATCAGCACCAGCGCCGGACGACCTTCCAGCATGACCGAGGCGATGATGGTGGATGCAGACGCCGCATCGCTGACAAGCCGCTTCTCGCCCGAGAGTCTCAGGGCCCCCGATCCGGTCGCCGTCGCGGTGCAGGTGATGTTCGCGAGGTCCCAGTCGCCGTTCGCCTCGCAGAGGGCCAGGGTGGTGATCGATCCTTCGGCCAGGCGCGGCAGCAGCGTCCGCTTCTGATCCTCCGTGCCGCCGGCCAGGATCGCCTGGGCGGCCAGGGTTGTGGAATAGAACGGCCCGGCCAGCATGTAGCGGCCCATCTGCTCCATGACCGGAACCACCTCGGCCAGTTGCAGCCCCGCGCCGCCGTAGGCCTCCGGGATCGCGATGCCCAGCCAGCCCAGTTCGACGATCTCGCGCCAGACATCGGGATCGTGTCCGATCCCGTCCTCGATCAACTGCCGCACGCGGGCCATCGGCGACCGCTTCGCGCAGAACGAGGTCGCCACCTCCAGCAGGCTGCCCTGATCCTCGCTGAATCCCAGCCGTCCCAGTTCCTGCATCAGCCGCGTCCCATGGTGCTCGTGGCCATCCTGTTCAGCTCTTCGGCAGGCCGAGCACATGCTCGCCGATGATATTGCGCTGGATCTGCGAGGTGCCGCCGCCGATCGTGCCCGAGAAGGCGTTCAGGTAGGACCGGGTCCACCAGCCGCCGTCGACGGCATTGGGGTCGCCCACATAGTAGGCCCCGTGGGCGCCGTTCAGGCTGATGGCGAACTCATTGATCCGGCGCGAGAATTCCGAGTGCATCAGCTTGCCGCTCAGCGCCACGCCAGTGGGCCGGTCGGTGTTGAGCGGGCTGAAGCCCGAGCGCTGCGAGCACAGGGCGTTGCTCTGGATGTCGATCATGAAGTCCACCATCCGGGCGCGGAGCGCCGGATCCTCAAGGGCGGGCTTGCCGCCCCGGGTCATCTTGCGCGCCATCTCCAGCACGTCCCAGGCGTTTGACCCCACCGCCACATAGCCGCCGGCCTGGCCGCCACGCGCGCCGCGTTCGTACTCCAGGGTCCGCATGGCCACCTTCCAGCCGCCGCCCTCGACACCGACGATTTCGTCCGCCGGGATCCGCGCCTCACGGAAGAAGGTCTGGGTGAAGCCATGTTCGCCGGTCAGCTTCTTGATCGGCCGGGTCTCGACGCCGTCGATCTTCATCGGCGCCAGGAAGAAGGTCAGCCCGTCGTACTTGCGATCACCCGGGGGCTGGGTCCGCGCCAGCAGGATCATGTAGCGGGCGTACTTGCCCAGCGTCGTCCAGATTTTCGAACCCGTCACGACGTAGCTGTCGTCATCCCGTACCGCGCGGGTCTGGGCGTTGCCCAGGTCCGAGCCATTCTCCGGCTCCGAGAAACCCTGGCACCAGATGTCCTCCGCCGACAGGATCCCCTTGAGATACTTCGCACGCTGCGCCGGCGAACCCATGTCAAGCAGGAGTGGCCCGGTCCAGTTGAGGCCGATGGCGTTCAGGAAGATCGGTCCGCCGTGGCGGCGCATGGCCCGGGTGGCCTCCGCCTGAAACGCCTGCGGCAGGCCGCCGCCGCCATATTCCTTCGGCCAGGCCGCACCAAGATAGCCGGCCTCATAGACCTTGTTCTGCCAGTCGCGCAGGAAGTGGAACTGCTGATCCGTGCCCACTTCCATGAAGGTCAGCGGCAGCATGAACCCGGGATCGCGGTTCACATTTTCCCTGAACCAGGCGTCGGCGGCCTCGGCGAAGGCTTGCAGGTCTTTCGGATCGACGTCGGTCAATGTGGATCCTCCCAAGGCGACTTTCCTCCTGTCAGACGGAGGCTTCGTCAAGCGTACTGCATCGTCAATGCGATTGTTCCCGTGACGGAAGGCTAGGTGGTAGTCGCCCTGGAGACCTCAGAAAGGGGGCTTGAAGGCGGCGCATTGGCGACAGACCTCCGGTCCCGCCGTCTCCAGAAACTCACCTGCATCGATCTCCGGACGCTGATGGAGCCAGCCCACCTGCGCCATGCGACGGATCATCATGAAGGTCGGGATCAGGGCTTCGTCGAAATCGGAGAGGGGCCTGACCGCGCGATAGCCCTTCAGCAGCGCCGCCTGCAGGGCGTCAAACCCGGGTTCAGTCTGGTAATATTTGAGCGCGACGGCGATGTCGTAGACGTGCCAGCCGAACGCAGCGTCGTCGAAGTCGATCACCGTCAGGCGGTCCTGCCCCACCAGGATGTTGCCGGGGTGCAGGTCCGCGTGGATCAGGCTGAACCGTGACGGGTCCTTGCCGTACCGCTGCAGCATCCCGTGGACCTGGTCGCGGGTGGCTTTCAGCAGCGCCTGCTCGGGTAGGGAGAAGGCCGCGTGTTCCCAGAACGCGCCCCAGAACGGCGCCTCGCCCATTAGTCCGTCGGCGTCCAGGGTATGGCGCACAAACCCGGTCGGCGGTCGCCAGACGCTGGCCTGGTTGTGCAGGGCTGCGATGACCCCTCCCAGCTGCTCGAAGTGCCTGGCGACAGTAGATACATCCTCGATCCCGTCGATGATGTCCGACAGGAGCTCACCGTCAGTCCAGCTCGCCATGCCGGCCAGACGCTGCTCGTTCCGGGCTGTTACCGTGACCGGGACATAGTGGCCGCCGTCCCGAGCAGCCAGCGGGATGGGTGCGCCGATGCCGGCCTCGTTCAGGGCACGGGTCCAGAGCGGCTCGGAATTGAGTTCTGCCTGGGTGTGATAGCCCGGTCGATGCAGGCGCAGCACATATCTCGCGCCATCTGCGCGGTGGCGCACCCGGAACGTGACGTTCTCGGAGAGCGCGATCAGTTCCAGGTCCACGGGATCGATCGGGAAGGCGGCCAGCGCCTCCCGGGCGGCCGGGGTGAACACATCGATGTCCGCCTGATCAAGCTGCGCTTCAGGCATCGAGTTCGGCCGCCGTCGCGTCGAAGGCTTCAAGGAAGGCGGCCGCATTCGCCTGCGAGAACACCAGGGGCGGTCGGATCTTCACCACATTGCCCAGCATCCCGGCGTTGGAGGTCAGGAACCCCCGCCGCATCAGGCGGTTGGCGATGTCGACGGCGCGATCCCGGTCGGGCGTTCGGGAAGCCTTGTCCCTGACGATCTCGACGCCGATGAAGAGGCCCTGGCCGCGGACGTCGCCGATCCAGTCGTGCTGCGGTTGGCGCGCCTGCAGGGCGGCCTTGAGGTCGCCGCCCACCCGCGCGGCATTGCCCCGCAGGTCGTCGCGTTCGATCACATCGAGGACTGCCATTCCGGCGGCTGCCTGCAATGGGCTGGAGGCGAAGGTGTTGAAGTACCGCGTCGGTGCGCGGAAGCCTTCCACCAGTGCGCGGCTGGCCGCCGTCGCCGCCAGCGGGATGCCGTTGCCCATGGGCTTGCCGGTGACGACGATGTCCGGTGTGAAGCCCGTCACCTCATAGCCCCACCAGCTCCCGGTACGACAGTAGCCGGCCTGTACCTCATCGGCGATCACCAGCCCGCCGGCGGCGCGGGCGATCTCGGCGGCGCGCGCCATGAAACCCACCGGTACGTCTGGCAGGCCCTCGTTGGCGAAGATCGAGCAGACGATGAGCGCGGCGAACCCGGCGCCATTGGCCTCCAGCCGCGCGATCGCCGTCCGCAGCCGGTCCAGGTAGGCTTCGCAAAGGGCGTCTTCGTCCAGATTACCATCGACCGGCCGGTAGAGCTCGGGCGACGGGAAGGTCGCCAGGTCGGCCCGCCCGGGTTGCTCCGAGCCCAGCCGCGTCATGCCGCCCACCAGCTCGCTGTTGCCGTGATAGGTTGCGTCCGTGCAGACCACGCCGCGCTTTCCGGTGGCGAACCGCGCCATACGGATGGCAACCTCGTTGGCCTCGGTGCCGCTGCAGCTGAACACCACGCTCTCGATCTGCGGTCCATGCAGGGCTGTCAGCCGTTCCGCGAGATTGACGATCCCCTCGTGCAGGTAACGGCTGTGGACGTTCAGCGTCGCCTGCTGGCGTCCCACCGCCTCGGCCACCTCCGGATTGGCGTGCCCGACGCAGGGGACATTGTTGTACATGTCGACATAGCGCCGACCCTCGGCGTCAAACAGATAGACGCCTTCGCCGCGCACGATGTGTAGCGGCGCCTCGTAGAAGAGGGCCGCGCCGGCGCCGAGCGCCTGGTTCCGGCGGGCGAGCAGATCAGCGGTCATGTGGCGGCTCCCTTCGGCGGCGGCGCTGTGCTTCCCCGGATAACCAACTGGTGCGGCAAGGTCACGTCGCGGCGATCTGCGGCGTCACCGCTCAGGATATCCAGCAACAGCCTGACCACATGACGCCCGATCTCGTGGGTCGGCTGGCTGATGGTGGTCAGCGGCGGGTCGAGATAGCGGGCGAAGCGGATGTCATCGAAGCCGACCACCGAGATGTCGTCCGGACACTTCAGCCCCCGGTGACGCAGCGCGGCCAGAGCGCCCATGGCCATCTCGTCATTGAAGCAGAACAGCGCCGTGGGCGGTATGGGTCGATCCAGCAGTTCCCCGGCCCGCGCCTCTCCGGATTCTATGGAGAAATCGCCGGTGGCCACGATCAGCGCCTTGAGCTTCGCCTGACGCGGCACCGCGCCTTGTACCCCGGCCAGCCGGTCGCGGCTGATCGGGCTGATCAGCGGCCCGGTGATCACGCCGATCCGGCTGTGGCCCAGCTCGCAGAGGTGCCCCATCACCTCGGCGGCGGCGCGTTCGTTGTCGATGTGGGCGCTGGAGACGCTCAGGCTCGGGCTGAACTCACAACCGTTAACAATCGGCGTGCGGGGCCCCATCCGGGCCACCATCGCGGCCAGCGCATCCGGCAGGCGGTGCCCCAGAAAGATCAGCCCGTCCGCCTCCTTGCGCAGCAGCATCTGGGCGTACTGATCCTCGCGCGCCTCCTCATGCCGCGTGTCGCCCAGCAGCACGGCATACCCCGCCGCCGTCGCCGCCTCCTCGACGCCCCGGATCACCTGCGAGAAGAACGGATTGGAGATGTCGGGCACCGTCACCAGGATCTTGTCGGTCCGCAGGGTCCGCAGTGTCTTGGCCGCCAGGTTCGGCGTGTAGCCCAGGTCCGCGACCGCCGCCCGGACCCGGGCGCGTGTGACCTCGGCCACCTGATCTGGCGCGCTGAACACCCGCGACACGGTCGCGGTGGAGACCCCGGCGCTGCGCGCAACATCCTGTATCGTCGCCATCGCACGGAGAGTGGCGGCGGGGGCGGGAGAAGACAAGCGTGGGCAGGAACGAGGGCCTTCGGCCATCACCGCCTCTCCCCCGCGACCTCGCGACCGCGAGGGCGACGAGAGGGAGAGGGTTGGGAGAGGGCCGGCTGGGCGACTCTGGCGGGACGTCGAGGGCCATCAAGCGTCGCCGCCGTACATCCTCGCCGTCCCATCGGCGGATCACGTTCTCACGCGCCGGCCCACTCCTCAATCCTCCCCCTCTCGGCTTCGCCGGGGGCGAGGAGGGCTGGTCGCAGGAGTCCGTGTGACATGAAAACCCCGCAACAGGCTCTATGGGGATAGGTACCGTGTCGCCAATCGGATGTCAGCGCGTCTCCACACAGCCGCGACCCAAAGCGGACGTCCCGAGCAAGTCGGTCCGTCGTTGACAAACTCGGGGAACTAGCAAGCATCGCTGTATGCGATCTGATCCTTTGCGAGATATTGCGGACGGCAATGCCACCAGCCAACAGGCCGGTCATTCCTCTATCTTCCGGGCAGACCGGAAGAACACCACGACAGAACTCCTGCTAATCCAGAAGTGGAGCCTGCTTGGCGCAGTCCTCGTCCTAGGGGTGGCGATAGTGGGTGCCGCTGCGATGGTCTTTCAACTCTCAGCAGGCGTTCTCTTGGGCCGTGACCGAGGTCTTGCGGTCGTCGTTGTATGCGGGCTGCTGTTCGGCTCTGCGGCGATGTTTGGTATGAGTAGACTGGCCGGGCGGATGCGGTTGGACCGGTCGCGCCTGCCCGGCGATTAGGCGGACCAGGCGGGGCCGCTAACGTCCTTTGCGGTCATCCCCCTAGTCCACTCCCGGCGATCCGCCGCCGCGCACCAGCCCCTCACCCCCTGTTGCCCCCCTCAACGCAGCTTGCTATCCCTGAAATCGATTACATCGGAACCGCAGAAGCCGCGCCAATGAGCTTCTGAGCCGCGTAAACCCGGGAGCGCAGACATGACGGTGCAAGTGCGGCTGTTCCTGATGATGGTGCTGCAGCTGGCCGTCTGGGGCGCCTGGGCGCCGAAGCTGTTTCCCTACATGGGCCTGCTGGGCTTCGCGCCCTGGCAGCAGTCGCTGGTGGGCAGTTGCTGGGGCGTGGCCGCCCTGGCCGGCATGTTCTTCTCCAACCAGTTCGCCGACCGCAACTTCGCCGCCGAGCGCTTCATGGCGGTCAGCCACGCGTTGAGCGGCCTGGCCCTGATCGGCGTGGCGTTCTCCACCACCTTCTGGCCGTTCTTCGCCTGCTACATGGTCTACAGCCTGCTCTATGTGCCGACTTTGTCGGTCTCCAACTCCATCGCGTTTGCCAATCTGAAGGACCCGGCCAAGCAGTTCGGCGCGGTGCGGATGGGCGGCACGGTGGGCTGGATGCTGGTGAGCTGGCCGTTCATCTTCCTGCTGGGCGCCAAGGCCGACATCGAGCAGATCCGCTGGATCTTCCTGGTGGCGGCTATCGTGTCGTTCGCGCTGGCCGCCTATAGCCTGACCCTGCCGCACACCCCCCCGCGCCGTGAGGCCGAGGGGGTCGACAAGCTGGCCTGGCGGCGTGCGGTGAAACTGCTGGGCGTGCCGTTCGTGGGCGTGCTGTTTGCCGTCACCTTCATCGATAGCGTCATCCACAACGGCTACTTCGTGATGGCCGACGGGTTCCTGACCAACCGGGTGGGGATCGCCGGAAACCTCAGCATGGTGGTGCTCAGCCTCGGCCAGCTGGCCGAGATCGGCACCATGCTGATCCTGGGACCGGTGCTGGTGAAGCTGGGCTGGAAGCTCACCATGATCATCGGGGTGCTGGGCCACGCGGCGCGCTTTGCGGTGTTCGCCTTTTTCGCCGACAGCCTGCCGGTGATCGTGGCCGTCCAGCTGCTGCACGGCGTCTGCTACGCGTTCTTCTTCGCGACGGTCTACATCTTCGTAGACGCTGTCTTCCCCAAGGACGTGCGGTCCAGCGCCCAGGGCCTGTTCAACCTGCTGATCCTGGGGATCGGCAGCGTGGTGGCCAGCTTCCTGTTCCCCACCCTGATCGGCCGGTTGACCACGAAGGTTACCGACGTCAGCGGCGCCGAACTGCAGATCGTCGACTACCAGACGCTGTTCCTGGTCCCGACCGGGATGGCGCTGGCCGCCGTGGTGATCCTGGCGCTCTTCTTCCGTCCGCCCACGCGGGCGCCGGAAACTCCGGATATCGCCTGACCATGACCTTCAACGGAGACGCCGCATGCGCCCGATATCGTCCGACCTGCACCGACGCGGTTTTCTCGCCGCCGGTCTCGCATCCATGACGGCCACCGGCGCGGACGCCGCCGCCAAGCCGTTCTTTGCGCAGCGCAAACTGCCGATCAGCATCCAGCTCTACACCCTGGGTCCGGACGTGGCGAAGGACCTGGATGGCACGCTCGGGACGGTCTCGAAAATCGGCTACAAGGCCGTCGAACTGGCGAGTTTCCTGGGCCGGACCCCGACGGACCTGCGAGCGGCCCTCGACCGCGCCGGCCTGGTCTGCCGCAGCGCCCATATCCAGGGACGTGGCGGTCTCGACGGCGACCTGGCCAAGCTGGCCGGAGACCTGAACACGCTCGGCGTCACCAACGCCGTGATGCCGATCTTCTACATTCCGGATCGGTTCGGGCGGGCGCCGGCGACCGGAGAGACCTTCTCCGGCTTCCTGCGTCGCATCGCCGAAGGCATGACCGCCGACGACTGGAAGATGAACGCCGACTTCCTCAACGCCAAGGGCGCGGTACTGAAGCGGTCCGGGATCACCATCGGCTACCACAACCACAATCCGGAGTTCGCCCCGCTGGGCGACACCAACGGGCTGGAGATTCTGCTCAAGAACACCGATCCGGCCATCGTCTCCTTCGAGCTTGATGTGGGCTGGGTTGCGGCCGCCGGGGTTGATCCGGGCGCCTTCCTGACGAAGCACAAGGGGCGGTTCACCCAGATGCACGTGAAGGACCTCAAGGCTACTACGAAGCCCAACTATGTCCTGAGCATGGATCCCACCGAGGTGGGCTCCGGCGCGCTCAACTGGAAGACCCTGCTGCCGGCCGCCTATGCGGCAGGGGTTCGCGGGTTCCATGTGGAACAGGAACCGCCCTTTGCCCGTCCACGGATCGAGGCGGCGAAGATCAGCCATGACTATCTGGCCGGGGTGGTCGCCTGACCATGGCGGCGCAGGCCCCTTTGCGGATGGCGATGGTCGGTGGCGGGCCGGGCGCCTTCATCGGGCCCGTCCACCGCATGGCCGCCGAACTGGACGGTCGCTTTCGGCTCGTGGCAGGTTCGTTCAGTCGCGACGCCAGCCGTAACGCCGAGGCGGGACGGATGTGGGGGGTCCGCGACGACCGCATCTACGGCGACTACCAACAGATGATCCACGCCGAGGCCGCTCGCCCCGACGGCGCCCAGCTGGTGGCCGTGGTGACGTCCAATGACACCCACTACTCCATATCGGCGGCCGCTCTTGAGGCCGGGCTGCATGTGATGAGCGACAAGCCCGCCACGCTCAATCTGGCGGAGGCCAGGGCGCTGGCCGGTAAGGTGGCGGCCTCGGGCAAGGTCTACGGCCTGACCTACATTTACACCGGCTATCCGATGGCCCGCGAGGCCCGTGAGATCGTGCGGCGGGGCGACCTCGGCGCGATCCGCAAGGTGGTGGTGGAGTATGCGCAGGGGTGGCTGTCGCGTCCCATCGAACGTGACGGGGATCGCCAGGCCGGCTGGCGGGCGGACCCGGCGCAGGCGGGCGTCGGCGGCTGCATCGGCGACATCGGCGTTCACGCCTTCAACATGGCCGAGTTTGTCAGCGGGCTGAGGGTGGAGCGGCTCTGTGCGGACCTGTCCAGCATGGTTCCGGGCCGGGTGCTGGACGATGACTGCAACATGCTGCTGCGGTTTGCCGGCGGCGCCCGGGGCGTGCTGATCGCCTCCCAGATTTCGGCGGGCGCGCGCAACGGCATGACCATCAAGGTCTATGGCGAAAAGGGCGGCCTCTGCTGGTCGCACGAGCGGCCCAATGAGCTGGCGCTGGACCTGCTGGATGCGCCCAGCCAGATCCTGCACGCAGCGTCCGGTTACCTGAGCGCGCCGGCAAGGGCGCGGGTGCGGATTCCGACCGGCCATCCGGAAGGCTTCATCGAGGCCTTCGCCAACCTCTACGCCGACATGGCTGACGCTATCGCTGAGGGCCGGACCGACCCGGCTCCGCTTCCCGGTATCGCCGACGGCGTTCGCGGCATGGCCTTTGTGGAGCGCGCTGTCGCCGCCAGCCGTGATGGCGAAGGCTGGGTTTCGCTGGAGGCTGCGCCATGAGGACGCTGAAGGGGCCGGGCATTTTCCTGGCGCAGTTCATCGGCCCCGAGGCGCCGTTCAATTCGCTGGACCGCATTGCCGAATGGGCCGCGGGACTGGGCTATGTTGGCGTGCAGATGCCCACGGGAGACTCGACGTCGTTCTTCGATCTGGAACGCGCCGCCGACAGCCAGGACTACTGCGACGAGATCGCCGGACGGCTGGCGCAACACGGCCTCGTCATCACCGAGCTTTCCACCCACCTCCAGGGCCAACTGGTGGCGGTGCACCCGGCGTACGATGAGCTGTTCGACGGCTTCGCACCGGTCGAGGTCCGGGGACGGCCGAAGGCGCGGCAGGAATGGGCCGTCCGTCAGCTCCTGGCGGCCGCCAAAGCGAGCCAGAGGCTGGGTCTCACTGCTCACGCCACCTTCTCCGGCGCGTTGGCGTGGCCCTACCTTTATCCATGGCCGCAGCGACCCGCCGGCCTGATCGAGGAGGCCTTCGCCGAGCTGGGCCGGCGCTGGCGGCCGATCCTCGACGCCTTCGACGAGGCCGGCGTCGACGTCTGTTACGAGATTCACCCGGGCGAAGACCTGCACGACGGCGCCACCTTCGAGCGGTTCCTGGACGAGGTCGGCGGCCATTCCCGCGCGAACATCCTCTACGACCCCAGCCACTTCGTGCTGCAGCAGCTGGACTATCTGGATTTCATCGACCGCTATCACGCCCGCATCCGCGCCTTTCACGTCAAGGACGCCGAGTTCCGGCCGAACGGGCGCTCCGGCGTCTACGGCGGCTATCAGGGCTGGGTCGACCGGCCGGGCCGGTTCCGCTCGCCGGGTGACGGCCAGGTCGATTTCCGGGCGATCTTCTCGAAACTGGCCCAGTACGACTATTCCGGCTGGGCGGTGCTGGAATGGGAGTGCGCCCTGAAGCACCCCGAGGACGGCGCCCGCGAAGGCGCGCCATTCATCCGCGACCACATCATCCGGGTCACCGACCGGGCGTTTGATGACTTCGCGGCCTCGGGTGTTGATGCGGACCAGAACCGGCGGCTGCTGGGAATTTGAGTCCCGGCCTGATCGACGTATAGTCGCCAAAGCGTCTCGACCTGGGGGTTGTCTTGCGAAGCTTGCTAATGGGTTTCTTCCGCCTGATGCCGCTCTGGTTCGGCATCGGCTTCATCGCGCCGCTGACCGCGCAGTCGATTTCCGCCCTGGGCTGGGCATCGACGTTACCGGTGTCTCCGATTGTTCCGGGCCTGGTCCTTGGCGTCGTCTGGGGCGGCTCGACGGTACTGCGGGGCCGATGGATATGAACGCGATGGCGACTGTACCTGCAGACCCTGAGGCCCTGTCCCAACTCGACAGCAAGGCCCTGATGCGGCTGGAGAACGAGATCGCCCAGCGCTTCATGGGCGGCGTGCCCTGGGGTTCCGTCGCCTGGGGCCTGGGAAATCTGGTCGTCTGGCTGTCGCTGTGGCCTCTGACCTTTCTCGGCATCCTGCCGCTCTGGGTCGCATTCCCCATCGCCACCCTGAATGTCGCCCTCAGCTACCTGCCGTCGCATGAGGCGCAACACGACATCATCGCCAGGCCTGGAACGCGTCTGCGCTGGCTGAATGAGCTGGTGGGCTTCGTCTCCACGATTCCCCTGGTTCTCCCCTATCGTGTGCTGAAGCTGACGCACATGGAGCACCACAAACACACCAACGACCCGGTGCTCGACCCCGACATCCGCACCAAGGCGCCCAACGCCTGGGCTTTCCTTCGCAACAGCCTGGCCTATCGCCAGCCAAGAGCCGCTGCGAGCGATCCGTATGGAGTAGCGCTGGCCCGGATCGGCGGACCGCAGGCGGCGCTGGCCCGGCGCGACGCGCTGGTGATGCAGCTCGGCTATCTGGCGATCCTGTTTACGGCGGCCTGGACCGGGCACGCGCTGGAGGCCGCGCTGCTCTGGTGGCTGCCGCGCCACATCGCCCAGACCTATATCGGGTTCTTCCTGTCCTGGGCGCCGCATCACCCGGCCCAGGAAACCGGCCGCTACCGCGATACGCGCGGATTCCGCAGCGCGGTCGGCAACATCGGGTCCATGGGGATGCAGTTCCACATCATCCATCACCTGCACCCGCGCATCCCGCTGATGCGGACGCCCGCCGCCTACTGGGCCCTGCGGCCAGTGCTGCAGGCGCGGGGCTGCGAACTCTCCGGCCTCTAGAAGCCGGCCCTGCAGACCAGCCGGGTCATGGACATCAATCCAGGAACGAGGGACCGACGACATGGCCACCAACACGTCCGAGCAGCAGGGCGCGCCGGGAAGCGTTCTGATTGTTGGTGTCGGCGCATCGCGCGGGGTCGGCGCGGCTGTGGCGCGCCGGTTCGCGCGCGAAGGCCATCCCGTGGTGATCGCCGGGCGGAGTATCGAGAAACTGAGCGCCACCGCCGCCGAGCTGGAAGCCTCGGGCGCCCGCGTCGCCATGGTCGTGGGTGACGCCGCCCTGGCCGAGGACGCAAAGCGGTTTGTCGCCGCCGCCAGGGCGCTGGGGCCGCTGGCGGTGGTGGTCCACAATGCCGGCAGCAACAATCCGGCGCCGTTCCTTAAGGTCAGCGAGGCGCGGTTTGAAGGCCACTGGCGCGAGCACACACTCGGTGGCTTCCACACCGCCCAGGCGTCCATCCCGGTCTTTCTGGAGCAGGGTGGCGGCACCCTCATCTTTACCGGCGCCTCCGGAAGCCTGAGGGGCAAGGCCAATTTCGCGCCCTTCGCAGCCGCCAAGGCCGGCCTGCGCGCCCTGGCCCAGAGCCTGGCGCGCGAGTTCGGGCCGCAGAACATCCATGTCGGCCACGTGATCATCGACGGCGGCATTGCCGGCGACCGGCTGCTGACCCTCGTGCCCGGTCTGCAGGCGCAAAGGGGGCCGGACGGGATGCTGGAAATCGACGCCATCGCCGAGGCTTATTACGTCCTGCACGCCCAGCACCGCAGCGCCTGGACCCTTGAGCTGGACCTGCGTCCGTGGTCCGAAAATTTCTAGCGCGGGTCGGCTTGAGGCGGACTCGGGTTAAGGCGCGCCTGTGCTCCAAACACACTGAAGCGGACAGCCCCTAGGCGCCCGGCGCAGCAGGCTTCGGACCCCAGGGTGTCATCGCCACTGACGCGGCGGTCACAACGCCCATCACCACCATGCCGGCCGCGACCAGGGCGAACAGGCTCCATGACGGTGCGCTGTTGGCCACCAGGATCCAGCCTCCAGCCGCAACGACCGCCATCCGCGCCGTCCCCGCCAGCAACGGCCCCATGATCCGCCCCGCTCCTTGAGAGGCGAAGTAGAGCGCCAGGCCAAGGCCGAAGAAGGCGAACGTCGGACCGGCGAAGTGCAGGTAGAGCGCTGCCGCCGTGCGCACCGCCGGATCTTCTGTGAAGATCGAAACCCACAGGTCCGGCGCCAGGCTGAGCACGATGCCGACAGTCCCCAGTCCGGCCGCGCCCATGGCGCCTGCTGTCCACGCCACCCGCCGCGCGCGGGCTACGTCGCCCGACCCGATCGCCAGCCCCACCATCGGGATCGAGGCCACGCCCACAGAGAACGCGATTGGCACCAGCAGGAATTCCAGCCGCGAGCCGATGCCGTAGCCGGCCAGGGTCTCAACCCCGAAGCGGGCGGCGATGGCTGTGATGATCAATACCGTTGCCACTGTCTGGATCGGTGACAGGAGGGCCGGGCCGCCCACCTTCAGGATATCCATGAAGAGATCGCGCCGCAGCGGGCCGATCACCTGCAGCCTCACCTTGGCCGTCGGAGACCGCAGCATCAGATAGAGCAGCACCACGCTGAGCACCGAGGTGGTCACCTGGCCAAGACCCACCCCAGCGATCCCCAGCTGCGGCGCGGGGCCCCAGCCGAAGCAGAGCGCGCCGCCCACCACCACCTGCAGGGCCGCGCCGGCCATCATGATGGCCGATGGGCCGACCATGTTGCCGGAGCCCCTCAACACCGAGGCCAGGATATTGACCATCCACAGCGCCGAGGCCGCCGCAAAAACGATCCCGGCGTAGAGCGCCGCCAGCCTTAACGTTTCGCCGCGCCCGCCGAGGATGTGGAAGATTGCGCCACCGAATACCGTCAACAGAAGTGTGAAGAGCAGACCCATGGTGAGGCCGATCACCGTAGCGTGCCGGGCCAGCGCCTCGGCGCGATCGACGTCGCCCCCGCCCAGCGCCCGGCTGATCGCCGAGGAGACGCCCCCGCCCATCGCGCCCGCGCTCATCATACCCATCAGCATGATCAGCGGCAGCACCAGCGCCGCCGCCGCCAGGGCCTCGGCCCCCAGCCGACCGATGTAGACCGTCTCGGCGATCGAAACGGCGGTGGTGGCCATCATCCCCAAGAGATTGGGCGCCGCCAGCTTCGCCAGCGTGGGCGCCACGGGGGCGATCAGCAGTGGGTGGATGGCGCGCGCGGCGGAAGGAACGTCAGACATTGCCTACCCTAACGCCGTTCAACTGATCACTGATAGGCAGGAAATCTGCGAACGCTTCCAAAGGAGCCGCGACGCCCCTCAGAACACAGTCTAACGCCGGGAGCGGATCACCTGCTCCTGATATCCCTGAACTCGATCGGGTGGCCCTCGTACTGGAACGCGATGTGGCCTTCTGTGACCGGCAGTACCGGTCCGAGGCGACGGCGCCCCGCCGTTGCCGCAGTTTGATTGATGATCTCCCGTGCGGCTGGAACAGGACATTCCAGGCGAGGTCGGCGTTGTTCAGACCGAGACCATGACCTTCAGGAACGTCGCTGGTATCGAAGTCCTGTTCGGGTCACCGCTGCGGTTCTGTGTCCGGAACAGATCCTCAAGTTCCCGCAGCAGGTCAGGCCCTCGGCCTTGCGTCTCCGCCGCAGCGAAGGCGTTCATCGTCGGCCCGTAGTAGTTGCGGAAGTCTTCCAGCAATTCCTCGGGCGCGCCGGGATGCTCAAAGACATAGTCGCACCTGGCGAATGCCACGCAGTCCTTCGGGATGCCCGCGCCCGCAAACCGCTCGATCACCGTATCTTCGAGACCCCAGGTCATCGGGCTGATGAAGCCCTCCGGCGGCGGGGGCGAATAGGCCGCGCTGATCTTCAGAATCTGCGCGACCAGCGTCGGGTCGTTGGGGATCCAGTTGCCCATCACGATTCGCCCGCCTGGCCGGGTCACCCTGACCATTTCGCGGGCAACGTCGCTCGGCCGTGGTGCGAACATGGCGCCGAAGATGCTGACCACCAGATCGAAGGCGTCATCCGCAAGACCTTGCAGATTTGATGCATCGCCCTCCTGGAACCGGCAGTTGGCAAGGCCCTCGGCCCGGACGCGTTGATTACCGGCCTCGACCAGATTTGCCGCGATATCCACACCCAGCACCTCAGCGCCGGCTCTGGCGGCCGGCAGAGCCGTCGTGCCGTCGCCACAACCGAGATCCAGGACCCGTAGCCCGGGCGTAACACCCAGGTCTCGGATCAATGCCTCCCCGCTGGCGCGCATGCCCCGCGCGATCCGTGTGAAGTCGCCCTTCTCCCAGAGCGCCTTGTTGGGGTTCACTTCAGCGCCCCTGTGAAAGCGATTGCGTCCACCGGACCTTCGAAGGCGATGAACAATGTGCAGGGCCCGGCGCCCTTGCAGGTGGCCACGTGCGGCAGCCCGCCCGGGCCGTAGGCGTACTCGCCGGGGGTTACGTCCTCGGCGGAGGAACCCTGGTAGCGGAGGCTGAGTTGGCCTTCGACCAGCACGATGCGCTCTGGCGAGGTATGGGAGTGAGGCGGGATCGTGTAGCCGCCCGGCACACGCAGGAACACATCGGCGTTGGGTTTGGCCGGGTCGCCATTCAGGACAGCGATCTGACATCCGGCCGGAAAGATCGGCGGGCAGGGCCCCCACTGAAGCGCGGAGTTCACCGTCGCCGTGACCGGCTTTGCTGCCGGAGCGGCCTGGACGCCGCTAGTCGCGCCGGTGAAAATCAGGGCGCCGATCCCGATCGCCAAAGCCGCGCCGCATCTCGTTCTGTGGGTGATCATCATCATAAGCTCTCCCGGTTTTCAGAGGGCCCCGAAACGATCGGGGTCTGAACCCACACCTAGCCGGCGTCAGGCCCGATGGCTTGGAGACGGTCTGGAGATCACTTGAAGATCGTCTGGAGATTTGAGCTATTATCAATGGCGATGATCTATCGGTTTGCCCAATACGAGCTGGATGCTGCCCGGGTTGAGCTGCGCGCCGGGGGCGTGGCGGTTGCCGTAGAGCCTCAGGTCTTCGCCCTGTTGCGACTTCTCATCGAGAACCGCGGCCGGGTGGTGACGAAGGACGAGATCGTCGAAAAGGTCTGGAGCGGTCGGTTCGTCTCGGACTCGGCTATCTCAAGTCGGGTCAAATCCGCCCGCCAGGCCATCGGCGACGATGGCCGCGCCCAGGCCTTGATCCGTACGGTTCACGGCATTGGCTTCGCCTTCGCGGCCGATGTCACCTCACACCCGGCGGCGGTGATCATTCAGCAGGATGTACCGGCGCCCACCGAACCGCTTCAGGATTCACGACCCAGCATCGCGGTGCTGCCCTTCCGTCTTGTAGGCTCGACCGAGACCGCGTTCCCGATCGCTGATGCGCTGCCCCAGGATCTCATCACCGAGTTGTCGCGTCTCCACTGGTTGCTGGTGATCGCGCGGGGCTCGTCGTTCCAGTTCAGAGGCGCCGAAACGAGCCTGGAAGCCGTGCGGCGGAAGCTGAATGTCAGGTACTGCCTGTCCGGCGTCGTCGAGATGTCAGGTCAGACTCTCGCCGTTTCCGTTGAACTCAGCGACACGCAGACCGGCGGCATAATCTGGAGCGAGCGGTTTCGCGCTGACCTCGGAGCGATCCACGAGATCCGCGACCGGATCATCGCGGCGGTGACCAGCGCCGTGGAAGTCCGGATTCTCTTCAACGAGGCGCAGCGGGCGCGCTTCAAGGCGCCGGAGAACCTCGACGCCTGGTCAGCCTATCACCTGGGCCTGCATCACATGTATCGCTTCAACAAGCTGGACAATGAGATCGCAACCGGCCTGTTCGAGCGCGCCGCCGCCATGGAGCCGGGCTTTGCGCGGGCCTATGCCGGACTGTCGTTCACCCACTTCCAGAGCGCGTTCTTGCGCTATTCGGACGATCCGGCCGCCATAACGCTGGCGCAACGCTACGCGTCCCAGTGCCTGGAGCGGGACCCGCTGGATCCCTTCGGGCACTTCACCATGGGCCGGGCGCAGTGGCTCAATGACGATCTCGAGGCCAGCCTGCCCTGGCTGGAGCGGGCCAATGCGCTGAACCCCAGCTATGCCCAGGCCAGATACTCCAGGGGATGGGCCGAAGCCCTGCTTGGCAGCGCCGAAGCCAGTCAGGTCAACATCGCCGCAGCGCTTGTCCTGAGTCCGCTTGATCCCCTGGTCTATGGCATGCTCGGAGTCCGGGCCATGTCGCACCTTGTTCTTGAGGATCAGGCCCAGGCGGCGGAGTGGGCCGAGCGGGCCGCGAACTCACCCGGCGCCCACGCGCTGATCGAAATGATCGCGGCCGTCTCCCACGGCCTCAATGGCAATGATCTGAAGGCAAACGCCTGGGCCCGATCGGTCAAGGCCCGCGCAGGGCACCTGGACAGCGCCGACTTTCTCCGCGCGTTTCCGTTTCGCGACCCGCCGACGCGTGAGCGGGTGTCGCGGACGCTTGGAAGGCTGGGCTTCTAGACGGCGTTCCCGGGCGGGCAGGAATGCTCCGGACAAGCAAACCGGGCCCGGTCCGGGTTTCCGGGCGGCTATACAGCGGGGAGCGCTATCTCCGCTGCCGGATCACCTGCACCTGGATATCCCTGAACTCGATCGGGTGGCCCTCGCTCTGCAGCGCGATGTAGCCCTCGGTGACCGGCAGGACACCGCCGCGCTCGGCGATCAGGCGGCGCGCATCGGCGGCAGCCATGGGGTCCGATGCGTCCAGGGCTATGGCGGCGTAGCGGTGAACGACCACGCCATTGATCTTTTCGGTGACGTCGCCGTCAGGGGTCACCTCCAGCTCGAGCGCCGTCCAGGTTCCGTTGGGAATGGTCGGACCTGAGGAGGTGGTGCAATGAACCGGCTGGCGGACGCCGCCCAGGGTGATGCTGACCCCGGGCGTGCAGACCGAGCCGGTGGGTCTGGGGCCAGGGCCGTCGGCGCCCAGAATCTGGAATTCTACCGACACCGGGAACGGCTGCCTCAGGCCCATGCTTTCGGCGCTCTGGCTGTGAAACATCACACCGCTGTTGCCCCGCGCCCAGCCCGGAGTGTCGGGAAGCGGCGGCTCCAGCACCCGGTAGTTGAGACGCAGTCGATAGGCCTTTAACGGGGTCTTGTAGAACAGGTGTCCGAACCGCGCGCCGAACCGGTCGTAGCCTGCGTAGGAGACCTGGATCGCGCCGTCCTTCACGATGAAGGTGTTCTGGAAGTTCTCGCCTGCAGGGTAGCCGACGATCTTGGGGGTCCAGCCGTTCAGGGTCTTGCCGTCGAAGATCGACCGCCAGCGCGGCTCCGCCTGCACCGGGGAGCCGGCCAGGTTCAGGACCATGGCGGCGGCGCAGAACGCCGCGATCCGGCGTTGATTGTTACCCGTCATGACGTTCTCCCGGGGGCTGGCCGGCGACCCTTGAATCGACCGTTCGGCGGGTTGAAATGTAATCGATTTCATGGAAGCTTCCAGCGCAATGAGCGGCGGACGTGAAGACCGCTCAATCCGCCCGCCGATTCCGGAACAGCAGGGCGCAAGGGAGCGACATGGCCAACCTCAACACCCGCGCGCGCCGCAAGAACGGCTACGACGCCATCGTCGTCGGCAGCGGCATCACCGGCGGCTGGGCGGCCAAGGAGCTGACGGAAAAGGGGCTCAAGACCCTGGTCCTCGAGCGCGGCCGGATGGTCAAGCATCTGGAGGACTATCCGACAGCGACCATGAGCCCCTGGGAGGCCCAGTATCCCGGCGGCAGGTTGCCGCCCGCCGACCTGAAGGCCCACTATCGGGTGCAGCAGCGCACCGGCTACACCATCACCGAGTACACCCGCCCCTTCTTCGTCAAGGACGACGAGCACCCCTACACCGAGACCCAACGGTTTGACTGGATCCGCGGCTATCACGTGGGCGGTCGATCCCTCCAGTGGGCCCGACAGACCTATCGTCACAGCCCCATGGACTTCGAGGCCAATGCCCGTGAGGGCGTCGCGGTAGACTGGCCGATCCGCTACGAGGATCTGGCGCCCTGGTACGATTATGTGGAGCGCTTCATTGGCGTCAGCGGTCAGAGCGAGGGTCTGGCCCACCTTCCGGACAGTCTGTTCCAGCCGCCGATGGAAATGAACTGCGTCGAGAAGCACCTGAAGGCCCAGGTCGAGGCAAAAATCCCGGATCGAAGGATCACGATCGGCCGGGTGGCCCACCTTACCGCGCCGACCGAAGAGCAGCTGGCCCTGGGGCGTGGCAAGTGCCAGAACCGCAATCTCTGCATCCGGGGCTGTCCCTTCGGCGCCTATTTCAGCTCCAACTCTGCGACCCTGCCGGCGGCCGAGCGAACGGGGAACCTGACCTTGCGGCCGGACTCCATCGTCACCTCGCTGATCCTGGATGAGCGCAAGGGCAAGGCGACCGGGGTCAGGGTGAAGGATGCGGTGACCGGCGAGGAAACCGAGTTCTACGCCGACGTCATCTTCCTCTGCGCCTCGGCGATCAATACCGCCTGGATCATGCTGAACTCGACCAGCAAACGGTTCCCCAACGGCTTTGGCAATGACAGCGACCAGGTCGGCCGCAACATCATGGACCACCACCTTGGCGTGGGCGCCCAGGCCGCGGCGCCGGGCTACGAGGAAATGTACTATTCCGGCCGCCGGCCGAACGGCATCTACATCCCCCGGTTCCGTAATCTCGGCGACAAGGCGAGCGCGCGCAGCGACTACTTGCGCGGCTTTGGCTACCAGGGCGGCGCCGGGCGGCCAGGCTGGGAACGCGGTCTGAACGGCCCGGGCTTCGGCGCAGACCGAAAGGCCGAACTCACCCAGCCAGGCCCGTGGGCCGTCCGGCTCGGAGGCTTCGGCGAGATGCTGCCCTATGCCGATAACCGCATGACCCTGAACACAGCGCTGAAGGACCAGCACGGTCTGCCGACCATCACCTTCGACGTCAGCATCCGCGACAACGAAAAGGCCATGCGCAAGGACATGCGGCTGGCGGCCATGGAAATGCTGGACGCGGCCGGCTTCAAGAACGTGATAGGCGGAGACACCGGATACGGTCCGGGTCTCGGTATCCACGAAATGGGCACCGCGCGGATGGGACGCGATCCGAAGACATCGGTGCTGAACGCCCACAATCAGGTGCACGCCTGCCGAAACGTCTATGTCACCGACGGCGCGGCGATGACCTCGGCCTCCTGCGTAAACCCGTCATTGACCTACATGGCTCTGACCGCGCGCGCGGTGGACCACGCAGTGGCCGCCAGCAGGAGGGGCGAGTTGTGAGGCCATTCGATTTGCGGAACTCACCCAGCCGCCGCGACGCCTTGATCGGCGCCGGCCTGAGTTTTGGTGCGCTGTGGGCCACCCTGATCCTGCCGTCCGCTGCCTCTGCGCAGCCGACGCTGACCTGGATTCCGAAAGCCCTGACCTCGGCGCAGGCGCTGACCCTGGACGCCGCGGTCGAGCTGATCATGCCGGCCACGGACACGCCGGGCGCGCGGGCGGCCGGCGTCGCGCCGTTCATCGATCGCGCCCTGGCGACCTTCTATGATCCCGACCAGGTGAAGCGACTTCGGGACGGCCTCGACACCATGCAGGCCGATGCCCAGGCCGCCTACGGCATGGCGTTCACCGCCCTGAGCGCGGCGCAGCAGACGGAACTCCTGAGACGCTACGATGCCGAGGCCGCCCAGAAGCCGCTGTCGCATTTCTTCGCGCTCATGAAGCAGGCTACGTTCACCGGTTTCTTCACCTCCGAAACCGGCGCCACGAAGACCCTGCGCTACGATCCGGTACCGGGCGACTATCGGGGCTGCGTGCCCATGAAGGAGATCGGCCGCGCCTGGGCGACGTGAGACGCGGCTACTTAACTTTTTGTCGAGTCCTGCAGTGAGGGTCGTCGTTCCCTATTCATGAGCGTCATCCCGCATAGCCCAATTGGAAACGCTGGCTCGCTTCATGCTTGAGGTTGAAGCTCGACACCCGCTAGAGTGTGTGAAACCAAGGAAATCGGAACATGGCGTCTGAAGTTGACCCTCCTGCTGAGGGAGTCGGATCAGAGACTTGGATGGAAGATGACATCCAAGAAGACGTCCAGATTGCGGAGTATGATATCACGTCATCTCCCAATGATTTCAATGTAATTACAATTAATAGTTTTCTGGATAGTGGTGCAATTCTGATACCTCCGTATCAGCGAAACTATACATGGGATAGGGCTCGAGCGTCGAAGCTGATTGAATCTTTGCTGTTGGGATTGCCGGTCCCTCAAATATTCCTTTACGAGGAGGCTAGAAATAAATTCTCAATCCTCGACGGGCAGCAGCGGCTAATGTCGCTATACTTCTTCATGAAAAAGAGGTTTCCCAAGAAGGACAAGCGCATGGAGTTACGAGAAATCTATGCGGAAAACGGTCTATATCCGGCGCACATAATCGCCAATGACGAGTACTTTTCGCCGTTCAATTTGTACTTACCGGCTAGGGGTGGTGAAGATGTCAATAAATTTGACGGAAAAAACTATGACACTCTGGAAGAATATCAGTCATCACTAAATCTAAGGACTATCAGATGTGTCATAATTAAGCAGAATGAGCCGAAATCAGACAATTCATCCGTATTCGAGATATTCGATAGATTGAACACGGGCGGAGTAAATCTGAAACCGCAAGAGATAAGATCAAATTTATACTATTCTAAATTCTATAGTGCATTGTATGAAATGAATAAAGATGAAAGGTGGCGTAGAGTTCTTGGTCAGCCCGAGCGTGATGTGAATTTGAGGGATGTCGAGTTACTATTGAGGTCCTTTGCAATGTTGATTTCTGCAGGGAAATACAAGCCATCAATGGCAAGGTTTCTGAATGTGTTTTCATCTGAAGCCAAGAAGAATTTTTCCGAAGAAGATGTGATGTTGTGTAAGAATATATTTGAAAATTTCTTGGATCGAACTTCTGCGGTTGATCCAAACAGTTACAAATTGTCGGACCGATTTTCAGTCGGCGTGTTCGAAGCTGCCATGTATGCGAGTGCGAAAACTGCCTGGAATGATCGCGATGCGGATTTAGTGAAACCGCTATCTAATGATCAAATTCAGAATCTTTCGAATGTATTGCGGCCATATTTTCAAGGGGGAACCTCCAGAACAGAAAATGTTACGAGCAGATTGATTGCGGCCTCCGGAGCTATCTAACAAATGTCCGATGTCCATAGAATCAGAGATGAACTTTCTGCGATTCTCGATGTCGTGAAGACGTCCGGTGGACCTTCAGACATTTCGTCGGCCGAAAGCATCGCGACAAAGGCGCTTCTCTTATCTGCCGCAAGCCATTTTGAGCGCGAGATATGTACAACTATATTGGAGTGCGCCCAAGGTGGAGGTGCAAGGCCAATCTACGTTGCATTTATTGAAAGACAGGGGCTGGATAGAAGATATCACGCAATGTTTTCGTGGGAACATTCAAATTTGAACAAATTCTTTTCATTATTTGGTGATGTCGCAAAATTAAAATTATCGGCTGCAGCAAAAGAAGAAGATATTTCATCTTCTATCGGTGATTTCATCTATCTCGGCTCAAAAAGAAATGAATTGGTACATCAGAATTTCGCTGGATTTAGCCTCGATGTTACGTTTGATGATGTTTGGCGAAAATACGAAAGTGCAAATGTTGTTCCGTCGTGGATTAAGGCAAAGCTAACTGAACTATGATAATTCTGATTCGTGATACGCTAAGTTGCGTTTGAATGAGGAGAGCGGCTTCCGAGCTGCATTGAAAGACTGGCAATTGAATAAGTCAGCGCGATTGTGACGTATCTCCGGTCCCGGCCCGAGTCTTCCGCGAGCCGACTTCTCCCGCCGTACGCACGCCACAGCCCTACTCCAACACCCGGATCTTGATGTTCCGGAACCCCACGTCGTTCCCGTGGTTCTGCAGCGCAATGCCACCCGTCGTGCCCGTCGCAAACACCGGCCAGCGCCTGAACTTGCTGGCGGCGACCAGGGCCTTGAACTCGGGCGATCC
>CAIVVM010000025.1 GCA_903909375.1 uncultured Alphaproteobacteria bacterium
CATCATTCACGCGGCATGGCTGCGTCAGGCTTTCGCCCATTGCGCAAGATTCCCCACTGCTGCCTCCCGTAGGAGTTTGGGCCGTGTCTCAGTCCCAGTGTGGCTGATCATCCTCTCAGACCAGCTATGGATCGTAGGCTTGGTAGGCCTTTACCCCACCAACTACCTAATCCAACGCGGGCTACTCCAATGGCGATAAATCTTTCCCCCGAAGGGCACATACGGTATTAGCTGAAGTTTCCCTCAGTTGTTCCGTACCAAAGGGCATATTCCCACGCGTTACTCACCCGTCCGCCACTGCCTCCGAAGAGACCGTTCGACTTGCATGTATTAGGCCTGCCGCCAGCGTTCGCTCTGAGCCAGGATCAAACTCTCAGGTTGAGTTGACGTTCTGACTTTCGGCTTCCCCGATCTACTTGAGATCGGCTGGCTATAGTCTGCTTAATTTCTTGACGAGTTCCCATTCACATCGATGCCTGAGAACCGAGGCTCCCAGGTATCCATATTCATGGTGTCTTCAAGAGACCGCAGTCACAGTCAACGTCGAGATAGGGTGGTTACCCCTATCGCTAGGACGTCGCCGCCTGCGTTTCTCTTTCCAATTCAACGATGTCAAAGACCCTGACCGGCTTTCGCCTGCCCCACTGTTTAGCGCCGGTGGTCGGCGGAGGCGGCTATCTAGTGACCGGCCTCTTTGGTGTCAACCGCGCTTTTCAGCTTTTACGACAAATCCAAGAACCTCTTGGATCAGGCCGCAAAAATCACTTCGGGCCGCCGAGGGGCTTCCCTCTAAAGTCCGTAGCGATTCGATTGGAGCTGGGGACTATACTCATTTCGCGACGAACATCAAGCACCTTCTGGGCGCCTGCCGTAAGTCTCGAAGTGGTTCGAGGCCCGAGCGGGAGGCGGGTATCTATTCGTGGGGGACCGATGCGTCAACAGCGTTTGCAAAAGAATCTGGCTGCTCAGGGGGGCCAGCAGCCCGGTCACCTGGTCGGGGCCCGCCCTGCCCCGTCCGCGACTCGTGCGCGGCCGCCGCGCAGGGGCCGGCCAATGCCCGACTCGGTCTTGCGAAACGCAAGGCTTTGCGGCGGCAAACCTGATTGAGGCGCGAGCTTTCGAGACCGCCTCATGAAGTGCACCGCAACCGGCGTGGCGTCTCAGCTGGCCGCGATATATGCCTTCAGACCGTCGGCCTCGGCTTCGACCTCGGAAATCTTGTGCTTCACCAGGTCCCCGATCGAGACGATGCCGATCAAGCGATCAGCCTTGCATACGGGCAAATGACGGATTCGCCGGTCGGTCATCCGACTGAGCAGGGAATCAACCGTCTCGCCCGGATCGGCGAACAGCACATTGCTCGTCATGTAGTCGGAGACCGGCTTCTTGAGCGCGCCGGGACCGTGCGACGCCAAGGCGCGGACGATGTCGCGCTCGGAAACGATTCCAACCACACGATCATTTGCGAGAACGGCGAGCGCGCCGATGCCCTTGGCGTGAAGAAGTTCGGCGACGACGCCGACAATGTCCTCGGGCGTGATCGTGAAGACGGTATCGCCCTTGGTCCGGAGAATCTGTGAGACCAGCATCGGGTCCCCCTTGATCTCTTGATGGGAGATCAGCTTCGCTCAGTTTCAGAGCGGACACAATGCACCTGCCATTCACTCACGCGTGACCGGACCGATCCTCTAGCGACGTCGCGCAACCCAGCCAAAAGGCCCGATCAGCAGGACGCCCACCACGAACCCGGTCAGATGGGCCTCCCAACCTACGGCAGCCGACCCTCCCCCCGGAACCAGCAGCCCCCCGGCAAACGCCATGATGATGTTGACGATCAACCAGCCCAGACCCATCCCTGTGACCGCGCGGGAGAAGATCGGCCCGACCCGTCCATTACCCCCGATCAGCCGAGCTGCGCCGCCCATCAGGCCCGACGCCGCACCTGACGCCCCGATCAGGGAAACATTCTGCCCCCAGTGAAGGGCCGCAAACCCCGCGCAGGCCAGCACCCCGCAGAACAGGTAGAAGAGAAAGAAATCCAGCGCGCCACCGACACTTGGTCCGAAGAACCGCGCCACTGGCGCTCCGAATGCGAGAATGAAGGCGGCGTTCATCAGCGCGTGCGCCCAGTTGCCGTGCACGAACACCGAGGAGATCATCCGCTCTGGATGTCCCTCCAGCAGCAGTGCCGGCGAGAACGCAAGCCATTGGGTTACGCTTTCGAGCGGGAACCGGCTCTGGAGCAGATACCCCAGCACAATGGTCACAACGAGCGCCACCACCGGCCAGGGCGCGTTGACCAGCGGCCCAGGCGCCGGCGCCGGTCGCAGGCCCGGGGGATCCGGTTCGCCGGGACGTGATCCGCCAGAAGCGGGAACTTCGAAGAAGACAGCCGTCATTATGGGCCTATGTAAGCTGTGTTGCGGCTCTGGGCGAGTGACCTATCGCTTGGCCTTGCTGTGGCCACGGAGCTTCGCAATGGTGCGCAGGCGTTTCACGAACCCATTCAGGCAACACTGATGACCCGCTACTCCGGCGCAGGCGCCGCCCTCGCCGCTGCTATCACCCTGGCCTTCCTGCCGTCTTCCATTCAAGCCCAGTCGCCCGCGCCATCCGCCCAGTGGGCTCAGGCCACATCGGATCTGAAAGCCGATCCGGCCATCCGCTTCGGGATCCTGCCCAACGGCATGCGTTATGCGATCCGCAAGCAGTCGATTCCGCCCGGCCAGGCGGCGCTCCGCCTTTGGTTCGACACCGGCTCGCGTATGGAGACCGACGCCCAGCAGGGCCTGGCCCACTTCCTTGAGCACATGGCCTTCAACGGATCGAAGGAAGTCAAGGAAGGCGAGATGATCAAGATTCTCGAGCGCCTCGGTCTGGCGTTCGGCGCCGACACCAATGCCTCCACAGGCTATGGTGAAACCATATATATGCTCGATCTCCCGCGCACCGACGCCGAGACGGTGGACACTTCTGTCAAGCTTCTGCGGGAAACCGCCTTCAACCTGACCATTGATCCCGCGGCCGTCGATCGGGAGCGCGGCGTTGTGCTGTCAGAGGAACGCTCCCGCGACACCCCCGGCTACCGGGTCTACGTCGCCCGCAGCAACTTCCTGCTCAAGGGCCAACGCCCGCCCACCCGCATTCCGATCGGCAAGGTCGAGGTCCTCAAGACCGCCCCGGCCAGCGCCATTCGCGACTACTATGATCAATGGTACCGACCGGAACGGGCCGTCTTCGTCGCCGTTGGCGATTTTGATGTCGACGCCATGGAAGAAAAGATCAGAACCGCCTTCAGCGGCTGGGCTGCCCGCAGACCGCCCGCGCCTGCGCCAGACAATGGCCCGGTGGCCCCACGCTCAGCCGAGGCGAAGCTGTTGATCGAACCCGGCGTCACCCAGACCCTGCAGGTCGTATGGGTCAGCCCGCCAGACCTTTCACCCGACAACAAGGCGACTCGCCGCCGCGACCTGATCCGTAACCTTGGCCTGGCCGTGCTGAACCGTCGCTATTCGGCGATTACCCGCAGCCCGAACCCGCCCTTCCTTGGCGCCGGGGCCGGTCAGTTCGAGCAGGAGAATGCCGCCGACATCGCCATTATCGGCGTCCAGGCCGAGCCCGGGCGCTGGGCCGCGGCCCTTGCCGGTGTCGAGCGCGAGCAGCGCCGCCTTGTCCAATACGGTGTGCGACAGGACGAACTGGATCGCGAGATCGTCGAGATCCGCGCCAGTCTGAAGGCTTCAGTGGCTGGCGCCGCCACTCGACGGCAGGCGGAACTGGCTGACGACATGATCGACACCCTGTCCGAGCAAACGGTAATCACGGCGCCAATCGACGATCAGAGCGAGTTTGAGGCCTCGGTGGCGGGCCTGAAGGCCGCCACGGTCAACGAGGTTCTGAAGACCGTTTTCAAGGGCCAGGGTCCGTTGGTGTTCATGGCCTCTCCCACCCCCATAGAGGGGGGCGAGGCCGCTGTACTGGCGGCGCTGACGACGTCCCAGAAGGTCGCCGTCCTGCCCCAGATCCAGCCCGTCGCCGGCAAATGGCCGTATGAGCGCTTCGGGGTCCCCGGCAAGGTCGTGGAGCGACGCGAGATTGCAGACCTGAAGACCACATTCGTGCGCTTCGCCAACGGCGCCCGCCTAACCGTCAAACCTACCGCCTTCCGCGACGATGAGGTGCTTGTCCGGGTCAATGTCGGCCAGGGCCTCAAGGGCTTGCCCAATGATCGACAGAGCCCGCTCTGGGCCGCCAGCGCCATGATCGAAGGCGGACTCAAGAGAATTGGCGTCGAGGATATGGAACGCGTCCTGGCCGCCAATGTGTATGGCGCGCGCTTCAGCGTCTCGGACGACGCCCTGGTCCTGTCCGGCAGCACCCGGACCGGTGACCTGCCGACGCAACTGCAGGTCCTCGCAGCCTATCTCAGTGAGCCGGCCTGGCGGGATGAGGCGTTCCAGCGCGTGAAGACCGCCTACAGAACCGCCCACGACCAGTACGAATCCACGACCGACGGCGTCATGGCCCGGGACCTGCCTGGCCTGATCCACTCCGGCGACCGGCGCTGGACGTTCCCCAGCCGCCAGAACATCGCCGACGCCAGGGTCAGCGATATCCAGACTGCAATTGCACAGGATCTGGCGCAGGGTCCGGTCGATGTGGTGATCGTCGGCGACATCACGGTGGATCAGGCGATCGCCGCCACAGCCTCGACCTTCGCCGCCCTGCCCCGGCGCGTCGAGCCGCGTCCGGTCCCGGCGACGCAGCACACTGTCGTCTTCCCGAAGGGCGACGGCCGTGTTGTGGAATTGACCCACAAGGGCCGCGCCGATCAGGCGGTCGGCTACATCGCCTGGCCCACCAGCGACTACTGGGCCGACCCGCAGCGCGCCCGCGACACCGCCGTGCTTCGCGAGATCATGAACCTGCGCCTGACCGACGAACTCCGGGAAAATCAGGGCGCCACCTACTCTCCTTCGGTCGGCTCCCAGCACAGCCTGGTCTGGCCGGGCTGGGGCTACATCGCCGCCACCGTCGAGGTGCCACCCGAAAAACTTCAGGGCTTCTTCAACGATACGCTGAAGATCGCCGCGAAACTGGCGGAGGATGGCGTCTCACCCGACGAGTTGGCCCGAGCCAAGGCGCCGCGGATCGAGGCCTTGCAGAAGGCGCAGCTGACCAACGGCTACTGGCTGGGCGAGCTTTCGGGCGCGCAGACCGATCCGCGCCGCCTGGACGTTATCCGCCAACTGATCACCGGCACCGAACGGATCACCGCCGCCGACGTTCAACGCGCCGCCCAGACCTGGTTCAGGCCGGGCCTGGACTACCGCGTAGAGATCAAGCCGGCAGCGAGGGTGAACGGGGCTCCGGCCGCCCCTACGCCCGCACAAACACCCCGTGCAGACTGACCGGCAGCACATGCTCTGACCGCCAGGTACAGATCGGCCCCGCCGCAATCCGGCGGGCGTCGAACACGTGGAGCTCCGTCGCCCTGGCCCGGGTGTTGACCGAGGGCGCCAGCAGCCAGCCGTCCAGTTCTTCCGTGCCGCCGGGACGGGCGACGAAGACCGCTTCTTCCACCAGATGGCTGGCGCCGAAGTCGTAACTGTCGGACTTGCCGGCCTTCCAGTCGTAGGTCGCCACGCCGTGGAATAGCGGCGTGTTTGCCGCGGTGGCCGTGGCGTGGATCGTGTAGCGGCGCGCATCGCCAGACCTGCGGCCGTCAACGCGCGGGAACTCGGCGGTGACCCCGGTAGGTTCCAGCGTCGCCCGGCCATCTGGCCTGAGGGTCACCAGTGTCAGGATCGGGTCCGGTTCGGGTTCAAAAGTCCCCTTCATGAACGCCTTGCCGTTTGTGGTGGCAAACCGGGCGTCTGGCGTGAAACAGCCGTCGAACCGCAGGGTGCCGTCCGCCTCTTCCCAGGCCGAGCCGAAGTGGAAGGCGAAGAAGGGCGGCAGTTCATAGATGCGACGTTTGGTGAGGTCGGCCTTGTCCAGCACCAGCACCTTCGAGCCGAGCTCGGGCCGCCAGGTGAAGCTGTCGGCATAGGGCATCACCATCCGGTCCTGAACCCACGGCTGCAGGATCACAATCAGGTGGCGTTTGGTCGCGGTGAAGTCATGGACGTAGCTGGCCGTCGGCAGGCTGACCATGTCGGCAGATTTCAGGGCGCCGTCGGCGGCGACGCGCCAGACAATCGCCTGCGCCCCTGAAAGACCCAGGCTCCAGACATCGCCGCCGGGGTCACGCCGGGGGTGAGCCAGGAAAGGCATGTGCACCAGGTCGTCCCGCAGGGTCTTCATGCCTCTGGTGGACAGATCCTTCGGGTCCATGGCGACGGGCGAGCCCGCCTCCCACAGCGCCCACAGCTCACCGCCCATCGACATCACGGAGATGTTCGCAGAATTGGCGTCGTCGGCGTTTCGGACCTGAGCCCCTGGTTTGCGCGCCGTTCCGAAGCCGGGCTGCACGATGGCGTTGGCGGCCGCCTCGACGCGGCGCTTGGGCGTATCGATGAAACGCGCCTCCAGCGTCGCCGCGCCGTCCGATACCCGGAACGCCCGCATCAGGCCGTCGCCGTCGAACCAGTGATCCACCGAGCCACCGGGCCGATGGAACTTGCCCGGGCCATTGCGATAGAGGCTGCCGGCGAGGTCTTTCGGCGCACGACCGTGCACCAGCTTGAGCGGCGCACGCGGCAGGTCGGCGTCGACATCGCTGAAGGCGACCTGCCAGTTGATCCCGGCGGCGGCGCCCTGGCGAAGCTGGGCGGCGGCCTGGGCCAGTTCGGGGGTCAGCACCGCCGTGGCGGCAGCGCCCGTCAGCGTCTGAAGGAAGTGACGTCTGTCCATGGGTCCGCTCCTGCTCAATCGATGGTGATGGCGTGGGCGTTGGCGCCGGCCTTCACCTCAAAGCTGGCCGCCGCCCACTTGGCCGGACTCATGTTGGCCACAGCATTGTTCGAGAAGGCGAAGGGCTCTGTGGGGATGCCGAACGGGTTGGCGTTCATCTTGCCGTCGCCGTTCAAATCGTGAAACGCCTTGATGGCATAGCGGCCGGGAGCGAGGCCCCTGAACGTGCGGGTCGCCGTGGCCGCAGCCACCGGCAACATTACCGCCGCAACCGGCTTGGCCTTGTCGTTGTAGGCCTCCTCGCTGTTCACCAGGGTGAACATGATGACGCCCTGCGTCGCCTTGAGGCCGGCGAAGGTGACATCGAGACTGGCCGTCTCCTGAGCCCGCACACCGGGCGCCAGCACGGAGATACCGAGAACAAGGCCCAGGAAAAGGGGAAGCGACTTCATGAAGAACTCCAGGGAGTGGATGAGCGATGCCCCACCCTGACCCACACCCCCGACCGACGCATTCCCCGATACGCAGATCGTCGCATCCCTTGCGCGAATGACGTCCGGCGCCATTCACGCTGCGTGAACGGCGCCCGTCGTCAGGCCGCCCTGACCTCATCTTCTTCGATCGGCGCCTCGTCAGCGGCCAGGAACGGGTTACCCAGGATCGAGTCCGAGACCTTCTCGGCGATCATCATGGTCGGCGCATTGGTGTTGCCGCCGATCAGGGTCGGCATCACCGAGGCGTCCACGACCCGCAGGCCCTTCAGTCCCATCACCCGGCAATCGGCATCCACCACGGCCATCGGATCGCCTGCCACGCCCATGCGGCAAGTGCCCACCGGATGGTAGATCGTTTCGGCGGTCTGGCGAATCCAGGTGTCGATCTCGGCGTCGGTCTGTACGGCCTTGCCGGGGAATAGTTCCTCCGAGTTGAAGGGCGACAGCGCGGCCTGTTCGGCCACGAGGCGCATCATCTTCACACCTTCGCGCAGCGCGCGCCGGTCCTCCTCGGCGGCGAGGTAGTTGGCGAAGATGGTGGGATCGTCGAAAGGATCCGCCGACCGCAACCCCACCCGACCGATGCTCTCGGGCCGCAGCTGGCAGATGTGGAAGGTGAAACCGTCCTGCTGAACCGGCCCGGCCTCACGATTGCCGTGGTTGCGCATCGCGGCCAGCACCACATGGACCTGCAGGTCGGGCCGGTCGAGATCGGGCCGCGACTTCAGGAAGGCGCCGGCCTCCAGCGGGAACCGACTGCCCGGCCCCTTCTTGAACAGCATGTAGGTCAGACCGATGAGCAGGGTGCGCAGGCCCTTGGTCTGGGAATACATGGTGATCGGCTTCGGGCACGCCCATGACAGCGCCAGATCCAGATGGTCCTGCAGATTGGCGCCAACCCCCTTCAGCGTATGGACCACCGGCACGCCGTGCGGCTCCAGGTCGTCCGGATTGCCGATCCCAGAAAGCTGCAGGATCTGCGGTGACTGCACCGCGCCGGCGCAGACCAGCACCTCGGCGCTCGCGTGGACGATCTTGCGCTCGCGCGTGGTCTCGTCGGCATATTCCACGCCTGTGCAGCGACCGTCCTCAAGGATCAGCCGGGTCGTCCGCGCACCCGTGACGCAGGTGAGGTTCGCGCGCGTCAGGATCGGATGCAGATAGCCCTTTGCCGCGCTCCAGCGTTCGCCGCCCGAGATGGTGTGTTGGTAGGGACCCCACCCTTCCTGCTGGAAACCGTTAAAGTCGGCGGTCACCTTGTACCCTGCCTGCCGGCCCGCCTCGATCGTGGCCTTGTAGATCGGGTTTGGATCGGCGGATCTGGTGACCTTCAGCGGCCCCTCGCCGCCGTGCCAGGCATCACCGCCCCCTTCAAAGCCTTCCGAGCGTTTGAAGTAGGGCAGCACATCCTTGTAGGCCCATCCCTGCAGGCCCATCTGGCGCCACTGGTCATAGTCACGGGCATGGCCACGGATGTAGATCATGCCGTTGATCGAGGATGATCCGCCCCAGCCTTTACCGCGCGGCCAGAACAGCTTGCGATCCTCCAGATGTGGTTCGGCCTCGGTCCAGAAGCCCCAGTTGTAGGTGCCTTTGTCGGGGATCAGCTGGGCCACACCGGCCGGCATGCGCACCATCAGGGCATCATCCTTGACGCCCGCTTCCAGCAGCAGGACGGACTTGCTTCCATCCGCCGTCAGCCGGTTGGCAAGAACGCAACCGGCGGACCCTGCGCCGATGATGATGTAGTCAAATCTGTCCACGTCGTACCGTCCCGGACCGCTGTTAAGTTGGCCGGGACACTGGCCTAACGGGTTGCCCGTCGCAAGAGTGACTCCTGCGTCAACTTCATGTCAGGCCCAGCCACACCACGGACAGAATGAACAGGCCCAGCGCGATCACGCAGAACAGTTGAAGCAGAACCGTTCGCCAAAGCGCAGAGAACCATCCCAACCCATAGGCGCCCTTGATCTGGAAAAACATGTGCGCCGGCGGCGCCAGGACCAGCCATCCGGTCTGCAAGCCCAAACGGTCGCTGACCGCTCCTACCATGATCAGCGCTGACATGAAGGTCAGCGAGTAGAGCACAAACACGCCGTGGTCATAGAGCGTCACCCCCCGCTTCCAGACGAACAGCAACGCGACGAACGGGATCGAGATCGGCACCAGAAGGAACGAGAATTTGTAAAAGGTCTGCTGCAGCTTGTAGATCGCGAATTCCGGGTTTTCGGCCTTTTCACGCAGCTTCTTATCCAGGGCCTTGTTTCCTGTGCCGATGGTGAATTCGCCCGAGCGGACCCCTTCGGCAAGCCGCGCCTTCCAGTCTCCGCTGCCGGGTGACGCGAGGGCGGTCGCTCTTCCGGTTTCAGCCGCTTTCACACGCTGCTCTGCCGCCTCCACGGCTTTGTACAACAGCGGGCGTTGTTCCGGACCTACCCCCTCAAGGGCCGCGCGCGCCTTTGCGACATCAGTTCTCAGTTTCGCGATTTCCGCAGCGGTAAAGTCTCTGCGCTCAAGCACCGCCTGCTTCGGCGCGGGCGCATAGCTCAGCGCCATGAACATCACAAAGACTGTGAAAAGAAACAGCGCCAGCGGCGACACATAACGCGCCCGCTTGCCCATCACCCATTCGCGGGTCAGCTTTCCCGGCCGAAACGCCAGCAATGGCAAGGTACGCCAGGCGCGGCTGTCGAAGTGCATCACCCCGTGCAGCAGCTCCTCGCCCAGCTGCAGCAACGTCCGGTGCACATGGCTGGGATTGCCGCAGTTGTGACAGAAGCGCCCAACTGTCTTCGTCCCGCAGTCGGCGCATGGGTTTTGGTGCGCGCCCGCCACGCCGGAAGGTTTCTCAATCGCCGACGCGATCAAACCCCCTGTCGCGGCCCCGCCGACTGCGTCCAGATCCATGGTCGCCCCAAATGAGTGTGCTTGGCACTGTGCCGGGGTCGCCGCATTCCCACAAGGTTGCCGCTAGTCGAACACCTCAGCCTGGGAGGGATCGAGAGGATCGAGAGGATCGAGAGGATTGAGGGGATCGAGACCAAATCTGTTGGGGCCAGGCGTGCCCCGCAGGCACCCGAGTTCTACAAAGACCCAGATCGAGAAAGGCAAGGTCAAGGCGTTAAGCCCTGCCGCGGCATCGGCCTCGCCAGCCCCTTCGGCGGCCAGGGCCAGAAGGGAAAGAACAAACACGGGCAAATACATCGGGACGAGCCACCATGCGCCCTTGCCCCGGTCGTGCAGGCGGCGGACCAGATTCGCCGCACTGACCCATATGGCGCCGATGACCAGAATTCCCGCCGCCAGTGGGCCCAGGACGGGCATGAAGACCGCGAGGAGAAACGCCACGAGGTAAGCAGGAACGAGCGCCAGCGCGGTCAGCCAGTACGGCTGCCGGTTTATGCGGCCAGAAAAAGAGAAATACGGACGATATCTTTCCAACCTGATCCCCCACAGCTTGCGACTTGACCCGACCACAAACGAGTGAGGTGCATCCGCCGGGAGTACCGGCCCGCGCGTCAGGTCTACGGCCTTCAGCTACGATGATCACTTTTCGTTCTCAACACGTCAAGCGTGTGTAGAAGAATATCGACCGGTTTGCGCGAAAGCCGCCGTCAGCGCCCCTTCCACGCCGGGGCGCGCTTCTGCGAGAACGCCAGCGGGCCTTCCACGAAATCCTCCGAGGTGAACAGCGCCGCCACCGCCGGATAGCGGTTCTGGCCCTTGATGGCCGCTTCCAGACTGGGCTCATCCAGCCCGCGATAGACGGCTTCCTTCGACGCCCGGATCGACATCGGCCCCAGTTCGCAGATTCCCTTGGCCCATTCGTTCGCCACCCTCATCAGGTCTTCTGCGCTGGTCACCTCGGCAACGAAGCCAAGCTCCTTGCCTTCCGCCGCCGATACCCGCCGAGCTGTCAGGATCATCGACATCGCCCGCTTCACGCCAATGGCGCGCGGCAGGCGATGCAAGCCCCCGGCCAGCGCCGCCAATCCCACCCGCGGCTCCGGCAGCGCAAACACCGCCTTGTCCGACGCAATGATAATGTCGCAAGCCAGCGCGATCTCGAACCCGCCGCCCATGGCCACGCCGTTCACCGCCGCGATGAGAGGCTTGGTCAGGTCATAGCGCGACGTCAGTCCGGCGAAACCCGACGGCGGACTTCCCATCTTGCCGCCTGTGGCCTGGTGCTTGAGGTCATTGCCGGCGGAGAAGGCGCGCTCCCCCGCCCCGGTCACGATTCCCACCCACTGGTCCGGATCGGCCGCGAACGCATTGACCGCGTCATCCATCTCGAAGTGCGCCGGCGAATGCATGGCGTTCATCACGTCGGGGCGGTTTAAAGTGAAGGTGGTGATCGGTCCGTTGCGATCCACCTTGATGAACTCATAGGCCATGGCGTTCTCCCTTGCTTGGTTCAATCGTCGGCAGGCGCCGCAACGTTCGTCAAGACATCTCGGTCAGTTCCCGCCGGTACCGCTTCCAGTTCTCCACATAGTGCGCCGCGCCCAGAGCCACGCGCATGGCCTGTTCGGGGCTCAACTCGCGCACCACCTTGCCCGGCGCGCCCATCACCAGAGAATTGTCCGGGATCACTCTGCCCTCGGGGATCAGGCTCCCAGCTCCAATCAGACAGTTCTTTCCGATCACCGCCCCGTTCAACACCGTCGAGCCGATCCCCACGAGACTACCGTCGCCAATTACACAGCCGTGCAGCATCACCATATGCCCCACGGTGACGTTCGCCCCGATGGTGCAGGGCGAGCCTGTATCCGTATGGATCACGCTGCCGTCCTGGATGTTTGAGCCTTCGCCGATGATTATGGGATCGTTATCTCCGCGCAGCGTCACACCCCACCAGACCGAGGCGTTCTTCTTCAGAATTACCCGCCCCATCACCGCAGCATTGGGCGCAATCCAGTATTCGTCATCATTTGGTAGCTCAGGTGTCACATTGCCCAATGAATAGACACTCATCGCCGGCCTCCATTTCTTGCCGCTGACGGCTGTTTAACGACTCATAAACCAAGCTAAGGTCAATCTAACGGTGCGATTCGAAAGGGCCACAGCCCTTTGGAACGACCGCGGGGGTTTTGGCTCCCGTGTTCTCGCGTTGGACGGGGTGTATGACGCCAGGTCTGTTGCTCTCAAGGGCTTCGCCGCCCGCAAGCGTACGAAACGGTGAGCCGCCAGGCCGCCTCCTCGGTCGACTCCTCCGCCGCCAACGCCGCATTCACCCATTTGTCCAAGGGCGCTCCCATTCACGGGACGCCCTTTTTTCTTGCCCCCACGGAGGCTTTTGATGACCAAGCGAGCCCTGAAGCGACAGCTGCGCGAAGGCGCGTTCGACGCCGGACAGTTCGAGGGTGATGACAAGATCCGCCGCCTGCCCGTCGAACGGGCCTGGTCGCCCCTCAATCATCACAACGACGATCGCGAGCAGGGCTATCTGAAGACCATCAAGGCCAAGTCCGTTGGACAACAGGCGCTGATCGACGCCGTGGATGCCAAGAATCTGGTGCTTGCCCTGGGCCCTGCCGGCACCGGCAAAACCTATCTAGCCATCGCCAAGGCCGTCGAGGCGCTGGAAGCCGGCAAGGTGGGCCGCATCGTGCTGTCGCGTCCGGCCGTCGAAGCCGGCGAATCCATCGGCTTCCTGCCGGGCGACGCAGAAGACAAGCTCGCGCCCTATCTGCGCCCGCTCTATGACGCCTTGTCGGATCGCCTGTCGATGAAGCGTGTGCGCACCCTGATGACCGAAGGCGCCATCGAGATCGCCCCCGTCGGCTTCATGCGCGGGCGTACCCTGAACAACGCCTTCGTGGTGATCGACGAGGCCCAGAACTGCACCTACGTGCAACTCAAGATGCTGCTTACTCGGCTCGGCTGGCATTCTACGATGGTGGTCACCGGAGATCCTGACCAGTCTGACCTGCTGCCAACCTTCTCAGGTCTTGGCCCCGTGGCCGACAAACTCGAATCCGTCAACAACATCGCCGTTGTCCGCCTCCAGGACCGCGATATCGTGCGCCATCCGTTGGTCGCGGAGATGCTGGGGGTGCTTTAGCACCCTGTCTCCTCACCCTGCTCAATCGGCCGTTACCTGGAGCCTCGTCCGCTCAGATTGAATCAATCTGAGCGGGAAAACGAGGCTCAACTTTTTGAATTATATGTGTTTTCTGATTCAAGCCGGTGTCCGCTTCGGCGAAAACTGCTATAGGAGCCGCGTCATCGCTTCGGCGCTGCCGCGACACCGGTTGTGATCTGTACGCCACGCGCCAGGACAAGCCTCATCGGGACGGCGCCTCGGAGATTGCGTATCCCTCGGGTTTCGCGAACAGGCCCGGATTGTCCGGCAATGCGGTCTCATAGGCATCGTAAACGATCGTCAGGACCGCCGTCGTTCCCTGAAAATAGGCCACCTCGGCAGGCGTTCCGGTCTCGTACAGGAGAATCTCCAGTCGGCGGTCGCCCTCCTGCATGGCATGAATCCGCGCCGGACGCCCGGCGACGTCGCGAACCCCCGCTTCACGGGCCCGTCCGCGGGCGAAGCGCGCCTCGCAGCCGAACTCCAGCTCTGTGAAAGCCTGGGGCACCCCCTGCCCGGCCACGATCGGCGCCTTGGCCTCATAGGTGGGCCCGGGGTCCAGCAGGTGGCGACCGGTCCCGTCAGCACGATTGACGATCCAGACGTCCGGCGAAGCGACGATTGCGAGGACATGCAGTCCGCCGGCCAAATCCGCAGACTCTTCGTTGCGCAGGAAACGTGAGCCTTGTCGGTAGAGCGTAACGGGCGCCGCCCGGAAGCTGCCGGGCGTTACGTCAGTCCCCACTGACCGGGAGACGATTTTCATGAGTTTGGCCGGGGCGCAGGTCTCCGCCAACGCGGGCGAAGCTATCAAGGCCAACAACAAGGACAGAGCCGATAACTTCATTTCGCGCGCGCAAACCACCCATGGCCTTGAGGCGACTGCCCCACCCCTCTAGCCTCCGTCGCGAAACCGGAGACGTCAATGCGTATCGCCACCTGGAATGTGAACTCGGTCAACGCCCGAATCGAGACGGTGTTGCGCTGGTTCGAGGAGGCGAAGCCGGACGTGGCATGCCTCCAGGAAATCAAATGCATCGACGAGAAATTCCCGACCGAAGCCTTTGAAAGGCTGGGCTATAATGTCGCCGTCCATGGTCAGAAGACCTACAACGGTGTCGCGCTGATATCGAAGACCCCGCTCGAGGACGTGCGGCGAGGCCTGCCCGGCGACGATACGGACGAACAGGCGCGTTACATTGAGGCCGTGGTCTCCGGCCCACGCCCGGTTCGGGTGGGTTGCCTCTACCTTCCCAACGGCAATCCAGTGTCCACGCCGAAGTTCGATTACAAACTGGCCTGGATGGCGCGCCTGAATGCTCACGCTCGCGAACTGCTGACTTGGGAAGAACCGTTCGTCCTGACCGGCGACTACAACGTGATCCCCGAGCGACGTGACGCAGAGTTTCCCGATAACTGGGCCGGCGACGCGCTGTTTCAGCCCGAGAGCCGGGCCGCCTTCCGGGCGCTGAAGAACCTGGGCCTCACCGAAGCCTTCCTGCAAGCGGACGGCGCGCCGGGCGCCTATACCTTCTGGGACTATCAGGCTGGCGCCTGGCAACGGAATAACGGTATCCGCATCGATCACGCCCTGTTGTCGCCCCAGGCCGCAGACCTCCTGACCGGCGTATCAATCCACCGCGATGTGCGCTCCTGGGAAAAACCATCGGATCACGTGCCGCTGGTCGTTGAACTCGATGCATGATTTCGACGACTCGGTCGAACCTGCGTAGGCTTCTGCTATGGACGAGGCAGCCCGGCTTCTGACGCTTCTGGCCCTTGTCGGCGGCGCCTTGACGCTGGCCGGAACGGGGATGCTCTGGTTCCTCGACGAGACCCGCCGGATCCGCCGCACGCTCACCAACGCCCTTGGCCACCCGCCAGAACCAGGCCTGATTGTGCGCGGACGCGGTGTGGGCATCGGGTTCAACCTGCCTTCAAACCGCGTTGTGGTCACATGGGATCGTGGAGCATGGCGGCTGGACTACAGCCTCGATGAATTGATGGGCGTGGACCTGATCGTTGACCGTCAAGTCGCGGCGCGCACCTTTCGGGGCGAGACACGCCGACCGCTGGATCAACTCGCCGAACCGACCGAGGGCGTCCGGCTGCGCTTCGTTTTCGACGATCCGGCTCACCCGGACTTCTCCCTGGACCTCTGGCAACCGGGCGACGACGACGTCAGAGGTCGACTTCACGCAGACGACGCCCTGGAAGAGGCCAATCGCTGGATGGCGCGGATGGAGGCCTTGCTGCGTCGACCCGTCACCCGGGGCCCCGCTGCACAGACGACAATACCGGTCAGGCCGACGCCATCGCCCGTCGCGGTGCGCGCCTCGCCGCCACTTGAGCGCGACGACATGGACGAGGATGAGCCGCCCTGGGACGATCCGGACGATGGCGATCCCCGCGCCATAACTTGACGATGTAAATTATGCTGTCAGAGTCACGCTTGGAGGACCTGATCCATGGCCAGTCTGATCGCCGCCGCTGCTTTTTTCCTGCTGATCCACCTGGGTGTCTCCGGAACCCGGCTAAGGGACGCCCTCGTCGGACGTATCGGCCAGAATGCCTACATGGGGCTGTTCTCGCTGGCCTCGGTGGCAGGCCTGGTCTGGCTGGGGTTCGCCTATGCTGGCGCGCGGGGCGAAGTCTGGAACACGGCGCACTGGGGCATCAACGCGGCCACCCGGCATACTCAACTTTTGACCCAACTGTTGGCCATGCTGCTGATCGTCCCGGGGTTGGCCACCCCCAACCCCACCAGTGTGCAGCAGGAAGGCGCCCTGGATCGCCCGGATGTGGTGCAAGGCATGCTGCGAATCACCCGCCATCCGTTTCTTTGGGGCGTGGCGATATGGGCTTTGGGGCACCTGCTGGTGAACGGCGACAGGGCCAGCATCGTGCTCTTCGGAACCCTGCTGGTGCTGGCCGTGACCGGAACCTCCAGCATCGACGCCAAACGCAAGCGGGCGCTGGGCGAATCCTACGAGGCCTTCATGGCCCAGACCTCCAACGTGCCCTTCGCTGCGATTCTGAACAGACGCCAGTCTCTCAAGCTGGGTGAAATCGGATTGTGGCGCATCGCGCTTGGTGTGGCGGTCTGGGCGATCCTGATGCTGGCGCACCCCATGCTGTTCGGGGTGGCGGCGCTGGGTTAGCCCAGCGCGAAGTTCACCGCGGCTTCCACATGCGCCAGCGCTGTGTCGACCGTTGGCGCGGGCATGGCGTCCGCATCCAGCAATAGTCCGATCTCGGTGCAGCCGAAGATGATGCTGTCAGCCCCGTTCGCCAGCCCCCGCTCGATGATGTCCGCCACAGCGACCCGGGAGTCAGCCAGAATCACGCCCTGGCAAAGCTCGTCGTAGATGATGGCGTGGAGTCGTTCCCGGTCACCCGCGTTCGGCGTCAGCACAGAGAACCCTGCCCGCTCCAGGCGATCGCGGTAGAACGGCTTCTCCATCGTGAACCGGGTCGCCAGCAACAAGGGCCGGGAGACCCCCTTCGCCGACAGGGCCGCCGCCGTGGCGTCAGCGATATGGATCAGGGGAATCGCCACCGCTGCCTCAACCTGAGGGGCGTTGATGTGCATGGTGTTGGCGCAAATGACGATCGCCCCCGCCCCGGCCGCCTCCAGTTTTCGAGCCGCTTCGGCCAGAATCCTGCCGGTCTCCGTCCAGTCCTCAACGGCCTGCAGCGCCGCAATCGGGGCAAAATCCACCGACCACAGGATCAGCTCAGCCGAATGCAATCCACCCAGCCGTTCGCGGACACGCCGGTTCAGCTGCTGGTAGTAGACAGTGGTGCTCTCTGCGCTGATCCCGCCGATCAGGCCCAGGATCTTCATCAGATGTCCGCGTACATGTGGCCCTCGGCCGCACCGCCCGGATGCGTGACCGCGCCCAGGTGAGCCGGCCCCACCGTCCTTGCGAACTTCCACAAGGCGCCGGACGTGTAGATCGTGCGCCGCGGCTCTTCCTTCGCCAGTTGGCGGGCGCGGTTCTCCAGCTCGATCGGATCGACCTCCAGTTCAATCGTGCCGGCGTCAGCGTCAATCGAGATGATGTCCCCATCCTTGACCAGCCCGATCGGGCCGCCGTCGGCCGCCTCCGGACCCACATGGCCAATGCAGAGGCCGCGCGTGGCGCCGGAGAAGCGACCATCGGTGATCAGCGCTACCTTGTCGCTGATGCCCTGACCGAAGATTGCCGCCGTAGTCGACAGCATCTCACGCATGCCCGGGCCGCCCTTGGGCCCCTCGTAGCGGATCACCAGGACGTCGTTTTCCTTGTAGTCGCGGGCCTGGACGGCGGCGAATGCGGCTTCCTCGCCGTCGAACACCCGCGCGGGGCCGCGATGCGTGGTGTGGTTCGACCCCGCCACCTTGACGATGGCGCCATCGGGGGCCAGCGAGCCCCAGAGGCCGACGACCCCGCCTGTCGGCGAAAGCGGGTTGGAGACCGGACGGATCACGTCCTGGTCCTCGCGCCAGACCACGCCCTCCAGATTTTCCCGGATGGTCTTGCCGGTCACGGTGATGCAATCCCCGTGGATCAATCCGGCGTCCAGCAGGGTGCGCAGCAGCATCGGCACGCCGCCCGCCTCCCCCATCTTCTTGGCAGGGTAGCGCCCGCCCGGCATCAGATCAGCGAGATAAGGGGTGCGCTTCATGATCTCGCACACATCGCGCAAGGTGAAGCTGATGCCCGCCTCATGCGCCATGGCCGGCAGGTGCAGGCCGCCGTTGGTGGAGCCGCCTGTGGCCGCGATCACGACCGCCGCATTCTCGAACGCCTCGCGGGTGCAGATGTCCCGCGGGCGCAGATTCCGCTCAAGCAGCGCCATCACGGCCTCACCCGATGCGATGGCGTACTGGTCGCGATCCAGATAGGCCGCCGGCAGCGCCGAGGAGAGCGGCAAGGCCAGCCCGATCGCCTCGGAAACACAGGCCATGGTGTTGGCGGTGTACTGACCACCGCAGGCGCCGTCGCCGGGACAGGCATGCTGTTCGAGATCGCAGAGATCTTCCAGGCTCATCTCACCGGCGGAGTGCTTGCCGACGCCTTCGAAGACGTCCTGTACCGTCACCTCGCGCCCTTGCCAGTTCCCCGGCAGGATCGAGCCGCCATAGATGAAGGCTGAGGGCACATTCAGGCGCAGCATCGCCATCATCATGCCCGGCAGGCTCTTGTCGCAGCCGGCGACCCCGACCAGCGCGTCATAGGCGTGACCGCGCATGGTCAATTCCACGGAGTCGGCGATCACCTCGCGGCTGACCAGGGACGATCGCATGCCTTCATGGCCCATGGCCAGGCCATCCGTCACGGTGATGGTGCAGAACTCCCGCGGCGTACCGCCGGCTCGCCTGACCCCCTCCGCTGCGGCATGGCCCTGGCGCATCAGGGTGGTGTTGCAGGGCGCCGCTTCGTTCCAGCATGAGGCTACGCCAACGAACGGCTGGGCAATCTCGCGGCTGCCGAGGCCCATGGCATAGTAGTAGGAGCGATGGGGCGCGCGCGCCGGCCCCTCTGTCGTGTGGCGGCTGGGAAGCCTGGATTTGTCCCACGAACCGTCTGGATTGCGATGCATGTCTGCGCCCTTGAGAGTCTCTAGCGGGCGACCTCTGTAGAGGGCGAGCCGCCAAGGGGGAAGGCCCGCGCGAACCCTGCGACGACTCACTGGCCGCTGCCGCGTCGGAAACACGAAACCTGCCGTGGCAAATCTGCATCAATGCCAAAATATTTATTGCCAGATTCCCTTACGCCACAAGGGTTTCATGTAGATGAGCGGGCGCGCCGGCCGCATTTCGACGAAGGTGTCGATTTGGTCAAATAGACAATAATACTGAGACAATTTGCTTCATTTCATCAATCTACAGCTTTTTTTATCCAATTTTGTCGGATTTATCACGAAAACATACCCGTCTCCCCGCGAGAGGCGGCAGAGGCTCCGCTTCTCGTTCTTGAGCACCATTTAGTTATCGGCGTTCACCTGCTCTAGACAGGACGCCCATTATCCGGTGATTTCCGCGCTTCGACGCGAAGCGAAACGAAAATCGCGCATCAAGTTCAAGTTCTGAGGGGAGACGTCCTAACATGAGATTCAAGCACAGCCTGTTGTCGTCGGGCGCTATGTTGGCCGTGTTGCTGGGGGCGTCCGCCGCCCAGGCACAGGGCGCGAACGAGATCGAGGAACTGGTGGTCACCGCCGAAAAGCGGGAACAGAGCCTTCAGGATGTCCCGGTCGCCATCTCGGCCTTCACAAGCAAACAGCGGGACCTGGTCGGCATCAGCACGGTGCAGGACCTCACCAACTTCACGCCCGGCTTCGTCTACCAGTCGTCCAATGACCGGGCCAGCATGCGCGGCATCGGCCGACTGACCAACGTCCACGCTGTGGACGGCGCTGTGTCCATCTACATCGACGGTCTCTTCACCACCTCGACGGTTCTGGCAGGCGGCCCGCCGCTGGACGTGGATCGTGTGGAAATTCTGCGGGGTCCCCAGGGCACCCTTTACGGACGCAACGCCATCGGCGGCACCGTCAACGTGATCTCGGTTCGTCCGACCGAAGAGTTCTATGCAGAAGTGCGGGCCATCGCCGAGAACTACGACTTCACCAACCTGCAGGCCGCGGTCTCGGGCCCACTCAACGAGAGCGGCTCATTGCGCGCCCGGATCTCGGGCTACAAGCTCGATCAGCGCAAGGGCTACTTCGAGAACGTCAATCCTGGCCTGCCTTCGGAAGGCAGCAAGCGCAACGAGTATCAGGTCCAGGCCCAGCTTGAGGCGGACCTCGGCGAGAACGCTGACTTCTGGGTTTCGTACAAGACCCTCGCCTGGCACAACCGCGGCGGCCCGGGCGCGCGCTCAGGCTACCTGGCTGACGCCTATGATACGGGCCGGACCGATCTCAACTTCCCGGTCGTCTTCAATCCCGCCCACGGCTACTCGCCAGAGACCGGGGTGAACGGCATCGTTCCCGGAAGCCTCGTACAGTTCAACGGTTCAACCACAACGACGAACCCGGCGCTGCGCGACAACCGCACCTTCAACTCCAACATCCCTCAGCGGGTGCGCCTGCGCGACGTCAACTCGCTGACCACCAACTTTGTCTACCACCTGCCCACAGTCGACATTAAGTACGTCGGCGGTTTTCAGGAGTACAAGTACGACCTGTACGGCGATACGGATGGCACCAGCGTCAAGTCGTATCAGATCCCGTTGGCTCCCGGGTCGATCTGCGGCAACATCGGCGCCCTGTTCGCCGCCGGTCGCTCGACGGTCAACTGTTCGCCGCTGACCACCAACGTGAACAACGGATATCACTATTTCGAGTATCCGGAGTGGTACAGCCACGAGGTGAACATCTCATCCACCACGGACTCAAATCTTCAGTGGATTGTCGGCGCCTACTACTTCAACGAAAAGTATACGGGCACCGGCAGTACGGCCGACTTCTTCGATGTCGGCCCCTCCACGCTGCGCACCCCGATACTTGGCGCGGCGCTCAATCCGCAACAGTTCTGGTCTTCGGGCAACTACGCGCTGACCACCGAGAGCAAGGCGTTGTTCGGCCAGCTCGACTGGCAGGCGACCGAGACCCTGAAGTTCACGGCCGGACTGCGGTATACCAAGGATAACAAGTTCGGGTCCGAGTTCCGCCGGGTGGTCTCCAACTCGGATGTTGGCTACGTCAATCTCTATCCTGCTCTGGGCTTGGGCGGCTTCGGTCCGGGTACGGCCGCGAACTGGGGTAGCCTGCTCGGCAACCTCGCGGCTCTTCCGGCTGTGGGTCAGGCCCTGGGTCTTGGCGGCGCGCTCAACGGACTGGGCGGCCTCGGCAACGGCGCCTTCGACCTAACCGACGCAGTCGCGCCGAAGAGCACGGCCGGCGCCATCGAAGGCGTGAAATCGCCGTCGATCTGTACGGCCGGCGTCTGCCGTCAGTATGTGATCAGCCCGACCACCGGCATCGCGAGCCGCGAACTTGGCGATTCGTCCGACGCCTGGACCGGCACTGCCGGCTTCCAGTGGGAACCGGATGGCGACACCATGGCCTATGCCCGCTACAGCCGCGGCTACAAGGCGTTCGGCTTCTCGGCCGGTGGCTTCCTGGCGGTTCCCAAGGCCAAGGAAGAAACGGTCAATTCCTATGAAGTCGGCCTGAAGAAGAACTTCGGATCGAACATCCAGTTGAACCTGTCGGCGTTCTACCTCGACTACCGGAACCTCCAGGCCCCGGTTACGGTCCGGGTCGGCGCAACGAACGTCACCCAGTTCGTCAACATCGCGAAGTCGGAGTCCCTGGGCCTCGAAGTCAGCGGTATCTGGCAACCGATCCAGAACGTTCGCCTGACCCTCGACTACGGGTACAACCCCACCAAGATCAAGGAGAGCGCGCTCCTGGTCGACGTGAACGACAACATCAACACCGGCGCGGTCAGCGTTGTCGGAAACGATCTGCCGCAGGCGCCGGAGCACAAGCTGGCTCTGAACGGCGCCTACACCTTCGAGATGGACCCAGGCAGACTGACGTTCAGCGCGACATACCTCTACCGCTCAGAATCCTACGCCAACGTCTTCAAGCGCACCTACAACTCCGCGAAGTCCTGGGATCAGGTTGATCTGCGGGCCTTCTGGGCGCCGACCGATGGCAAGTACACCCTGATCGGCTATGTGAAGAACGTGTTCAACACCGACGGCTATGCCGCCGCTGTCGCCGCGTCGAACCGCAACTTGAACCCTGCGATAGCTTCGCAACGGTTCGCCACCGGCGCCCAGAACTTCGAACTCACCCCGCCGCGCCTCTATGGCGTGGAGATCCAGTACCGCTTCTGATCAGCGTAAACGGATAGCCAACTTGAAGCGCTTCACCGAAAGGTGGAGCGCTTCTTGCGTTAGGGCCGCGTGTTTTCCTGCGTAGCGTCCGGCCTCCGCCGCTCCGAATCCGGCGCTTAAAAGAATTGACGGCCTCCCCGGCGTGCTTCAGCTTCGAAATGAAGCGCAAAAAAAATGGCGCTCGCAAAATAGCTGCGGGGAGGCAGTTACATATGAAACTCAAGCACAGCTTGCTGATGTCTGGCGCCTGTATGGTGGCCATGGCCAGCGCGACTGGGGCCCAGGCCCAACAAGGCCAATCCACCAACACCATCGAAGAACTGGTCGTTACCGCTGAAAAGCGGGAACAAAGCCTGCAGGACGTGCCGGTCGCCATCTCGGCGTTTACCTCCGACAAGCGCGACCTGGTCGGGATCAATACCGTCCAGGACATGACGAACTTCACGCCGGGTCTGCAGTATTCCACCCAGACAGACCGCATCTCGCTGCGCGGCGTCGGACGTCTGAACAACTCACATGCCGCCGACTCATCGGTCGCGGTCTACTCGGACGGGATCTATTCCACCTCGACCGTGCAGGCTGGACAAACGCCGATCTTCCTCGACCGACTGGAGGTGCTTCGCGGCCCGCAGGGCACGCTGTACGGCCGGAACTCCATCGGCGGCGCCATCAACGTCGTGTCGCGGAGGCCGACAGAAGAGTTCTACGCCGAGGTGCGCGGCACCTACGCCAACTACAACCGTCGCCTCATCGAGGCTGCCGTTTCCGGCCCGATCGCCGACTGGATGCAGTTCCGTCTGGCCGGCAACTGGGACAAACAGACCAAGGGCTGGTTCGAGAACGTCAGCACCAACGGCGCGGCGGATGAAGGCGGCGTGATCGACACGACCTACTTCGACGCCCAGCTTGCGATCCAGTTCACCGAGCGCTTCGAGACCTGGTTCAAGGTCAGCATGATCCATTGGAACAACGGCGGTGGCGGCCCGGGTTCACGGTCCAGCTGGTCGCCGGCGCCATACAACACCGCCCAGCAATCGCAGGCCAACGCCCAGGTCCCCAATGCGGGCTTCGCCTACAGCGGCCTGGCGACGAACGTCGTCAGCAACTGCCCGTCGCGGAACGTGTCGCTCGATGACCCGCGGAAAATCTGCGTCGACACCCCCGGGGCGGTAAGGCTGACGGATACTATCATTGTCGCCAACCACTGGACGTACCACGCCGACACTTTTGACATCAAATACGTCACGGGCGGGACGAAGTACCATTACCACCTGAGCGGCGACCAGGACGGCACGGGCGTCGCCTCGTACTCGAGTTGCTACACCCAGGCGGCGGCGGCAATCCCGGGCTGCCTTGCCGGCACGACGGCGCCGGTCAACTACCCGACCCAGTATTCCTTCGACTATGAGGAAATGGAGGAGTGGTGGAGCCACGAGATCAACCTGGTCTCGACCGGCGATGGCCCCTTCCAATGGCTCGTCGGCGCTTTCCACTATCACGAGACCTATGATCAGCCCGTCTCCACGACGCTGGTCAACGAAGCGCGCCTCGACGGGTTCATCCTGAATCCGGCGACCGGCGGCGCCGCGGCGCCGGTGCTGGGACAAAGCCGTCTCTATGAAGGTCGCACGTTGCCGCAAGCCGGCCGCAAGATCTATGACGACCGCCCCCACCTGAACATCATGTCCCGCGCGATCTTCGGCCAGATCGACTGGCAGTTTACACCCCAGTGGAAGACGACGATCGGCGTCCGCTACGGGGACGACAAGAAGCATGGCTATGAGCGGGTGAGAATCATCAACGCGCCGGGAACCTCCATAGCGACCCTGCCCCTCGACCTGGCTCCGTTCCTCGGCAATGTCGGCGGCCAGGGCGTGAACTCGACGATCTTCGATCCCGCAACCGGCTTCAAGACCCGCTTCTACAAGGACGACTGGGCAGCTGTAACGGGAACGCTGGGGGTTCAATACAACCCGAATGACGACACCATGGCCTATGCGAGGTACAGTCGCGGATACAAGGCTGGCGGGTTCCGGATCGGGATTGACACCTCTCTGGGCGCCGACCCTGTTACCGAGAAGGAGACCCTGGACTCCTTCGAAGTCGGCATGAAAACCAACATCGGTCGTACCCTGCAGGTCAACGCCAGCCTGTTCTACTACGATTACAAGAACGCCCAGGTCCCTCTGTCACAGCCCTCGGCCACCGCCGGCGGTACGGCGAACTCCATCCTGTTCAACGTGCCAAAGGCCCGTTCGATGGGTCTGGAACTCGAGACCATCTGGCAGCCGATCGACAATCTGCAGATTCTGGCCAACTACTCCTACCTCGACGCTGAAGTCCGCAAGGGACAGGCGATCGATGGAGCTGACTCCTGCGCACTCGCGCCGGGCGCACGCCAGACCCGCAACGCAAACGTTACGGACGCCTTCTGTGGCGGTCCGCAGTTCTTCCAGGACATCAGTGGCAGCTCGCTGCCGAACTCGGCCAAGCACCGCTACACGATCAATGCGAACTATACCTGGGATATGGAAGCCGGTTCGCTAACCGCATCGGCGACCTACGTCTGGCGCGGCGCACAGTACGGAAGCATCTTCAACCGCTCGTACTACAAGTCACCATCGTTCGATCAGGTTGACGGTCGGGTGACCTGGAAGTCCGAAGATGACAGGTACACGATCATCGGTTTCGCCAAGAACGTCTTCGACACCAAAGGCTATGCCAATGGCGCCACCGCCGGTCGTCGGGCGGGCATAACCCCGACCTTCGCCAATCCGACCCCCGGTCGGACCGGCGTGTTCGGTCAGAGCACAACCTACGAACTGAACCCGCCACGCACCTATGGCGTGGAAGTGCAGTACCGCTTCTAGGACGAAACCAGCTACCGAATCGGGGCGCTCCACGACAACGTGGGGCGCCCTTCTTCTTGCCCGCGTGTGCGCGGCATTTTCGCCATGCCAGCGATGCACCGGAATGATTTCGCCAAGATTCCAATGAGCTGGTGTCAATGGTCGCTGGATCACCACTCGTTTTCGCAAGCTTGGCCAGTGAATTCGGCGCCCCGGAACGATTGACGTTTGGTCATCCGGAACACCAATTCAGTTGACGCCCTCTGTGGACGGCCGCCAATCTCGGAGGTGAGGCGCAAAAACAAACACGCGCTCGTTATCTGCAGGGAGGCAGTTGCTCATGAGATTCAAGAACGCTTTGTTTGCGTCCGGCGCCTTAATGCTAGCGTCGCTGGGCGCGACATCCACCCTGGCTCAGGCCACCAACACCATCGAAGAACTGGTCGTCACCGCCCAGAAGAAGGAGGAAAGCCTCCAGGACGTTCCGATCGCCGTTTCGGCGTTCGACCAGAACGCGCTCGAGAAGGCCAAGATCGACGGGGGCCCTAACTTGGTCCTGGCCGTGCCCAACGTGAACTTCTCCAAGGGCAACTTCACCGGCTATAACTTCCAGATCCGCGGCATCGGCTCGAAGCTGGTGGCGGGTTCAGGCGACGCTGGCACCGGCATTCATCTGAACAATGCCCCCTTGATCGCCAACAACCTGTTCGAGACCGAGTTCTACGACGTGGAACGGGTCGAGGTTCTGCGCGGCCCGCAGGGCACGCTGTACGGACGTAACGCCACGGGCGGCGTCGTCAACCTGATCACCGCCAAGCCCACCGACACCTTCCAGGGCAACGTCAGGGCAGAGTACGGCAACTACAACACCCAGAAGCTGCGGGGCATGGTGAACCTGCCGCTGGGCGAAAAGTTCGCGCTGCGGCTCGCGGGCAGCATGCTGAAGCGCGACGGATTCGGAAAGAATATCGTCACCGGCAATGACGCGGACGACCGTGACCTCTTCGGCACGCGAGCCTCACTGGCTTTCAATCCGACGGACAGGTTCCGCAGTTGGGTCGTCTGGGACCACTTTGAAGAGGACGACAATCGCTCGCGGATCGGCAAGCAGTTCTGCACAAAAGACAATGGCCCCAACACCGTGGGCGGCGTCGGCTTCTCCGCTGGTGGCGCGGGCGTGATCGAGCGCGGCCTGTTCAGCCAGGGTTGTCAGGCCGTCGGCCTCTACACGCCAGGCATGCTTGGAACGGTCAATTCTCAGGCCACATTGGGTGGTTTGTTCGGCACCTACGCCGGCTTCCAGACCGGTGACGCCTATGCCGGGAAGGTGCAGACCCCCAACATTCGCGACATCGAGTCGACGTTCGATCCGATCTACAAATCCAAGACCGACATCTACCAGTTCAACGCCGAATTCGACGTGTCCGACAACATCACGATGAACTGGCTGACGGCGTTCACCACCTACAAGCTGACAACCCGCCAGGACTACAATCGCTACACGCCCAGCGTGCCCTTCAACACGACGCCGAACCCGATCAATTTGTTTGCAGCCGTGCCCGGCTACGCCACAGCTATCTATCCGTCGCTGTTCCCTGGCGGGGTCATCAACGATCCGCAGAACGGCCGGTTCAACCGGTTTACGACCAGCGACATTTCATCCGGTTACACCACACAGTGGAGCCACGAGATCCGCTTCCAGTCTGATTTCGACGGACCATTCAACTTCAACGTTGGCGGCATTCTCACCCGCTTCCAGGGCACCGGCGACTATTACGTCATGTTCAACACCGGAACCGGCTTCTACCAGCTGAACAACGCCCTCGATCCGCGCAACGGCGGCCCGAACTGCGTGTCCGGCCCCACCTGCGTCGCCATCGACCCGAACAAGGACCCAACCCGGCTGGGCCACAACTATTACGACTCCTATGGTCCATACGACCTGACGTCCTACGCCGCGTTCGGCGAGCTCTACTGGCAGATGAGCGAAAACTTCAAATGGACGGCCGGCCTGCGCTACACGGTCGACAAGAAAGACGTCGAGAACCACGCGGTCAACCTGGGCACGCCCGGTTCCGGGATCAGCGGTCCCCTCCCCGGCACCCCGGCCAACCTGAAGGTGTCCTTCAAGGAGACCACCGGCCGCTTCGGGTTCGACTGGAAGCCGGACCTGGCCTTCACCGACGAGACCCTGGTCTATGCCTTCTACTCGCGGGGCTACAAGGCCGGTGGCCTGAACTCCCCATGCAGCGGCGGCGCCGGCGTGATCTGCGGCCCGCCGACGTTCAAGCCCGAGTTTATCAACTCCTATGAGATCGGCACCAAGAACGCCATCCTCGACGGGACGATGACCCTCAACCTGGGCGCGTTCCACTATGACTACAAAGGCTATCAGATCTCCAAGATCGTGAACCGCGCCTCCACCAACGAGAACATCGACGCCAAGGTCAACGGCGCCGAGTTCGAATCGGTGTGGCAACCGGTGGACGGCCTGCGTCTGAATGCGGCAATCGGTTATCTGGACACCGAAATCCAGAGCACCAGTTCGATCGACACCTTCAACCGCACCCAGTCGAACCCGGCGCTCACTCTGGTGAAGTCCTCCGCGGCCTCAAACTGTGTGGTCACCACGGCGGCGGCGGCGACTGCCCTCTCCATCGCCAAGGCGACGGGCAATCCCTTCGCCCTGACGGCGGTCTGCACCACGGTGTCGACAGCGGGCGCCGGCACCAACATCGGCAGCGGCGCTATCGCCACCGGCACCAACGCCTTCGGTGGCCTCGTCTCGGATGGCGTCCCGGTCAATCTGGCCGGCAACCCGCTCCCCAACGCGCCACACTGGACCATCTCTCTGGGCGCCCAGTACACCATGGAGTTCGGGGACTGGAGCGCCACGATGCGCGGCGATTACTATCACCAGACGGAGTCGGTGACGCGGATCTGGAACAGCGTGCCCGACCGCGTGAAGGGCTGGGACAACGTCAACCTGACCCTCACTGTCGAAAACAGGGACCTGGGGATCGAGATCGCCGGCTTCATGAAGAACGCCACCAACGAAAAGGCGATCACCGACACCTATCTGACCGACGACTCCTCGGGTCTCTTCCAGAACGTCTTCTACACCGAGCCCCGCACCTACGGGATCTCGATCACCAAGCGCTGGTAGTCATCAGCCGGCAACACTGAGGGGCGGCGGAGAAGTCCGCCGCCCTTTTTCTTTTGCGTTGTCAGACTGTTGTCGCCGTGACCTGATTGATCCGTGCTGTCCATGCCGCGTCGATATCCGCCGACCAGTCCGGTCCCGCGAGCTCACGGCACACATCGCGCACAATCCAGAAAAACCGGTCGAAGGTCGGGTTGTCGGTCCCGAATCCATCGTGATTGACCCGCTCAGCGCGGATCAGATTGTTCTGATAGCCGCCGTCCGCGTGCATCAGACAATCGAACACCATGGTCAGCATCTCGGCGCGGATGGCGCCGCTGACATCGCGGATGAAGCGCGGTTCGGTCTCGGGGAACTCGGCGAAAAGCCGCGCATAGATCGGCGCCGTCGGGTCGCCGGCGCGCGCGACCACCGCATCGAGCGAATTGGCGATCAGATCCATTCTTGTCTCCTCCATGTGATCGCGTCTTCCCCTGCCACCGGCCTGGCTATAGTCCTCAATGCAACAAAGCGACGGGGAGCGGAATGGCGTTCGAGGAAATCCTCTACACGGTCGAAAACGGCGTGGGTGTGATCACGCTCAACCGGCCAGCCTATCGAAACGCCCAGGGCTACCGGATGCTCGACGAGATCGACGCGGCCTTCGATCTTGCGCTGACGGACCCTGCTGTTCGCGTCGTGCTGGTGCGCGGCGCCGGCGGGGTGTTTTCCACGGGTCACGACCTGGGTACGCCGGAGGCCCTCGAATACCGCGACAGCCTTGGGGCAAAGCCTGGCATCGAGACCTACGATCAGTTCAAGAAGTACAATCTCGACCTGCTGCTGAAGTGGCGGAACTTCCCCAAACCCACCATCGCCATGGTCGAAGGCTACTGCATCTATGCCGGCTGGATGCTGGCGGCGGCCATGGATGTGGTGTTCGCGGGCGATGACGCCGAATTTCTGGCGGGCTTCGTCGAGTATATGTCGATCCCCTGGGACATCGGCATCCGCCGCGCCAAGGAGCTCGTTTTTGAAAGCCGCTTCATCAGCGCTGACGACGCCGCGCGATATGGCTTCGTGAATCGGGTGCTGCCCAAAGCCGATCTGGAGCGCGAAACCTTCGCCTGGGCCCGGCGCGTGGCCGAGAACAGCCCGGAAGCGCTGCGGATGGCCAAGATCCAGATGAACAAGGCCCAGGACGCCCAGGGCTTCACCCAGGCGCTGGAAGACAGCCTTGGCGACTATGTAGCCATGATGTGGATGCCCGGCACGGAAATGCAGGCGCCCGGAACCCGCCGACTGCACACCGTTGATCTGGCCGTCAGAGGCCGGCGCGGTGAGCGTTTTGGCCTGCCCAACGCCCAACCCTCAGAAGCGAGCTGACCCATGAGCAACACCTTCCGCGCCCTGCGCCTGCACAAGACCGACGCGGCTCCTGACGCCCGGTTCGAGGACCTGAGTCTTGACGATCTGATGGACGGTGACGTGGTGGTTCGCGTCGAGTGTTCGACCGTCAACTTCAAGGACGGCCTGGCGCTGACGGGCAAGTCGCCCGTGGTCCGGGTCTGGCCGCTGATCCCGGGTATCGATTTCGCCGGCGTGGTCGAGAGCTCGACACATGAGGGTTTCAAGGCCGGCGAGCGCGTCGTGCTCAACGGCTGGGGCGTCGGCGAGGCGCACCACGGCGGCTACGCCCAGAAGGCGCGGGTCAAGGGTGACTGGCTGGTCAAGCTGCCCGACGACATCAGTAACCGACAGGCCATGGCCATCGGCACGGCCGGCTATACCGCCATGCTGAGCGTGCTGGCTCTCGAGCGACTGGGAGTCACGCCGGACAAGGGCGACATCCTGGTCACGGGCGCCGCTGGCGGCGTCGGCAGCGTAGCCGTGGCCCTGGTCGCGAAGCTCGGCTACCGGGTCGTGGCCTCATCGCGCCGCAAGGACAGTGAGAGCGCCTATCTCACGGGCCTCGGCGCGGCCGAGGTGCTGGACGCCGCCGAACTCTCGGCGCCGGGACGACCGCTGGCCAAGGAGCGCTGGGCAGGCGCCGTGGACTCCGTGGGCAGCCACACGCTGGCCAATGTACTGGCCCAGACACGATATGGCGGCGTGGTTACGGCCTGCGGTCTGGCCCAGGGCATGGACCTGCCCGGATCGGTTGCGCCGTTCATCCTGCGCGGCGTGACCCTGGCCGGGATCGACAGCGTCATGCGGCCGACGCCGGACCGGGTGGAGGCCTGGACACGACTGGCCCGCGATATGGACCGGGCTAAACTCGACGCCATGACCACTGACGCCACACTGACTGATCTGCCCCGACTGGCGGCCGATATCATGGAGGGCAAGGTGCGGGGTCGCGTGGTCGTGGACGTCAATGGGTAGTCGCCAACCCTAGAGCGCGCCCTCGATCGCCGAGACCAGTCCTGCGTCCTGAGGCTCAATGCGCGGGCCGAAGGCCTGCAGCGCCGCGCCATCCTTGCCAATCAGGATCTTGTGGAAGTTCCAGATCGGAACCGCTGGCTCACCGAGCGCGGCCTGCGCCCACTTGTAGAATGGATGGGCGTCGTCGCCCTTCACATCGACCTTGGAAGTCATCGGAAAGTCGATGCCGAAGGTGGTGCTGCAAAAGGTCTCGATGTCGGCTTCTGTGCCGGGCTCCTGACCCATGAACTGGTTGCAGGGAACACCCAGCACGACGAGACCCTGATCCTTGTAGTCCGAGTACAGTTTCTCGAGGCCGTTGTACTGCGGGGTAAGGCCGCATCTCGATGCGGTGTTGACCACCAGCACGACCTTGTCCTGGAAGGTCGAGAGCGGCAGCGGGCCGCCCTTGATCGAGCTGAATTCGTAGTCGAAGGCATTGGCCATGGCGCGGGTCTCCTGCTGGGTTGCTCGCAGGCTAGCCCCCTTACGCGGCGTTCTCCAACGCCTGTTCGACAGCCAGGGCCAGATCAAGGGCGGCGATGGCTTCCTGTGCCGTCACCACCGGCCTGGCGGCCTCGCCGCGCACAGCGGCCAGAAAACCGGCCAGACTGGCGCCCAGGGGATCGGCCGCCGCCGCCGTGCTCGCGAAGTCCGGGTTCAGCGCAAACGGCGTCGTATTGCGGAAGGTGCGCGCCAGAAAATCCACCTCGACTTCACCGGAGGCATAGACGATCCGCATGGTCCGGCGCCGCTCCGGGGCCATTCGCGAGACATCAAGAATGGCGGTCAGACCACTTTCGAAGGTGATCTCGGCGCGGGCCTGATCCCAAACCCCATTGGGCCCCAGGACTCCCTCCCCCTCAGCCGTCACCGGATCCGAACCGGCAACCGTCAGCAGCAGGTCCAGATCGTGAATCATCAGGTCCAGCACCGCCGATACGTCTTGACTGCGAGGTGACGGCGGACCGTGGCGCGTGGATTCCAGCAGCAAGGGCGTCTGCCCTGTGTCCAGAAGTCCCATGGCCTGGAAGACCACCCGCTCCTGGTGTCCACACGCCAGGATCAGTCCCCTTTTGGCCGCCGCGGCGCGCAGGCGTTCTGCGTCAGCCACGTCTACGCCGATGGGTTTTTCCACATAGACATGTTTGCCCGCCGCGATGGCCGCCATCGCCTGTTCCACATGAAAGGTCGCGGGCGATGCGACCGTGACCACATCCACGGCCTCCAGAAAGGTTTCAAGGTCGGCAAAGGCCCGTCCGCCCAGCGGCATGGCGACCGCGGCGGCGCGGTCCGGATAGCTGTCGAAGACACCGGAAAAGCTGACCCCCGCCATCCCGGCGTACTGGCGTGCATGATAACCGCCGAATACCCCCGCCCCGATGACGCCGCCTCGCAAAGTCTGAACCATTGAAACTCCGGACTGGGCGCGCGTTACCACACGCTGAGCCCTCGACGCCACCCGCGCAGGGTCCTACACCGCTTGCAACGCTGAAGCACAACAGGGAACGCCCATGACCACCTATCGCGAAATCCGCCTCAAGAGCCGTCCAGTCGGTGTTCCGAAGGACGAAAACTTCGAGATCGCCTCGGTCGATCTGCCCGCGCCCGGCGCCGGCGAGGTGCAGGTCAGGAATCTCTGGATGACGGTCGACCCCTACATGCGGGGCCGCATGAACGACGTGAAGAGCTACTCCCCGCCCTTCGCGCTCGGAAAGGTGATGGACGGCGGCGCCGTCGGCGAGGTGGTGGCGTCCGGCGATCCCGGCCTGAAGGTCGGCGATCTGGTGCAGTCAGGCTTTGGCTGGCGCGAGGGCTTCAACGCGCCTGCGGGTCAGGTGCAGAAGCTGGAAACCATGGGCCTGGCGCCGCAGGCGTTCCTGGGCGCTGCCGGAATGCCCGGCCTGACCGCCTATGTCGGCCTGCTCAAGATCGCGGCGCTGAAGGACGGTGACGTTGTGTTCGTCTCGGGCGCGGCCGGCGCGGTCGGTTCCATGGTGGCCCAGATCGCCAAGGCCAAGGGCCATACGGTTATCGGCACGGCTGGTGGCGCGGACAAGATCGCCTACCTCAAGTCCATCGGCGTCGACCACGCCATCGACTACAAGGTCGAGAAGGATCTGACGGCGGCGCTGGCCAAGGCCGCGCCGGACGGCATCGACGTCTATTTCGACAACGTCGGCGGAGATCATCTGGTCGCCGCCCTGAACGCCGCCCGTCCGTTCGCACGGTTCGCCCTGTGCGGGGCCATCTCGATGTACAACGCCACAGAGATGCCCGCCGGCCCGAACAACCTGGTCCAGATGGTGGGCAAGCAGCTGCGGATGGAGGGCTTCATCGTCTCTAGCTCATGGGACATGATGCCGGCATTCCTCAGCGATCTGTCCGGCTGGGTGAAGGACGGCAAGGTCACCTGGAAAGAGACTGTCTTCGAAGGTATCGAAAAGGCGCCCGACGCGTTCCGGGGCCTGTTCTCCGGCGAAAACCTCGGCAAGATGCTGGTCAAACTCGCATAGAGCCTGTCCGGTTCAGATGGAATCATCTGAACCGGATAAACAGGCTCGTTATCAAATGTTTAGAGCACGACGGGCGCTTGAACCGGTATCCACTTCAAGCTGTCGTGCTCTAAGCGCTGGACCACACCGGGCGGGGGCGTAAAAGCCCCCGTCGGATTCAGAAATATCGGAGCTCTCAGTGCCGCGCCTCTTCAGCGCCTACGTGATTGTCGACTGGAGCGCGGCCGCCAAGCCGACGACAGGCGCGGATTCCATCTGGATCGGCGTGCTCAAGCGCGACATTCGCTTCCGCATGGCCTTCGAGAGTTTCAACCCGTCGACGCGGGCCGAGGCCGAGACGCGACTGAACCTGATCCTTGATGACCTCAGGAAGCGCGGCGAACGCGTGCTTCTCGGCTTTGACTTCCCACTTGGGTTTCCCCGTGGCTTCGCAGCCGCGCTGAGCCTGCCCGGCGACGAACCCTGGCGCGCGGTCTGGGACCAGCTCAACAAGATGGTCAAGGACAAGCCCGACAATCTCAACAACCGCTTTGGCGTCGGCTCCGAGATCAACCGGCGCATGACGGGCGGCCCGTTTCCGTTCTGGGGTTGTCCGCCCAAGGACACGCTCACCACCCTGCAGCCCAAGCGCTCACGCCCGCATGGCCCTGATGATCTGCCGGAGTTCCGTTATGCGGACGAAGCGGCAAAGGGCGCGTCGTCGATCTGGAAGCTCTATTACAACGGCTCGGTGGGCGGTCAGGCGATCCTCGGCATCCCGTTCGTGCGTCGTCAAAAGGTCGCCCGTGGCGATGGGTTCAGAGCCTGGCCGTTCGAGACCGGCTTCAAGGCGCTCACCGAGAAAGACCTGGAGGGCGTAGAGGTGGTGGTGGCGGAAGTCTATCCGTCGCTCCTGAAGCCTGCCGTGGCGCCGGGCGAGGTGAAGGACCTGGCGCAGGTTCGCACCACCGCAGAACACTTCGCGCGCCTGGACGAGGCGAACAAGCTGGGCGCGCTGTTCGCTCCGCCCAAGGGCACGCCCGAGACAGTGGTGGCCGACGCCGAACGCGAGGAAGGCTGGATTCTGGGCGCAGGGGCTTAGAGTTCGCGCCGGCTCAGCATCCAGAACCGGCCCAGCAACAGCCCACACGAAATGAAGGTGGCGATCACGATGGCCCAGATGATGCCGTTGATGCCCAGCGCCATCGGGATCGCCAGCCACCAGGCGAGCGGCGCCATGATCACCACGTAGCTGAGCAGGTGGGTATAGCTGGGAACCCACACATCGCCGCGCGCGCGGAGCGACTGGGCCACCACCACCTGGATCGCATCCGGGAAAAAGAACAGGCAACTGATGATCAGCGCAGGGGCGGCCATTGCGATCGTGGCAGCGTCCTTTGTGTAGCCCGAGGCGATCAATTCCGCCGTGGGCCAGATGATCCCGGAGACCAGCAGGCCGAAGGCCGCCGCCACGCCGAAGGCCACCACCGCGGCCCGGTTCACCGCCGCAGCGTCCCTCGCCCCATACGCCTTGCCCACCAGCACGGCGGCGCCCGTCGCCAGGCCCAGAGGAACCATGAACACGATCGAGGCGACATTGAGCGCGATGGCGAAGGCCGCGACCGCCAGGCCGCCAATCCAGCCGGCAATGATGTTCATGCCCGCAAACGAGGCTACCTCGAAGAAGTTGGAGGCCCCGGCGCCATAGCCGATCTGACGTTGCTCAACCTCTGCGGCGCGATCGCGCTCAGGCTTTCGGAACACGCCCAGCGCCCGCGCCTCCGGCATTCTCGCGATGAAGACCAGCATGGCGATCACAAGAAACGCCCGCGCGCCCGTGGTGGCCCAGGCCCCGCCTACCGCGCCCAGCGCTGGCCATCCCAGCGTACCCGGCACCAGCAAAAGCAGCAGGCCCAGATTCACCACATTGGCCGCCCACATGGCCCATGCGCCGGGTCCCGGGCGCGACTGACCTTCCAGCCACATACTCGCGGTCACCGCCAGACCGTAGAACGGGAGCGACAGGGCAAAGATCGTCAGGACTTCCGATGAGCCGGCCGCCAGGTCCGGCTCCAGTCCGATGGCATGCATGAACGGCGGCCCAGCCGCGATCAGCACGATCATCGAGACCAGCCCGATCCAGAAACTGTAGACCAGCCCCCGCCGCAAGACCGCGCCGGTCAGGTCGCGACGCCCCTCCCCGATCCGCCGGGCCGTCATGACATTCACGCCGGTCAACAATCCGATGGCGAAGGTCAGCACCACGCTGGTCGGGGCCCAGGCCAGTGCATGATAGCCAAGCTCCTGGGCGGAGTATCGCCCCACGACGATCGTATCGCACAGCCCCATGGCCATGATGCCAAGACGCGAGATCACGACCGGGCCGGACAGGCCCAGGAGTGACATCAGGTCAGTGCGAACGGGGCCGTGACGCCCCCCGGAATCGGCGGGCTCAGGGGCCGCTGGGCGGTCCATGGCGCGAATCCAGAGTTTTCAAAGCGTGGCGGACACTGGCGCAACCGGCGGAGCCGGGCAAGCCGGGTTCCGCCCGTTTCGCCGCGCCTGTAGCACATTGCATGGACGACGTATCCGGGCGACCTTCAGTCTGCGCGAAACGTGGGGGAGTTGCTGGTGCCGCACATCACAGAACGCAGGGTTTGTGCGGAAGTCGAGGGCGGCTTCGTGCTCTTTCTCATAGGTATGCGGATCAACAAGCCGTGGAAATTCTGGAAGTGGGGACCGATCGCGGCGGCCATGCCGCGCATGCTGATCGAATTGGCCAGACAGCCGGAACTGGGGCTGCTGCATGCACGCACTCACTTCAACTTCCCGAACATCATGGTCGTGCAGTACTGGCGCGACTTCGACGCCCTGGAGGTCTACGCCAAGGCCCGCGATCACGCTCACCTGCCGGCCTGGCAGGCGTTCAACAAGGCCATCGGGTCCAACGGCGACGTTGGCATCTGGCACGAGACCTATGTGATCGGCCCCGGCCAGTACGAGAACATCTACAACAACATGCCGCCCTATGGTCTGGGCGCCGTCGGAACCATTGTCGATGCCGTCGGTGGCCGACAGGCGGCGCGGCAGCGGGTCAGGTCGGGGACCTAAACGCCCGCCGTCGCCCGTTGCGCGACAACCCCGGTGTCATCCTTCAGCTTCTCCGCCACCAGGAACGCCAGTTCCAGAGCCTGCTCGCCATTCAGTCTGGGGTCGCAGTGGGTATGGTAGCGGTCCGCCAGGTCACCCTCGGCCACCGCCCGCGCGCCGCCCAGGCACTCTGTTACGTTCTGGCCTGTCATTTCCAGGTGAACGCCACCCGGGTGGACACCCTCGGCCTTGCAGATCTCGATGAAGCTTTTGACTTCGGAGAGGATGCGGTCGAACGGCCGGGTCTTGTAGCCGTTGTTGGCCGTGAGGGTGTTGCCGTGCATCGGGTCGATGGCCCAGACGACATTGCGGCCCGACGCCTTGGTGGCGCGCAGCAGTTCCGGTAGCCGCGCGGCGATCTTGTCCGAGCCGAAGCGGCCGTACAGCGTGATGCGTCCGGCCTCATCGGCAGGGTTCAGCGTGTCGATCAAGCGCAATACGTCGTCACCCTCCATGGTCGGGCCGCACTTGATGCCGATCGGATTACGGATACCGCGGAAGAACTCCACATGCGCCCCATCCAGCTGGCGTGTGCGCTCGCCGATCCACAGCAGGTGGGCGGAGGTGTCGTACCATTCGCCCGAGGTGCTATCGACCCGGGTCATGGCTTCCTCATAACCCAGCAGCAGACCCTCATGGCTGGTGAAGAACTCCACCTGGCGCAGGGTGGGCTGGCTCTCGGGCGTGACGCCGATGGCCTCCATGAACTGAAGGGTCTCGCTGATCTTGTCGGCGAACTCGCGGTACCGCGCGCCTTGAGGGCTGTCGGCCACGAACCCCAGCGTCCAGCGATGGATGTTGTGCAGATCGGCATAGCCGCCGCCGGCGAAGGCGCGGATCAGGTTGAGCGTTGACGAGGACTGGGCATAGGCCTGCATCAGGCGCTGCGGATCGGGGATCCGGGCCTCCGGCGTGAACTCCATGCCGTTGATGTTGTCGCCACGATAGGACGGCAGCTCGACCCCATCGATCACCTCGACGGGCGAGGAGCGCGGCTTGCCGAACTGGCCGGCCATGCGGCCCACCTTGACGACCGGCTTGCCGCCCGCAAACGTCAGCACAACCGCCATCTGCAGGATCAGCCGGAACAGGTCGCGGATATTGTCGGCGTGGAACTCCTTGAAGCTTTCGGCGCAGTCGCCGCCCTGCAGCAGGAACGCCTTGCCCGCCGCCACATCGGCCAGCTTGCTCTTCAGGCGTCGCGCCTCGCCTGCAAAAACCAGGGGCGGCATCCGGCGAAGGTCTGTCTCGACGCGCGTCAGCTCGGCCAGGTCCGGATAGTCGGCCGGGATGTGCTTGGCGGGTTTGGCTCTCCAGGAGGCCGGGGTCCAGTGTTCGGTCATGGCTCTAACGTCAGAAGCCGCCGGGGTTTCGGCGGGCCGGGCGTTTTACGCGCATTGTCGGGCGGCGTCGACGGGGTTGGTTTCAGGCGGTTTTCGGCGCGGTCTCCGCGAGCGCCACGACCACGGCGACAAGTGCGGCCAGCGCAAGCCACCACTCCTGCCACACCCCGAAGCTGACAAGGCCGAAGAACAGATAGACCGTGGCGGAGCCGGCCGAAGCGGCGGCTAGCAGGGTACGATCCTCCCGAACCAGGCGCCGGAACAGGAATGCCCAGGTTAGCGCGGCGAGCACAGCTCCCAGAGCCCCCAGCTCAAGCCAGACCTGCAAGGCGCCATTGTGCGGGTGGAGCTGTATCGAAGGGCTGAACGCCCGGCTGGCGTCGAGGCCCCAGCCGCGCCAGGGATGTTCGGAAATCCGCGCGATGGCAAAGGCCCAGTAGCCCATCCGCTGTTCCCAGGAGACCGGGAGGTTTGCGCCGAAACCGCCCAGCCGAACCAACAGGATCAGCACCGGCATCACCAGCATCAACAACGCAGCGACTATCGCCAGAGCTTTCGGCGCCGAGCGTGGCCAGATCCAGACCGCCGCGCCAACCGCGAGCGCCAGCGCCACAGCAAGCACCGGAGCATCGGACAGGAAACGCTGGGCCAGCACCACCGTACCCAACACCATAAGCCCTCCCAGCCAGCGGGGCGCACCGGCCCGCGCGCCGGCGACAGCCGCCACCGGCCAAAGCAGCGCCAGAACAAAGGCGCCCTGCGCCAGGTTCTTGCGACCCAGGTCCGGCCGGATCGGATCATTCATCAGATTGCGCAGCGTCTGATAGACGCCGCCATTTGTCAGGGCCTCGACCAGAAGCAGGCCGCCATAGGCCGCCAGCCCCAAGGCCAGAACCCTGAGCGCCAAAGCCGCCAGTCCCGGATCAGCGCGCCGCGCGCCACACCAGGCCGCATAGTAGAGCGGCAGCTGTGCGGCCAGTTTCAGAGCTACGCTGTCCTCCAGGCTCTGGGCAGGATGAAACGTCCAGAGTGTGGATAGCGCCGCCCAGGCAAGGCCGAACAACAGGATCACCGCCAGCGGCGCTTCCGGTTCGCGAAGGCGCAGCGCCGGCAAACAAAGCAGGCCGGCAAGCGCCACCAACGCGGCAAACCCCAACGGTCCCAGCCACGCCATGAGCGGCGTCAGCCCGGCCACGCCCACCATCACCCATCCGCACCAGGTTGCCAGGCGATCAGGAGCGACACGCGGCGCTGGCCCTTGGTGTGCGGGCGCCGTCAATGGGTCTGTCCTGCACAGTCCCGGCGAAGCAGGCTCACGCCACTGCGCCCAGAGACGGCGGCGCCACCTTGTCGCGCATTGTCACAAGTTCCTCGGCCAGGGTCGGGTGTACCGCGCAGGTCGCGTCCCATTGCGGCTTGGTCACACCCATCTTCATGGCGATCGCCGCCATCTGGATGATCTCCGGCCCATCGGGGGCGACCACATGGCAGCCGACGATGCGCTCACCAGCCTGCTCGACCACCAGCTTGATCATCGCCCGCTGATGGCCGCCGTAGAAGGTCTCCTTCATGGGCCGGAACTTCGACATGTAGATATCGACCTTTCCGTACTTGTGGCGGGCGTCCGCCTCGGACAGGCCAACCGACCCGATCTGTGGCTGGGTGAAGACGGCCGAGGCCACCATCTCGTGGTCGAAGGTGGTCGGGTTGTTGAAGAATTCGGTCTGGGCGAAGGCTGCACCCTCCCGGATCGCCACCGGGGTCAGGTTGATGCGGTCGGTCACGTCACCCACGGCCCAGATGTTGTCGACGCTGCTGCGGGAGTATTCGTCGACTTTCACGGCGCCGTTCTCTGTCACGGCGACGCCAGCGGCGTCGAGGCCCAGACCCTCGGTGTAGGGCTCGCGGCCGAGTGCGAACATCACGACGTCGGACGTCGTACCGTGGCCATCGGAACACCGGCTGACGAGACCGTCCGCGGTCTTCTCGATGTCGGTGATGCGTGTTCCCAGCCGCACCTTGATACCGCGCGCCTCCATCTCCTCGGCCACATGGCTGCGGATGTCGTCGTCAAAACCGCGAAGCACGTTCGGGCCCCGGTGAACCACCGTCGTGTCCACGCCCAGACCATTGAAGATGCAGGCGAACTCAAGCGCGATATAGCCTCCGCCCGCCACCACAATGCTCTTTGGAAGCTGCTCCAGGTGAAACGCCTCATTGGAGGTTATGGCGTGCTCGATGCCGGAAACGTCCGTCGGCATCCAGGGTCGACCGCCGGTGGCGACCAGGATCTTGGCGGCCGTCACGGTTCCGTGGCCTTCGACATCGATCGTATGGCGGCCGGTGAGGCGGGCCTTGCCGTGGATCAACTCGGCGCCGGCGTTCTGCAGGTTGCGGACATAGATGCCCGAGAGCCGCGCAATCTCGATGTCCTTGGCCATCAGGAACTTCGGCCAGTCGAACCGTGTCTCTCCGATCTCCCAGCCATAGCCCCGGGCCGTGTCGAAAGATTTTGAATATTCAGAGGCATAGACCATGAATTTCTTGGGCACACAGCCGCGGATCACACAGGTGCCGCCCACCCGGCTTTCCTCCGCCACAGCGACCCGCGCGCCCGACATCGCGGCAAGGCGCGCGGCGCGCACGCCGCCCGAACCGGCGCCGATGACGAAGAGATCGTAGTCATAGTCGGCCATGCCAGTTACCTAGGGTTCGAGTTCAAACACGCCGTCGGGGCCGCCGATCAGCGCACAATCGGCCAGATCGAGAAACAGGCCGTGATCCACGACGCCGGTGACGCTCTTCAGCGCCGCCGCCAGCATCGCCGGTTCCTCAATGCGCCCGCACGCCACGTCATAGATCAGATTGCCGCCGTCCGTGCGGACCGGCTCGCCGTCGCGCCGTCGCAGCGCCGGCATCATGCCGATCTCGCACTCGGCGAGCACGTCGCAAATTCTCAACGCCGTGATCTTGTGCCCGAACGCCACCACCTCGATGGGTAGCGCGAACTTGCCAAGCGTTTTCACATGCTTGGCGGCGTCGGCAATGACCACGCAGCGGCTGGAGGCCTCCCAGACCAGCTTCTCGCGCAGCAGGGCCGCGCCGCCGCCCTTGATCAGCGAGAGGCCCGGCCCGATCTCGTCGGCGCCGTCAACGGTCAGGTCGATGGTGCGGGTGTCGCCCAGCTGGGCGATGCGAATGCCAAGGCTGGTCGCCAGATCGGCTGTGGCCTGCGAGGTGGGCACGCCCACGATGTCCAGTTTCCGCGCGGCGAGGGCGCGCACGAACCACGCTGCGGTGGAGCCGGTGCCCAGACCCACCACCATATCCGCTTCAACAAGTTTGGCGGCCGCTTCGCCCGCGGCGCGCTTCTGGCCGTCGACATCGATCATTTCGCCGCAGCCTTCTTTCTCGCCGCCATCACCTGCCGGAAGCGCGCCGCCCAGCCGGCCTTCTCGATCTGGGTTCCCCGTTCCAGCGCCAGGGCGTCGGCCGCCACGTCCTTCGTGATCACCGAGCCGGACCCGATATAGGCGCCCTCGCCCACCGAGATCGGCGCCACCAGGGCGGTGTTGGAGCCCACAAAGGCCCCGGCGCCCACGTGGGTGTCATATTTGAAGAAGCCGTCGTAGTTGCAGAAGATGGTGCCTGCTCCGATGTTGGCCCCAGCCCCCACCGAGCCGTCGCCAAGATAGCTCAGGTGATTGGCCTTGGCGCCCTTTCCAACCGTGACCTTCTTCACCTCCACGAAGTTGCCGATGTGGGCCTCCTCGCCGATGTCGGCGCCGGGACGTAGCCGCGCATAGGGGCCGACCAGCGCGCCCGCGCGCACGATCGCGCCCTCCAGATGGCTGAAGGCCCGGATCACCGCACCGGTCTCCACTCGAACACCGGGGGCGAACACGACATAGGGCTCAACCGTGGCGCCGGGCGCCAGATCCGTGTCCCAGGAAAAATGCACCGTCTCGGGCGCCGGCATGGCCACGCCCTGCGCCAGAAACTGCTCGCGGCGCCGGCGCTGGAAGATCGCCTCGGCCTGCGCCAGCTGCATCTGGGTGTCGGCCCCCATCACAGCTGATTCCGGGGCGATGTTGGCCCGAACCACGGCCTCCTCGTGGGTCGCTTCAGACACGATATCGGTGATGAAATACTCGCCCTTGGGGTTGTCGTTCTTCACCCGACCCAGCCAGCGGAAGAGGTCCCTGGCATGAGCAACATACATGCCGCCGTTGCAAAGCTTGACCGAGCGGATCTCTTCCGTGGCCTGGCTCGGCTCGACAATCCGGATCACATGACCATCCGCGCCCCGCAGCACCCGGCCATAGAGCAACGGATCGTGCGGCTCGAAGCCCATGATGGCCAGGGCCGCGCCTTTCGCGCGAAGGGTGAACAGATATTCCAGGTCCTGGGGCGAGAGCAGCGGGCAGTCGCCGTTCACCACCAGAACGTCGCCCTCGAAGTCAGCCAGCACATCGCGCGCCGCCAGCACCGCGTGTCCGGTGCCGAGCGGCGGGTCCTGCAGCACAGGGGCGCCTTCACCCAGTCGTTCCACCGCGCGCGCCCGCACCTCCGGGCTGTGATTACCCACCACCACATGGATCCGGTCGCAGCCGGCCGCCTGCACGGTGTCGATCACCCGGTCCAGCAAGCTGCGCCCGCCCACCTTGTGCAGGACCTTGGGGATCGGCGACTTCATCCGCGTGCCCTGGCCGGCGGCCATGATCACGGCAGCGCGTGCGGTCATTCGGTGTTCCCCCGAGCCAACTGAGTCTTTCTGGAATATGGGCTTAGCAAGCCTTGTGGCGACGCGCGAGAAACAGCTAGCCTCTCCGCCACGTTCTCGGGGGAAATTCATGACAACGCGCGCCCGCCTCGCCGCCCTGCTTTGCGCCTGCGCGCTCGGCGCCCTGACGCCGCTCACCCTTCAGGCGGCGCCGGACAAGGCGCTTGAGGCCCGCTTCGACGCCCTGATCGACCCGGCCTTGATGGGATCGTGGCTCAAGACTATGGCGGCAGAGCCCAATCACGTCGGCTCCGCCAACAACAAGGCCAATGCCGAAATGACGCTGGCCCAGTTCAAGTCCTGGGGATGGGACGCGAAGATGGAGGTGTTCGACGTCCTCTATCCGACGCCAAGGGAGATCGCACTGGAGTTGGTCAGCGGCGCGGGCGCGCCGTTTGCCGCCACGCTGACCGAGGCGCCGATCCCGGGCGACGAGAGCTCGGCGCGCACCCGAGACCAGCTGCCGGCCTATGTCGCCTTCCAGGGCGACGGCGACGTCACCGCGCCGCTGGTCTACGTGAACTATGGCATGCCCGCCGACTACGACACCCTGAAGCGCCTGGGCGTCTCGGTGAAGGGCAAGATCGTGATCGCCCGCTACGGCGGCGGCTGGCGGGGGCTGAAGCCGAAACTCGCCCAGGAAAACGGCGCGGTCGGTGCGATCATCTACTCCGACCCGCGCGACGACGGCTACGCGACCGACGATGTCTACCCCAAGGGCGCGGCGCGGCCGCCGGGCGGGTTTCAAAGAGGCTCCGTGGCCGACATGACCGTCTTCCCGGGCGACCCCACCACACCGGGCTATGGCTCTACGAAGAACGCCAAACGGGTCGCCCGCGAGGACGCCGCCACGATCCTGAAGATCCCTACCCTGCCGCTCTCCTACGGCGACGCTCAGAAGCTGCTGTCGGCCCTGGACGGACCCGTCGCGCCGCCCGCCTGGCGCGGCAGTCTGCCGATCACCTACCACGTGGGTGGGGGCGATGACGCGAAGGTTCACCTGAAGGTGCTTTCGGACTGGAGCCTGAAGCCCGCCTACAACGTCATTGCCACGCTGAAGGGCGCGGAAAGGCCCGACGAATGGATCCTGCGCGGCAACCACCGCGACGGCTGGGTGTTCGGCGCTTCCGATCCGCTGTCCGGCCACGTGGCCATGATGAACGAGGCCAAGGCCCTGGGCGCACTGAAAAAGACCGGATGGAAACCCAGGCGCACCATCGTCTACACCAGCTGGGACGCCGAGGAGCCGATGCTGCTGGGCTCCACCGAGTGGGCCGAGACCCATGCCGCCGAGCTGAAGAAGAAGGCGGTGATCTACATCAACTCCGACAGCAATGGCCGCGGCTTCCTGGGGGTCGGCGGCAGCCACGCCTTCCAGCATTTCGTGAGTAACGTGGCCAACGACGTCGCCGATCCGCAGACCGGCGTTTCCGTTGGCGCGCGCCTTCGCGCCGCCTACCGCGTTCAGGCGGCAGAACCCGGCGCCACCCCCCGCGCAACCGCGCTCGGCGTCATCGCCACCAATCCGGCCCGCGACCTGCCCATCGACGCCCTGGGCTCCGGCTCGGACTATTCGGCTTTCCTGCAGCACCTCGGCGTAGCTTCCATCAACCTGGGCTTCGGCGGCGAGGGTGAGAGCGGCGGCGTCTATCACTCGGCCTACGACACCTACGAGCACCACAGCCGGTTCGTGGACCCCGGTCACGCCTATGCCGGCGCGCTGGCCAGGGTGACGGGGCGCATGGTGATGCGCCTGGCCGATGCCGCCACCCCGCTGCAGCGCTATGGCGACTTCGCCGACACGGTATCCGGCTACCTCACTGATGTTAAGGGCCTGGCCGACACCCGGCGCACCGAGGCCTTGACCCGCACGAGCCTGCTGGCCGCCGGCGCCTATCGACTGGCCGACGATCCGACGCTCTCACGCGGCGATCCTGATCCGCTGCCCGCCTCGCCGAAACTGGACTTCGCCGCCATGGACACCGCTGTGGCGCGGCTGAAGGCGGCCGCCACACGCTTCGACAAGGCCCTGCTGGAGAAGGGACCAACCCTCAATCCCGCCCAGCGCAAGGCCCTCGATGCCGTCATCCTGCCCCTCGAACAGACCCTGCTCCGGGATCGGGGTCTGCCCTTCCGGCCCTGGTACAGGAACATGATCTATGCGCCGGGCCGCTTCACCGGCTACGGCGCCAAGACCCTCCCCGGCATCCGTGAGGCCATCGAGGAGCGTCGGTTCGACGACGCCGTCGCCTACATCAGCCTGACCGCCGAGGCGCTCGGCGACTACGCTGCGGGGCTGGAGGCGGCCACGGCGGTGATCAATGGCGGGTGAAAGACAACCTCCTCGCCCCCGCGAGCCCGCGAATGCGGGGGAGACGAGAGGGAGAGGATTGAGGAGAGGGCCGGCTGGGCGACCCTGGCGTGACGTCGAGGTCCCGCAGCGTCACCGCCGCACATCCTCGGACCGCGACCAGCGGATCACCCCTTCACGCACCGGCCCTCTCCTCAATCCTCTCCCTCTCGGCTTCGCCGGGGGCGAGGAGCGCTAAAGCCATGCCCATCCCTCAGTCCTCCCTCGCCGGCGCCACCATCGCCTTCGACCTCGACGGCACCCTGGTCGACACCGCGCCCGATCTCATCGGCACGCTCAACGTGCTGCTGGAGCAGGAAGGCCTGCCGCCTTTCCCGATCGCCGGGGCCAGACCCTTCATCGGTCGCGGCGCCCGCTGGATGATCGAGGCAGGGTTCGATGCGGCGGGTGCGCCGCTGCACCCGGACCGCGTCCCGGCGCTGTTCGACCGCTTCATCGCCCGATACCTGAGCCGCATCGCCGATGAGAGCCGGCCGTTTCCCGGCTGCGAGGCCGCCCTCGACCACCTGAAAGCCAGGGGCGCCAGGCTGGTGGTCTGCACCAACAAGCGCACCGACCTGTCCGTGGCGCTGCTCAAGGCGCTGGGCCTGGCCCGCCGCTTCGAGGCCGTCATTGGCGCCGACGCAACGCCCGCCATCAAGCCCGACGCCCGGCATCTCCAGGCCGCCGTGGACGCCGTGGGAGGCGACATGGCCCGCACCATCATGGTCGGCGACGCCGCCACCGACGCCGGCGCGGCGCGCAACGCCGGTGCGCATCTCGTCCTGGTCAGCTTCGGCTACACAGAAATCCCGGCAGCCGAGCTCAACCCCGACATCCTGATCGACCACTTCGAGGAATTGCCCATGGCCTGCGCCCGCCTCCTCGGCGCTTGCGACCCGAAGGCCGAAACGCTATAGCCCCCGCCCTGCCCTGCAGCGGATGCGTAGCTCAGCGGGAGAGCACCTCGTTCACACCGAGGGGGTCACAGGTTCAATCCCTGTCGCATCCACCATTTTTTCCTGATAATGCTGGAAAACTCGCCACGCGATCAAAGTTACTCATCATCTAAACCACCAAAGCGGCTTGGTGCCTGTAGATGCCCCTTGCCGGGGAATGCCAAGCGCACCTCAGCGCAACCGCGCCACTGTATAGGTCAGTAGCTCTAACGCTCCGAATACCTGACCGGTACGCCAACTTCTCACGAATTGCCCCGCCCCTGGGGTGGGGGTCGCGAGCCGCAGCGCATTTAGCTACCCCACGACCCGAGAAAATTTGGATTTGGCGGGAATGAAGCCTCCGACAGAATTGTCCGGTCTGCGCCAAGTACGGCGGTTGCCCCCGTTCAAAATTGCCGACCAAGCTAGCGGATCCCGCGGGTCGGCCTCGCAATTGCGCAGCAACAACCCTAACTGTGGGCGCTCGTTTTAATAGGAGCGGCTCATGCCGCAGCATGCCGATTTCGGTTGGGTCCGCAGATGGTTTCCGATCGACGAAGTCATTCCGACTGTTGACGGCTTTCTGGCTGATGACGCGAATGCTCCGGGCCTGACGCTGGAGGACGTGCGCAACCAGCCGTGCCTGGTGCTACTGGGAGCACCGGGCACGGGCAAAAGTCGCGAGGCCGAGGCTGCCGTGCGCGCACTACGAGCGCGGGGCAAAGCCGCTGATTTGATCGCCGTCGGCCGCCGCGCCGACCCCCTCGATACGCTCCTTGGCCTATTATCCGCGGATCATGCGACGGCGTGGACCAGAAATGGGGCGCACTGGCACCTCTTCGTAGATGGCATCGACGAGGCGTTCGGTGCCGCGGCGGGGTTCGAGTCAGCGTTGCGGACCTTCTTGGGCGCGCTCGCGGATACCGGTGGCGACTTGGCGAAAATGCGTCTTCGCGTCCTCTGCCGCACGGTCGAGTGGACCGCGTCGCTGGATCGCCTGCTTGCGGAGCACTGGGACGAACATGAAATCTTGAAGCTGCAGATCGCGCCACTTACCAAGGTGGACGTCAGGCTAGCGGTCGATGCGGTCAGCGGAGACGCGGGCGCAGCCCAGACGTTCCTACAGCGTGTTCACGAGATCGGGGCACAGGCCTTGGCGAGTCGGCCCGTCTCAATGCTCATGCTGGCGGAGATCCAGCGCGACAAAGGTGAGCTTCCGGCCGAACAGGCCGAGCTCTACCGTCTAGCATTGGAGGCCTTGGCGGACGAACCCAACGAGTCCCGGCGCGGCCGCCGCCGCCGCGGCGCGCTTAATGCTGCAGAAACCTTGGCAGTCGCGGCGCGGATCGCGTCGGCGACCGCATTCTCCGGCAAGTCCAGGGTTTGGGCGGGATATGGGCCGCCCCCCGATCCGAGCGCGGCGTTCGCGCTGCGGGAAATCTCAGGCGGCACCGAGGCCACAGGTCCGGAGAGCTTCAGGGTCAGCGAGGCCGACTTGCTGGATACAGTCCGCACGCCCCTGTTCGAGCCCGCCGCGCCCGATACGTACGTTTGGGGCCACCAGACCTTCATGGAGTACTTGGCGGCGCGCTACTTGGTCGACCACGGCCTGAAACCCGATCAAGTCCTCAATTTTCTTTCGGTCTCCGATCCCCAAGGAGCCCGGGGAATTGCGCCGCAATGGCGGGAGATCGCTGCCTGGGCAGCGACCCTGTCCCGCCCGGTCTTCGAGCTGCTTATCAGGGAGGAGCCGGACGTACTGCTGCAGAGCGATGTCGCCGCCGCCAGCGACGCTGACCGTAAAGCACTTGTCACAGCTCTCCTTGCCCGGCTCGAGGCGGAGGAGCTTGTTGAGATCATACACGGCCTGCGCCCACTCTTCGCGCGGTTGAACTATCCGGGCCTTGCCACGCAGCTTCGCGCGTTCGTACAGGACCCGACCCGGGGCCAGTTTGCACGCCGGACCGCCATCGATATTGCTGAAGAGACCGGAAAGTCGGAGCTGGCCGAGGACTTCGCCCGTTTGGCATTGGCCGCGGACACGCCGATCCAGTTGCGGAAGGATGCCGCCTACGCCGTGTCCCGGCTGGGTCGGGCGCAAGCGCGCGAAATGTTAGCGCCGCTGCTTCGCGGCGATCTCCTTGATGATCAAGACGACGAACTGCGTGGCGCGGCGCTTAAGGCGTTGTGGCCGCGCCACTTGTCCGTCCAGGAAATGTTGGAGGCGTTGACGCCGGAGAAGCAGGACGCGTTCATCGGCACGTATCACATGTTCCTGCGCCAGCTGGAGCTTGGAGCCCTATCGCCAAACGACGCGCTCTTCGCTCTGCATTGGCTGGGAAGCCAGCCACTTGAGCGTGACAACGGCAATGGCCTGCAGGAGGTTCAGGCGAAGGTCTTCTGGGCGGCGGTGGCCTGCGCCGAAAACCCCACGGTCCGCGAGGCGCTGAGCGGCTTCCTCGAGGAGTATCTGCAGCCGGGATACAGCTGGTTGCTCAACAGCGTCCGAGATGTCGCGCCGCGCTGGCCGACATCCATCGCGGTGCGGCTTGCCATCGTGCGCGAGACCTTGGCCCGGTTTGATCTCCCCGCCGAGAATGCACGGTCTCTGCTCTTCGACTTGCCAGAGATCCTCACGCCAGCGGATCTAGACGCGACGCTACAGGCCTTAACTGCAGAAGCCGACCCGAAGGTCCAGGAAGGCCTCGTCGAGCTCGTCACCTCGCTTGCCCTGCGCAAGCCCTTGGACGACCTAAACGCCGTCTTCGATGCGGCCAAACGCGTCCCCAAGCTGGGGATAGCTCTTGAGGCCCTCTACTTCGTGCCGTTCGGCTCCAGCTCCGAGAAGTGGATGCGGGACAGCGCGCGGCACGAGCGCGAGACCGCCGCCAAGCTTTCGGAAAGGGCCCGTGGGGCGCAAATCGCCGACGGCCGTGTCCAGGAGGCCTTGGCCGCCATCGACGCTGGGGACGTCAACATGTGGTGGCGGCTCAACATGCAGCTCTTCGTAGCGGCAACCGGCCGGTTCGAAGGGATGTACGAGTTCCAGAGTGACCTCACCGCCACGCCTGGGTGGGGCCGCCTATCGGAGGTCAACCATCACCGCATCATTGACACTGCAATTCGCTATCTCGGTGAAGGCGGGCCCGACAACCTACGCCTGATCGGTACCAACACCCACCATCGTCCAGCTGCCGCTGCCGTCAGAGCGCTGCGCCTGATCTACGGTCAACGTCCCGAGGAGTTCGCGGCGCTGCCGGGACACATATGGTCGCGATGGGGCCCCGCAGTCTTCAATTTCTTTGATAACGACTTCTCCTCCAGCGACACCGCGCAGGTCGAGATTCTTCGCATTGCCTATGAACGCGCGCCCGACACTGTGCTTCGCGCCGTAGCCAGGACTGCCTTAGGCCCGAACTCAAAGGGCCTCAGCCAACGGGCCCTCCAACTGATCGACGGCATCTACGATCGCAAACTGGGCGACTTTCTGGAGCGTCTCCGCCACCGAACTACTTTTAAGGCGCAGGACGTGGAGGGTGGCGTGTGGGCCTTCCTTGCGCGGAAGGCGCACCCGGCCGCCCTACGGCAGCTGTCCGGTGCGCTCGGCCGTCGAAGCGACCTCGAGGCAAACTCGCCTGCCCCGTCCGACGACGTGATCGCGGTGGCCGCTGCCGAACGTCTGAGTGCTGGGGACACCACCGTATGGGAGCGGGCGCTGTCGCTTGGCCACGACCGCCCCGAACTGGCGCGGGCGATTTGGTCCCGTTACGCCAACGGTAGCTTGTTCCGAGATGACGGAGAAAAGTGGGAAATCTCCGAGGACCTCGCCGCCGCGGCCTATTTGGAATTGGAGCGGTTGTTTCCGGACCGGCCGGACGGTCAGCAGGGCCGGTTTCTGCGCTCCATCGACTACGTTGAACACCTTCAGAGTGGGTTGCTCCGACGTCTCATCAACCGGGGTACGGCCGCAGGTGTGGCGGCGGTCACCCGCATAGAACAAGCCCTTCCCGAGGCCACGTGGCTGCGCCATCAGGTACAGGAGGCGAAGCGAAATTTTCGCGCCGCGTCGCGACGACTTTTCGCCCCGGCCGAGGTGGTCAAAGCCGTCGCTGACTTAACCCTTCCCCGCCCTCTTCGCAGCGAGGCTGACGCAGTGCGGACCGCGCTAGCCGCAGAGCCCCCGCCGACGGCGGAAGAGCAGCAGGTCCCGGACAGCCCAACAGCGGCCCCTAGGGAAGAGCTTGGCGCACTGGGGGCGGATCCAGTTCGCCGGCTGAAGCTCCTATTCCTGGCGAGCGAGTGGCGCTCAGGCCGCGGCGGCGTCTCGACGGTGAATCGTGAGCTTTGCGTCGCCCTTGCCCAGGCCGGGCATGATGTTGTCTGCGTCGCCCTGGAGGCTTCGAAGGAAGACCAAATTGCAGCCGACGAGCATGGCGTGCGGCTTATGCGCTGTCCGCAGCGGACGGGGCTTTCCGATGAGGCCCGCTTAGTGACCCTCACCTCCGAAGACCTGGAGGGGTTTGTCCCCGAAATTGTATTCGGCCACGATCACGTCAACGGGCCCGCCGCGTTGCAGGTCAGCAAGAACCTCGGAGCCCGCTTCGCGCATATTCTTCATACTGTCCCGCAGGACTCAGAGGCATTCAAAGACCGGGTCGGTGAGGCGCGGCGCGATCCCACCCGAGGCTACGAAAAGGCGCAGGCCCAGCTTAACGTCGCGCGCGAGGCGGCATTGGTGGTTGGGATTGGGCCCAAGATGACAGACAACGCCGTCCAACACCTCCCCGAGGGAGCGCGCGTCTACGAATTGATGCCAGGCCTGAATGCGGACCTCCTCAACCACAAGCCCAATCAGGCGCGGCTGCGGGTGTTTCACAGCCTGATGTCCGCTAGGATGCACGACGGTGCCTCTAAGGGCGCGGAGCTCGCGTGCGAAGCAATGAAGCGCGCCGCAAAGGGGAGCCGCGGCCATCCCAAGTTGACTCTGCGAGGCTTCAGCGAGGGCGAGGCGGAAGCGGAGTTCAATAAGTTCGCCATATACGACGACTACCGCCCCCTCGTGGACCTCTTGCCCTACACGGACGAGCCCACGAAGCTTCGCGCGGACTTGGAGGAGTCTTCCCTCGTACTGATGCCGTCGCTCAGCGAGGGTTTCGGCCTCAGCGCCTACGAAGCCATCGCCGCGGGAGTCCCTGTTATCCTCAGCTACAAGAGCGGCCTCGCAGACTATCTCGCGCGTTTGGCCGACCAGGGTATTATTCACAAGGATGCCCTGGCGGCCTGTGTCGTGCGCCCTCACGATGACAACCTGAAACTCAACTTTGACGGCTGGGCCGAGAAGATCTCGGCGGTGATGGCCGACCTCCGCCCCGCCCTCGACCGCGCCGAATATCTGCGTACGGTCTTACGCCCGATCCTCACTTGGCGGCGTGCCGCCGAAGGGCTTGCTGAGGAAATTCTGGGTATGTTGGCCGCATCAGCTGAGTGATTTCGGCACTCTCAGGCGGGAATTTCGGTGACACCTGCAATAACCCCCAAACCTACCCATCACCCGCAACCTACGCCCCCGCCTGCCGGCCACCCTTCAGCCCGGTCCGTTCGCCGCAGCCTCACCATGTCCAGGGGCCGCCCGTCCCGCTCAAAAATGATCCAATGTTTTGGTCATGCACGATGGTCCGTGATATGGAACATATAGCGAACAATATCCGTTCTTTGACAGGTGAATCTCACACAAGTTCCCGGGATCTCCTCGCGCGCGCGCGCAGGAGTCGTTGTCCCGTCGCTTGATCATGTTGAAGGCTGAGGCGCCCTACCCCGAAACCGGAAACACCCCCAACAGCGCCGCCGCCACCGCCATCACCGTGCAGGTCGCCACCGCCCAGGGCCAGGTGAACCGCTGGTGGTCGCCGAATTCGACGCCGGCCAGGCTGACCAGCAGGTAGGTGGAGGGCACCAGCGGGCTCAGCAGGTGGAAGGGCTGGCCGACCAGGGAGGCGCTGCCGATGGCTTCCTTTGATATCCCGTAGTGCGACGCCGCCTCGGCCAGGATCGGCACAACGCCAAAATAGAAGGCGTCGTTGGAGATGAAGAAGGTCATCGGCAGACTGAGCGCTGCGGTGATCGGGGCCAGGTACGGCCCCATCTGCGGCGGGATCAGGGCCAGCAGGCTTCTGGGCATGGCCTCGACCATTCCCGTGCCGGTCAGCACCCCCGTGAAGATGCCGGCCGAGAAGATCACGGCGACCATGGCGATGACGTTGGGCGCGTGGGCGGCGATGCGGGCGCGCAGGGCTTCGGGTTGCGGATAGTTGATCAGGCTGGCGATCGCGAAGCCCGCCATGAACAGCACCGCCAGCGGCACGAGGCCCGTCACCAGAGTGATCAGCAGCGCCAGGGTCAGCCCCGCGTTGACCCAGAGCAGGCGCGGCCGCCGCGCTGCGGGGTCGGTGGAGACCGTGATCAATCCCTCCGCCTCCGGCGCGGGTCGATCCAGCGTCAGGACGCCCAGACGACGCCGTTCCCGCCGACCATAGACCCAGGCCAGCAGCAGCAGCCAGACCACGCCCACCGCCATTGCCGGAACCATCGGCAGGAAGAGCGCGGCAGGGTCGACCTGCAGCGCCGTGGCGGCCCGCGCTGTGGGTCCGCCCCAGGGCGTCAGGTTCATCACCCCGCTGGAGAGCATGATCAGACACGCCATGATCAGCGGGTTCAGCCCCAGCCGCGCATAGAGCGGCAGCAGGGCCGCGACGGTGACCATGTAGGTCGTCGAGCCGTCGCCATCCAGCGAGACCCCCACCGCCAGCACCACCGTGCCGACCACCACCCGAACCGGATCGCCGCGCACCAGTACCAGCAGGCGTCGCACGGCCGGATCGAACAGTCCCGCATCGATCATCAGGCCGAAGTAGAGGATGGCGAACATGATCATGACGCCCGTCGGCGCGATCTTCTTCACCCCCTCCAGCATCATGGGGCCGAGATCCAGCCCGTGCCCGGCGATGAGACCGAACACCACCGGCACGACGATCAGCGCCACCAGCGGCGCGGCCCGCCGCGTCATGATCAGGGTCATGAACGTCGCCACCATGGCGAAACCCAGCAGCGCCAGCATCAGGCGTGTCCCCGCGCCACACGATCCGGACTGGCCATTGATTTCCCCCGCTGGCGCGCGACTCTGGCGCCCATATTGACCCGTCTCGCCAGCACAGGAAGGGGGAACACATGATCCTCATTGGCCAGTACGACAGTCCGTTTGTCCGCCGGGTGGCGGTGGCGCTGCGCCTGTATGGCTTCGACTACGAGCATCGGGCCCTGTCGGTGTTCGGCGATACCGAAGCCATTGGCGCCATCAACCCGCTGCGGCGCGTGCCGACCTTCGTCACCGAAGATGGCGAGGTCCTGATCGAGAGCGCCAACATCCTCGACTGGCTTGACGAACTGGCCGGACCCGAACGCGCCCTGATCGCGCGATCGGGCCTGGAGCGACGCGCGGCGCTCAAGGTCTGTGCGATGGCCTCGGGCCTGGCCGACAAGGCGGTGAGCCTGGTCTATGAGCGTGTGATCCATCAGCGGGCGACAGCGGTCTGGGTGGCCCGCTGTGAGGCGCAGATCGAAGGGGTACTCGATCTTCTGGAACTGGATCGGGGCCGGCGGGGCGTCTGGTGGTTCGGCGACCGGATCGGCCACGCCGACATCATCACAGCCTGTGTGCTGCGGTTCCTGGGCGAGGCTCATCCAGGGCTGTTCGATCCCGCCCGCTGGCCTGCGCTCGGGGCTCACGCCCGGGCGTGCGAAGCGCTGCCAGCCTTCCAGGCGGTCGCCCGACCATTCACCGTGACGCTCCCGCAAGCCTGAGATCGGGCGCTGCCTTGTTAGCTGGTCCAGACGATTTTGTTGCGCTCCAGAGCGGGCGCCTGAGCCGCTTTCGGGACTCGACTTCACATTATGTTGTAATTGTTTTTGCTATAATTATCAGATGTTTCCTGATATTACTTCCCATGTTGAACTAAGATAATTTACGCGTCACACCCTAAGATGGCTTAACCAACCGCGTTACCGATGTTCGAGGGACGCGAGCGGCATACTGAACGCCCAGAAAACTTGCGGCGATCCGTTCGGCCTTGAAGCGCCCGGCAACACATCTTCTGAAGCACCGCGGTCGGATCGACCTCGCTGGCGGCTTTGTCCGCAGCGGGCTGCTCCTGATCAGCGTCGTGCTGTCGCTGCTTTGCGCGCTACCCGCCGCCGCCGATTCCCTGGAACCGGAAACCTCGGCGACCTTCAGCCTTCACGTCGCCGTCGGAAAATCGGCGCCGCTGAAAGTCGCGGGGACGATTGCGCGCATTGTGGTGTCACAGCCCGAGATCGCCACAGTCGACACGGCCGGCCCCAATGATCTCTACGTGATGGGCCATGATGTCGGAGCCACCAATCTGCTGGTCTATGGCCCTGACGGAAGCCTGACGCAGGTGATCAATGTCGAGGTGGGCTACGACGGGGTCCAGCTCCAGGATGACATCAACGCGCTGCTGCCCGGCGAACCGATCCGCGTGCAGTCCCTAAGCGGTGGCGTCCTGCTGCGGGGCTCGGCGTCAGACGCGCAGGCGGCTGCACTGGCAAGCGACCTGGCAAGGCGCGCGGCGGGAGGCGATGTCGTCTCCCTGGTGGACGTCCGCCCGGATCAGATCCTGCTGGAGGTCCAGTTGGTCGAAGCCAGTGAGGATGATCTGCGCGACATCGGCGTCGATCTGGGCGCCATGGGTTCGGGCTTCATGCTGCGCACAGGTGCCGCGTCCAGCCCGACTGCAGCGCCGCAAGGCTCGGTGACCTTGAACGGAAACATCGGGAGCCTTGATCTGAACGCCGCGCTACGGCTGCTGGAGCAGCGTGGGTCCGCGCGCATCCTGGCTCGCCCGCAATTGCTGGCCCTGTCGGGCGAGGCCGCGAGCTTCCGATCCGGTGGGGAGTTCCCCTACCCTGTGCCCACCCGCGACGGCGTGACCATCGAGTTCAAACCCTACGGTACGGCGATCTCGGCCCGGCCAACCGTGCAGACAAACGGCCTGATTCGTCTGGATCTGGCGGCCGAGGTCAGTGACATTGACCCCCGAAACAGCGTCACCATCGAGGGCCTGACCATCCCCGCCCTGAATACCCGGCGCGCGATCACCCACCTGAATCTTCGCGACGGCGAGACCTTCATGTTCGCCGGGTTGTTCTCCGAGACCGAACTGACGCAGCAGGGCGGAACGCCCTGGGCGGCTGACCTGCCGGTCGTAGGGTCCCTGTTCAAAGCCGTCCGCACCCGGAACCAACGCCTGCAGCTGGCGATCTTTGTGACGGCGCGGATCATTGGCGCGCCCGACGTCGATGACGTCGCGCCGCAGAGCCCCGATGATCTTGGCTTGCGCGAGCCAAAACCGGACGCCGTGGCCGTCGCCCCGAGCGAGCCGAAGTCCAGGGGATTGAAGAAACTGCTGCGGTCTTCACCGCTCGCCGAAGGCGCCTCCCGCCGCCTGACCTCACTGTTCCACGCCACAGTCGAGGCGCCTGGAAAGGTCTGGACCCGGCTGGAGAGCTGGTCGCGCCAGATACTCACGGCGTTCCGAACAGGACCGTCGAGACATCAGGCCACGCTCAAGAGTGCGGCGCCCAAAGCCGACTCGTGACAGCGTCAGCCCGTTCGTTGGAACGGAGGTCATCATGCGGGCTCGACAGCTGGTTATTGCAAGCGCTGGTCTGATCACGGCAATGGCCGCGTCCGCGGGATCGGCCGTCGCTCAGCCGCACGCGCCGCCGGCGCCGACCAGCGAGGCGCCAGCCTTCCTGCTGGTCGCCCTGGTTGACCCTGAGCACGCGACCGACCGGTTTGCCCCGACCCCAAGCGAGACGGTCCTGATGACCGCAGTTCCCGAGCCGGGACGCCTGACCGTCATCACCGGCCAGAGCCGCAAGACGCCAGACGCGCCCCGCCTACTGATCATCCTGGAGCGCGCCGAGCCCCATCGCCGCTAGAGGGCCCTTGCAGGGCCGGCAGGATCGGGCACAGATTAAGGTATGCGCAACGCTAACCTTACCCCGGCCGGCCTCTGGACCTTTCGCCTGGCGATCGTCCTTTCGATGATCGTGGTGGACGATCCTTTCCGCCTCGCTGCCGCGGCCCTGCTGCTGGCGCTACAGATTCCACTCCAAGCCCGGATCAGTATGCAGGGCGTCCGGGCCGCCTGATCCGCGCGGCCGGCTATCGTCGAAGTGGGCACGGGTTGGCCAGCTGGAAACGCCTAGACCGGCTTGAGAGCTTCCTGCGGCCCCGCCGGCAGCTCAACGAGAATCGCATCACCGGCGGCGACCTGGCCGCCCTTTATGACGACGCTCATCACCCCGGCTTTTCTCACAGGATTGCCTTCTGAATCGCGACCAAGACAGGCAGCCATAAGGCCCGGCTGGAGCTCATCAAGCTGGTAGCATGGGTTCCGCAACCCGGTGATCTGCACAATAACCTCCGGGCCGATCCGCAGCATAGCGCCACACGAGAGGCCCAGCAGGTCTACACCCCGCGTGGTTATGTTCTCGCCCATCAGCCCCGGGCGAACCTGAAACCCACGATCAAGCAGTTCATCATGAAGTTCGGCGTGGATCAGATGAACCTGCCGAAGATTGGGCTGGGTCGGATCCCGGGCCACGCGGCTGCGATGTTTCACCGTGGCCCCGAAGTGAGCGTCACCTTCCACACCGCGGCCTGCGACCAGCCGAATGACGGCGCAGTTAGGTTTGTCGGGGCCATGGGTCGCCTTGCGGCTGACGGCGACAACCAAGGACGACGTCATGAGTTCGGAGCCCTTGTCACAACAGGAGCCGTGGGATCGACCTCAGGGGGCGCCTTGTAGTTCGGTGGGGGCGGAGCTCCGGGCAATGAAAGTGCAGGCGCATTCAACGCCTCGTTGGTGGCTACCGCACTTTCTGTCGCCGGTTTGACCCGAGGGGCAGGCTGCACGCGTGCCGGCGTCGCAAAACCGGGTGAGGTTCTCGGCGTCGAGATCGAGGGCAACGGCGCAACTTCGGGCTTTGTCGCGACCTGCAGAATTGGCGCCAATGGAGCCGGCGCCGGCGCGCTGGCCGGGGCAATGACCGCCGATGCAGGCTTCGACGCCAGCCGCGCCTCCTGCACCCGGCTCAGCAGCATCGCCAGGCCAAGGGTCCCGGCGACACCGACCATCGTCGCTATCGCGGCAGGCCATACAGATCGCCTGGGTCTGGTACGAGGTTTGCGGTGCGGCATAATGATCACCGGCGAGACCTCGAACGGTTCTTCGGGGTCAGGGTTCCTGATCACCGATCCGGCGAATGTCGGCGGGAGAGGCTTAGTATCCGGTTCGGGGACAGCCGCGACCTGTTGTCCTGTCGGTCCCGGAAGCGCACGCGGCACACCACCACCGATGTCCAGGCGGGGTGCGGGCGCAGTTTCAATCGGTCGAACGAAAAGCGGGGTGATATTTCGGGTTGGGGTTGGCGACGGCGGCTTCTGGACCTCGGCTTTCGGCATCGGCCCCACACGGAACGGCGCCTGCGGCATCTTCGGCCAGGCGCTATTTCGGGCGAAGGGGTTGTCGTCGGGTTCGTCGATCATGGGGACAGCATCTTGCGGACGGTTGGCTGCACTATGGCCTGATCCGGAGCTGACTGCCGATCAAGATGAACAGATAGAACGGGATGGCCACCGATTCCCGCAACCACATCGCGATCCAGTGGCTCCAGGAGGCGCCGCCGCGTCCTCGGGGAACAGGACCTCGAGCGCTCCTGACGCCGAGGAACGCGAGCCCGAGGTGAATTCGCGGCATATGGTAGGTGTCGCTGCAAATGACGACTACGGGATATCCGACCCTTCGGACCTGTTGCGCCGCCGCCGTGATGTTCTGAAGGGTCGTGAGGCTTGCATCGTCCCTCAGCAGACGGTCACGGGCAACGCCAGCGGCAAGCAGGTGATCATACATGATGGACGCCTCGGTGGCCCCCGGGCGTCGGGCGCCGCCCGAACACAGGATCGGCGCGCAGGGATGCAGTTCAGCGGCAGCTAAACCAAAGGCAATCCGACGCAGAAGAGCTGGTGACGGGTGACCGTCAGGCTGAAGCGCTGCGCCGAAGATCACAATCAGAGGGGAATCGGCCACGGCAGGTCCAGCCGAGCTCCAAGTCTATCCGTTCAGAGGCGGGTGATAGTTTTCCACCAGGTCCTGCCGCTCGGCCTCCCGTACGGCGCGGGTGACATTCAATCGGGTCAGCAGCGTCGCCGCCGCAAACTTGCGACGGGCTTTCTCCAGATCGGCCCGCCAGCTCTGGCTGGCCAGGTTGTCGGTTTCGCCCGCGAAGACAACGTTGGCGCCTTCGCTGGTCAGCTCGGCTATCACATAGTTGGCGCCTGCCGGCGGCAGGAAGCGATTCTCGTCCAAGTGGCTGTAGCGATATCGGGTCCCGGAGGCCCCGGCGAGGTCGAACTGACGCGTCACACTGAACTCCTGCTGGGCCTTGGGCCGTTCTCGCCCGATCAATCAAGCGGCTAAGATCCGGCTCCCTGTCCATACGCTATGGACTGGGACCAAAACTTGGCGGAGCTTGGCTGTCAGCTTCCGCCGCACTTTTGCGACGACTGAGGAACAGCTCGCGCCATATGAACGTTTGGGGCGCACTCGTCTCTGTTAATGTGACTTTCAATCAAAGGAGCGCCTCGGCCACACGCTCCGGGCTGGACCGCCGCGCGCCGTGCTGAAACAACACGAGTATGCAAGGATCGGCTGAATTCAGTCTGCAGGACACAACGGGCGGCCAGACGGCTGTGCTCGTCGGCGACTGGACGACCACGCATCTCGGCGGTTGTGGTGACGCGTTGCGAGACGCTGTCGGCGGGCGAAGTGATGTGACTTTCGACCTTGGAGCGGTTCGACGGATGGATACTGCCGGCGCCTTCGCCGTGGTCCGCGCCGCCGGTGAAAAATTCGACCTGACGCAAGTCACGGCGAAGCCCGAAACGCGGCGTCTCCTGGAACTTGTGGACGCGGCGTACCGCGTAAAACCTGTGGTGCGAAAGGAGCCCGAGGGCTTCCATCAGCTTACTATCCGGGTTGGGCGCGGCGTCGTCAGCCTGGGAGAAGAATTCCTCGACACGATGGCGTTCCAGGGTCGCTTGCTGGTCGCCACGGTGCAGATGATCGGACGCCTGGTGACAGCACCCGGTCGGATCCGGTGGGCGCCCATCTTCTCCCAGATGGAACGGTCCGGACTGGACGCCATTCCCATAGTAGCGGTCACGACCTTCTTTGTGGGTGCGGTTGTCGCTCTGTTGGGGGTCAATCTGCTCCAACAATTCGGCGCCGAAGTCTTCGTGGTGGAACTGATCGGTGTTGCGATGATCCGTGAATTCAACATCGTGATCACCGCCGTCCTGCTGTCGGGCCGCTCGGCATCGGCTTTTGCGGCGGAACTCGGGTCTATGAAAATGACCCAGGAGGTCGACGCCATGAAGGTGATGGGGGTGGATCCATTCGAAGCTCTAGTGCTGCCCCGCCTCATCGCAATGCTGATCACCATTCCGCTGTTGACCTTCATCGCGACCCTGGCCGGTTTGCTTGGGGGTCTCGTGGTCACCTGGACGATGTTGGGGCTTGGACCCGTTTTCTTCCTCCAGCGCATCGTGGAAAATGTTGGATCGACTCACTTCTTTGTTGCTCTGGTCAAGGCGCCTTTCATGGCTGCAACCATTGCCGGGATCGGTTGTCGCCAGGGCCTGCTGGTGGGCGGCGACGTCGAGTCTCTGGGGCGACGCGTGACGGCCGCGGTGGTCCACGCGATCTTCGCAATCATCATGCTGGACGCGATCTTTGCCGTCATCTTCATGCAGCTGGACATATGAAAGAGACCCGCCCCGGCCGGAATGCGACGGACGAGGAACTCCTGGAACAGGAGGGTCCCGCGATCATCATCGAAGGGCTTTGCACCCGGTTCGGCGATCACGTTGTGCACGAGAATCTGGATCTCACGGTGCGCCGTGGCGAGGTTCTTGGCATTGTAGGCGGCTCCGGATCGGGCAAGTCTGTGCTGCTCAACAGCATCATCGGGCTGCGCGAACCCGATGCCGGGTCGATCACCGTCTTCGGCCAACAACTCGAGCGCGCGTCGCGTCGCCGCTGGAGCGCACTGGAGCGGTCTTGGGGCGTTTTGTTTCAGGGCGGCGCCCTGTTCTCCAATCTGACAATTCGTGAGAATGTTGCAGCGCCTATGCTGGAACACACCCGCCTCTCGCGACAGGATGCTCACGAGCTCGCGGATCTGAAGATCGCGATGGCGGGGCTGCGACCCGAAGCCGGATCATTGAAACCTTCAGAGCTGTCCGGCGGCATGCGAAAACGCGCAGGCCTGGCCCGCGCCCTGGCGCTGGATCCGGAGCTTGTGTTTCTGGATGAGCCGACCGCAGGCCTGGACCCGATCGGCGCCGCAGCTTTCGATGAATTGCTCAAGGATCTTTGCGACAGCCTGGACCTGACCGTGTTCATGATCACACACGACCTCGACAGCCTCTACAAGGTCACCGATCGGGTAGCGGTGATTGCCGACAAAACCGTTGTGGCGGTGGCGCCTGTTCGCGAACTGGAACATTCGGAACACCCGTGGATCCAGGAATACCTTTTGGGCGAACGCGGTCGTGCGGCGCGGGGCCGCGGCAGGGGATCTGAGGGCTGATGGAAAAGAACGCCAACTATGCGTTGGTCGGCCTGTCCACGCTGATCCTGACCGTCGCGCTGATGGTATTCGTCGTCTGGTTAGCCCGGCTGAACTTCAACGCCGAGTACGACCTCTACGACATCGTCTTCGAGGGCCCTGTAAGGGGCTTGTCCGAGGGCGGCGAGGTTCATTTCAACGGCATCAAGGTCGGTGAGGTCACCGAGATCGAACTTGACCCATCAAACCCCAAGAACGTCATCGCCCGGGCGCGGGTGACCGGAGATGTGCCGATCCGGATAGACTCTTACGCTACCCTGGAGCCTCAAGGCATTACCGGCCTCAACTATGTCCAGATTATCGCCGGAACCTCAACGAAGCAGCTCCTGAAGGATTACTCTGACAAGCGCTGCACCCGCATTGGCGGAGGATGTATTCCCCGGTTGGCCAGCCGGCGCAGCACATTCTCCGACCTCCTTGAGGGCGGGGGTACCGTGCTGACCCGCTCGATCGAGGCTCTGGATCGGGTCAACCGTGTGTTGTCGGATCAGAATGTGCGTACGTTTTCCGCCGCGCTATCGGATGTCCAGGCCGTGACGGCAGAACTTCGCGAGCGAAAGGCCCTGATCGCCGACGTGCAGAGCGCGGTTCAACGACTGGAAGAGGCGACGACCGAGATCGTCCTTCTCTCAAAAACCACGCGCGATGTGGTGGACGGCGACGGTCGCCGGGCCATTCGCAGCCTGGCTGACGCCGCCAGGGAGACACAGGTCACAGCCAAGGAGATCCGCGTTATGGCGGAGAAGCTTCAGGGGCCGACATCTGACTTCGCCAACAACGGCCTGCCGCAGGTCACGGCCGCTGTGATCCAGCTGCAGACCTCGGCTGAATCTCTTGAGCGTCTGATCAATGAGGTTCAGTCGAGCCCCACCGGCGCATTGGGCAAGCCGCCCGCCAAGGAAGTGAAAGTCCCGAAATGAGGCCCGCCTCCACCACGCTCCGAATGGCCGTTCTCGTCGCCGTATCTCTGGCGCTGAGCGGATGCATCACCCTGCTGCCGAAGGCGAAACCGGTGGACCTCTACCGTTTTGGCCAAGCGGCATCTGCAGGGGTTGAGACGGTACAGACCGGGACGGTCGGCGTTGTCCGCGCAACGGGCGGGTTTCAGCGCGAGGCCGCCGGCGACCGGCTGGTGACGATCTCCTCGGGCAAGGTGGCGCTGATCGCTGAAGCCCGCTGGGTGACGCCCGCCGTCACACTCTGGGACGAGGCCGTCCTGGCGGCGTTTGACGCCGATAACGGTCGCGTGCGGCTGATCGCGCGGGGGGAACCCGGGCGCGCTGCCTATGTGCTGCGCCTGGACGTCCGCAACTTTGAAGCGCTCTACGAAAAGGGACCAAAGGCGCCGCCGACCGTGTTGGTCCGTGTGCGTGCAGCGCTCACGTCAAATGCGGACCGTGGTCTGGTCGGTGAACGGATCTTCGAAGCCCGGATCACGCCCTCGGACAACAAGCTTTCCGAGATCGTTCCGGCTTATGACCGCGCCGTAGCTGAGGTGCTGAAGCAGTTGATCGGCTGGACCAACGAACTGGCGGTTCCGGTCTAGGCTTCCACCCCTGCCTGCCGCTTCGCCGCCGTCATGGTGTTCTGCAGCAGCACCGCCACGGTCATGGGCCCGACCCCACCAGGCGCTGGCGTGATCCAGCCGGCGACGCCGAGGGCCTCCTTGTAGTGAACATCGCCCACGATCTTGGTCCTGCCGGCCGCGGCCTGTTCCGGATTGTCAAAGGGCACTCGATTGATGCCGACATCGATGACGCACGCGCCGGGCTTTATCCAGTCGCCGCGGATCATCCGGGGGCGTCCCACCGCAGCCACTAGGATGTCAGCCTCGCGGCAGACCGACGGCAGATCGACCGTGCGCGAGTGGGCCATGGTCACGGTGCAGTCTGCAGCCAGCAGCAGTTGGGCGATCGGCTTGCCTACCAGAAGGGAGCGCCCCACCACTACGGCGCGCTTGCCCGTCAGGTCGCCCAGGGTCTCGCGCAACAGGATCAGGCACCCTGTCGGCGTGCAGGCCACCAACGATGGAAGTCCCGCCACGAGCCGACCGGCGTTGATTACGCTCAGGCCATCCACGTCCTTGTCCGGACTGATAGCGGCGATCACCGCGCTCTCATCCAGATGTTTCGGAAGCGGCAGTTGCACCAGTATGCCGTGGATCAAGGGGTCGGCGTCGAGCTCACCAACCAGCCGCAACAGGTCCTCCTGCCGGGTGTCGGCCGGCAACCGATGGGTGACCGAATGCATGCCAGCCGCCAGCGACTGCTCGCCCTTTGACTTCACGTAGCCCTGCGAGGCGGGGTCGTCGCCCACCAGCACGACCGCTAACCCGGGCTGTAGCCCGTGCTCGGTCTTCAGCCGCGCCACTTCTGTCTTCACCTTGGTCAAAAGGCGTTCGGCATGGACCCTGCCGTCGATGATCCTGGTGGTGGTTTCAGTCATGTGGCGCTGGTAGCTCCTGCGACCCCGGCGCGCAATCGCAGCCAGGCGGCGACCGCCCAGGCGTGGGACTCCCGATCCAGCTGAAGAAGCGCATCAAGCGGCGCCAGCCAGACCAGTTCGTGATCCGCCTCGATCTTCAAGGCCGCCTCCTCGCCCGCCAGCCGGCCAGCGAAGAAAGCGCCGCGCGTGTTTCGGACGACGCCGTCGTGATGCAGAAAGAAATGGTCGGCGCGGATGAAGGGCGCTGCGTCGAGGGCGACGACGAGGCCAGCTTCCTCACCGCACTCACGGATCGCAGCCTGAACCTCGGTTTCGCCCGGATCAATCCCGCCGCCCGGCAGATGCAGCAGATGACCTCGCCCCAGCCAGGACACGCGCACCAGAGCGATAAGGCCGCCCCGCTCAATCACGGCGAAGGCGGCCGGACGATCCGGGCAGGCAGCCTCATCTACGGCGACCCCGAACTGCGGGATCGCCATCAGTCGACCGAGGAGAGTGCGGCGTAGGGGTTGACCTTGCCCGACAGCACGTCCTGTACTGCGATAGGTCGCCATCCGACTTTGGTGGTGGCGCTGGCTCGCCAGGCTTCAACAATCAGGTCCCGAAGCTCCGAGGCGCCCTCTGCCAGTCGGGCAGTCGCGAAGGCGCCTACGCGCGGATCGCCCGGCCTCATGCCGCCAGCCTTCTCCATCTCGTAGAGCGGGATGACCTGGTCGCGTGACTTGAGCAGATAATCAGTGACCCGTTGTTCGATAGGGCAGTTACAGCTTCGGAACGGCGTGACGGCCTTTGCGACATCAACCTGCGACACGCGGGATTTGACCATTTCTCCCTCGAAGGGAGCATGGATACGGGCCGTCGTGTAGCCATTCGGGTTCGGATAGTCACCCCAGCCGTTGTAGTGGATCGACACGTGGAGAGGCTGACTGCCATCGCCTACGAAATGGGACAGCTCGCCGATATCCTTGAGGATAAGCGCCTCCCGCCGGCGGATGTCTTCCTTGAACCAGACCCTGTTGGCTTTCCAGGCGGGGTTGGCGATGGCGGCGTTAAGGACGCGCCAGTAGGCCAGATTTATGGTGAGCTGCTGGTAGCGATCAATGATGGAGTAAGGTAGGTAACCCGCCTTCCACTCATCCAGATTGAACAGCCGAAGTTGCGCGGCGTAGTCGGCCCGGGTGGCAGCCAGAGGGACCATCATCGGGCCGCCCAGCAACTTGCCCTGTTCGTCGATATCGATGAAGTGCGCGCCCTCGCGGTCGGTATCATGCAAACGCCCGGCCCCCTTGTGGCGATCCGGCTCACGGGAGAGTTCACCGACGTCGAGGATGGTTCTCGGACTGCGCAGGAAACCCGGCAGCTCGGCTGGCAGGTTGCGCATCGCCTCCTGGCCGATCATCCGGTGACCACTCCCGCCCCATGCCAGGGCAGCGCCGGGCGCAGTGCTGATCAGGGCTGCGGCGGCAAGGGCGATGAAGCGTTTCATGACCTGCATTTGCGCTGCCGATCCCGGCCAAGGCAAGGCGCTTTCAGTTGATCTTCAACGCCTCTTCAACCCGCTCGATCCAGCCGGTGACGCGCGGGTAGATGGCCAGGTCAAAACCGCCCTCCCCGGCCATCCGCGTATAGGCAACCAGGGCCACGTCGGCGAGGCTGATGTGGCCGCCAACCAGAAAGGTTGAGGTAGCCAGACCGTCCTCCAGACGTTGCAACGCCGCGCGGCCGCGTTCCACCAGTCGCGGCTCGAGGTCGGCTACTGCCCTGCCCTGATAGCGCACCTGAAACCGCGCCACCGCCACATAGGGCTCGTGGCTGTATTGCTCCCAGAACATCCACTCCAGCATGCGGGCGCGGTCATAGGCATCGACAGGGATCAGCGCCGAGTCTTCGGCCAGATGCAGGATTATGGCGTTGGATTGCGACAGCGCCCGACCGTCATCCAGAACGACGACAGGCACCTGGCCCGCCGGATTCATCGCCAGGAAGTCCAGCGTGCGAGACTCACCCTTCATGATGTCGACCTCGATCCAGTCGTAGGCAAGACCCAGAAAATCCGCTGTCCAGGCTACCTTCAGGCAATTCCCCGAGATCCGATCTCCATAGATTTTCATGACTTCTGCGCTCCATCTGGCGGCGAAGAATCGTGTGAAACCCAACTGTAAGCAAGGCAGCCTGCTATGCAAACGCTGTGAGTTTTTCTCGCAGTACTCGCCAAGTCGGCTTTCCGATGTTGCCCCGTTAAGGCTTAGCGGGTAGGAAGGGGTCACTCCAGTCAACCGTCGAAGGAGACGCCGTCCATGCGACGCCGCCTCGCCGCCCTGGCAGCCTTTTCCGCTCTTTCCCTGTCATTCGGCGCACAAGCTTCGACTGGCGATCCTGTGGGCGATCTGATCACGTCCGTAATCTCGGGCGCTCTGCCCGGTGCAGGGGTCTTCAACGTGAAGGCCACCCTATATCACGCCGGCGCCAAGGGCGTGGGTTCGCTCGACAGTCTTGGCTGCCGCGTTGTGCCCATGCGCACCCTTGCTGTGGACAAGTCCATCATTCCCCGCCGCACCGTGGTCTTCATCAAGGAGACGGTGGGCCTGAAGATGCCCGACGGCGAAAAGCATGACGGCTACTGGTATGCTTCTGACGTTGGCGGCGCGATCAAGGGCAAGCGTATCGACCTCTACACCGGGCACAGCGCCGCCTCGATGCACCCGATGAAGGGGCTGAACCTGGCCACCCTCACCGCGGTAAAGGTCGGCAATTTCACAGGCTGCCCGCCAAAGTAGAATCCTCCCTCCTCGTGGTGGGGAGGACCGGGACAGAATGCTCCACAAGCACAACTTCCATGTGTTCACCGGCGGCCCTGGCGTCGGAAAGACCGCGCTCATCGGTTATCTGAAAAGCCACGGCGAACACATCGTCGAAGAGTCCGCGCGGACGGTGATCCGTGAACAGGTCGCGGCCGGTGGCACAGGCGTCCCCTGGATCGACCCGACCCTTTTCGCAGACCTCACAGCCGCCCGCGACGCCGCGGTGTTCGACCGGATGTCGGGCGAGACGGCTCGCGTGTTTTTCGACCGCGGTATTATGGATTCGTACGGCGCAAATGGCGTGACGCCCTCAGCCGAAGTCATCGAGGCCGTTCGTACCCGGCGCTACAGCACCCGCGTATTTGTCTTTCCGCCCTGGCGGGAGATCTATGAGATCGACGCTGAACGTCGCCAGGACTGGGACGAGGCTGAGCAGACGTTTGACCGTATCCTGCAACAGTTGCCGGTACTCGGATACGAGCCCGTCATCGTTCCCAAGTCAGACCTCGCCACCCGCGCAGCCTTCGTGCTGGCCGCGGTCGGGTAAAGACCGCCTACGTTTCCACGAACGCCCGCTCGAGCACGAAGTCACCAGGGCTGGCCAGCGAGCCCTCGACATACCCCAGATCCAGAAGTTGCTGCTTCAGATCGACCAGCACGGAGGGGCCGCCGCAAAGCATCACCCGGTCCTCCGCAGGATTGAAGGGCGGCAGGCCCAGATCGCGGAACATCTGGCCCGAGGCAATCAGATCAGTGATCCGACCCTGGGTCTTGAAAGGCTCCCGCGTGACTGTCGGGTAGTACTTCAGCTTGGGGCCGATGAGTTCGCCCAGGATTTCGTCCTGAGCCAGTTCGTGGTCCAGCAAATCCGCGTAGTTGAGGTCCGCAACGCTGCGTACGGTGTGGGTCACGATCACGTCGTCGAACCGGTCATAGACCTCCGGATCGCGCGCCAGCGACAGCCATGGCGCCAGACCGGTGCCGGTGCCCAGCATATAGAGGCGTTTGCCAGGCTTCAGGCCGTCCAGCACCAGCGTGCCCGTGGGTTTGCGACCGATCAGCACCTGGTCGCCAACCTTGATGTTCTGCAGACGCGAGGTCAGCGGGCCGTCCGGCACCTTGATCGAATAGAATTCCAGCTCCTCGTGCCAGGACGGTGAAGCGATGGAATAAGCGCGCAACAGCGGTTTGCCGTCGTCCTTCATCAGGCCGACCATCACGAACTGCCCGCTGGAAAACCTCAGGGCCGCGTCGCGGGTCGTTCGGAATGAAAAAAGGGTGTCGGTCCAGTGCTGGACCCAGGTCACCGTCTCCACGAAGAAGGCGCCCGACGCCTTGAGGGCCGGCTGAACCAAACTCACATCATTCATCCCGATAGCCCTAGATGTCGCCGCCGACGTTGTTGGGCGTCCATGGCGAACGCGCCACATGGATACCGCACTCGGTCTTGTCCAGCCCTTTCCAGCGCCCGGCCCGCACATCCTCGCCTTCCGCGGCCGGTTGGGTGCATGGCCAGCAGCCAATCGACGGAAACCCCTGCGCCACCAGCGGATGCGCCGGCAGATCGTGCTCGGCCACATAGGCGTCGAGGTTCTCCTTGCCCCAGTTGGCAAGCGGGTTGAACTTCAGCTTGCTTTCAGAGGCCTCCACCACTGCCAGACCCAGCCGGTCGCCACCATGAAAACGCTTGCGTCCGGTGAGCCATCCATCGAATTCGCCCATCGCCCTGTCCAGCGGCAACACCTTGCGGATATTGCAGCAGGCGTCGGTATCGGCCTCCCAGAGTTTGGCAAGCGGATCGCCGGTGGCGAGGTCCTGATGGGCGGGGCGCAGGTCGCGCACATCGGTAAGGCCCAGCCGGGCCGCCAGTTGCTGCCGAAAGTCCAGGGTCTGGCCAAACAGCATGCCGGTATCAAGGAACAGCACCGGCATATCCGGCTTCACCCTGGCGGCGATGTCCAGCAGGACGGCAGATTCGGCCCCGAAAGATGACACCAGCGCCAGCCTTTCGCCAAGCTCGGCGACGGCAGCTTCGAGGATCGTTCGGGGATGGGCGTGTCGCAGCTCGGCGTCCAGCCGGGCCGCAAGACTGCGGGTGTGGTCAAAGGCGTCGTAGGCCAAGGTCACGCCTCCCGCTCCAGATAGACCGGCGCACGCGCGTCAGCAGCCCGCTGGAACACATGACGATAGCGAAGCGCCGCGGCCTGCCATTCGTTGGCTGATGAGCCGTCGGCGGGCTCGAATGCGTCAAATCCTACGCGCAGCAGGAATCCCGCCTGCTCACGCAGGACATCGCCCACAGCCCGCACCTGGCCCTTGAAGCCGTAGCGCTCCCGCAACAGGCGTGCATTTGAATAGGATCGACCGTCGCCGAACTTGGGGAAGTCCAGCGCCACCACCGACAGGCGCGGCAGGTCGTAGGCCAGAGCTTCGACCTCCTGATCGGCCAGAAGCTTCACGCCCACGCGCCGGCCTTGCGACAAGAGGACCTCGCCCTCGGTCTGAAAGCGGGACAGTGTCAGGATCAGGTCGCCCTCCGGAAGGTCCTGATCGTCGGCCACGAACACGAAGCCGTCATCGACACTACGCGCGCTCCCGTCGATCATCTCAATGAGCGTCGGCATAGACAGCCTCCTTGAAGGGCGCGACGCCAGCGCGGCGGAAGGTGTCGAGGAAGCGCTCGCCAGGCTGGCGCTCGCGGAGATAGACCTCGACGAGAGTGTCTACGGCGCCCGCCACCCGATCATAGGGCAGGGCCGGGCCCAGCATCGCACCCAGCGAGGCATCCTCGGCGCCGGAGCCCCCCAAGGTAAGCTGATAGAACTCCTCGCCCTTCTTATCGACACCCAGGATGCCGATGTGACCCACGTGGTGATGGCCGCAGGCGTTGATGCAGCCACTGATCTTGATCTTCAGCTCGCCGACGTTCTCGGCGCGGTCAGGATCACGGAACTTATCGGCGATGAGTTGGGCGATGGAAATGGCGCGCGCATTGGCCAGCGCGCAGTAGTCCAGCCCGGGACAGGCGATGATGTCGCTGACCAGATTGATGTTTGGCGTCGCGATCCCGGCATCGCGCAGCGCGGCCCACACCGCCGGGACATCATCCAGCTTCACGTGCGGCAACACCAGGTTCTGCTCATGCGTCACCCGGATGTCTCTATGGCCATAGCGCTCGCCCAGATCGGCCACGACCTCCATCTGGTCGGATGTAGCGTCACCGGGGGTTTCGCCGATGCCCTTCAGGCTGATCTCGACGATGGCATAGCCCGGACGCTTGTGGGGTTTGAGGTTATTCCGGGCGAAACGCGCCAGCGCCGGCGACGCCGCCTTGGCCGCCTCGAAGGTCTCGGATCGGGATGGCAGGGTCTCGAAATCGACTATCGCAAAGGCGGCCCGTATCCGGGCGACCTCGGCATCCGGCAGATTGATCTCCGCGCCGATCTTCGCCCATTCTGCATCGACCTGGCGGGTGAATTCCTCGGTTCCGAGGGCGGCGACCAGGATCTTGATCCGGGCCTTGTACTTGTTATCCCGGCGGCCATGCCGGTTGTAGACGCGTAGGATCGCCTCAACGTACGACAGAAGCTGGTCCACCGGCAGGAACTCGCGGATGGTCGGACCCACATAGGGTGTGCGCCCCATGCCGCCGCCAACGATCACCTCAAAGCCCAACGCGCCGTCGCGCCCACGGCGCATCACCAGGCCAATGTCATGGACGCGAGCCGCCGTCCGATCCTTCGGCGATGCCGTGATGGCGAACTTGAACTTGCGCGGCAGGAACGAGAATTCCGGGTGGAACGTCGACCATTGTCGCAGCACCTCGGCCCACACGCGTGGATCATCCACTTCCTCGGCCGTGGCTCCCGCGTAGGGGTCGGCAGTGACATTGCGGATGCAGTTCCCGGACGTCTGGATCGCATGCATGTCGACCTCGGCCAGATGATCCAGAATGTCCGGCGTGTCGCGCAGCTTGATCCAGTGGAACTGCAGATTGGTGCGGGTGGTGAAGTGGCCGTAGCCCTTGTCATAGGTCCGGCCGATCCAGGCCAGCTTGCGCATCTGGGTCGGGTTCAGCGAGCCATAGGGGATCGCTACCCGCAGCATATAGGCATGCAGTTGCAGGTAGAGACCGTTCATCAGTCGCAGCGGCTTGAACTGGTCTTCGGTCAATTCGCCGGAGAGGCGGCGCGCTACCTGACCGCGGAACTCGGCCGCGCGGTCGGCGACCATGGCCTTGTCGAGGGTGTCGTACTGGTACATCGGCCTCTACTTCGTCCGCTTGATGAGGTTGACACGCCCGGTGGATCGCGACGCGCCGTGCGCCTGCTGCAGGGCCGCGATCACGGCGCCGCCTTCGGCCTGCTTTCCGTGATGGAGATGGTTGGTGGGCCCAAGCGCCCGGATCCGCTCGCGGTAGCTGAGCGGCGTCCAGATTCCTTCCGACTCGACGAGGTCGATCAGATAGACGTCGATGACGACAGTCGGCTGACCCTTCCCGGCCTTTTCGGCCTCGGGACCGGCAGGGTCATCGTCTGCAAATAGATGTGCGTCGGCGAACCGCTCGACCCACTGGCCGGCGCTCCAGAAGACGACGTCACCATCCGACAGGCGATTTGCGGTCAGGGCCTTCATGCCCGCGCCTCCAGGCGTGTCATTTCCGGCGCCTCGACAATCGCGCCGGCCTGAGCCATCGCCATGGCCTCACCGACGATCAGCATGGCGGGGCCGTTCAGGAGTGCGGCGGCCTCGGCGAGGTCGGTCAGGGTGGTGACCACCCGGCGCTCATCAGCGCGGCTGGCGTTCTCGACGATAAGGGCAGGCGTTGATCCGGCGCGCCCAGCCGCCATCAGACGGGTGGCGATCAACGCCACTGTCGAAAGGCCCATGTAGATGACGACCGTCTGGTTGGCGCGAGCGAGCCCCGCCCAGTCCAGATCCGGCTCGCCACCTTTGGCCGCGTGGCCGGTGACGAAGGTAACGGCCTGAGCGGAATCTCTATGGGTGAGCGGCGCGCCTGCAGCGGCGCTGGCCGCCAGCGCCGCGGTGACGCCCGGCACAACGTGGGCCTCAACGCCCGCATCGCGGCAGGCCTGCAGTTCTTCGCCGCCGCGCCCGAACATGAACGGGTCGCCGCCCTTCAGACGGACCACGTTCAGGCCCTCCAGCGCGAAGGCCACCAGCATCCGGTTGATCTCATCCTGAGAATAGGAATGGCGCGACTTGCGCTTGGCCACGGAGATCCGGCGGGCGGCGGCCGGGGCGAGATCCAGGATCTCGTCCGATACCAGGCCGTCATGGACCACCACCTCGGCAGCCTGCAGCACTCTCAATGCCTTCAGAGTCAGCAGTTCGGGATCGCCTGGCCCTGCGCCCACAAGCCATACCTGACCGGCGCTCCGTACCGGCCGCGCACCATCCAGCAGGACCAGCTTCCGGGCCCGTCGCGCCCTATCGCAATTCTCACTCATGATTAGCTTCTCTAACGACCCTTGCACCGGCGGACTTTAACGGAACACCCAGACGTCCGCCGGGCTGGATTCCCTTCAAGAAAAGGGTCGGTACACCGTTGAACGCTTGCAATAAGGCGTTCCAGCGCCCAATTCGCAACCCGAGGACTTCTGCCCGGGGTGTCAGGAAAACTTGATGGATCGCAACCACCAGCGGAGGCGGCTGCCACCCCTGAACGCACTGCGCGCGTTCGAGGCTGCGGCGCGGCATCTCAACTTCAGCCGGGCGGCGGACGAGCTCTCGGTTACGCCCGGGGCCGTTAGCCAGCAAATCCAGAACCTGGAAGACTATGTCGGCGCCGCTTTGTTCAAACGCACCCCCAAGGGACTGTTGCTGACTGATGCGGCCCAGACCGCCCTGCCCGCACTCCGGGAAGCCTTTGATCGGCTCGCTGAAGCGGCATCTCTCCTGACTGCCGCCGTGGATGGCCGTCGCCTCACGATCACGGCGCCGCCCTCCTTCGCCGCAAAATGGCTGGCGCCCCGCCTGGGCGCCTTCGAGCGGGTGCACCCGCAGGTTGATGTCTGGCTGAACGCCGGCATGGAACTGGTGGACCTGACCGCAGGGGAAGTGGATCTGGCGCTCCGCTACGGCGCAGGGCGCTATCCGGGGCTGGAGGTCAAGCGACTGGTGAGCGAGGCGGTGATCCCGGTGATCAGTCCCGCATTGCTGGTTGAACAGCCTCTGGAGAACCCCGAGGATCTGGCCAACCACATCCTGCTGCACGACGGCTCCCCGGAGATCGACGACAGCTGCCCGGACTGGTCAATGTGGCTGGCGGCGCGTGGGCTGCGCGGTATCGATGGCCACCGGGGGCCGCGCTTCAACCAGTCAAGTCTTGTGATCGAGGCCGCGGCCAACGGGCGCGGGGTGGCGCTGGCAAAGCGCACCCTGGCCCAGGCCGACCTGGACGCCGGCCGGCTGGTCGCACCTCTGCAGATCTCCACCGCCGTCGATTTCGCCTACTATCTGGTTCACCCCAAGGCCAAGGGGCGGCTTCCACAGGTGAAGGCGTTCATCGGCTGGATCGAGGCCGAGGCGCTGGCCCATGAGGCAGCGTTGGCCGCCATCGACAACGGCGCCGGCATTTGACCCTCACCGCCTACCTGGTTTCCGCCGCGGCGCTGGTCTCGGCCCAGGCGCCCGTACCGGCCGGCGCTGAAGCGGCCCGCTCGCCGTTCGTCGAACGTTTGCGCATGCTCGCACAGCTCCAGTCGCTGAACGCCGACCTGCTCAGCCGCGACAGCGCGACAGCCGTGCTGCAAACACTCTGCGCCCGGCGCAACCCCGACGCGCCAACCATCCGGGCCCGCCGTCTCGTCGTTAAGGCCAACGCTGAACAACTTGCCGAGGCGCGGCGGGAACTCGGCGCCCAGGCCAACGAACCGGTGGTCTACCGCCGGGTTGAGCTGATTTGCGGATCCGAGATTCTGTCGCGCGCCGACAACTGGTACCTGCCCGACCGACTGACAACGACGATGAACCACACGCTGACCACCACAGACACACCCTTCGGTGTGGCGGTACAGGCGCTGCAGTTCCAGCGCCGCACACTGGCGTCAAGGCTGATGTTCACGCCGCTGCCAACCGGCTGGGAAACCCGCGTGGCCGCTGACTTCGACCTCGCCTCACCGCCACCAGCCGACGTACTGGAGCACCGCGCGGTCCTGCAAACGCCCGACGGCCGTCGCTTCAGTCTGCTGGTCGAAGTTTATACAAACCAGATATTTACGAGATAACTTTCACGTACTCACGGATTGCCGCCTGTACCTCGCCCAGAGCCGCCAACACCTCCGGCGCCCGCGACGGATCGCCGGCCTCGGCCCGATGGGCCGCCTCCCCCAGCGCTACCGCGCCAATGCCACGCGCCGCGCCCTTGATTGTGTGATTGAGGTCTCGCCAACCCTCACCGGGATCGCCAAGCCGGACCGTCCAACCGCTTGCCTGCTCGAGGAATAGCGCCAGCACCTCGGTGATCACCCGCTGATCGCCACCGGTGTAGGTTTCCAGATACTCAAAATCCACAGGACCGCCGCTCATGTCTCGGACACTTTTTTCATAGAACCTGAATTCAACGCGGGTTTGCGCCATCCGGCAAGCCAGGCTGCCAAAGGCCCTTGGCAAGGCCGACCATCTGCGAGAGGCTTCCTTAAATAAGACAAGGAAGCGCCGCCATGAACGCCCCCGTGAAAACGCCCGACACCGTAGCCTGGCACCTTCAGGGCAACTGGGCGCCGGTGCTGGACGAGATCGATGCCGGACCTCTGACCGTAACCGGCGAAATCCCCCGGGAGCTCGTCGGCGACTATGTACGCGCCGGCATGAACCCACGCTCGGGGCACAGCGACCACTGGTTCGCCGGCACCGGTATGCTGCATTCGGTGCGTCTGGCGGACGGGCAAGCGCACTATCGCAACCGATTCGTGCGCACCCCCTATTACGACGGCGATCTGACCCTGATGAGCGGCATGTTCGATCCCGCCGCCTCGCCGGCCAACACCAATATCATCCGCCATGCCGGCCACATGCTGGCGCTGGAGGAGACCCACCTGCCCTGGGCCGTGGATTCAGACCTGAACACTCTGGGCGCCCACACCTTCGGCGGCGTCCTGAACGGCTCCATGACCGCTCACCCGCGCCAGTGCCCGGTGACTGGAGAACTACTGTTCTTCGGCTACCAGTTGGCCAAGGCGCCGTACCTCACCTACTACCGGGTCGATGCGGCCGGCGTGATGGTGGAGGCTGAGCCCATCGACCTGCCGAACCCGGTAATGATGCACGACTGGAACGTCACACGGAATCACGTGGTGTTCATGGACTTGCCCGTGGTGTTCGACCTGAAGGCCGCCATGCGAGGCGAGCCGCCGCTGGCCTTCCGGCGAGAAGCTGGCGCCCGGCTGGGGGTGATGAAGCGCAATGGCGCGGGCGGCCAGGTTCGGTGGTTCGAGATCAATCCCTGCTACGTCTTCCACCCGGTCAACGCCTACGAGGAGGGCGACACCATCGTCATCCATGTGTGCCGCCAGGAGCACGCCATGGCCGGAGGTTTCGAGAACCTCTACGGGGGCGAGGCAACCACAGGGCGTCTGTGGCGCTGGACCATAGATCTGGCCAAGGGCACAGCGAAGGAAGAGCAGATCGACGACGTCGCCGCTGACTTCCCGCGCGTGAACGACAGCCTGGTCGGGCTGAAGGCCCGGTTCGGCTACACCGCCAGTCTCAACGCCAAGGCGCCCAGCCTGACACTTGGCCAGTACCTCTACAAATATGACCTGGGCAGCGGTGCGCGGATCACACGGGACTTCGGCGCTTCCAGCCGGCTTGGCGAGCCGATCTTTGTGGCCCGGGAAGGCGCCACGGCCGAGGACGAAGGCTGGGTGATGGCGCTCAGCCACGACGAGGCGACCGACGAGTCCCGACTGACGATCCTGAACGCCCAGGATTTTAATGGCGCGCCGGCCGCGACCATCACCATGCCACGTCGGATCCCGTATGGCGCCCACGGCAACTGGATGCCGACATAGGCCTCAGATCTCGATCAGATTGCGGCCCACGATCACCTTACCGCCGAGATCAGCGCGCGGCGGCCGACGGCTATATCACTCGCAGCCGCGCCACCGCAGCTTCCGCCTGACCAAGGCTGCGGTCGATGGTCTGCACAAGGGCCTGGAGGTCGACCCCTTCGGTGCTCTTCTTGCCTTCAAGGTAGCGGGCGTAAACCCCGTGATTGATGGCCGCCGTCTTCCAGCGATTGAAGCCGATATAGTAGTCGAGGCGGGACAGATCGCGGCCAGTTCGTTCGGCATAGCGATAGGCCAGCTCCGTGCGGGTCGGGAAGCCGGCGACCGACGTTGGACTCAACGGATTGGGCGGCAAAGGGTCGGTAGGATCGGGCCACTGATTCAGGGCGTAGGCGAGGTCCGCCAGAGGATCGCCCAGGGTCGATATCTCCCAATCCACCACCGCCGCGACCGTGCCGTCGGCGCCAAACAGGCAGTTGTGAACACCATAGTCGCCGTGCACCACCCTGGCCGGGCCCTGATCCGGCAAGTTGGCCAGAAAGAACGCCTGGAGGCTGTGAGCGCGGGGATCGTCCAGCTGGGCGGGTTCGATGGACGCCGTCCAGGAACGGTACCAGGTCTTGAGCTGGCGGGCGATGTAGCTGTCGGTCTTGCCCAGATCGCCCAGTCCGACCGCTTCCGGGTCCAGGGCATGCAGCGCCGCCAGGGCGTCGACAAACGAATGCCCCATGGCAGTGCGCCTGTCCTCCGGGATCCAGCGCCGCGTGTCGTCGGCGTTGTATAGGGGATGTCCGTCGATGTGGCCCATCAGATAGAATTGCGCGCCTGTGACCGAAGGGTCCTCACAGAACCCGAGCGCCGCGGGCACCGGCACCTCGGTCCCGGAGAGTGCGCGGATAAGTGACCACTCGCGCGCCATGTCGTGGGCCCTGGGCAGCAATTCTCCCAGCGGCGGACGCCGGATTACGGCGGCGCGTCCATCGGCGTCGTCGATACGCCAGGTCAGGTTGGAGTGACCACCCAACAGGCGGGTCCACCTGAAGGGCGTCCGCAGGGTGGGCACCCGGGCCTGAATCCAGGCCTCGACGGCGGGAACATCATAGCCGGGCGTCGTCGTGGTGGTGGTCATGAAACTAAGGTCCCTCCCCGGCAGGCTAGACCGGCCCCAAGAGCGCTTCCAGACCCCATTTGTCATCGCCGGGAAAGGGCCGAGACGGAATTCCTCATTGCAAAGCGGCGGCGCGGACGTTTACGGCTTGACTGATGGAATGCGGGTCCTAGTCATTTCACTCGCAAATTCAGGGAGAACAACATGCGTGAAGCCGTCATTGTGTCCTACGCCCGCACGGGCCTGGCAAAATCCGGTCGTGGCGGATTCAACATCACCCCGCCGATGTCCATGGCGGCCCACGCCATCAAACACGCCGTCGAGCGTTCGGGCGTCGAGGCGGACTTCGTGGAAGACTGCTACCTGGGTAACAACAGCCACGGCGCTGCCAACATCGGGCGTCAGGCAGCGTTGCTGGCCGGGATGCCCGTGACCACCGCGGGCGTCACCGTAAACCGCTTCTGCTCCTCGGGCCTGCAGACCATCGCCATGGCCGCCAACCACATCCGTGGCGACGGCGCAGACTGCGTTGTGGCCGGCGGCGTGGAAAGCATCTCGATCCCGGGCGGCGGCATGCCGCGCGAAGCCATTGATCCGGACCTGCTGAAAGCCGCGCCGGATATCTTCATGGCCATGATCGACACTGCCGACATCGTGGCCAAGCGTTATGGTCTGAGCCGCGAGTATCAGGACGAGTTCTCGCTGGAGTCCCAGCGCCGCATGGCCGCAGCCCAGCAGGCGAACAAGTTCAAGGACGAAATCGTCCCGATGAAGACCAAGATGAAGGTGGTCAACAAGGAGACCAAGGAAGAGTCGATCGTCGACTACGTGGTGGACAAGGACGAGTGCAATCGTCCTGACACCACCATGGAAGGCCTTTCCAAGCTCCCGCCCGTGAAGGGCGAAGGCAACTTCATCACCGCCGGCAACGCCAGCCAGCTGTCCGACGGCGCCGCCATGGTGGTGCTGATGGAAGCCAAGGAGGCTGAACGTCGCGGTCTGGAGCCCCTCGGCCGGTTCGTGTCGTGGGCCGTCGCCGGGTGCGAGCCTGACGAAATGGGCATCGGCCCTGTGTTCGCCATCCCGAAGCTGCTGGCGCGCCAGGGCCTGAAAGTCGACGACATCGACCTGTGGGAACTGAACGAAGCCTTCGCCAGCCAGTGCCTTTACAGCCGCGACAAGATGGGCATCGACCCGGCAAAGTACAACGTCAACGGCGGCTCGATCGCCATCGGCCACCCCTTCGGCATGACGGGCGCCCGTCTCACCGGCCACATCCTCCAGGAAGGCCGTCGCCGTAAGGCCAAGTGGGGCGTGGTGACCATGTGCATCGGCGGAGGCCAGGGCGGCGCCGGCCTGTTCGAAATCTATAACTGATCCGAATACCTGAATGCGCCCGGGTGTTTCGGCCGTCACGGCCGGGGCGCCCGGGCTTTTTCATGCCTGCAATGGTGACGCGTATATGAACAAAGCCCCCGGAGGGGCTCGTTCAGGCCGGATTTTCCACCGAAAGAATGGTGGGTGCTGGGGGATTCGAACCCTCGACCCGCTGATTAAGAGTCAGCTGCTCTACCAACTGAGCTAAGCACCCGTCCCGTCGCCGCCGCCGGTTCTGGCCTTGGCGCGAGGGCGCGGAAAATACGCAATACCGCGCCTTTGGCAAGGCGCGTTTCAAGAAAGTCGAAAAGAATGACTGCGGCGGACCGTTGACACGGATCAGTCCGCCGCAGCCCCTTCGCAAGCTGGGTGTGTCAGGCGCCCGCGAAGGAACTGGACCGGCGACGGCGGCGGAGCATGGCTCCCTCGGAACCGAAGCCGAGGATCATGAGCGCCCAGGTGGTGGGCTCGGGCGCCGGATCGCACCTGAGATCTGGCAGGCGGGCGGCGCGGCGTTCGACTACGTCTGCTTCGAACAGAACCCGCTGCTGGAGGCGATCCGCGGTGGCATGACACGCTACATGTTCACTGACTTTGCGCCTCGCGAGGCGCCGGCATACGGCGCCAATTGGGACGCCACGAGCGAGGCCGGGATCGCAGACGCAGTCTGCGCCACCTCCTACGGCCGCCATCGGACCATCGCGGCGCTGAATCTGGGTTTCCGAGACCCGGATCTGCCGCCGGGTGATGCACTGGCGATTCAACTGGCTGGACTGATGTTGACTGAACGCCTGATGACCTTCGCCACGCCGCCGGAGGCCAATAAGGTGAAATTGACCGAGCGCGAGCGGGACGCGGTAGCCTGGGTTGGGGAAGGCAAGTCCGACTGGGAGATCTCGATGATCCTGGGGGTTTCTGAATCCACTGTCCGCTTCCACGTCGACAACGCGAGGAAGAAACTTGGCGCGGTGAACCGGGCGCAGGCCGTAGCGCGTCTGGCGGCCGCGCATCTGCTATAGTGGCCTAGTCCGACAGCTTTTTCGGACGTCAGGAGGCTCAGGAGCCGGGATGCGCAGGGCAATTCTGATCTTTGGTCTGATGATGGTCGCCGGCGCTGCCGAGGCGGGAGACTATGTGGTGGTCGCCTCATCTGACCCGGGGCTGATACCCGGCCAGGAGTTGGAAGGAGGCCAGCAGGTCGCCCTCGGGGCTGGCCGGTCCGTGACACTCGTCCATATCGGCGGTGAACTGACTGTGCTGCGCGGCGGCGCCTCCGGCGTGGTTGTGCCGACTCGTCGGGTCGCGAGCGCGGACGCCACGCGTATTGCGGCGCTCAAGAGCCTCATAGCGCCCCCAACCGAAGGACGCACCTTCGGCGGTCGACGCGGCGGCATCTGTCCGGATCCTGCTGACCTGCAGACTGTTGATCAGATACTGTCGGCGCAGGCGGGCGGCTGTGCGAGACAGGCGCGTGAGGCGTTCGCTACACTGGCGAACTCCGCCCGGGCGCGCTGAAGACCGGGACAATCCCGGGCTAGGGACCCGTGTAGAGCTCGCCCAGCGCCAGCGCCGCCTGCCCTTGTGAGAGATCCAGCTGATCCCGGACCGCCGAAGCCGCCGCCAGGGCCTCGCGTTTGCCGTCCATCCGCCTGAGGGATTGACGCAAGAGCTTTGGGTTCGAAGGTGTGGTGATGGCTACCACGTTGTCGACGCCGAACGGCGGTGAGGCGCGGGTTTTGGCCATGACGACCCGGGCATGGCCGGAGCTCAGCAGTCCTTCACCATCGCCTTCCAGCGGAAAGAGCATCTGCACGGTGCCGTCACCGGCGAGATTGAAGGCGGTCAGCCAGGCCGCATCCCCCTTGTGGGTGACGGCCAGATCCACGACCTCACCGTTCTTGTAAAGTTGGCCCGGCTTGCGTGGTCCGATGTCGACCTTGATCACCCGCTCATTGGCCGAACCCGCAAGCTCACTTACCGCGCGGCGTTTATTGATCACCCCCGTCAGGGCTTCTGCGCTCGTGAGCTTCTCTGCGACCCGATCTCCCCGGCTGTCAGTGACCCAGCCCTCCCTGGCCGACCAGGTGAGATCTGGCGAGCCGCGCGGAATGGACGCCCAGGGGCCACGTCCGGCCAGAATGTCCGCAGCCTGATCGTCCGCCGCCTTCACCTCGACCGGTCGGTCCACGGCAGGCGGCGCCTTGAGCGGCTGGAAGACCACGCTGCGCTCGTTGCGCGCCGGCACCGAGGCGCTTGCCCACTGACGGGTCGACGAGAGTTCCCGCGTGCGGGTTTCAAGACTGGAGGCGAGTTCCGCCAGCGAGAGCTTGCCATCGTCATCCGCGTCAGCAGTCAGGTGGCCATTGGCGCGGCGCTCCTGCAGCGCACCCTCCAGCGCATAGGTCAGAAGGCCACGCGACGGAGAATCGCCAAGCGGCAAGGGCCCTTCCAGTGCGAACTGGTCGTCCTGGGCTGCGCCAACGTAAACGAGATTGGGGGCCGATTCTGCAGTAGGCGCGATGGCGGCCGGGTCCGGCGGCCCCAAAGGCAGTGTCAGCGCCATGGGATTACCCAAAGCGTTACGCCCTTTGAACCGGCTGGGCGCCGTGACGGCGCGGTTCAGGGTGCCGGAATGGCAGGCATCGGCGATCTGAAGCACATTCACACTGGTGGGGAAGAAGTTCATCAGCCAGCCGCGCAGGTCGTTGTCGAGGATGAACTGGTTCGGATCGGGTTTTGAAACCTGGAAGCCGCCCAGGGCCAGGAATTCATCCATACCGTCCGCCTCGGTGGCGTCGCGCGCCCTGGCCTGGGCCCCGTGACCTGCATAGAAGAAAATCACCCAGTCACCAGGTTTCGAGCGTTTGCCGACCGCCTCTAGCGCGCCACGAATGTTGGCGCGGGTGGCCTGGCCATTGCGGAGCGTGACGATATCCTTCGCGCCCTGCGCCTCCAGCACGGTTTTCAGCGCTGCGGCATCGTTCGCTGGCCCTTCCAGAGACGGAATGGGTGCGGTGTATTCCGAGACGGCCACCAGCACGGCACGGATCTCGGCCCAAGCCGGCGCGCAGATGGCGAGAACCAGGACCGCCACAACGCTTGCGATGGATCTGTGCATGCAGCCCCCACTTTCCCGATCGGAACCCTAGATTGCGCCGGCGCCGCGCGATCACAAGCAGGTATCGTCGTTGATGCTACGAGGAACCGGGTCGGCGAGACGCAAAGCGGCGCGCGCTTTGCACACCGGGCCTCCAGAGGCTAGTGAATGCCCGGCCGTTCGGGGACGGCGAATCTTTGCGGAGTTCACACGGGCGCATGGGCGAAACCCGGGCGGAAGAGATCGCCGGCGTCCGGCCGATCCTGCGGCGCGTTCTGGGTAACGCGGGCAAGCTGCTGGGCGGCCGTACGGTCAACGCAGTTCTTAGCCTTGTAGCGATTGCGATTGCGGCCCGGGCTCTGGGCGTCGCCGAACTGGGTGTCTTCGTCCTGATCCAGGCCTTCGCCCAGTTCCTGGGCGAGGTGGTGAAATTCCAGTCCTGGCAGACCGTCCTGCACTATGGCACCGCCCCCTTTATCGAGGGCCGGGTGCCCCAGTTTCAACGTGTGCTGCGCCTTACTCTCGTTCTGGACATCGCCAGTACGGTCCTGGGCATCGCGGTGGGCGTCGCAGGTTCGTTACTCCTGGCCGATCATCTCGGGTGGACCAGAGCCGAAGCGCCCGGAGCGGCGCTGTATATGATCAGTATCGCGTTCATGGTCTCCGCGACGCCACTGGGCCTGCTGAGGCTGTTCGACAGGTTCGACGTCATGGCCCGGCAGGCGGCCCTGATCGCCTTCATCCGGGTGATCGGCAGCGTCATCGCGCTTTTGCTGGACGCTCCCATGGAAGGTTTCCTCCTGGCATGGGCGATCGGCACTGTCGGCAGCTGGCTGTATCTGGCGGGTTCCGCCTACGGAGAACTGCGTCGCCGCGGGCTGCTGGACGGATTTTCATGGCAGGGGCCGCTGGCCAAGGACATGCCCGGCGTGTGGCATTTCGCCTGGAACACCAACCTGGCCAGCACACTGGATGTCGCCTTCACTCACCTGGCGACCCTGATGGTTGGCGGCATGGTGGGACCGGCCCAGGCCGCCTATTGGCGGGTCGGCAGACAGGTGGCTGACGCCATAGCAAAACCCGCCAAACTTTTGATTCCCGCGATGTATCCCGAGTTGGCCCGGCTCTATGCCGAAGGTCGGCACGGGGCGATGTGGAGATTGGCGCGCAACATCGGCCTCGCGGGAGGCGGCTTTGGCCTGCTGCTCCTGGCGATCAGCGTGTTTGCGGGTCCGACGCTGTTGGCGGCGATCATGGGCGAGGGATTTGCGCAGGCCTCGGTAGTGATGACCTGGCAGGTCGCGGCCGCCGTCATCGGGATCTTCACACTGCCACTGGAACCGATGTTGATTTCATTGGGCAAACCGGGGTACGCGGTGCGAGTCCGACTGGTGGTCAGTCTCGGATTTCTGGCTATCCTGCCCTTCCTGGTGACGCATTTCGGACTTGTCGGCGCGGGTGCAGGTCTGGTCGCCGCCGCCGTAGCCCTAGCTTTGGGTATGCTGATGTTCCTGCTTCAGGAAAACAAGAACCGGCCCCCTCCACCAAACAACATGCCGGACAGTCTGAAAGGCCACGATTGACCCCCACCCCTACTGCTCCTGATCGTCGTTTCCATCTGGATGGCTTTGCGACCCTGACTGACGCCCTGGACTTCGCAGCCGAAGGCCCGACGGGCCTCAACCTCTATGGCCTCCGCGGCGAACTGATCGCGGCGGTTCCCTATGGCGAACTGCGCGACCGCGCGCGCGCCATGGCGGCTCGTCTGTTGGCGGCGGGTCTTAAGCCGCACGATCGCATCGGCCTGGTGGCGGATACGGATCTGGACTTTGTTGTGGCGTTTTTCGCCTGCCAGTACGCGCGCCTGACACCAGCGCCCTTGCCCTTGCCCACGGCGCTGGGCGGTCGGGACGCCTATGTCGAACAGATCACCCGGATGCTCAGTTCGGCCCAGGCCACGGCCGTTTTTGGGTCCGAATCCCTTTTGCCTTGGCTAAAGGACGCCGCCAAGGCCGCCGGAGCCCGGATCGCCCAGCAGGTTGGCGATCTGCCGGAGGCCGGCCCCACAGACCTGCCGCCGCCGACCCCGGAAGACCCCTGCTACGTACAGTTCTCGTCGGGCAGCACCCGCAATCCGACAGGTGTGCTTTGCACGCACAGCGCCCTGATGGCCAATGCGATGGCGATCACCAAACACGGGCTGCATGTGGTTCCGGAAGACCGCGCTTTCTCCTGGCTGCCGCTCTATCACGACATGGGGCTGGTCGGATTCGTACTGAGCCCGCTGGTGGCCCAGATGACCGTGGACTTGATGCCCACGGGGGCGTTTGTGCGTCGCCCCCTTCTGTGGCTCGACCTTATCTCAAGGAACAAGGCCACAATCTCCTACAGTCCGACCTTCGGGTATGAGCTTTGCGCTCGGCGTGGGGATGGCGCGCGCGAGGGCCTGGACCTGTCCGGATGGCGCATCGCCGGCTGCGGCGGCGATATGGTGCGGCCAGGACCGTTGCTGGGGTTCGCCGAACGCTATGCTGCAGCGGGTTTCGCCAGGAACGCTTTCGTGGCCAGCTACGGCATGGCCGAGGCGACGCTGGCCCTGACCATGGCCCAGGTCGGCCAGGGTCTGCGGTTCGATACGGTCGATGTGGATCGGATGGAACGGGACGGTGTGGTGGTGGCAGGCTCAGGCGCCAGAACCCGCGCGTTCGTACGCTGCGGCGCCGTGTTGCCGGAGCATGATCTGGAAGTTCGCGACGCCGACGGTGCGGCCATTTCGGACGGTCGGGTCGGTCAGGTGTTCGTGAGAGGTCCCAGCCTGATGCAGGGTTACTTTGGGGACGCAGAGGCCTCGAGCCGAGCGCTTGGCGCCGACGGTTGGCTGAACACCGGCGATCTGGGCTATCTGGTCGATGGCGAAATCGTTCCGACCGGGCGGGCCAAGGATCTGATCCTGTTGAACGGTCGTAATGTTTGGCCTCAAGACCTTGAATGGTCAGCGGAATCTGAGATCGAGAAACTGCGCAGCGGCGACGTGGCCGCCTTCTCCGTCGACCATGAGGCTGGCGAACAACTGGTGGTGCTGGTCCAGGCCCGCAGCAGCGACGCCGAGGTACGCCAGACCCTGACTAATGACGTCGCTGCGGTGCTGCGCGCCCGGCACGGCGTTGAGGCCCGGGTTGAACTTGTCGGCGCCCACGCCTTGCCGCAGACATCCTCGGGAAAGCTCTCCCGATCGAAAGCGCGCGCTCTGTTCCTGGCCGGCGCGTTCCGGCAGCAGGAACCGGCCTGACCGGCCGCCTCGCCGCAATTACGGGCGCCACAGGGTTTCTGGGGCGCGAGATCGTGCGCGCCCTCGCCAGCGGCGGCTGGCGCATCCGCATCCTGGCGCGGCGCGATCCGATCACGCCGGCGTGGCGCCATATTGCGATCGAGGTCGTGCAAGGCGATCTGGCTGACGAGACGGCCCTATCCGACCTCTGCCGCGGCGCTGACCTGGTGGTCCACAACGCTGGTGTGGTGAAAGCCTCATCCAGAGCGGCCTTTGATCGCGTGAACGTAGAGGGCGCAAGAAAGGTCGCAGAGGCTGCGCACGTCGCACCCCATGTCATCCTGGTTTCCAGCCTGACCGCCCGCGAACCCGGGCTGTCGCACTACAGCGCCAGTAAACGCGGTGGAGAAATCGCAATGCGTGCTCTGCTGGGCGATCGGCTGACAGTGGCGCGCCCATGCGCCATTTACGGGCCAGGGGACCGCGAACTGCTGGCCGTGTTTCAGGCCGCCGACCGTCTACCTGTGCTACCGATCCTGAACGCAACGGGCCGGATCACGATGATCCACGTGGAGGATGCAGCCCGCCAGGTCGCCGCGCTCGCCAGCCACAGCCCCAGCGGCCTGACCGTCGCCCTCAGCGATTCGCATCCCGACGGCTACAGTTGGCGAGATCTTATGGCGCAGGCTGCGGCGGCTTGTGGGACCGCACCGCGGTTCGTGAGGATCCCCCGCGCCTTGATCCAGGCCATTGGGGTAACAAATGATTTCACAGCCTTGCTGGGTCAGGTTCCTATGCTGACATCGGCGAAGGCGCGCGAGTTGCTGCACCCGGACTGGGCGATCCTGCCAATCGAACAGGCTATCGCCACAACACCGCCTCTTTACGATCTCACAAGGGGGTTCGCCCACACGGTTTCATGGTACCGAGAGACCGGCTGGATGAAACAATGAACTCGGTTTCGTGACCATCCAGCGAAGCAAAGGTGGAAAAACCGGCCCAACCTGATTAGTTAGGCCGCTGGTGTGCAACTCTGGAAGAGCCAATGGGGGGCTCACGCATGGTGGAACTGGCGACGGACCTGACCGTCCGTGAAGTCGCGCGGGCCGCTGAAACGGTGCTTGGCCGTAGCGTGCAAGTGACCCCGGAGACCGACATTGCACGGGACCTGGCGGTGGATTCGCTTGCGCTCATGAACATCGTCATGGAGCTTGAGGACAGGTTCGACCTGTCGATTCCCCTTGATCGTCTTGCGACGGTTCAGACCGTCGGCGATCTTTCCGAACTGATCAACAAGCTGCGGGTGAAGGCTTAAACATGGGGCTGCTCGATAAGCACCTGGGCTATCGCGCCCCTCTGGATGGCATTCGCGCTGCGGGCGCCGATCCCTCTTCCGTACGGTTCGACGCGGTTCTTTCGCCTACGGAAGGCATTCTGGACGGCAAGCAGGTCATCCTGCTGGGCACCAACAACTATCTGGGCCTTACGTTTGATCCCGAGTGCATCGAGGCCTCTGCGGCCGCGGTTCGGGAGTGGGGCACTGGCACCACCGGGTCACGCTTCGCCAACGGCACCTACAGCGGCCACACCGATCTTGAGCGGGCGCTGGCGGGGTTCTATGGCCGCAAACACGCCATGGTGTTCACCACCGGCTATCAGGCCAACCTCGGCGGTATTTCCGGTCTTGTGGGCCGGGGCGATCACCTGATCCTCGACGCTGACAGCCACGCATCCATCTACGACGCGGCGCGCCTGTCGCAGGCCGAGGTTATCCGCTTCCGTCACAACGACCCGGAAGATCTGCACAAACGTCTGCGCCGCATGGGCGACCAGGCGAAGGGCAGCCTGATTGTGGTCGAGGGCATCTATTCGATGATTGGCGATGTGGCCCCGTTGAAGGAAATGGTCGCCGTCAAGAACGAGATGGGCGCCTACCTGCTCGTGGATGAGGCCCATTCCATGGGTGTTCTGGGGGCCAAAGGCCGCGGCCTTGCGGAAGCCGCAGGCGTCGAGGACGACGTCGACTTCATCATTGGCACCTTCTCAAAGAGCTTGGGTTCAGTGGGTGGTTTCCTGGTTTCCGACGCGGAAAACTTTGACCTGCTCCGGATCGTAAGCCGCCCCTACATGTTCACAGCGTCTCTGCCGCCGGCGGTGATCGCTTCCACGCTTGTGGCGCTGAAGCGTTGTGAGGCCGATGTCGGTCTGCGCGCACAACTCGCGGCCAACGCGGACCAGCTCTACGATGGTCTGCGGGAAATGGGTTACGCGGTCGGCCCACACGCCAGCCCCATCACGGCGGTCGTGATGCCGGATCAGGCCATGGCTGTCACGATGTGGAATGCCCTGCTGGCCAACGGTGTCTACCTCAACCTGGCAATCCCGCCGGCCACGCCGAACAACCTCTCCCTGCTTCGGTCCAGCGTCAGCGCGGCTCACACGCCCGAGCAGATCGGCACAGTCCTCGATGTGTTTGAAAAGCTGGGCCTGCATTACGGCCTGCTTCAGCGCTCGCGCCGCGCCTCAGCTTGACGGCGGCGCAGGCGCCACCACGCGCCGGGCGCAGCCAGTAACGGATAGCGTTCCGCAAAAGGCGTGACCGGGATTTCGATCCCGGTGTGCCGCTGGACTTTCCACGCCGCATAGCGCGCCGCGCCCTCGAAGGTGAATGCCGCCTTGGCCAATCTGGCGATGTTGAGGGGCTTTCCCGCCAGACTGACCAGCGTCCAACCGGGCAACTGACTTCGGTCCACCCGAAATTCCGGCCCTGAAACCTCGAACACGACACCGCCCTGACGCCACGCCATAGGCAGCACGGCGACGTAGCGGTCCATCGCCGAGGCGATAACGGTGTCCGCGCGACCCGAGTTCTCCACCCGGAACTCCGTCGCGTAGGTGCGACGAAACAATGCCGTCCAGTAATCAGGAGCTGCTCCGCGGTCAGGCCCGAGGGTCGCCGCAAACCGCGCCGCTGTGACCACGGCGGCCACGCAGGCCTGCGCAGCTGCCGCCGCGCTGGCTGGATCAGCGCTCCAGATCCGCTGGGCCGGTTGGACGAACCGGGCCCAGATAGTCGTGTCGAGGGTGCGACCCTCCGCTGCGCGGCGGAACCGGTCCAGCGAAAGCGTGGCGACCTTGGCGCGGTAGATCACGCCATCCAGATCCACCTCGTGATAGCTCACCTCCGGCCAGAGAACGGCTTCCACCAGACCGCGCAGGCCGCAACGGATCGGGCGGCGTGTCAGGCAATAGAAGTCCAGGATGCCCGACAGGTCGCCGGTCCGGAGCGTGGACCCATAGTACAGCCAGGCCGCGTCCCGCTCCGGAACCGCCAGAGTCGCGGCCAGCCGCGTCACTTCGGCGGGCGGTGATGCGGCCAGTTCTGCTTCCACCAGGGCCGTCAGGTCGGCACTCACGGAACCACGAACTCCAGTTCGGGACCCTGCCGCACGCAGAACTCGCCAGCTTCGTAGAGTTCGCCATCGAGGACCAGCTGGCTGGCGGCCACTACGTCGAAAGCAGCCAGGTCATCCCGGCGGTATCCCGCTGCAGCAAGCCATGGCGCATCGGCGCCCTTGAGCAGGATGGACGCCGCTGTCACGAACCTCTGCGGTGGCGCGGCTATCGACAATACCTTCAGACCTTCGCGCGGCTCGCCAAAGGGCTTCAGCCCCATGGGCAAGCGCTTCAGGGTCGAGGCCAGCACCAGGAACCACGAGGCCTCGTCCGGGCCCGCATGCGACAGGCACATCTGCTCCCCGCGCCGCCAGGGGCTGGTCGCGCCACCCCAAAGCGTACCCGCAGCCGCGCCCGCCATCGTAACGGCGATGGCGGCGTTGTCGAAAAGTCCCAGCCCATGATGCTTCTGTGCAAGCTCGGTGGCGCGCACGAAGGCGCCGAGCCCCAGCAGGAACCCGCGCCGCTCCGGCACGGCCTGATCCTGTCGAAGGATCTCTAGGCAGTAACGACGCTTCGTCGGCCGCCCCGCCGCGTCCGCTGCGATCAGCTGCTCTAGTGTGACGCCCAGAGGGGAGCCGATATCGATGGCCAGGGCATTGGTCTTGCCGTTAGGGATCACCGCCAGTCGGGGAATCCGGCCGCCATAGGCTTCAGGCAACCGGGTCAGCACCTCGCGGATGGTGCCGTCCCCGCCATCCATCACCACAAGGTCGACACCGGCAGAGGCAAAGCCTCGCAGGGCGCCGTATAGCTGAGCCGGGTCTTCGGCCGCGACGTCCAGAACGCTGTCAGGCAATGCGGGGCGGCCCGCACCCTGATTGCGATGACTTTTGTTGTTCCGGATCAGGCCGACGCGTCTCAACGGGACAGCCAGGAAACCACGCGCGCGCGGCCCAGCATCAGGCCCTGGATCACCTGCACCGCGTGCACACCGAGGCAGATGGCCGTCCAGACCGCAACGATCACCAGACCGATCTCCGGGACACCCAGGGCCCACGCGGGCGTAAGGATCAGCAAATTGGGGTTCCGACGAGCCGTGATCAGACGGAAGAAACTGTCAAAAGACCGCCACGCGTGCACGTGGAAGCCGAACAATCGCATGAAAACGCCTTCTTCCAACCTCTGGAGCACATAACCCCCCAGGATCAGGGCCAGACAGAGTTCCGGCCAGGGCACAGGATAGCCTGACTGTTGGCAGCCCACGTACCAAGCGAACCACCAGAACGGCGGATGGATCAGGTCGATCCCGTGATCAAAGATATTGCCGATCGGCGATGAGGTGAGCGTCACCCGCGCAAGCTTGCCATCGACCGTATCCAGGAAGGTCATGATCCAGGCGCAAACCAGGCCCCAGCCGAATTGCCCTTCCCAGAACAGCCAGAAGGCGGCCAGGACGAACAGAAAGCCGACAAAGGTCACGAAATTGGGCCGCAACCGCGCAAGGGCGCACCATCGCGTGACAATTCGCGCTGGAACCGGCCACCAGTATTTTGTGACGACGTCAGTCACGCCCTTGTACGCGCCAGCAAAGGTCCGGGCTTCGACGGCGCGGACATTCTCGGTGGTGAGTCTTACCAGAACAGGCGGCTCTTTCTTCCTAAGGGCGCTGTTGTAGGCGAGTTCAGCAAGGGACACCCTCTGTAGTCCGCCCGGATCCTGGCCGCGGAGCAGCGCAATTGACGCAGCATCCACCTGCTCTGCAGGCACGTGGGCGGCTACGGCCTCGCCCTCATCGCTGAGCAACACCGCGCCCGGGCGCTTGGCGAGTGTCGCCAGCAAGATCTCGTCATAGACCCAACCGCCCAGCACCAGCACAACGCCGCCCGCCGCCGGCGCCGCCTCCACCACTGCGACACTCGCCCGCGCGAAAGTGCGTCGCAGGCGCTCAGCCGCGGTCATCCCCCAGATCCGGACCTCGCCTGACCCTAGGATCATCGCAACGACGGCGCCTTCGATGTTTGTCGTAACCTGCAAAGCCTGGAGCGCCTCTCACGCAAATCGCCGGAACCTGATACCGAGCGCCGAACGCCTAGGAAAGCATTGGCCCCCAGATTGACCACCTTTCGCCTCGCCCATCTGTCAGATCTGCATCTGACGCCCCCTGCCCTGCCGTTCCGGTGGTCCGACGTAATGTCGAAACGACTGCTGAGTCGCATCGCCTGGCGGCGTAAACGTCATCGCCATCTGGAACCTGTGCTGAACGCAATCACGGCCAGCATTCGCGAACGCGCGCCGGATCACGTGGCCATCACAGGCGATCTGATCAACTTCGCCACGCCGGAGGAGTTCGAGGCGGCGCGACAGTGGTTGATCGGGCTTGGACCGACGTCGGACATCACGGTGAGTCCTGGCAATCACGATGCGCTGGTGCACCGGGACGCGCCGGACGCCTTCGCGCCCTGGTCGCCATGGCTCAGCGACTCGATCAAAGGGGCCTTTCCGCACCTGCGGCTGCGCGGGCCGGTCGCAATCATCAACCTTTCGTCCGCGAAGCCGACGGCTTTGCATCTGGCGCAGGGATCGCTGGGCTCCGCCCAGATCGAGAGGGTCGAGGCGATGCTGCGATCGACCGGTGAACAGGGGTTCTTCCGGATCGTGCTTGCTCACCACCCTGTTGCATCCGGCGTCGTTTCAAACCGGAAGGCCTTGACGGACATGGCTTCCCTGCAGGCGGTGCTGGCGCGAGCCGGCGCCGAGCTGGTCCTGCACGGTCATGCTCATGAAGCCGTCCTGAATAGCGTGGCGGGGCCTTTGGGCGCCATTCCCGTGCTCGGCGTCCCGTCCGCCTCGACGCCGGCCGGGCTGGCGGGCGAGCAGGCCGCCCGCTGGAACGAGATCGCCGTGAGCCGGGATACCAAAGGCTTCCGGGTCCAGGTCGCCACACATGGCGTCACGCGCGACCTGTCGGTGATCAAAATGGGCGAGTACGCCCTGGTCTAGCGCAGATAGCGCATCTGTACGGACAGGGTCTTTTCGGCCGCGCCGACCGAAAACCGCGCGGACGACAGCGGGGGAAGGCCAACCCGTGTTTCCGGATTGTTGGAGAAGCCAAAGCCCTCCGCCGGGAGACCCACGAGGGTGCGGTTGAAATCACGGTCGCCGTTACTGTCGTGATAGATGGCGAGCGCATAGCTGCCCTGCGGTAACCAGAAGCAGGCCTTGGTCACCGCCTGGACGGCCTTGACGCGGATCCGCGCATATTTGCCGCCCTTTGCCAGGAAGCGCCGCTTGTCGTCCGGATAGATGGTGAAGGCCACCTCCCCCTTGGACGAGCGAACCCCGGTGGTCTGGATCGAAAGCTTGGCCGCCGTAGGCCCGCGCTGACCCTCACACACCTCCTCGGCATAGGTTGGCGTGGCCATTCCCAGACAGGCGGCAAGGGCGACGGCGCCCGTTCTGACTTTCATGCTCAAGATGGGTTCCCTATGATCCGTTATCGTGACGGGCTGGAGGATCTGGACATATCGTGACAAACGCCACGGCCTTCAAGTTCGGTTACCCCAGGACACGGGTCGCCGAAACGGACCATTGGCTGGTTCTGGTGAGACCCCAACAGCCGACCTACGGCGCCTTGGTGCTGGTCTGCAAGGAAGACGCCAAGGCGTTCTCTGACCTTAGCGTGGCCGCATTCGTCGATATGAAACGGGCTGTTGACGGGATTGAGGCGTTGCTTCGTCACACTGTCGCCTTCGAACGCATCAACTACCTGATGCTGATGATGGTGGATCCAGACGTCCATTTCCATGTGTTGCCACGCTATCAGGGTGAGCGGAATTACGGGGGGCGGCCGTTTGTGGATGCAGGTTGGCCCGGTCCGCCGGCTCTTGCGTCGCACGTCGCTCTGAGCGAGGACGAAGCGGCGGCTCTGGCCGCAGAGTTTTCCGCCCTCTGGCGGTCATGACCGCCGCTAACCGGGGCCCCGCTTGAGTCTCATAGACCGTTACCTGCTGCGCATGTCGTTCTGGCCCATGATCGGGGCGATGGGCGTAACCATGATCGCGCTGTTGCTCGAGCGGACGCTGCGTCTCCTGGACATGCTGGCGGCTTCCAATGACCGGTTCGGGTTTGTCGCCCAGCTGGCGGTCAATCTTGTCCCCCACTACATCGGCCTCACCTTGCCGGCAGCCTTCTTCCTGGCCCTGCTAGTGGTGGTGAACCGGTTGAACCAGGCCTCCGAGGTGGATGCCCTCTTGGCGGCGGGTGTTTCACTCACGCGGCTTGCGGCCCCCTATCTCTGCCTCGCGGCGGCGCTGGCGGCGGTCAGCCTGGTGGTATTCGGCTTCCTGCAGCCCTACAGCCGTTACGCCTACCGCGCCGTCCTGCACTCGGCGCAAAATGCCGGTTGGAACGGACTGGTGCCCGCGGAGACCATCCTGACCCCCTCCAGGAGCCTGACGGTCACTGCCGATGACGCCGATGGAGCCGGCCAGAAGCTGACCCATATCCTGATCCGCCGGACCACGGAAAAGGGTCAGGACGAAATCACGACCGCCAGGATGGCGGAGGTTCGTCGCATGGCCGACGGTAAAACAGTCCGTCTGGACCTGAGCGATGGCCAGCAATTGCGCTTCAATTCGGCCGGTCAGCCCGAAGTCCTGAGTTTCAAGCGCTTCACCATGCAGCTGCCGTTGACAGGCCCCGCGCGCCTGTTGCGAGCCCGGGGGGGCGACGAACGGGAACTGACGCTGTTCGAGTTGGCCGATCAGGCCAAGGCGGACAATTCCACAATCCCGCGCGAAGCCTTGAAGGGTGAACTCTATGGGCGGCTTGCCAAGGCCCTGGTTCTGCCCTTGCTGACCCTTCTCGGTCTACCGCTTGGATTGTCGGCCAAACGTAGCGGGCGGGCGCCCGGGATGATCGTCGGGGGAGTTCTATTGCTGGCATTCTTCCACGCGATACAGCTGGGCCAGGGTCTGGCGGCGACGGGACGCCTTTCTGCTGAACTCGCGGTTGGCGGCCCGCTCCTTGCGTTCGCCCTGATCGCCGTCACGGTCTTCGCGACAAGTCTGAAGCGTCCGGGGGATACGCCAGTAGGGCGGGCGCTGGAGTATATCTCCAGCGTGATCGCCCGCTTCCGACCCAAACCGATCGTCGCGAGCGCAGCATGACCCTCCCGGCCTACCTGCTGAAACTCATGGGCTCCCGGGTGCTGGCAGCGTTGGCCGTGCTGACGGGTGTTCTCCAGATCATCGACCTCCTGGAAGTCACGACGCAGATCCTGGACCGCAACCTCGGGGCCGGCGGCGTCGCCTACTACGCCATGTTGAGGGCGCCTCGACTGATCGAACAGGCGGCGCCGTTGGCTGTCCTGGCAGGGTGCTTGTTTGCGTTCGGAAAACTGGCCGGCGAGAGCGCCGTCACCGCGCTGAGGTCGACGGGTATCTCGGCCTACAGGATCACCGCGATGGCCCTGCCGGCGGTGCTGGCCCTGGCGCTGGTACAGCTGGCGATCGGGATGGTGATAGCCCCTCGCACCGACCAGATGCTGAGCGCGTGGTGGCAGGCCAGCGCACCGCAAGACGCTACAAAGAAGATCACTCCGGTGACATTCAGGCTGGCCAATGAGGTGGTGGTGGCCCTGCCACGCGATCCCGACGGCCGCAGTCTGGAGTCGGTGATCATCTACCGCCGGGATCAGGCCGGTCGCCTGGTGGAGCGCACGACGGCGCCGACGGCGGTATGGGAAGCAGGCCGCTGGACCCTCATCAAGCCCAGGTTCGAGACCTTGGGGACCAAGACCATCTCGGAAGGGTCCGCCAATACGATGGACTGGACACAGGACCTGCAGCCCGCCGATGTGCGGGCGATGGCGGCCGGTCAGACCCTGGTCACGCCGCAGGAGGCCAGCCGGGCGCTTGCGGGCGGGCTTTCGATGCGGCCGCGCACCTACTATGAAACCCAGCTTCAGCGGGCCTGGGCAGCCCCGTTCGCGTGCATCGTAATGCTTTTGCTGGCAGCGCCAGCTTCGATGGCCAATTTCAGGGGCGGCGGGGCGACATTGATGGTGCAGTGTCTTGCGGGCGGGCTGTTGTACCTCGTGTTTGATGGTGCGTTCACCGCCCTGGGTGAGAACGGAGCAGCGCCCGCGATTCTTGCGGCGTGGGCCGCACCCGCAATGTTCTCCGCGCTCGGGATAACTGCCCTGATCTATCTGGAGGGGTGATGGCGCCTGGGGAAGAACGCGACGACATCCAGGTCATTCCTGTGGCGACGGCGGCAGAACTGGATCGCTTCATCCGCGTTCCGATGCGGCTGGGGGCCGACGATCCCAACTATGTGGCGCCACTCATTTTCGAGCGCCAGGAATCCCTGACGGCGAAGGGCAATCCCTTTTTTGCCCACGCTGAGGTGCAGTTCTGGCTGGCCGTGAAGGCGGGGCGTGATGTTGGCCGCATCAGTGCGCAGATCGACGCATTGAACCCCCAGACCGCCGAGGGAATCGGAAACTTCGGCATGATCGCCGCAGAGGACGATCCAGCCGTCTTCGCTGCGCTGTTCCGCGCCGCAGAGGCATGGCTGCGAAGTCGCGGATGCCGGGCAGCACTCGGGCCGGTGAACCTGTCAACCAACGAAGAGGTCGGACTGCTGGTCGAGGGGGCTGAACATCCGCCGATGTTCATGATGAGCCACGATACCGCGCATGCGCCTCACAGGATCGAAGAACAGGGCTATGCCAAGGCCAAGGACATCTTCGCATATATCTGCAGCGTGAACGACGATCTGCCGGCGCCGATCCTGCGTCGCATCCGGAAAGGTCCGCCACCGGGCGTGACCCTGCGCATGCTGGATATGAGCCGATTTGAAGCTGAGGTGGACACTCTGACCGGCATTCTGAACGACGCCTGGTCGGGCAACTGGGGCTTCACACCGACGACCGAGGGCGAGACGAAGGCCTTGGCCGCGACCCTGAAACTGCTGATCGACAAGCGCCTCACCTGGTTCGCTGAAATGGACGGCGAAACTGTGGGCTTCATGATCCTGCTTCCGAACATCAACGAGGCCATCGCCGACCTTAAGGGCAAGCTGTTCCCCTTCGGCTGGGCCAAGCTGATCTGGCGGCTGAAGATCAAAGGGGTGAAAACGGGTCGGGTTCCCTTGATGGGGGTTAAACGGAAGGTCGCGGGGTCCCTTCGCGGCCAGCTTGTGCCGTTCCTGCTGATCGATGCCGTAGCCCAGGCGGCGCGGCGACTGGGCTACGAGCGATACGAGCTGTCCTGGGTGCTGGAAGACAATCTGCCGATGCGCCGGATCTGTGATGCGGGCGGCGCCAAGGTCTACAAGACCTACCGGCTCTACCAGAAGGCGCTGGTTTGAGCGGCTTTCGGGCTTTGGTGCTGGCCGGGTCCCGCGGCGGAACGGACCCTTTAGCCGCCTATGCGGGCGTGAGCCACAAGGCACTGATCATGCTGGGCGGCGAGACACTGCTGGCGCGAGTGGTGGCTGCCTTGCGCGCGGCCGGCGCCGAGCGGGTCGCCGTGATCTCCAGCCATCCGGAGGTTCGCATCGAGATGGCGCGGCTTGGCGTCGAGGCGCTGGATGAAGCCGCCGGACCAAGCCTGAGCGTTGCAGCCGGGGCCGGGCAATTGGGAACGCCGTTGCTGGTGACCACGGCTGACCACGCCCTGCTGGATGCGGTCTGGGTCCGGCAGTTTCTGGCCGATGTGCCGGCTGGGATAGATGTAGCAGCCCTCGTCGCCGCCCGGCCGACCGTCGAGGCGGCGGCGCCGGGAACCCGACGGACCTGGTTGAAGCTGGCCGACGGGCACTGGTCTGGCTGCAACCTGTTTTACCTGGCCAATGACCGCGCCCTGCGAATTGTGGACTTCTGGCGTAAGGTCGAGGCGGAGCGGAAACGACCCTGGCGGATGGCGCAGATTCTCGGCGTCGGGATGCTGTTGAGGTATCTCTCCGGACGACTGGGACTGGGCGACGCCGCCAGGAGGCTGGGCCAAATGGCCGGGGTATCGGCGGCCATTGTGCAATCGCCCTACGGGCTGGCTTCGGTTGATGTAGACAAGGCCGCTGATCTGGATCTCGTGCGACGGATCGTAGGCGACTGAACTTGCCTCAGGGTGCGGTCCATCCTGCCGCGAGCCGGTTCAGCGATTGAACGTCCTGAAGGAAGTCCATCTCGCCCCACTCCAGATCCTGGATCGAACAGACCCGGACCTCGACCCCATCGTGGGCCAGTTCGTCGATGACGCTGAGGTACCAGCGGCGCAGACCCTCGGGCGACCGAAGGACACGATCTATTCCCTCCACAAAACGCGCCGCGCCGTCACTTGAGAAGCGAAGAAAACCAATCGATTCAGCATCATAGGCCTCAATCGACTTGCCAATGGCACGCAGGCTTCCGTTCTCCGTCAACACCTTCATGTCGTCGGCGTCGTAGGAGGACTTTCGGTCGATGGTGACGGTGATATCCGCATCAGGCGCTCCCATCAGACGCTCGGCCACGCCTGGACCAAACAGGGTGTCTCCGTTGAGAACCAGGACGTCACGGTCAAACTCATGCCGCACGATCCAGCAGGACGCCGTGTTGTCCGAGACGGTGTAGAAGGGATTGAAGGCCAGCCTGACCGCCATGGTCAGTTCCAGCGAGGCGACTTCGGCCTCGACAGCCTCGGCGCGAAAACCGGTCACGATGACGGCTTCTTCTACACCGGCGGCCTGCAGTCTCAGAAGCTGCCAGGAAAGCAGTGAACGCCCGGCGATCTCGATCAGGCACTTCGGCCTCGACTCGGTCAAGGGCAACAGGCGCTTTCCCTGACCGGCGGCGAGAATGATGGCTCGGTTCGGTGACTTCACGGCATTTCTGTCAGGAGGGCTCCGGCCCGGAAGGGCCGGATATGCGCGTTGCAGGCGGCCATGTGAAGAGCAAGCCCCCAAACACGAAGAAACCTCGCTGAGCCATCAGCCCGCGAGGTCCCAGTCGAATGTCTTGGAATCACCACGGCAAATTGCCGCGGCAGCGACTATTTCAGGTGCCGGGCCAGGTGCTTGTTCATCTCGAACATGCTGACCTTGTCCTTGCCGTCAAAAACAGCCTTGAGCTTGGCGTCTGCCAGGATATCACGCTTGTTCGCGGGATCCTGGAGGTTGTTTTTCTTGATATATTCCCAGATCTTCGAGACCGTCTCGCCGCGCGAGAGTTGGCCTGCGCCAACTACGGCGGCCAGTTCTGCCGAAGGCGTCAAGGGCTTCTGCAGGGCGTTCGTCTTCTTTTCAGTGGCCATGGGCTCCCCCGGCTGGATGTTGTCGCGAGGTTGCAGCGGGCGCCGCTGAAACCGAGTCGCTTGGTGCATCCTACCTCTCAGCGCGCGCCGCGCCACCCGATATGCGCACAGCCTTCGGATAACCGTTACACTCGTCCCCCCGGGTTGGCGCAGCCGGGTGACAGGACGCCTGGGAACGGGCGATATGGTTTTTCATGTTGGGAGAGACGCCATGACGGATGCACCCGGAATTCTGTACGAAACGCCAGCGCCGCACGTGGCGCGGATCGTCCTCAACAGGCCGGAGAGCCGCAATGCGCAGGACACCTCCCTGCTCTATGCCCTGAACGACGCCTTTGATCAGGCGGCTCGCGACGGCGACGTGAAGGTCATAATCCTGGCGGCGGCAGGGCCGCACTTTTCTTCGGGCCACGACCTTCGCGAGGGCGGGACCATTGCCGAGCAGATGGCGCCTTTCGATCCCGTAGGCACCTGGTGCGGGTTTGGCTGCGCCGGCGCCGAGGGGCGGATGGCGCGCGAGAAGGAAGTCTACCTCGGTCTGTCAGAGAGGTGGCGAAACATTCCCAAGCCCACGATCGCGCAGGTACAGGGCAAATGCATTGCTGGCGGCCTGATGTTGGCCTGGCCTTGCGACCTGATTGTCGCGGCCGATGACGCGGCCTTCTGCGACAACACCGTGGGTATGGGCGTGGCGGGCGTCGAGTACTTCGCTCACCCCTGGGAGATGGGGCCGAGGAAGGCCAAGGAGCTCCTGTTTACCGCCGACTGGCTGGGCGCCGAGGAGGCGCGCGCGCTTGGGATGGTCAACCAGGTCGTGCCGTCAGCCCAGTTGTCTGAATACACCCTGGCCCTGGCGATCCGGATCGCCGCCAAACCGATGTTCGCCCTGCGGATGGCCAAGGAGGCAGTCAACGCCGCCGAGGATGCCCAGGGGCGCGTGGGCGCCATGCAGACGGCTTTTGCGCTTCATCAGCTGGCGCACAGCCACAACATGCAGGTCCACGGCATGCCTGTAGACCCTGGCGGCCTCCAGGTACGGCGAAAGACCTGACTGACGAACGACGACGCTGTAGAACCAATCACTCCGTTGGAGGCTGATGGCATGGATGTTGTTCTCGATTCAATCGACCGGCGAATACTCCGGGAGCTGCAGCGTGACGCCACCATGCCGATCGCCGAGCTGGCCCAGATCGTCGGCCTTTCGCAAACACCGTGCTGGAAAAGGATCAAGCGGCTGACCGACGCCGGCGTGATCCTGGGCAAGGTGGCCTTGCTGGATCGCACAAAGCTGAATCTTGGCCTGGCGGTCTTTGTTTCGGTCAAGACCAACCGCCACGATCAGGCATGGCTGGACACCTTCGCCAGCGCCGCCTCGGCCATGCCAGAGGTGGTGGAGTTTTATCGATTGTCCGGCGACACCGATTATCTGTTGAAGGTTCTGGTGCGCGATATCGCGGCCTACGATGTCTTCTATCGCCAGCTTATCGCCGCCGTGCCCCTGTCGGATGTCTCGTCAGCGTTTGCGATGGAGCAGATCAAGTCCACCACCTCCGTTCCGGTTTGACAGACGCAGCGGCAGGCCGCCAACTCAGAGGCAACAACGAGATTTCGGCTGGGAGGCCTGAACTGCCATGGCATGGATGTTCGCGGATGTTTGGGAAGCCATCGCCAGGGCCCAACCGGATCGGCCCGCCGTGGTCCTTGGCGAGCGAACCATCAGCTGGGGCCAGTTTGACGCCCGGGCCGATGCGCTGGCGGCTCACTTCATCGCACGGGGATTGAGTCACCGGGCCAAGGTGGCGGGGTATCTCTACAACGGGCCCGAATACCTCGAGAGCTACTTCGCCGCATTCAAGGGCGGGTTTGAGCCCGTAAACACCAACTACCGCTATGGACCCGAAGAGCTGGTCTATCTGTTCGACAACGCCGATGCCGAGGCCGTCGTGTTTCATGCCAGCTTCGCGGACACGGTCGAAACTATCCGCCCACGCCTGCCGAAAGTGAAGACCTGGGTCGCTGTAGCCGAGCCCGGCCATCCGGTCCCTGCCTGGGCGGATGACTATGACGCCATCGTCGCGACCACGCCCGCCGTGCGGCCAGTGAAGGCCGCCTGGGGCCGGTCAGGTGACGATCTGTTGCTGCTCTACACCGGCGGCACCACCGGCATGCCCAAAGGTGTGATGTGGCGTCAGGACGACCTGTTCCAGGTGATCGGCGCCGGCGGCAACGCCGCGCTGGGCATCCCGCCCGCCCAATCCATCGACGAGTTGATCGCTCGCCACGCTGCGGCTGGTGACGTGAAGCCCATTTCGTTGATTGCCGCGCCCTTGATGCACGGCACGGGACAGTTCTCGGCCTTTATCAACTTCAACAACGGCGGCACGGTCGCGTGTCTGCCATCCCGCAAGTTCAGCGCCGTTGAACTGTGGAACGAGGCCGAGCGCCTTCGCGCCACCAATATCGTGATCGTCGGCCTGGCCTTCTCGACGCCCATGCTGGAGGCGTTGGACGCCAATCCCGGCCGATGGAACCTTTCCTCTGTTCTGGCCATGAGCTCGTCCGGGTCCATGTGGAGCCAGGAGAACAAGCGGGGCCTGCTGAGCCATGTGACCTCCGCGGTGATCATGGATAGCTTCGGCTCGTCCGAGGCCGTGGGCCTGGGCGCTTCGTCCTCCGCGCCCGGAGCCGAGGTTCAAACGGCGGCCTTCATGCTGGGCCCCAACTGCGTGGTGTTCACCGAAGAAGGCCGGCGCGTCGAGCCAGGCTCGGGGGAGCGCGGGCTGGTGGCGGTAAGCGGCTTCCTGCCGCAGGGCTACTACAAGGACTCCGAAAAGAGCGCCAAGACGTTCAGGATCATGGAGGGTATCCGATGGTCGGTGCCCGGCGACTGGGCAGAGGTCAACGCCGATGGCACCCTGAAACTGCTCGGTCGCGGCTCAGTGTGCATCAATACCGGCGGGGAGAAGGTTTTCCCCGAGGAGGTCGAAGAGGCGCTGAAACGTCACGCCAGCGTCCGCGACGCGGTTGTGGTCGGGGTGCCGGACGCGCGGTTTGGCGAACGCATCTGCGCCGTCGTGGAGCCTGAGGCCGGCGCGAAACCGACGCTCAGCGACCTCGCCGATTACGTCCGGACCCAGCTGGCGGGATACAAGGCGCCCCGCGAACTCGTGGTGATCGAGAGCATCGCCCGCGCCCCCAACGGGAAGGTCGACTACAAGGCGATCAAGGACAAGGCGCTGGCGGCGCTGGGGGTAAGCGCCTAGAGCGGCTTGAGGAAAACCGGGAACCGGTTTTCCGCCCGCAACCCGCTCCAGACATATGAGGGCGATCACGTTTCTCGAGATTGGATTGTTTCAATCCCATCTCGACATGATCTAGCGCGGCTCCCGGGCCAGCCGGCTGATCAGCAGCGCCGCGCGTTTCGCCTGCCGGTCAAGGCTGGTCAGGTCTGCGGTCTCGCCGGGCGCGTGGCTGCCCTCGCCGGCCATGCCCAGGCCCACCAGACCGTCAATGAAGGCCACGAAGGAGATATCGCCCGCCCCGCGGTTGGCTGGGTCGCCGGCAGGCATCTCGGCGAGCCCCAGTGTGGCGTTGACCGCATTGAGCCTGGCCAGCAGAGCTCTTTTGCCCTCAGTCGGCGCCATGGGCGGATAGCCATCGTCAGAGAAGGCCAGTGACGCATCGGCCAGGTCAAGATGGCGGTCGACGATCGCCTGCATGCGCGCTCGAACCCGCGCCTCCTGTTCAGGAGACAACGTGCGGATATCACCGCGGGCCAGGGCGTCCGAAGCGATGACGTTGGGCTTGCCCGTCGCCTGTCCTCCGGTATCGACGGTATTCAGCGTGGCGCTGGATCCCCCCAGAACCAGACCGACATTGTAGGTGAGGTTCGGCTCGGGAAGCTCCTGGCGGAATGCATCGATGATGCGGCTCAGTTCGTAGATTGCGCCGCATCCTACGCCCGGTTTGCAGACGCCTGAGGAATGGCCGGACTTGGCCGATGTCCGGATCGTCCAGGAGGTGGAGGATCGGCGTGCAATGGAACCCATATCCTGACCGCCGCGCCGCGCGAGCGTTTCGAAATCCAGCGCCACGTCACTGGCGCGACCTGCTGCGATTAGATCGGCGCGCGCATCGGCGAGCGGCGAACCCGGATTTTCTTCATCTCCGGTCAGGACCACGGTGATGTCGGCGGCTTTCAGCGTGCCTGCGGCCTGCATGGCGCGCAAAGCCGCCAGGATGATGACGTTTCCGCCCTTCATGTCGCTGACCCCGGGGCCCTCGACGATATCGCCGGTGCGCTTCCACCCCTGGAACGGACTATCGGGCTCAAAGACCGTATCGAGATGTCCGATCAGCAGGATACGTTTGCCGCGACCTGAACCCTTGTGCGTCGCGATCATGTGCCCGGCCCGCCCGGTGTGGGTCATCGGGACCCACCGGACCTGAAAACCCAACGCCTCGAACTCGGGCCGCAACAAGCGGCCAACCTGCTCCACGCCCTTGAGGTTCATGGTGCCGGAATTGACGAGCACGAGTTGTTCGAGGAACCGCACGTTACGGTCGCTGTCAGCGTCAACGGCCGCGATCATCTTGCGTTCGGCGGTGGTCGGCGTCGCGCCGAAAGCCGGTGCGCCGACCAGCAGCCCTGCGACAAGGGCCGTCGCGGCAATCGTTCTCAGGGCCAAGGCCGTCAGATCGGTTGGCTACGGAGGCTTCGGACAAACTCCACGAGCGCGGAACGCGAAACGCCCTTGGGCAGGACGGCATAGGCCTTCAGAAGTTCCAGCGCGCCTGGTTCGGCCAGCAATGCGGCCACTTCATCGACGGCGCCGCTGTTTGCGGTGGATTCCCCGAACATCTCGGCCACGGGGACGTCGAGTGTCTTGGCTATCCGGGTCAGCATCGAGGCGCTGACGCGGTTGGCGCCGCGCTCGTACTTCTGGATCTGCTGGAATGTCACGCCGGCAGCCTCCGCCAGGGCTTGCTGCGACAATCCCCGCACTTTCCGCAACAGACGGATCCGCGCGCCAACGGCGACGTCGATGGGATCCGCTACGGTCTCGGGTTTGTTCGCCATGTTGTACAGGTCTCCTGAGTTCTGGACAAATCTACCGGGTCTGCTCGGCCTGATCGTCCATTGGCGGTACAAGGCTATCCTGCGCGACGGGCCTGTCTGATATCGCGTAACAGGCCTCAGCGATTACGATTCCGACCGCACGCCGCAAGGGCGCAAAAGCCGGGATATCCCGCTCAAGCTGGATCAACTCTTCCTCGTACGGAGACAGAAGCTCCAGAAGGTTTTGAGCCAAGCGCCTGCTGTACTCCGGGTCTTGAATCATCGCGTTCCCCTTGGTTTTTAATTCGACCATTGCGCGGCGCAACGCAAGCAACCGCAACGGGCGTTCGCAAAAGAAGCGACCCATTGTCGCATCTGGCAAGGCCGTCATCGGCAAGCCGGCGGAGCCGGGCCGCGGCCAAAAAAAATGGCCGCACCCGGAGATGCGGCCAAGTCATTAGGGAGGAAACGCCCAAATGGGCAAGATGGTTATGCCCTTTTGCTGCACTGCACGCAAGTCACGAAATGAACGGACTCTGAAATAGTTCGTCACTTGCGAGCCGATATAGGGGCGGACCGTTGGCGAACCCATTTGATCGCGACTTGTGGTTTCGGTTCCGAATTGTGACGATCCTGCGAATTTTGAGCGCAATTTTGATCGTGCGGCCCGGTTTTTCCAGGATTTCCCACCCCGCACGAGGGCGGTGATGGCCTGGTCGCCAGGCCACGCGATCCGCCCGTCGTCGTCAGTCGCGCATCACCTTGATGTTGCGATGCGAGAACATGAGGAAGCCCTTACCTCGCTTCGGTTCAACTGCGACATCAATCTGAAGCAGAGAGAAATTCCAGCCGGCCGGCGATCATGGTCGCCCGCACGCAATCGGCCTGAGGCGCGTTCATGACCTCCCGGATGGGTCGCTTCAGCAAGCAGAGGTCTGCGGCATCCCCCACCCTGACGATTCGGGGCCCTCGTCCGGGACGCCCGGGTTCATCAAGATAGAGCGCCAGGGCGGCCAGACCGGAGATTACCTCACCTGCCCCGAGGCGCCGGCCACCCAGGCTGCGACGATCCATGGCGGCCGCCATGCCCAGCCAGGGGTCGGGCGATGCATAAGGGGCATCCGAACTCCCGGCCACGGGCACGCCCGCCGCCAGCAGACTTGCGCAGCGGTAGAGATCGTCGAGATCGACAGGGTCGACCTCGTTGAGATAGCGGTCGCCACGCTCCCGAATGAAGGCGGACTGGGTGACGACGGTGAGCTTCAGGGCCAGCAACTGATCAATCGCCGCGCGCGGAATAACACTGCCGTGCTCTATCCGATCCCCCGGCAAGGAACCTGCCGCCTCGAATGCCGCCAGGCTCAGCGCCAGCTCGGCGGCGGTTACGCAATGGACAGCGACGTTTCGGCCCCAGGACCGGGCGCTGGCGATCCGGTTCAGAAAGTCGTCAAACTCCGGCAAGGCGTGATCGTCCAGCAGCACCTTGACCGGCCCGAGCGTGAAGGCAGCATCGGTCGGCGCCGTCAGCTCGCCCCCGCTCATCAGGGTCAGACGTTGCGGCAGGTCTCCGGTCCGGTGGGCCTGGGCGAGGCGCCCGGCGGCGTCTGCGTCGGTCGTTACGCTGGCGTCGCTGACTGCGGTGATGCCATAGGCCGCGAGCATCTTTCCGATCGGGGCGAGGCGCGGGGGCTGCGCGCCGATGCGCGCGCGAAGCCAGACATCCTCCCGCCACAGACGTCCGGTGGGGCGGCTCTGGCTATCCAGTTCCAGCCCGGGCGGATTGGACCCACCGATGACGCCTTCCAAAGCCAGGGTGTTGAGTATCCATAGCGCCCCGGTCTGATGCTGGACGCGAAGACGGTGTCGCGGCGCCAATCGATCCAGATCCTCGCGGGTCAGGTCCCCGGCCATGGCCTCATGATAGCCCGTCACCCGAACCCAGGCGCCCACGGGCTGCGCGGCCAGCGCCGCTGAAATCCGCGCCTGAAAACTGGACGGGCCGCTTACGCCATCCAGCGCCACGGTATCTGCCAGAGCCGCCAGTCCGAACAGGTGGATGTGGTGATCACAGAGCCCCGGGATCAGCGCACCGCGCCGCCCGTCCAGCTCCTCCCCGGCGCGCGCGAGGTCATGCCCGATCCCGACGATGCGACCGTCTTCGATCCGGACATCCTGAAGCGGTCCACCGCCAATCTCGACATTGCGGATCAGCAAACTCATGCGGCCGCCTTGCGGATACTCAGGGCGGCGAGGGCTGCCACCCGCGCCAGCGCCACGTCGACGAGCACCCCGCCCCCCGCCTCCAGTCCGCGCAGGGCGCCGATTGCCGCCGCGAGTCCCGTTACCGGATCGGCCAAGGCATCGCCCAGGAAGCGCGGGGCGCCCCGTGGCGTCCAGCGGACCAGCCCGCCAGCCGCCGCAGCGTCATCGCCAAACGCGACCCGGTCAGCGTCGCCGCCGCTCCATCCGTAACCTGTGATCGCCACCCAGATGAACCCCGGCTTGGCGGCAAAGATCTCGTCGGGGTTTATGCCCAGTCCGGTAAATGCGCGCGGCCTGGCGCTGGTGATGAGGACATCGGCGTCCTGGATCGCGGCCTTGAGGCCGGCGCGGCCTTCCGGGGTCTCGAAATCCAGGCTGATCTGTTGCTTGGTCCCGTTCAGTCGCTGGAAGAACTCAGGGGTTGAGGTGCGCGTCGGATCAGGCCTGCGAAGGCTCTCGATCCTGAGCACCCGGGCGCCCATCCCGGCCAGGATCGCACCGCACAGCGGGCCCGCCCAGAGCGCAGAGAGGTCGACGACCCTCGGCATGCCAGGCGCTCGCACGGCGGTCGCGCCTAGGCGTCGTGGCGACGCATCCGGACCGTCGACCACAACCTCGCCCACCACCGCCGCCGGCAGTCCCAGCCGGGCGGCGCTGGCGACAAGTTCAGCGCAGGTCAGACGCCGGGCATTACGGGACACCGCCATCCAGGGCGCCGTCCCGAAATCGCAGCCCAGCCAGGCCGGGATCAGATCCTGATCCTCGTCCCGCGCCAGGTTCAGCGCCATCCAGCCATCAGACGCGCGAAACATCCGGCACGCGCCGTTGGGCGAGCGGCTTCCAGGAGGGCCGAGCTGCAGTTGGCCCGCGCGATCCAGCACGCCGAGGCTCCCGGCGTCGACCCGTTCGCCGAGCCGGGCTGTCAGGTCCAGAATCTCTGCTGACTGCCGGCCGATGAATGACGCAACAGGGCTCATGTGATCTCGGCGTCCACGAGCCCCCAATCCAGCGCGGTGGCCAGATCGATGGGAGCGCCGGAGATCGCCATGTACGCGGCGCGATGACGACCGATGCGGCGGGGAATGGAAGCCGTGCCGCCGGCGCCCGGTATCAGCCCCATGGAAACCTCCGGCAGCCGGCACACGGCGCCGGCCCGGGCCGTCACCCGGGCGGCAGCGGCAGAGACTTCAATACCCGCGCCGATGCAATCGCCGTGCAGGTGAACGGTCAGGCGGTCGCCCAGCGCTCTCACAAGGCTAGCCGGGGATCGAAGCGTACGGATCAGGTGGGCTTCGGCCGGGTCGACGGCCTTGCCGAACTCGTTCAGATCTCCGCCAGCGCTGAAGGCGCCGCCCTGCCCGCTCAGGGCGACAGGCGGTGCGTCGGGGTGCACGCGGGCAAAGTCCAGCGCCTCGCAGAGAGCGTCACGCATGGCGGCGTCGAAGGCGTTTCGCGCAGCGGGGCGATTGAGGCAGATTGATAGTGTCCCGCCGTCCATCGTCATCAGGACCCGCGGCTCCTGGTCTGCGCGATCCCGGGCTGGCCGGGAGGCTCGCCAGGCCTGAAACCCCCGAGAACGCAGCAACGTCGAATAGGCCAGGGATTCCAGCTGCAACGCCTGGCCGAAGTCGAGCGCGAGGGTCATGCGCAGTATCTGGGCGGCGACCCCGGCCGCTGCGGGCTGTGCGGCGACCCGCGCCTCAAGATCGGCGATCACGGCGTCGAGTCGGTCCGATGCGACGCCCGTCCACGGGCGGGGCGGGTCGGGGGCTGCGCTGAGCAGGATATCGAAAGCGTACAGTCCGCTTGCGGGCAATGGCCCCGTCCGATGCACCCCCACAAGAACCTGACCGCCGCCGGCGACTGGCCCTTCGCGCCGCCGGTCGAGTTCCATCACACGACACCCCGCGCCCTCCAGCGCGATCAGGTCGGAGATGACGTCGGAGGTCACCGAACGGTGGCGGGCCTGGCGACACCCGCCATCTCGACCTTCAACTGGCGCCGCAGGAGTTTGCCGGTATCGTTGTAAGGAAGGGCGTCACGTATTTCCCAGACTTCGGGAGTCTTGGTGGAGCGCAATCGGGCCCGGACCCAGTCGGCCAGGGCGTCGGGGGCCGTACCTCCGGCTTTCAGAACAACAGCGGCGGCGACGCGCTCGCCCCATTCGTCATCCGGCAGTCCCAGCACCGCCACATCGGCAACATCAGGATGCTCGCGCAGCACGTCCTCGATTTCGCCCGGCGAAATGTTCTCGCCGCCCCGCACGATCACGTCATCCAGCCGACCTTCCACAAACAGATAGCCGGCCTCGTCCATCCAGCCGCCATCGTTGGTGGCGAACCAGCCATCATCCTGAACGACCTTCTTGTGGGTGTATTCGCCGGAGACCTGCTCCCCCCGGACATAGATTTCACCGGACTGGCCCGTAGGCATCACCTCACCGTCCGGTCCGCGAATCTCCAGTTCGAGGGTCGGCAACGGGCGACCCACCGAGCCAAGCCGGCGACGTACGGCTTCATCGGGCGATGACATCGCCTCGCGGTGATCCTCCGGTCCCAGAACCGCGACCGTCGAACTGGTCTCGGTGAGACCGTAGGCGTTGACGAAGTCCACATGGGGCAGAACCCGCAGCGCGCGCTCGATCACCGGTTGAGGCATACGCCCGCCGCCATAGGAGAGCGCCTTCAGATGAGGCAACCCGGCGCCGCGACCCTCGAGGATGTCGAGGATCCGGCCCAGCATGGTGGGCACCACCATCGCATGGGTAATCTGTTCGGCGGTCGCCTCGTCGACCCAGGCCTCTGGCGTGAACGCCTCCAGGTGAACCAGCCGACGCCCGCCATAGACGCCTGTCAGGACCGCCGAGATCCCGGCGATGTGATAGGGCGGCACGCTGACCAGCGCCGCTTCGCCCTCCTCTGATCCAAGAAACTCCACCGTGGAGATCACATAGGACGTCAGATTGGCGTGGCGAAGGATGGCGGCCTTGGGTTCGCCCGTCGTACCGCTGGTAAACAGCAAGACCGCGATGTCAGGTTCGACATAGGCAAGTTCCCCGTCGACTTCAGCCTCGCAGGCGCGCTCGAACGCACTGCGCGCCATCATGGTCACGCCGGGGCATTCGCCGAGCCGCACCAGCATGTCGTCGTCGACGATCGCGACGCAGGGCGCCGTCCTGGCCAGAAGCCGGGCGAGGTCAGCATCGGGAAGCCGGTAGTTCAGGGGTGCGAACGGTTTACCCAGTAGGCCGGCGGCGAAGATTGCAACGGGCATGGCCGGGCCGTTGAGGCCGACGAAAACCACGGTGTCGCCGCCGGCGGCCTCCAGTGCGACAGCGCCAGCGCGGGCCCGCCGCTGGAGATCAGAGAACGTGACGCCATCCTCGCGCCGTCCCAGCGCCAGCCGGTCCGGTGCGGCATCCGCCGCCATATCGAGCAGGAGTGTTGTGTGCATGGCTGGACCTAGTCGGACGCCGGCAGCTTCTTGGCGTCCTTGGCGCTGATCGCGCGGCCATCCAGGCTGAGCGACCCCGCGCCGCCCTTGCTGCAGAGAACCTCCAGACCGCTCTCCTCATCGGCAAACCGCTTGCCCATCTGGGTCCCCGCAGAATGATCCAGCGCGATGGAAAGGCCGTCGGGCTTCGCCGCAGCATGCGCCACCATCGGATGGCCGCCGCATTCCAGGCTGGCGTCAGATTTCGGTGGGCGCACGACCACGACCTCTGTGTCGCAGACGGCGCTCTTCCAGCGTGATCCCGGTTTCAGTTCCATGACTTTCCCTCCCACGGCGCGCTTGCCTGCGGCCTGTTGTGCCGCACCACCGTGCACCGAGGATGTCGCAAAAGAAAGATTTGGTCACGCCGCCCCATCGATTTGGGGGGGAGGAAACGATGGTACTGCCCCCCGGTCTCGAACCGGGGACCTCCAGATCCACAATCTGGCGCTCTAACCAACTGAGCTAGGGCAGCGCATCGCGAGCGGAGGTTCTAGTCGGGAGGGGCGGCGCGATCAAGCCCGACCTCCAGACGGGCGAAATGTCCCAGGCATCGCCCCGGGATCGTCTTGCCTCCCGGCCAAGAAAAAGCCCCGGCAGCGGCTGCTGTCGGGGCCAATTCTACAGAACGCGACCTGAAGGGTCGACGCCAGGCATCAGTCCTTCGGCAGAACGAACCGAAGTGGGATGCGCACGGTACCGCCGTCTACAGGTTGGCCGTCCGTCGTCTTTGGACGCATCCGGAACAGCTTGCTCATTCGCATGGCCGCGTCTCCAAAGCCCATGTCGGAAGGGTCTTCAGAGATGATGTTGCACCCATCGAGTGCGCCGCGGGCGTTCACCGTGCAACTGATCGTCGCGCGGCCGCTGACTTCCATCCGCTGGGCCCGCTCCGGGAAGTACCGGACCAGATCGTCAGCCGAAGGTTTGCGAAGCCAGTCAGGGTTCGTGATGACCGAAGGACGCGGCGGTTCCGGCGGCGGGGCCGCAGGAGGCCTGGGCTCCTCGATCCTACGCTCCACCGGCGGAACCGGCAGGGGCGGAATCGAAGGCATGTCCGGGATCGCCACCGGCGGACGCGGCTGCAGCTTTGGCGGCGGCGGCGGCGGGGTGTTCGGCGGCGGCGGAGGCGGCGGCGGCGGAGGCGGCGGAGGGACGGGCTTGATGAGAGCCACATCCGTCACTTCGTCCGAGTACTCCTTGTACTTGGGCTCGAAGCGCGACTTCCAGAGATAGACGCCAAGCCCGGCATGCGCGACCAGGGCGAGGATCAGTGCGATCATCGTCCCCGGGCGGGCTTTCGGCCTCGGATCGTCGAACGGATTGTGCCGGGTCAGGGCCTCAGTGTGTGACGTGTCAGACATGGGGCGCCACCTAGTTGTTATCTTCACCGACGAGAGCCACGCTGTAGAACTGATTGTCCTGCAGTGCGTTCATCACGCCCATGAAGTCGCCATAGAGCACGTCTCTATCCGCACGGATAAAGATGCGTTCCTTGGTGGGGTTACGGGTCGAGCCCAGCTGCCGGCGGAGGTCGTCACCGATGGTCGACAGGTCGGTCCTGAAGTCCTGGATGAAGACGCTGCCGTTCGGCTGCAACGAGATGTAGACCGGCTTCTGAGGGGTCACGCCGGGCGGCGCCACCGCAGGCGGAAGTGTGACTTTAACGGTCACACTCGCCAGCGGCGCAGCCACCATGAAGATGATCAGCAGAACCAGCATCACGTCCACGAAGGGCGTGACATTGATGTCGGCCATCGCCTCTTCCTGATTGCGCCCGCCCCCTCCGCTCGAGAGTTTGGCGGCCATCTAGGTTACGCTCCCTTATCGAGCTGCCGCGAGATCGCGTTCATCAACTCGGCGACGAACCCTTCCGAGCGGGCGCCGTAGGTCGAAATCTTCGTCTGGAAGAAGTTGTAGAAGATAACCGACGGAATGGCGGCGAACAGACCCAGGCCCGTGGCGAGAAGCGCCTCGGCGATACCGGGGGCGACGACGGCCAGGTTGGTGGTGTTGGTGTTCGCGATCCCGATGAACGAGTTCATGATCCCGTAGACGGTGCCGAACAGACCGATGAACGGACCGTTGGAACCCACCGACGCCAGATACTGCATGCCACCCGAAAGGCGACGCGCCAGTGCGGCCTGAACCGCGCTAACCGCATGTTCAGCGCGGGCAAGCGTGGTTTCACGGTGTTCGCCCACGATCGATAGCCCGGCCTGGCGGCTGAGTTCGATCTCTTGCGCGGCCGCGGCGGCCATATCGGCCAGCGGGTTACCGTCGAACTCTTCCGACAGAGCGATCTTGCTCATGTCGTTCACCGATTTGGCGCCGCGGAAGTTCTCCACGAAGGTGTCCGAGACGCGGTTCAAAGCCCGGAACTCGAAGATCTTGGTGACGAGAATGGTCCAGCTCAGGATCGAGGACAGAGCCAGGCCGATCATGATGATCTTCACAACCGGGTCGGAGTCCATGAACATGGTGCCGACATTGAGCTGACCGGCATTCTTCATGGTGGGCGGATCGGCCGGAGCCTCGGGCGCAGCCGCGGCAGCGGCAGGGGCAGCAGCTGCGGCGTCAGCCGCAGGAGCGGCAGCCGCGGCGTCAGCCGCAGGAGCAGCGGGGGCGGCGGCGTTCTGAGCGAACGCCGGAGCGCTCAGACTCAACGCCATGGCGCCGAGGAGAGCGGAAAATGTGATCTTCAGTTTGTTGTCGAGCATCTGTCGCCAGTTCCTGGTTGATCTTGCACGATTGGCCGGAGGGTCGTCGCGCGAGAGCGTCTCTACCCTAGTTGAAACATGACCCCTGCCCCAACCCGCTTGCGCGCGCCAGAACAAAGAGCCGCTATCGCTGCGCCCGACCCGGAATGCTGATCCCGACGGTTCGTTGGGACTGGCGCTTCAGAGGTGCGGACGGCCTTGGGAGCTCCGAGGAGAACCCAAAGTCTTACCGCTTTGTTAGGAAGCGGCCTCGACCCTTTGGCAACCCTGCAACGAGGCGTCAAGGGGCAGAAGTGTTCGAATTCCATGACATACCGCCGCCCGAACCACTCAATTGTGCGCTGCACACTTCGGAAGCGCCGAGCGCTCGACTATTGATCACATCCCCGAGCAAGAAAATATTGCGATGCAGCATTTTCGCGAAACCGGGATCACCCAGGATTCGCAAGGCATCTCGCTCGTTTTCGCAGCGCCTGCTGACCCGTGGCCAGCGGCGCGGCCCGGGCCTACGCTCTTGAAGATGGCGCTATGGGGGAAAAGGGTGGTGCCTGGGGGCGGATTCGAACCACCGACACGCGGATTTTCAATCCGCTGCTCTACCAACTGAGCTACCCAGGCCTGGGCCCCGTCCTCGCGGGAGCCGCGTCTATAAAAGAGCCGTCCCGCGAAGTCCAGCGACCGCTGGCGCGCGTTTTTCAGGCGTCTGATGGATCCGACGATCCCGACGCCTCGGGATCATCGTCATCCTCAACGGGCACCGCGTACCGGCCGCTCAGCCAGCGTTGAAGATCAATGTCGGCGCACCGCCTTGAACAGAACGGCTTGTAGGCGGCATCGACGGGTTTTCCACAGATCGCGCAACTCATGTGGCGCTCACGTCGATTCGATCGTCGGAATAGTCCGCCGACTCGGACAATGTGAGGCGCGCGCCAAACCGCGCCGCCAGCGCGGCCATCCAGGGTTCGGTTTCCCTGGCGACCGCCGGTGCGCACCTTGCTGTGAGCCGGGCAGCCGGCTGCGCCAGCGCTTCGGTCTCCAGGCGACGGATCAGGCGCTGGGCGACGGCGCGGTCACTCAAGGCTCCGCTCGGCTGACGAAGACGGTCCAGGAGAGGTCGGGTTCTCCGCGGGATAAGCAATTCCAGGGTCCCGAAGCGGCTGATCGGGCCGAACGCCACGCCGGGGTTATCCGCCGCAAAGGCCAGCCGCGCCGCCGCCAGCAAGGCAGCGCCATCGTGACCCCGCCCCGCCAGATCAATCACTACAATCCCGCCCAGTCCCTTCAGTCGAAGCAGGCGCGCCGCCTCGGTCAGCCCAGCCAGGTTGGCCTGACGCGTCGCGCGCTTGGCGTCTCCGCCCTTGCGTTGGCCCAGATCAATGTCGATGGCGGTCAAGGCTCGGGTTGGCTCGATCGCCAGGGTCCCGCCGCCGGGAAGCGGATGCAGGATCTCAAGCGCCTCGGCTTCCGCTTCATCGGCGATCACGCGAGCCTGTGCATCCTCGCGGATGGGGGCGTCACGCGCGATCCGCTGGAGAGCCTCGGCCACGCCGTCAGGCATCGCGAGAAGTCTCGGGAGCCCCTCCCCCGGACCTATGTAGCGCGTTGTCGCCAGCTTCCCGTCGCGCGGCTCGCTGCGGATCTCGACCTCAATGGCGGCGCCCCGAACCGGACGCGCCTCTGGCTTGAAGGGCATGATAGCCTCAAGGCCACCCCCGAGATCCAGAAAGGCTGTCGCCAGAGCCGGCTCCAGGCTCGCGACACGCGCGATCAGCCGCGCGCCCAGGCCCAGGCGAGGATCATCGTGATCCCGATGGATCAGCAGGCGTTCGGGGCGGCCGTCCAGAGCGAGCACGCCCCGGGTCTCGCCGACCCCGCGATCCAGATAGATGACCCTGTCCGTCATTTGCTTGGGTAACCGAGACCGGTCAGCAGACTGACTGTCTCATATAGCGGCAGCCCGACAACGCCGGAGTAAGAACCCTGAAGCGCCATCACGAGGGCCGCAGCCCGCCCCTGGATGGCATAACCACCCGCCTTGCCGACCCCCTCGGACGAGGCCACGTAGGCATCCAGATCGGCCTTGGAAAACCGCTTGAAGTGAACGCGGGTCTCGACCAGTCGGCTGGCGCCGCGGCCACCCGGTGCGACGACCGCAACACCCGTCAGCACGCGATGGGCGCGACCGGAAAGTCGCGTCAGGCAATCGCGGACCTCCTGATCATTGGCGGCCTTCGGCATCATCCGCCGACCGAGGGCGACCACAGTATCCGCGGCAAGCACAAAGGCGCCCGGTTCCCTCTCTGCAACCAGCAGGGCCTTGCCCAGCGCAAGTCGAAGCGCCAGGCGTCTCGGGGTCTCGTCCCGCAATGGCGACTCATCCAGATCCGCCGGATCAATAGCGTCGGGCACGATCCCGACCTGCGCCAACAGGTCCAGGCGACGCGGGCTGGCCGAGGCCAGGACAAGACGATGAGACATGGACATGCCGATCAGCCGACAAGCAGTGTGATCGCGCCTCGCGTGAGGTCGTAGGGTGTCGACTCCACCAGCACATGATCACCCACAGCCGGCATGGCATCCGCCGGCCGAAAGGCCTCCGAAAGCGTGGCGACCATTTCGTGACTGTCCTCGAGCTTGACCAGGAACATGGTGTTGGGAAGCGTCTCGCTGACTACGCCAGCAAACACCAGATGCTCCGCCTTCGACATTCGATCTCCAGGGTCACCTTGTCGTGGGACCCGCTATCTGAGTTAAAGCTAGCACAGCCGCGCATGCGCCGAAACGCCCGCGTCCTGGCGATCAACGGGCAAACCTCTTGGCGATCCGGGCCGCCAGCCCATCGCGCACCTGCCGATAGGCCTCCAGGCGGTGATCCCTGGAACCCTCGGTCAGCGTCGGATCGTGGGTGGGCCAGTACTCGATGTCCGCCGCGCGGCCGCGCGCGAGCTCGACGGCCCGGTGCTGCGCCTCCGGCGTCAGCGACACCACCAGATCAAACGAGTCGTCCTCAAGGTCGTCGAAAACCTTGCAGCGATGCCGGGTGATATCGATACCGATCTCCTTCATGACCTCGGCTGCCAGCGGGTCGACTTCCAGATCATCGGTATCGGGATCAAATGACGCGCGCCGCAGACCGCAGCTGTCCACAAAGATCCGTACGCCGCCAAACTGTTTCAACAGCGCCTCCGCCATCGGTGAACGCACCTGGTTGTAATTGCAGCAGAACAGGACGGCGTCGGGAAGCCGAACGATCTCCGGATCGGCTGACATCGACGGTCAGCTCCGCCAGTGAAGGGCGCAAATCAGGGTGAATAGCCGGCGCGCAGTATCGAGATCGGTCTCTATCTTGCCCGTCAGTCGTGTCTGAAGCAGCTCCGAGGCCTCGTTGTGCAGACCGCGCCGCCCCATATCCAGGGCTTCGATCTGGGCAGGTGTCGAGTTGCGGATCGCCTGATAGTAGCTGTCGCAGATCATGAAGTAGTCCTTGATCAGCGTTCGGAAGGGCGACAGCGACAGGATGTGTCGTCGTTCATAGGTCGGCCCACGCACGTCGAGAACGAGACGGTTCTCCATCAACCCCATGCGCAGGTCATAGGGCCCGGCAAGGGCGCCTTCGGGAAAGAAGTAGTTCTCTTCCAGCAGATCAAAGATCGCGATCTGGCGCTCCTGCTCCTGGTCGCGCGAAACGGCCGCGAGCGACTCTTCGTCAAGCTCGACCGATTGCAAACGATGAAGGGCTTTGGCGTCTTGGACCATGGCGTGTGGGATGAGCTTTATGGCATTCCGGGGTCGTTCGTCATCCCGCCCTGTCGAACTTCGGGCCAGATACGGAAAAAGACCCCGCCAAGCCCCGTTCTCAGCAACCGCTCAGCCCTGTCGCGATTGCCCCAGACGTATCGCCGCGGACCTGGCGTGGGCGGGCAACCCCTCCGCATCGGCAAGGGCTATGGTCGCCGGCGCCAGTTTCGCGAAGGCCTCGGCGTCGCACTTCACGATCGAGGTGCGCTTCAAGAAGTCATAAAGGGAAAGTCCCGACGAGAACCGCGCCGCGCGGCTGGTCGGCAGCACGTGGTTCGACCCCGCCACATAGTCACCGATGGCTTCAGGGGCGTGACGGCCCAGGAAAATCGCACCGGCGTGCCGGACACGATCAGCAAGACGTTCAGGGTTGTCGATCGCGAACTCGACGTGTTCCGGCGCAATCAGATCCACCAGACGCGGCGCCTCATCCAGGGGCGCAATCACGATCGCGCCGTGATCGCGCCAGGAGGCGCGCGCATCCGTTGCCGTGGTCAGTGTGGCAAGCTGCCTTTCAACCTCGACCTCAACCCGGTCCGCGAAGGCGCGATCATCGGTTATCAGGATGGATTGCGCGGCAGGATCGTGTTCGGCCTGGGACAGCAGGTCCGCCGCGATCCAGGCCGGATCACTGGCCGAATCCGACACCACGACGATCTCCGAGGGTCCGGCCAGCGCGTCGATGCCGACCACGCCATAGACCCGCCGTTTCGCCGCTGTGACGTAGGCGTTGCCCGGTCCGACGATCTTGTCCACCGGCCGGATCGGTCCCGCGCCGTAAGCAAGCGCCGCGACGGCCTGAGCGCCCCCGACGCGCCAGATCTCACTGACGCCAGCCGCCCGGGCGGCGGCGAGAACAGCGGGTTGCAGCTTGCCGGGGGGCGTCACCATGGCGATCCGCTCTACCCCTGCCGCCGCCGCCGGCACGGCGTTCATCAGCACGGTGGAGGGGTAGGCCGCACGCCCGCCGGGAACATAGATCCCCACCGACTCCAGCGCTGTCCAGCGCCAGCCCAGTTCGACACCGGCTGCGTCGGTGAACCATTGGTCGGCAGGCCGCTGGCGCTCGTGATAGGCCCGGATCCGGGCCGCCGCGAAGTCGATCGCATCCCGCACCTCGCGCGAACAGGCCGCTGCCCCCGCCTCTACCTCTTCGGCCGTGACCCGCAGCGTGTCCTGGGTCAGTTCAAGCCCGTCGAACTCTCGGGCAAACCGTAGCAAAGCGTCCACGCCCTCGGCGCGGACTGCCGCCAGAACATCGGCAACGACGGCGTCAACGTCATGCGGCGTGTCACGTCGCTCACCGACAAAAGCGGTAAAGGCGTCGGTAAAACCGGGATCATCAGACACAAAGCGGCGCATGTGCGCTCTTTAGCGAGGTCTCCGGACGAAGGCTATCCGATCAGAGGTCGTGCGCCGGTGTTCTGGGCGTCGGCCAGGGGCGCGAAAGGTCCGCCAGTACGGCGTCCACACATTCGACCTGCAGACGAAAGTCGCCGCCTCCGGCGAAACTCAGCGTCAGCGTACCTCCCGGGGGATCCCCGGCGACAAAGGTGATCGCCAGCAACTCCAGCACGGCGTCACGGCGATCCCGACGGATCTTGCGGGACTGGACGTCCAGCACACTTCCGATCTGCAGGGCCGCCCGAACACGTTGCCCCTTTCCCGCCTCCCAGCGGAACCGGTTGAAGGCAATGGTCAGGCGGCGTGTTTTCGGCTCGTACAGGATATCCCCGACCTTGGCGATCGCGTCCTGCAAGGCGGCCGAGATGACGGCAAGATCCGACTCATCCTCAGCCAGCAGTCTAAGGCCCGAAGGTTCGGCCATGGACTACTCGACCTCCGCTTCGACGCCATCGCCCTTCAGGCGCCGCACCTGGGCGCCGCACGCGCCCAGTTTTTCTTCCAGCCGCTCGAAACCACGGTCCAGATGATACACGCGATTGACGATCGTCTCGCCCCGCGCCGCCAGCCCGGCGATCACCAGGCTGACAGAGGCCCGCAGGTCCGTCGCCATTACCTGGGCTCCGGTAAGAGCCTCGACCCCGCGCACCCGCGCCTCCCCGCCCTGAACCGAAATGTCGGCGCCAAGGCGGCCCAGCTCCGGCACATGCATGAACCGGTTCTCGAAGATCGTTTCCCGAATCACGCTTTCGCCATCGGCCAGCGTCATCAAGGCCATGAACTGGGCCTGTAGATCCGTCGCAAACCCGGGGTGAGGTGCTGTCTCGATCTCGACGGGCCTCAGCCGGTCTGGGCCCCGCTTGACCGTCAACCCATCGTCATGGGTCGTCACCTCGACACCCGCCTCGATCAACTTGTCGATCAACGACTGGATCAGATGGCTCCGGGTCCGCGTCAGCCGCACCTCACCGCCAGCCATGGCGGCGGCGACGGCATAGGTCCCCGTCTCGATCCGGTCCGGGATCACCGAGTGCGTCGCGCCGTGCAGTCGACTGACGCCCTGGATATGAACCGTGCGCGTGCCTGCGCCGGAAACCTTTGCGCCCATGGCGTTCAGGCACTCGGCAAGATCCGCCAGCTCCGGCTCGGCCGCGGCATTCTCCAGCACTGTGTCACCGTCCGCCAGCACAGCCGCCAGCATGGCGTGCTCTGTCGCGCCCACGGAGTTGATCGGGAAGTTGATCACCGCGCCCTTCAACCCGCGCGGCGCCTGGGCGTAGACATAGCCCTCGTGAAGATCGATCCGGGCGCCGAGAGCCTCCAGCGCCTTCAGATGCAGATCAACCGGTCGCGCGCCGATGGTGCATCCGCCCGGCAGCGAGACCTTGGCCTGCCCCGTTCGCGCCAGCAGCGGCCCCAGCACATTGAACGACGCCCGCATCTGGCGGACCAGATCATAGGGCGCAAACCCGCTGACGATCTCGCGCGTCGTCAGAAGCGTCTCGCCGCCGTCGGGCCCCTCGGCTTCGACGACCTCGGCGCCAAGGCGCTGCAATAGCTTCCCAAGGAACCGGGTGTCGGCCAGGCGCGGCATATTGGTCAGACGCAGTGGCTCGTCCGTGAGCAGGCTGGCGGTCATCAGCTTGATGGCCGAATTCTTGGCGCCGCTGATCGGGATTTGCCCGTTCAGCTTTGCGCCCCCGACGATGGCGATACGATCCAATAGCTACCCTTCGACAGACGACCGGCCAGCCTGAACGGCGCGGCGAAAAAAGAAGCGGTATCTAGCCTGCGCCTCGCAGGCGCGCCAAGCGGTCAATCCTTGGAGGTTTCTTGCGGCTTCGGTGCAGCGCCTGCCGAACCGGTCGCCTTGCGACGGCGCAGGTTCGCGCGAAGCGCCTGCGCGAGCTTGGTTTCTCGCGAGGTGGGTGCGTCCTTGCCGTCTTTCTGCCGATCCGCCATGCCGTCAGGTGCTGCGCGGGAGCGCGCCCGTCAAGCTGCACGCGGTCGATTTAACGCTTCACGACGCGGCCTCAGCCCGCTATAGGCCCCGCCTTCGCCGCGGTAGCTCAGTGGTAGAGCGCATCCTTGGTAAGGCTGAGGTCCAGGGTTCGAATCCCTGCCGTGGCACCATCGCAGGAGAGTCCGGGCAATCTCCCGGGCTCTCCTGGCCATCTCGTTATTTTACCCGGATATTATTGATGGCGCAGTCCACATGCGCCATAGTCGCGCCCGGGAGCGCGCATGACCTCATCAGAAACCTTCACCCTCTTCGAGGGCCACACAGCGCACCACACCGGCGATCTCTTCGCCGTGGCAGGCAAGGCTGTCGATCTGACGGCGGCCGGCGCCCACGGCCTGCTGATCCTGGACGACCAGACCGGCCAGCCGGTTGAGCTCGATCTGCGCCATAGCGCCGATCTCGCCGTTTCAGCCTATCGCCAGCGCATGACCGCGCAGCCCGCCCCGGCACCCCCGGAACCCCGCCCGGGTCGCGGCCGTCCCAGGCTGGGTGTCGTCGCCCGTGAGGTCACCCTGCTTCCCCGCCACTGGGACTGGCTGGCAGACCAGCCGGGCGGAGCCTCTGCAGTGCTCAGGCGTCTGGTCGAGGAGGCCCGTCGGGAGGCCGCCCAGCCGGATCGCCGCCGTAGACATCAGGAAACGCTATATCGGGCGATGTCGGTTCTCGCCGGCGATCTGCCGGCATTCGATGAAGCCGCCCGCGCCCTCTTCGCCGACGACATGGACGCATTTCAAAGCCGGACCGAAGCCTGGCCCGTCGATGTGGCCGCCTACCTTCGCCGGCTCGTCGAGGCGCCTCAGGACTGAGGCGTCGCCCGCGCCTTGCAGTCGATGTTGAAGGTAAATCCTCCGCCCAGCCCGAGGCTGCCCTGATAGCGGCGGTCGCAATTGTCGATGTGATCCCCCAGAGCACGCAGGATTTCGGCCTGCTCCGATCCTTCCCGTGCGCCTGCAAGTCCGGTCAGGGTGCTGCAGCCGGACGACGTGAGTGCGACAAGCGCTATCGCAAGGCTCTTCTTCATTCGGGAATCTCCGTTGTGGCTGCGTCCCGCGCAGGTTGAGGTTGGGAGGTCATCGCCAGGCGCTGCAGGCCGGATCCGGCGGCGACCGGCAAGGTCCGGTCCAGCTCTTCCAGGCGACGGGCATTTTCGCTCCAGAGCTGGGCCAGCGCCCAGGTCATGAGTGCGGCGACGACGCCCCAGGCCCGGCCCTTCAGGCCTTCAACGGCCTTGAGGGTGGCGGCAGATGTGGCCTTGATCTCGCCCAGACGTTCCTCACATCGAGACTCGTGGTCCGTGAGGCGCTGTTCCAGCGTGGCGAGCCGCTCTGTGGATGTGGCCATAGCTTAGACCCACCTCGGCATCGGCGTCGCATTGATCTCCGCGCCGATCTGCGTCTCCTTGCCGGAGCCGGTTTCCGACTTGGCCTCCGCTGTCTGCTGCCCGGTGAAGAGCTGGATCGGCAGGCCGCTCAGCATCGCCACCACCTGCTGCGCATGAGCCATCGGCGCCTGCAGTTGCTGTTGCTGGACGCTCCGCAGGGTCTCGCCCAGTCCCGCCTGGGCCGCGATATTGGCGCGCATCGCTTCGTCGGCCGCCAGCTGTTGGCCCTGGCTCCTGAATCCAAGATCGATCTTCTGCGCCCGGTCCTGCAGCCGCGTCTGCGCATTGGCGATCCGCGCCTGGGTCGCCCGATCCGCGTCCCCGGCCGCAGCCCCAAGCGCGGTCTGGTAGGCTTGCGAGCGCAGCCCCGCCAGGGTCGAGGCCCTTGCCCGCGACAACTCCCCCTCTGTCATGCTCTGCGTCAGGGCGGCGCCGGAACCGCCGAACGCCCCCGAACCCGCCAGGTCAAGCGCCTGCTGCGCCCTTGTGCGACCCGCCTGCACGTCAAGGTCCGCCGCCGCGGTGTCGACCACATCCCTCAGATACGGATTGAGATAGCGATCCACAAAGTCATAGGCCTTGCCGCCAGAGGCGAACGGCGTCTCCGCAGTCTGGAAATCGGATGTCCAGCTGATGTCGGCCGGATCGCGCGGTCCGCCCGTCACACCGGACGGCTTCCACAGTCCGAGGCCTGCTGCAGCCGTCGCGGCCTGTCGTTGCAGATCATGTGTCGGCGCCACCAGCGACCCCGGGTCCAGACCGGCCACCTGTCCGACCTGGCCCGCGACCCTTTGGGTCAGGTTCGATCCCCACTCCGGAACCGTGGGCGTTGTGGTCGTGTTGGAGGTCGAGCTACTCGCATTGCTCCACTTCTTGCGGTTCCCGTTCAGCTTCAGACTCATCTACAGCTCCTTCGTAATGATGCGCGCCAGCGGCGCGTAACCCATGGGCGCCAGCGCCCGTTCCCAGCCCGGGCGGCCAACGATCAGCACGCGCTGACAGCCGTTCGTCCGCGCCCAGGCTTCAGCCTGTGGGCGCAGGCGGCCCACCAGTTCGTCCAGATCCCCGCCCGCCAGCCAGATCAGCAGCCGCCGCGCCTGCGGTTCGTCCTCGATCAGGGTCACCATGGCCGCGTGGTCGCCCGGCCAGGCCTGCGCCTCTCCCGCGTCCACCAGGGCCCAGACATCCTCGAGCGTGTAGCCGCCTCCGGCATGCGCCAGGGCAGCTTCCAGCCAACCGCTGCAGCGCTGCCGCTCAGCCTCCGTCACAGCCGGCCCGCCGGCGCGGCGTCGAAGATCGGCGCCCCGATCCGGCATCCGGTGGGCGCGCTCTGGCCTGAAAACCGCGTCCGGAACAGCCGGCCGCTGACGAGCAGGTCACCCTTCGCCTCGCCCGGGGCCAGGGTCACGCTCCGGGTGGTCGCACCCGTGTCCTGCGGATGGAGCCGCCCCGACAACGCCACCGTTACCGGGCCGATCTGATCCTTGAAATCTGGCCAGACGCCCCGAACCAGCATCGTCCGATTGGGATCCAGCACGCTGTCCGCACTCTCGATGAACCAGCCGAAGCCCCCGCCGTCAGCCGAGCGCCCCTTCTCGTGCAGATAGACGGCCCCCTCATAGGTAGCCCCGATGGGGTAGGCGGACGGGCCGGAGTCCACATACGCCGTGCGCGCCATGACGCCCCGGTGCCAGGCGCCTGCGTCCGGGCCGCTCAGGGCAAGACCCAGGTAGCGACTGTTCTCATAGCCATCGCGCCGGTCAGGATAGTCGAACCGGACCTCGGAGAATTCCGCGTTGGACGACGCCACCACCTTGTCGCCCTGGCTCGCCGCCAGTTCCACGGCGAAGTCGCGCCGGATCGGGCAGGCGACCGGCTCGGCCTGCCCACCCAGCGCATAGCGATAGAATTGCCGGTCAGGGCTGACCCAGAACGCGGCCTGCCCCACCACGACCGCCGCATTCGGCCCGATCAGGCCGCAGTTCCGGCCAACCCGATCGAACCGCCAGGGCTGGTTCAACGCACCGACAAACGTGCCCAGGAACAGGGCGTCGCTGGTCCAGACCAGCAGGCACGGTCCACACATCCGCCCGCCGACAATCCGGCCCCCGCCGGTCAGGATGTACTCGCGCGCAGTCGATCCGCTGGCGCTCGTACTCCACTGGGTGTTGTTGCGGATCGAGGAATGGCGGACGCAGAGCGGATTGAAGGCGCCCGAGACCTCTTCATTGCAGCCCAGCGCGAACACCTGGTAGCCGCCGCCCTGCGGCGCCACCAGCATCTGCGTCACGTTCGCGGGCGCATTGGCCAGGGCCTGCGCCTTCTGCGCCGTGTCGTTGGTCCAGGCGAAGATGGTCTGGTTGCGCGGGCTCGCCAGCAGCTGTTGCCCCCAGGCGCCGAACGACCAGGTCAGCGGGAAGTAGTCCGAGACCGCCGGCAGGCCAAACCCGCCCACGCCATAGGCCCCCGTGCCGAACCCCGCCGATCCGGCGCCGTCGATGGCGCCCGCCGCGAAGCCGGCGGCAGGCGTGATGTCGAACAGAGCCCCGCCTCGCCACAGCTGGAGCTTGCTGTGCGTGCCGAAGGCGATGTCCAGGACGCCGGCATTGTCGGTCCAGGGAAACACCCCCCGGCAAACCCCGGTCAGGGAGTCCGTCATCAGCCGTTCCCAACCGCCGATCACCTCGGGCCGGCCCAGCCGGAAGCGCACGTTCGAACCGTCGGCCCAACGCCCCGAGCCCGCCAGGGTGGTGTCGTCACCGTTCAGTCCCGGTGGAAACTCCAGGGGAATCCTCATCTGCGCCCTCCTGCCGATTACGAGCGTTCAAGTTGAAAAAAGGGGGCGGCGCGCTTGTGTCCGCGGGCGAGCGGCCTCAATGATCCGGGCCAGTTCCAGACCGCGTTGAGGCCCCGTGTCCGAGACCACATCCGCCGTGATCCGCGCCCATGCCGATGGCTATGACATGGCCAAGCCGGCGCTCATGGGTCGTCAGGCCGCCGGCAATGGCTTCCTGCGCGCCGCCGTCTACGCCCGTGACGGCCAGCCGATCCGTGGCCTCTCGCCCAATGCAGACATTGCCCGCGGCTTCGAAGCCATCGTCAAGGGCATCGACCCGGCCGCCCCGTTTGAATGGATCAAGTCGGCCGAACCGGAACGCATCGGCGCCACCGGCGTGCTCTATCTGGCGGACATCTCTGTCGCGACGCACGCACGCGCCAGGGTCAGGACCGGCATCAACGCCTATTCGCTATGCGGCGTCACCCACACCACCGCCAGCCAGATCGCCATGAACGAGATCGCCGGCCTGTTGCGCGAAGCCGTGATGCCCTGGGACGCCCTGGTCTGCACGTCCAGCGCCGTCCTCGAAACGGTCCGCCGCGTCCACGAGGCCGAGGCCGATTACCTGCGCTGGCGCCATGGCGTCGACGCGCGCATCGAGGGGCCACAGCTCCCGGTCATTCCGCTGGGCGTTCACTGCGCCGACTTCGACTTCAGCGAGGCCCAGCGGGCCGGAGGCCGCGCGGCCCTTGATCTGGCCGATGATGAAGTGGCCGCCCTCTTCGTCGGCCGCCTCGTCTATCACGCCAAGGCGCACCCTCACGCCATGTACCGGGGCCTTCAGCTGGCGGCGGAGCGCACCGGCAAACGGGTGGCCCTCATTCTCTGCGGCTGGACGCCCTCCGAGCGCGTCGAGGAGGTCTTTCGCCAGGGCGCCGCCCAGTTCGCCCCCGACGTGCGCCTGATCTTCGTCGAGGGTCGCGATCCGCCCAGACGCGACAATGCCTGGGCCGCTGCCGACATCTTCGTCACCCTCGCCGACAATATCCAGGAAACCTTCGGCCTGACTCCCATCGAGGCGATGGCGGCTGGCCTGCCTGTGGTCGTCACCGACTGGGATGGCTATCGCGACACCGTCCGCGACGGCGTTGATGGCTTCCGCATCGCCACCTGGGCGCCTGAGCCCGGCATGGGAACGCCCCTCGCGCGCGGCCACGAAAGCGGCGTCCTCAACTATGACCGCTACTGCGGTTTTGCCTCGGCCACCACCGCGCTGGATCTGGCCCATCTGGTCGACGCGCTTTCGGCCCTGATCGACAATCCCGGCATCCGCAAGGCCATGGGCGCGTCAGGCCGCCAGCGCGCGCGTGACCTCTACGACTGGCCGGTGATCTATCGCCAGTACCAGGCGCTCTGGTCCGAGTTGAACGCCCGCCGGCGTTTCCTCACCCGGCCCCTCGCCGGCGCGCCGGCCACCCTGTCCACCAACCTCGACCCGTTCGAGGTCTTCGGCCACTACCCGACCCATCAGATCTCCGCGACAACGCCGCTGACCCTGACGCCCGGCGCCACCCGCGAGCAGCTCCTGGCCTGCCTGGACCATCCCCTCTTCGGAACCATCCCCAGCCCCCGCGACCTCGTCCTCAGCGTCTTCGCCGCCGTGGAAACCGGCGACACAACCCCCACCGCGATCGCCAGCCGGGTCAACTACCCCGTCTCCGCCATCGGCCGAACGCTAGGCCAACTGGCCAAGATGGGCGTGGTTAGGTTGGGGTAGTTCGGAATGCTGAAGCTCGCGAACGCCTACGGAATGAAGTTCCTCGTCCCGCCGAATGACGAGGGCGTCGGATCTTGCCTGCTGGAAGCTGGCGAGTTTGCGCGGGTCGAACTTGAATTCATCCTGGCGTCTTGCGACGGAAATTTGCTCGATGTCGGCGCCAATATCGGCGCCATCGGCCTGCCCTTCGCGGCCCGCCGGCCCAACGCCAAAGTCATCGCCATCGAAGCCCACCGCGACATCGCGGAAATCCTTCAGGCCAACGTAAACCTGAACGGGCTCACCAATGTAGACGTAATCCATGCAGCGGCAGGCGAGCGGGAGGGAGAGGCGGACATCCCGATCCCTCCTGTAGACCGGATTGGAAACATCGGCGCAGGTTCGCTGTATGACGCTGGTTATCCGACGCTACGGACCAAGTTCATCCCACTCGACTCTTTGAAAGCCTCAAGTCCATCACTTGTGAAGATTGATGTTGAAGGTTTTGAGCCTCGAGTGTTGGACGGATCGAAGTTCCTGTTAGAAAATACTAGGCCAGAATGGCTCATTGAAATTTCGAGAGAACGAAAAAATACGACGCTCTTAGTATCTAATACGCTGATGAAAGCAGGCTATTCTCTATATTGGTTTTTCTCACCCTTCATATCAGGGCCAATCGAAATAAAGGGGACGCTGATGCGGGGAGATTTTTCAATTTTCGCAACAGATCGCACCCCTCGTTGGAAGTTGCCGCGATTTGGAAGCAGTTGGCCGAAGGGTAGTCTTGATTTTCCCTATCTTTCAGATCCGACCCTCAGAACTTCATGAAGCCCTAAGTAGCAAGATTATCACTCGACCCGCCCCACCATTCGAAGATGCCCCACCCCCGGTTACCCCCGCGGAGCCGTCTCCGATCCCAGCGAAAGTTGAGCCAATTTCGGGGAAGGATCCGCCGCTTCCACCCAAAGGAGAGGGCTGATCGCCGCCACGCGCTCCAGGCCTTAGTGTTCCAATCCCTGATGCTTGGCCTCCTAAGCCACCGCCCGCATTGGCCCAAAGGCCAGCCCTACCTCCACCGGCACGCAATGTGCCTATAGGTGTCGATAGTACGGTATCAGTGCCGTCGTTGCCGTCCGTAAGGTCGGGCACACCACTCCCGGGGACACCCACCGAGTAGGATATCTGCTGACCTCGCGACAAGCGCATCCGATAGGTCACAGCGGCCCCGCCACCTCCCCCTCCGCCCGATCCGGCCCCGCCCGAACCGCCAGCGCCCCAACCGAAGATCAAAGCTATGCAAGGGCGCGGAGCGGTGACAGTTCCCGATCCAGAGACGGCATAAACTGGCATCGAAACTAGCTGAAGAAGCGCCTCTCGATAGGATTTCTTTGCGACCACCCCCTGCCCCACAAACCCCCTGAGCTTCTGCCGCACCATCAGTAGTCCGCCCATTCAGCGTTGAAGGTGATCTGCTTGGCCACGCGCACGGCCGCATAGACCCGCTCGTTCGGCGCCAGGATCAGCGGGTTGTCGTCGGAAAAGCCAAAGTCGGCCGTGGGAACCTCGGTGGTGTCGGCCATGGTGTAGGCGCCGGCCACCGCACTTTCGAAGAACAGCCGCGTCGCCCCCGCATCGCGCGATCGGAACAGTTGCAGTTGCACCGCGCTCGCCAGGGTCTCCAGCGGGATCGCGCCTACCCGCGTCACCCGCGCGCCGTTGGCGCCTGCCGTGATCAGCAGCACGGTGTTGGTGGGGCTGGTCGTATAGGTCGTGTTGGCCGCCGAGCACGCCGCGTTGCTGGTCTGCGGTGTCTGGGGCGTGATGATGGAATTGGCTGTAACCGGCATCGTCAGTGTCTCCTAAAGGGCAACGGCGAAAGCGAGCGCGAGGCCCTTTACGGCGCTCGCATAGTCGCTGAGATCTGAGGTGGAGAGCGCCCGCCAGCTGGCGTTGGTCCCGTTTGTGGAGACCACCTTGCCGGCGTTTCCGCTCTGGGCCGGCAGGGCGCCGGCGTTGTAGGACCAGGCCACGCTCGAGACCCAGTCCTTGATCGAGGCGCCGCCGTAGCCGGGCGTCTTCACCGCGCCCCCGTCAGTCAGCACCCAAACGATGTCGCCAGGGTCCACGGTCACGGTACCGCCCGCCCCCGTGGTCAGGGTCACCGGCCCCGCACAGGCGTTCCAGACAAGATAGGTCTTGCTCACCGCCGGCACCGTCACCGTAAATGGCCCGGCCCCGCCGGTGAACTTGATCATCGCCGCGCGCGCCTCGTCGTCCTGGGCGTTGGCGGTGGTCAGGGCGGCATTGCCGGTCAGCGGCTTGGTCAGCCAGCCCGCCACGGCATAGTCCGCCTTCTGCAGGACGGCGTTGAGTTTCTCCCCCCAAAGATTGATGTTTTCGCCGGTGAACTGCAGTTCGAACCGGAGTGAAGTCGACCAGGATGAAGGCATCAGACGATCACGGCTCCCGTGTCTTGGCGGATCCAGTTGATCCCGTTGGAATGGGCGAGAATGTTCAGGTCGGTGACCAGCACCAGGGTCTGGGGATGGCTGGCGGCCGGCGGCAATCCGGCCTGCGCCACGGCCCACAGCGGCGTCGGCCGCCCGGGCGCGAACAGTGCGCTCAAGGCGTCATGTACTGACTTCAGAAAAGGCCGCAGCCCCTCCGGCGTATCCGGTCCCGGCGGCAGCAGCATCACGCGCCCCGCGCCGCAATCAGGTCCGGCAGCTCACTACTCAGCCGCCCGGGCGCGCGGCTGCGGGCCTCCTTGGCGTTGGCGTCGCCAAGTGCGCGGGCCAGCTTGCTCTCATAGGCGCCCGCCAGTTCCGCATCGCGCAGGAACGGCGCCGCCTCGCTCAGCGTGGCAAACAGGTAGATGTCCGGAAACTCGCTCAGCAGCCCGTTCGTCGGCGCCGCATCCGACAGCGCAAACCGGCGCAGCATCCGCAGCGTGAAGCCATAGGTCTGGTCGCAGGGCCGGTCGAACGCCAGGTTGGCCCCGTCCACCGTCCAGGCGCCCGGCTCCCCGCGGCGCGCCGAAACCCCGATCAGCCCGGCCTCCCGGAACGGCACTTCGTCCCGGCCGGTCGCCCGCTCGATCCACAGCCTGAGCGGCTCGGTGAACCCGGCCGGCAGCGCCAGCGTCCGTACGCCCGCGCCCGCCGACAGCGAAACCTCCGCCTCGGCCAGCCTGGCCCGCATCACCCGGTTCAACCGGGCCTCCGCCAGCGCAATGAATTCCGGGATGCGCGCGGTCAGATCCGCCCGCACAAGCCAGTTCGCCGCCGCCGCCTGCAGCTCGGCATAGGTCGTGATCGCCATCTTGGGCTCCAGACATGAAAAAGCCGCCCGGAGGCGGCATTGAGGGGAATGAAAGAGTGGCGGCGCGTCCCGGCTAAATCGCAGCCAACGTGTCGCGCGATGCGCCGCCTACAGCATGGCCAGCCCGATCCAGACCAGGAATGGCATCGCGCTCAGTATCAGCCAGGCAACCATGGCGCCGGCAAACGCCACAAACGGCATCGCGCCCGGTACGCGCTTGACAATCACCCGATCCATCAGCGCCGTCATCACGCCAAACAGGATGATTGATAGTATGGCAGACGTGCCCTCCGGGAAAAACAGCGCGAGCGTTACGGGAACCAGTGAGAAAGGGATGCTGATCGTGTTTCCGATCTCGAGCCAGGGATCATAAACGATCAGACCCGGAATGCCGTAGTAGCCGATGAGCCCTACGGGCAGGCTGATCCACAGCCACGCGCGGAGCACCCAACGCGGAATCGTAAGTCTCCGCCGTTCAGCGAACCCGGATTTTCCCTGACCGGCTGGCTCGTCCATAGGCGTCCTGCGCTCGCTGTGACAATGCATCAGATCCTAAACGCCCCATGAGTGAATCGAGTACGGCCTTCTGTCCGGGACGCACCGTTATCGGCGGGCCTTCTTCAATGCCGCTCAGCGCGCCGACCTCACCCCATTCTGCGGCCGTCAGTGCGCGATCCTTCAGAGCTGCAATCTCGGCATCATTGAACTGGCCGTCCGTAAGCCCGCGTATCGTGCGATCAAACCTCTTGTCCGCACCGCTCGCACGCATCCCGCCCAGAACAGCGGCCTTCTGAAATCGATTGAGAGCGACCTGGTAGGTTTGCACGGGCCTGCCTGCGTCGAGCGAGCGTCGGGGCGCTGTCGTCAGCCCCTCGCCCCCCTGTCGCAACAGCGCATCCAATCGAGCCCGATCCCTGTCTGTGAATAGCATCTAGCCTCCAGATAAACAGAACAATAGAAGAACATCAACAGTCGCCTGCGGCGAAAGCAAGACCCGGGCGGTCCCTCAGGACCGCCCGGCGCCCCCCTAGTTGTTGCCCAGCCGGCAGGCCAGCTGTGGCCGGATGGTCCTGAAGCCGTACAGCACATCCAGACGGCACGGGAACTTGTCCCCGTTGATGTCGTAATTGCGCACGATCCGCATCGAGACCCCGTCGAAAACCTCGCGTGAGGCAAAGTCCACGCCCGAGGGGAGCACCATATCCGCCGTGGCGAAGGCGAACGCCCCCTTCTGATAGGCCATGGAGATGCCGTGGTTGACCGATGCCACGCCGGCGAAGTTGATGGCGGCGCCGTTGGCCGGCGAGGCCGAAACGTTCTGCCATGCGCCCGACGTCACGATCGCCGGTGAGATCGGGAACGACGTCGCCGTCGCCCCGGTCCCGACCACAAACTGCTGCAGTACGCCCGTCGACTGCTTGGTCTCCGGATGCACCCGGAACAGACCCGGGATCGTGAACACGTCACCGGCCGCCGGCGCGCCGGCTCCGGTCGAAACGGTCAGGGTGGCGCCGGTCTGGCCCGCGCCGTTCACGATGAACGCGGCGTTGGAGGGACCCCGCAGGTGCGAGGGCCACAGGGTGTTCTCCATGAAGTCGAATCCGGCCGTACGGCCCATGAAGCCTTCACGGTTCTGCCTGGCGATCGTGGTCTTGTCGTTGAACAGGCCCTTCAGCGCGTCCACCAGATCCACATTGTCCTGGGTGTTCAGATTGCAGGTCCGCCCGTTCAGCGGCGCCAGATTGTCCACCAGGATCTTGCGGGCCTGCAGCACCCGGGTGAAGGTGGCAGGCCCCGCGCCCTGCACCTGGTTGTAGACATCGCGGTACATGGTCATGGCGTCCGCCTCGATATGGGCGGCCAGCACGCTCATCGCCGGCTCCAGGATGCGCTCCGAAAAGTCATCCAGGGCCATGGTCAGGTCCACGGAGGTGAAGTTCAGGTCCACGCCCTTCTGGGTCTGCACCTTCAGGTCCACCGTGTTTTCCACGGTGTCCTGGGCGGCCAGGTTAGGACCCGTCCGCACCACATACTGGTTGGGCAGGCGCACCTTCAGCGTGTCGCCCACCTTCGCACCCTGCTGGGCAAAGCTGTCGTCATAGTCGCGCGTGATCGTGCCCACGAAATTGAGCTTCTGGTGCAGCACGCGAAGCGCCTCCCGCGTCACGGCGGTGGCGGTCAGAATGGTATTGGGCATGGAAAGTCCTTTTGAATGGGTTGGGTTTGGGCCGCGCAAAGGCGTCCGAGGCGCGAGGGTCGCGCGTGCTCGGTCGCAGCCGGTCAGGCGGCGGCAAGTTCGATTGAGGCGATCTGGCCGGTTCCTTCCACCGGGCCTCCGTCGCCGGAGCCGTTGGAAGACGGCCAGATCTCTTGTTTTCTGGATCAGAAGCGATAGAACAATATGGGAACAACGTAATCGGGCGCTGTCGTCGACATTGAAGGAAGACCGGATGAAGTCTCTGCGTTGGCGCTACGGTGCCTTCACGCTTGTCCTGGCGCTCGCGGTTTCATTTATCGTCGGGTCGTTTGACCTTCGTCTGGACGACGATCAGCGCTCCATTCTGCTGATTTCAGGATTGGTGCTGTACTTGGTGACCACCAATGGACTGTTGTACCTCTTGTGGCGGGAACCGCCGCCGGGCAGCCTGGTTGTCCGGATCGGCAGAATTGCTTCGATCCTGCTTCTGGGTGCACCGACCCTGGGAGGCCTCATCGCCTACATGGTCATCATGGACGACATTGGGGGTATCGCTCTCCCGGTCGTTGCCGCACCATTCGCCCTGATAGCGCCCCTATGGGTCTTGGCCCTCAGGCGTAGTCTCCGAAAGACCCCGACATCACTCAGCGAGGTTTTCTAGGCGCCTGCGCAAGGGAGTCCCTCACATGATCGATCCACGGCCACGGTGCAAACCTTGGTCCGTCTTTCCACCCCCAGGTTTGATCATCTCCAACCCGTTTGCCAAACTGGACTTCGGTTTGGTCGCCTACAGCCATGTTGGAATTGGCGATCGGGTACCCATAGAGTGTGCCTGAACGATTGATCCAGGCGGCCGAACGCTCGGAGGGCCTCTTGGCGTCTCTTGCCGCGACACCCGGAAGGTACGTCTCATGGAGCACCCGTTCGCCGCGCCCATAGTCAGGGCTTTGACGCGCAGGATCGACCTGCGCCTCGAGTCTGAAATCCTTCTCACCACCTCGAAAAATGTACTGCTCCCGACCGTCGTCGTACTCGGTGTACATGTGATCCGGCAGGATCTTCTTGATCGGCTCCGGCAGCTCGTGGCCGGTCGCTTCTTCAAGCATGTTGGAAAAGATATCGAAACTCCGCACGGTAACGCGCGTTCCACGAGTCTGCGCCTTGCGGGGCGCCGCCGCCAGCGAGGCATAGGCCCGCAGGCTCATCAACGGCCCTGATGGCAACGGCGAAGGCGCCGACGGCCCCGGCAGGTTCCCCTTCAGAAACGCCGCCATCAGCGCCCCCGCGCCATCTGTTCGTTGCGCCGGCGCATCCATTCCTTGGTCGCCAGCTCGTCGCGGACGCCGCCCGCCCCACCGCCGCCGCCGCTGATGGAGACCGCTGGCCGCACCGCTTGTGCAGTCTCCCGCGCCCCGACCTCGCTGGCCTGATCGGCCCGCCAGGCCTTGTGCAACAGCTTCCACAGGCGCGGATCGGCCATCTCGCGCAGCTCCTCCATGGTCACGCCGAACGCCTGGGCATAGTCCACCAGCTTGCCGGCCACTTCCGGCGACCAGCCCTCGATCTCCTCGCTCAGCTTGCGCCCCGTTTCGGCCATCGCCTCGGCCGCCTCGCGCGCCGCCTGCAGCGCGGATCGTTCCTGATGATGGCTGACCGCATAGGCCAGCTGGTCGCGCACCTCGGCCAGACGCTGGAAAGCCGCCCAGTTGGCCTGCGCGCCCTCCGGATCCTCGGCGGCGTAGGCTTCCCAGTCCACCCCCTGGAAATCTTCAATCTGCGCGTCCAGCGCCGCCAGGCGCTGCTCATCCCGGCTCGCGCCGTCATGAGCCCGCGCCCGCGCCGCCAGCGCCTCGCGCTCGGCCTCCAGCGCCCGCCGGTGCTCCGCCAGTTCCTGGGTCTTGCGCGTATAGTCCGCCTGCCGCAGGACCGCGCCCTTCAGCGCCGCCGGCAGGGTATGAACCTGCCCGTCCAGTTCCAGCTCGAACATCTCAGTCTCTGCGTCGGCCCCCTCAGGCATCCGGTCGTCGTCGCGCACGAGGTCGCCCTCGCCCGCCAGATAGGCGTCGTAATGTTCCATGGTCGTCCTTTGGTTTGGGAATGCCCGTTCGGGCGGTCAGAAACGTTCGCGGGCCTGCCATGGCCGCGTGTAGGTCTGGCGTTCGGTCAGGGCGCCGCGCGCAGGTTCATCGCGCCGCGCCGGCCACCTGGACCTGCCTTCTGCGCCCAGCGCGATTTGCGATTTTGAACCCAGCCTGGATCGCGTTATGGCCGATCCCGTTAAGAAACTGCCTTCACGTGAAGTCTACCGGGCGTAGCCCCTGTAAGGTCAGTCTTGATTATTCCTCTGGCGACGAATCCGCATCATTGTCGCGGTAACGATACCGATGAACTGAAAGGTGATCCAGAAAATCCCCACAAGCATTATAATCATAATGTCGTATATTTTCGCGTTTAATGGATTTTCCTTCGTTTCCCAGACACCATATTGAAATTTAACTAGCAACAACGGGACGAAGAAGAAAGTAACTCCGGCGAATATGTAAATGGCTACATTTGCCACTATTCCGATCCATGTACTGCGACGAAGCGCAATCATTACGCCCGGAACAGTAAGGATTGCAGCAATCATTGCCAGGAAAGCGGCAAACCAGTAGCCATCGTTCATCGCCGCGCCCTTACAGTTCGGGTTTTCATCCAGGCCTTGATCGGCTGCTCATCACTCAGGATGTCCGTTTTCGGTCGTCGACTGGCGTCCAGCACCTCACGCGCGCCGCTCCAGACCATCAATGTGTCGACGTCCTTGTGGTGGGCGCTGACAGCAGGACGTCGATCCGCCCGGTCGGTCGGGAGCCTTGACGGGATCCCCGCGAAGAACGGGACCCAGGCAAGCCAGTCAGAGCCGTCGCGGGATGATGGAGTCGCGTCCACATTCATCCAGAAAGCGGCAGGTCGGCCCCGCTCGGGCGCAGCCCGGAAGGCCGTTACGGGATCAAGGGTCACGAGATTGTCGACTCTCAAACCCTCACGTCCGGCCCTCACGGCGGCGTTGAACGCATCCGGCCCACCGTAACTGTGGCCGACGACGTTCACCGGACCTCCAAAGCGGTTGGCGGCCCGAATGGCATCGACAACCTCGCCCGTCCTGGCGTTCGGAAAATAGGCAACGCGTCGACCGGTCTCCCTGGTGTAGGCATCCTTGTACTGTCGGAGAGCGCCGGAAAAGTCCGTTTCCTTGTCATCCAGAAACCCGCCGATGAAGATGTCGGCGCCACGTTGGTCTTCCGGAACCTCGACCGCCCACCTGGAGAAGATCGAAGTCTCGTCGGGCCTCGCCGGCAAAGGCAGCGCACCGACGCGATCAAAGACCGAGGGGCGCTCTCGCTGAACCGGCTTTGGTTTTGGCATGGGAAATCCGAACCGTCGAAAATCTTGCGCAGGCATTCTCCACACCATCAGAACTAATCGGGAACATCAAGCGAAAAACTCAGCGCGCACCCGTGGCTCGCATCCGGTTCGTCTCCGCCTCGAACGCCTCGATTTCCAACTTCCGGGCCTCATGCGCCCGGTCCTGTTTCAGCCCGGCGATCTCCGCCCTCGCGGCCGCCAGCGCCTGGGCCATCTGGCTCATCTGCGCCTTGGCCGCCTCCACCTCCGGCGCCGCGCCCCTGGCCTGTGGCGGAACCAGCGCTGCCAGCCGCCCGGCGATCTCGTCGGCTCCGGGCCAATCCAGGTTCCGCGCCAGCAGATCGCCCACCACGGGCGCCGCCGCCGGATAGGCCCGGATCAGCTCGATCATCTGCGTCGCCGCCTCCTCGCGGCGGCTGGTGAAGCTGGGTCCGGACCGTACCGTCAGGTCATACTTGCCCGCCGCCAGATCATAGATCTTCTCGACCTTGCGCAGCGACCCCGCCGGATCGGCGCCCGCCGGCGCGACACCGACCGCTTTCGCCGACCCGTCCGGCCCCAGCACACGCACCACCCGCGAGGTTGCGTACACCTTCGGGATCAGGTCGATCAGGATCCGCCCCGCGTGTCGGATCGCCCGGCTCAGATTGTCGATGTAGTGGAAGGTCGACACATCCCCCTCCCGCTGCCTGGCCATGATCGCCCGGCCCGAGGTCTCGTTCGACCGCGCGCCCAGGCTGGCGTCATGCAGCCCCATGATCGACTTCATGTCGTCCGAGGCGTTCAGCGCCTCCTGCAGCGCTCCGGCCGGCACGCCGGCAAACCCCTGCCGCGTCGGCGGCTCGGGGCCGTCATATTCGATATAGGCGTGGCTCTGCACATTGGCCGTCGCCCATTTTGCCGAGTCCGTCTCGAACGCCCCCGTCCGACCGATGAACGGCGCCTTGGGCGCCAGCGCCACCAGTTCCGTCGAGGTGGTGCGCCAGTAGTTGAACATCCGCTGCGGATCCTTGGCGTCCCGCACCAGGCTGCGCAGCCGCCGGCGCCCATCCACCATCAGTTCCTCGCCATAGACCGGTACAATCGGGATGAACCGCCCGGCCCAGTCCACGGTCTCCAGCACCTGCGCCCCGCTCAGGATCCGCTGCGTCACCCTGTGGCTCGCCACCTGTCGGGGACGCCCCACCACCGTCACGCCCAGCGCATCGAACATCGCCTTCTGTGCGCGATAGATCGCCTCCTCGACCACCTGGCCGTCCGACAGCGCCAGGATCGTGCGCATCACCCGGTCACGCCGCCAGTATTCGGCGACCGCCACCCGCTCACCGCTGGTCCCGGCGCCCAGGGCCAACCGCGGTCCGTCGCCGCTCCAGTCCACCGGATCGGCGCCCTTCCACCGGCCCTCGAAGAGGCGGCGCGGCAGGCTGTCCACCACAAAGGCGGTGTTCCAGTCGCCGCTGTCCGCCGCCGTCGACTCCGGATCGCCATACACCCCGAACGGGTTGGCCACGCGCTCGACCACGATATCCTGGTCAAAGCCGTCGTCGGCGGCATAGCGGGTGTTGATCCGGAAATACCCCACCCCGCAGGTCACCGCGAAGTCCAGCGCGGTGTCATAGGCCACCTCCGCATCGCTCGACTGCTCGATGTGGCGGATCAGGCCGTTGAACACCTCCGCCGTCTCCGGGTCCGCCCCGTCGTCGACGGGATGCACCGCGATCGCCGGCTTGTTCTGGCGGGCGTCATTGACCACCTGGCGGATGAACGCCGGCAGCCGGTTGATGGTCAGGCTGGGTCGCCCCTCCAGATCCCGCGCGCGCCGCACCGCCTCCGGCCACTGCTCGCCCAGCCGCGCAAACCGCAGGTCATCCAGCGCCTCGCGCCGGTTCTCCGCCTCCGCGTCCGCCGCCAGCTCGAACGCCTCGCGGGCTTCCTCAAGAATATCGTCATCGGACAAGGGCAAACCCCATGGCAAAGGGCCCGCCTGACGCGAGCCCGGCGAGTGAAACAGCCGCCCGCAAAGCGAGCCGCCACGACTGAAAAAACTGAAAACCTGGAAACAGGTCGGCGCTTGCCCCGGCCTCAGCCCCGCAACCACGAGGCCTCCGGAGGCGCACTCCCTGACGCTGACAAAATCCTACCGAAATTGCGCGGCGATGTCAAGACAAAACATGAACAAACATTCACCCGCGATGACTATGGCGCGGGATCCAGGCCGACACGTCGCCCGCACGCCAGCAGCGCCAACGGCACAAGGGCCAGGGTGACCAGGATAGAGCTGTAAAACGGATAGGGGGTGGAGATGTTCAAGGCCTCAGGGTCTACGACCTCGGTCAGGGACGCATGAATCTGCGATCCAACACCAAGGAGGTGACTCAACACCAGCACCCCGCCACAGAGCCACCGCCAGGCCCATCGCCCTCCGCCCCGGATCCTGGCGCGGACCAACAGCCAGCACCCAAGCAGGGGCAGCCAACCTAACCACCAGGGCAGATAGAAGAGGATGAGAAAGAGCAAAGCCGTCGGAACCGCCGGAGCGGCGTAGTAGCGATAGTCTGCGATCATCAGCGCGATATAGATCGGGATCATCAACAGCAGGGCCAACCAGGAAACCCTCTGCACCCATATCGGCATAGCCGTGACCTCTTGCACACGCCTGGATTGCTTAGACCAATCCATCCACATGAACAAGAACAAAAACGGAACTCATCGACGCGCCTTCGGTGTGTCGGGTGTGCCGATCACATATGTCCCCTTGTCCAGTATTGGAAAGGGTCCCACCTTCACCGGTCCGGGCAGGTCAAAGTCAAGCTCACCACTCGGTGTCGTGTAGATGCGGATGCGGCCTGGCAGTCCGATGCCGCGACCTTTGACGCCGGAGACCGTGACCTCGGCCCGCCCGGTCGGCGGCTCAAGCAGGCCCGAGGCGCCGACGGGCAGCGGGAACGGCCTGCCGTTCAATCTCAGGCGCCCACCTGCCCATACATCGCGACCGGCGCCTCGGCTGACGCGAGCCCGGCGAGTGAAACCGCAGCCCGCGAAGCGAGCCGTTACGAGTGGAAATGCTGGAACTCCAGGCGCGCGCCGCACCCCCACCCCGACCTCAGCCCCGCAACCACGAGGCCTCCGAAGGCGCAATCCCTGACGCTGACAAAATCCTGGCGAAATTGCGCGGTGATGTCAAGACAAAACGTGAACACTCCGAGCTGGTCTATTTGTTCGCCTGAACGCACCGCTTCGCCGTTGGAGGCCGTGGAAATCCCAACTTCGCCCTGGGCACCCGGTCTGGCTCACCATTCTGGTACGGCAGCGGGTAGAGCGTCATGTCGGGCATAAATTCAATCGGGACGGGAAAAGAGTAATAGTCCGCAAGTTGGTAGAATCTATCGTCCATATAGTAAAAATAGGTGCAATCACCCACTGTTACAGTCAGATGACGCTTACGGATATACCTGTCTTTGATCGTCTGCGTTGTACCGGATTTCACGGTTATCAAAACGTCAACGAAATCCTGACGATCTACACTGTAAGGCTTCCTATGAACGACAATCTCACCAGCCGTTCTGTTGTAGATCACAACCGCGGGGGACACGCTGCAGGCCGCGAGGCTCAGCACGAGGACGAGACATATCGAGACCAGCGTGCGGCCAGCCCCGATCATCGCCCATGTCTCCTCGGCCACGGCCGAGGCGGGGTTTCATATGGACCCCACTCATTCCAGTTGCTCGGCCCATGCCACTCTGGCTTTCCCTTGCCATCCCGATCACGCAACAGCGCAAGCCCGCCCCCGAGAACGTTCGATGGCAGGTATAGCGGCCCCAGCTGCTGCGCCTGCAAGGTGTGCTGGCGCTCATGCTCCTGGACCGGCACGCCATGTGTTTGCCTGAAACGGGCCCACCCAGGGTCGGGACCCGCCGGATCGCCTTCGTATGTGGTCGTATTGCCGAGCGTGATCGCACCCTCGCCACCCAACGGGTTGTTCCGGAACTGGATCGCATTGTCGCCGATGGTCACATAGGGCTTACCGTCTCTCGTCAGGCCCACCACATGACCCACTGCGCCGTAGCCGAGCCCGATCAGGGTGTTCGGCGCACTCCAGACCTTGCCGGCGATGTCCGCGCTCGGCGGCCCGATGACGTCTCGCTCGATGGTCTGCCCGGCCGAGACCTGCGCGCCCATGTCGCTCAAGGTCCGCGCGGTGGCGGCGCCCGCCCTTCGCACGGTCGTGTTCAGATCCTTGGCCACGCCTACCCCACGCGTCAGCGCACCCTCCAATGCCGCGTTCGAGGCTCGAACGCCACCCTGCAGCTGGGCCTTCAGTCTGGCCGCCCGGGCCATCGCATCGCGCCCCAACGCCTCGATCTCACGCTCGCTGCTCGCGGCCACCTGCCGACCCTCACGGATCGCATCGTGAAAAACCTGCCGCCCCGCCTCCAACCACTCACCACGCAAGCGCGCCGCGCCCTCCGCGCCATGCTTCAACGCGGCCCGGGTCCGCGCGCTCAGGTCTTCAAGCATTCAGGAACCTCCAGGCTTGGATTTGGACGGTCGGACGCTAACTGCGCTGCACCCTCGGCCTCGGCCCCGCAACCGCGAAGCCTCCGAAGGCGCACTCCCTGACGCTGACAAAATCCTGGCGAAATTGCGCGGCGATGTCGAGACAAAACATGAACAAACTTACAGGAACCACTCCGTCCGATGCGCCCGTAGCCACCAACCGGCCCAGCGAAACCGTTTGCAGCCTGCCTCAATAGTCCGCGAACCAGTCCAGCCCCAGCACCTCATGGATGCCCGCAATTGACTTGACCGCACGTACCTGGGCCTGGAGCGCCCTCAGCTCGTCGCTCACCTCGTCGTCATCGCTCCAGTAGCCCGGGTTCGCCTCCATACCCTTGCAAACCCGCACCAGTGTCTCGGCCAATCCAACGGCCGGCAGCGCCTCCAGTTCATGCTCAATCCGCCACAGGCGTTTGCCAAGAAACATCAGGCGATGCAGCAAAGTGTCCGCAGCGCCGGTCCGACGCACTGACAGAACGCGCCACCTCTGCCCGGTCGCGTCCACCAGTTCCATATCGGCCTGCATATTGTCCTTGAGCGTCTTCGGCCCACAAACCGTCAACGCCTCAAGGTCAGGAAACCCCCAGATATCCCCATCCGGCGTGAACCCCAGGATAGGGTACTTCCAGTCGATCTCGCCCGTCCGCATGGCTCACCTTTGCACAACCATATAGAGAACGATAATCAGCGCTCAACTCAAGCGCAAAGTCACTTCCGCCGCGGCGGCGCCCCCGGACGGGAGGGCTGGATGACGTTCTGCCCGGTGTCGAGCAGATACCCGCCGACGCCGGTCGGAACGGCCTTCATCCAGTCCGTCGTGCCGTACCAGACCTGTCCAAGCGGACCGTACTTGGGCTTTCCCGCCCAGCTGCCGGTCAGCCTTCGGTGCTGTTCCTTCGGCATCACTTTAAGCAGGGCGTAGTGGTTGCGCGGATCCTGAACGGTCCTTCCAAGCCCCTTGAGCGGAATCGTGTGGTGCACCTCGAGGCCCGGCCCGGTGAGGCCAGCCCGCTTGATCGCCTTCTGCGCGGCATTCGCCGTCACAGAACCTTTTTTCAGGATACCGATACCCTTCGACAGCGACCGCGCACCTTTCACAGCCACCCAGAACGGCAAGGCGTCGGCCACCATCATCGCACCGTTGAACGCGGCCTTTCCGTACTCGCCATCCTGAATGTTGCCGACAGCCTCCCACGCCGGGCCGACCACCGGGATAAACGTCTGCGCTGTCGTGGGACGGGGAATGTCAGATCCTTCCTGAAATTCCTTGAACGCGCCCGCCACCTGGTCCAGCGGCGACGCAGCCGTCTGTTGCTCTGCGGCAAGGCGCTTCGCCCTGACCTTCGCCATCTCCCGATTGTAAAGCTCACCCGCCGGATCGGGCACAGTACGTGGCTCACCGCGAGGCATCGCAGCCATTTTGATCTCCTGGAATGTGAGTTTGTGACGCGTCCGGCGTCGCGCGCCCTGCGTCAGTTCAACTGAAAAGGCAGGCAGCCCCGGCCTCAGCCCCGCAACCGCAGAGCCTCCCGGGGCGCAATCCCTGACGCTGACAAAATCCTACCGAAACTGCGCGGCGATGTCAAGACAAAACGTGAACATCCGCCCTGACTCAGGCAGCCGGTCTTCCGCCCCGCATCCAGTTCCGCCACCATCCGCCTCACCGCGCCCGCGGCCCGGCCATAAGCTGCACATAGAGGATTGCGGCGATCGCGCAGCCTACGGTGGCCAGCGGCCTGTCCATCATGATCTCGATGCATTGTTTCAACAGGTCAGACATACGCGGCCTCCACCCGCAGCGTCCCCGACCGCCTTTCTATCAAAACACGCCTAACACCCGGTTCGGCCAGTCGATTAACGCGCGCCTCAGCCCATCCAGGACTGCACCTGCGGGCGAAAGGCTCGCTGGGCCGCAGCCGGTCGCGCCGCCGATACGCCGCGGCGGTTCAGTGCAAACTCGCCGAAGGCGTCCGCCCCATGGCTGGCCCCGTCATGCAGCGGACCGGCATAGCTGTGGGTCGCCCGGTTCCAGCGCTTGCGATAGGCGCTCAGCCGCTCCAGTCCCGCCGCGCAACGGCCCTTGTCGAACCAGCACATGGGGATCATCAGGCGCGCGGCGTTCACGCGCTCCTCCGGGTCGGCCCGGCTGCCTACCACGATCCGCGACAGCCCCATCCCGCCCAGGGCGTCATAGCGCGAGCGCCCCGTGGTGAACTCCCGCACCATCACATCATGTGGCAGGTGATGAACGCCCCAAAGGTAGGGCTTGGCCGCAATCGCCTCGCGCACTACCGTGTCCAGCCCCACCCCGTGGGTCTCGTAGTAGTCCACCACGCGGATCTCGCGGCCGGTCTGCTGGAAGTACCAGATCGCCGTATAGTCATCGATGCCCAGGTCCCAGGCGGTGTCGACCGTGAGCGAAGGGTCCACCGGCACATTGGCCACCCGCCCCGCCTCCCGCGCCTCGCTCAGCGCCTCGGCATAGTAGGCGCCGGGCGCTGCAGCGTCGAAATCCACCAGATACTCCGACGCAAACTTCGCGCGGCCCTCCGCCTCGGATCCCAGCTCCGCCACCAGTTCGCGCCGCTCCCGCTCCAGTTGCTCAGGCGTGAACACCTCGGTGTTTGCGGCGGAGGCGCGCAGGGTGAACCACTCCTTGTCGTGTTGCCGGCTCTCGAACGCGTGGGTGGCGTGGTTTCGCCCACGCGGCGTCCACAGAAACAGCGCCCACCCCTGATTTTCCAACAGAATTGGCCGGATGTAGGCCCACGACTCCGGATGCGCCAGCGACCACTCCGAGAACACCACGCCCGCCACCGAGGCGCCCATCAGGCTGTCGTGGTTGTCCGACCCCAGCACCTGCCAGGTCGAGCCGTTGCCGAAGGTCACCTTCATCTCGCTGTCGTGGAAGGTTGGGCTGAGGTGTGCGCCGAACGCCTCCTCGATCCGCCGCAGCCCGGTGTGCGGATTGACCGCGTCCCAGATGGCCTTTCGTCCCTGCGCCGCCTGCGGCAGCAGGTGCCAGTAGCCGCCCGCCCGATCCTGCACCGCCCAGGCCGCCCAGTGCAGCGCCACCTCATCCTTGCCCCACCGCCGGTGCGCCGCCACATCGGCCCGCAGTTTCCCCTTGCACAGCGCCTCCCAGAGTTCGTGCTGATAGGGACGCGGCTCCCATTTCAACGGCACCCGCATCATTGGCGGCGCTTGCGGCGTTTCGGTCTCGATTTCAGACTCCGGAACCTGCGTCACTCCTCACCCTCCAGCAGGATCTCCCGCAGGAACGCCCGCCCCTCGTCGTCGTACAGCTTTTCGTACCGCCGCACCCGGATGTGCAGTTCCACCTTGCCGGGCGGCGCGGTGGTTCCGGCCCTGGACCCATAGCGCGCCGGCGAGGCCCGCCCCGCCGCCCACTGAAGGCCCTGGATATGCACCTTCGCGGGGCCGAGCGTGGCCGGCGTCACCGCCCGCGCCGTCTCGAGCACCTCATCGACCAGCGCGTCGGCGCCCATCAGCCGGGCAGCCTCGACCTTCTGATCCACCCCCGGCTTGGTCTTCCGCCACTGGTACAGCGCGGTATAGGACGGCATGTGCGTGTCCTGGCTGATCGCCAGCCAGGTCTCCCCCACCGCCATCCGCGTGCAGATCTCGTCCACAAGCGCCTCGCAGTATCTCACCGACTTCCGTCTCGGCCGCACAGCGCGTTTCCGGGTTTCAGGCGCGCGCACGCGCCGCTCAGGCGTCTCCGCCATGTCGTTCTCCTTCCATGAAATGTTGTCAGCCCCGGTCAGCGGGCCTCAGCCACGCCGAACCGGGGATCCGGCAGCCCGCGGCGTCTAGCCTCGTGCAGCCCGCAGCATCGGGTACACCGGCGGGAAGTCCCCCGGCTGCACCACCCCGATCACCTCAAACCCGAACCGCTCATAAAGCGGGATGTTCCGGGGGCTCGAGCTCTCCAGATAGGCGATCACGCCATCCTCATCACAGCGCTTCAGCCCCGCCTTCAGCAGCGCCGAGCCCAGCCCCAGCCCCTGCCGCACGGGATCCACGCCGACGAAGGCCAGGTACCAGTGCGGCTCATGCGGATGATAGCCCGACATCGCCGCACTCACCTCGCCCACCACGGCGCCTGTGGCCTCCGTCAGATGCGGCCCGATCGCCGCCGCCATCGCCTCGCTGTCCGAACTCACGCCCGGCGGCAACCACAGCGCCGCCGCCGCCCCGCCCTCGGCCAGATAGCCGCAGCCTTCCGCCATCCCCGGCCCGCCCATGGCCCGCGCAAACCCCGGGAACCCGGCCAGAAACGCGTCCGGCGTCGGCAACAACCAGCGCACCGGCGGATCCGTCGCAAATGCCAGCGTCAGCGTGTTGATCACCGTGTCGGTCTCCGACACCTCCGCCACCCGAACCTCATAGGTCATGCCAAACCCCTCACGATGAGCCGATGGACAACAGGTTCTGCACCGGCTGGTACAGCTCTTCCAGATAGGCCACGTCCTCGGCCGCCAGTTCGATGTCGGTGGCCGCCACCAGCTGCTCCAGCTGCTCCACGCGGGACACCCCCACCACCGGCGCCGTCACCCCGGGCTTGCTCAGCAGCCAGGCCAGCGCGATCTGCGCCGGCGCCTTGCCGTACTTGTCGGCCGTTTCCATCACTCGCGCGGCGATGTCGAACACCGCGTCGCCGTGATAAAGGCTCTCCGTCCGGATCCGGTCGCGCCCCTGCGAGCGCGCCGTGGCCCCGCCGCCGAACCCGCCCTGATAGGCCCCCGCCAATATCCCCCGCGCCAGCGGCGACCAGGGCGTGATCGCCACCCCGCTCTTCACGCAATAGGGGTTCATCTCGCGCTCTTCCTCGCGATAGACGAGGTTGTAGTGGTTCTGCATCGAGACAAACCGCGCCCAGCCGTTCATCTGCGCGGTCAGCTGCAACTCGGCGAACTGCCAGGCGAACATCGAGGACGCGCCCAGGTACAGAACCTTCCCCGCCTTCACCACGTCGTTGAGCGCCTCCATCGTCTCCTCGATGGGCGAGCTCTCGTGCCCCACAATCCCCTGCGGATGCCGGTGGATGATCAGCTGGTCCACATAGTCCACGCCCAGCCGCTTCAGGCTGGCGTCGACGCCCTCCATCACATGCTTGCGCGACAGCCCGCCCTGGTTGGGATTGCGCCCCATCGGATTGGAAATCTTGGTGGTCAGCACATACTGATCGCGCGGCAGCAGCTCGCGCAGCAGCGCCCCCACTACGGTCTCGCTGGCCCCCACCCCATAGATGTCGGCGCAGTCGAAGTAGTAGAGCCCCTTGTCGATGGCCGCCTTGAACAGCGGCCGGGCGTCATCGATCCCCAGCGTCCAGTCGCCCTGGTGACCCCGCCCCGGCTCGCCGAAGTTCATGGTCCCCAGACACAGCCGGGACACCATCAACCCGCTGTTCCGCCCCAGCTGCACCGATTTGAGCATTCTCGTCCCCTGACCGCTTTGCGATCAGGATAGGCGCGGGTAGCGGACCCGCGCCAGCCCGAAACGCCCTAGCGGCAGCGCGCGCTCTTGCGGTCGATCGCGCGGCCCGCCAGCGCCCCGGCGCCGGCGCCCAGGATCGTCCCGAAGACCTCCGAGCCGCCCGGCGCAATCACATTGCCCAGTACGCCGCCGGCCAGTGCGCCGACAATCAGGCCCGTCGAGCCGTCGGAACGTCGGCAATAGTACTGCCCGTCCTTGCCGCGATAGATGCGTTCGTTCGCGGATAGCTGCCGCTCGCGCTGTGGCTTGCCTTCGCGGTGATAGCGGCCGGCGTCATAGTCGCCATAGGCCGGATCGGGGCGGTTGTAGTCGTACTGACGCCAGGTGCGGGACGTGCCGTCATAGCTCCCGTCAGTGGCGCAACCGGCCAGGGCGATGGCCGCGGCGGCGGCGAGGGCAATCGGTTTAACGTTCATGGCGGAGGTTTCCTGTGACCTCCCGCAAACCCGGCTGCGTCCAGTTGGTTCCACCGCCGGGGCTGGCCGCACCCCAGGGTCGGCCACGACGGCCGACCGGAGCGTGCGCCATGACCAAAGGCTAGCTTCGCGGCACGTGCATGCTGATTAGGATTACCTCGCCGCCTTTCGGGTCGACGATCTGGTGCGGGGTGTTCTGCGGGACGAGGAAGACGTCCCCCTTGGCGATGGGCCGTGGCTCGCCGCCGGCGATGGCGGCGCCGGTGAGGTTGGTCCCGTTGGTGCGCTTCTCGTCGACCAGCTTGCCGCCGGTGATCAGGGTCGCGGCGCCTTCAACCACGTAGAAAAGCTCTGCGTGCGCCTCGTGGACGCTGGGCGGGGCGGTGGCGGTCCGGTGCTCGAGGTTGGCGGCATAGGGCGCCAGGGTCAGGATCCGCTGGTTGAACGCCGGCTGGCCGGGCGGGCGAAGCTTGCGGGCGTTGGCGATCAGGGCCTGCACCTGCGCCGACGTGGCGAACAGGTTCATTGGCGCGGGGGCTGCTGGCGCCGCCGCCTGGGCCAGGGCCGGGCCCGCCGCCAGGGTCAGGCCAAGACCGATTATCGCCGCCGTCATCGCACGCATGGTGAGTGTCTCCTACAAAGGGCTGACCTGCCTATAGCACCGCTGGAACCCGTCTTGTGCAGTCCGGAAAGCTGCCGCCGAAACGTCTCAGTCGAAGGGCGTCAGCACATCAAAACCGGCGTCGGCATATTGCCCGCAGGTCGCCATCAGCGCCCTCGGCGGCAGCGCCATCACCTCCGCGAAGGCGACCTGACCCTGAGAGGCCTATGCCGGATCCAGCCGCTCAATCTCGGGCAGCCTGTACCTGCCATGCAGCAGATCGGGCTTGGGCAGATAGGCCCGCAGGAACAGCGCGAAGGGCGTTGCGGGCGCCGGCAGCCAGTTGGCCTCCCTTTCCGCGCCAGGCGTCTCATGGCCGATCCAGATGTCGAGCGAGCCGTCAGCGTTGGTCACCAGTCCCGGGGAGCGGTCGCCGATGGCGTAACGCCCCAGCGGATTATCAGCGAAGAAGAACTGGCCGTCCTGCGTCGCCTCATAAAGGCATAGCGACCAGAACGAATTCACCGGCAGCAGCTGGTCGGCCGGGAAGTGCAGCCGCCAGGCGGCGCGCCCGTCGAACAGCGCGCGCGGCAGGTCGCCCTTGGCGCGCATGTACATGGCTTCCTCCGGCGGCAGGGCCGCCAGGCCGCCGATCGCCACCGACGCCCGATAGCCGTACTCCTGCGCGAAGACGCCCAGGCGCGCATAGGGATAGGTCCAGCCATTGATGAACCCCGGACCGCGCAGCCCGCTGCGCTGGGCGTCGGCCCGGGCCTGCGCGACCCCGGCCTCGATCGCCGCGACCTCGGCGGGCGAGAAACGCCCGGGATCAAAATCATCCAGTCCCAGAGGCGCCATCACCGTCAGGATCGCGCCATCCGTCGCCGGCGGCGGATTGTCGGCCATCAGCTGCGCGGCGCTGGCCAGATAGTCGGCCCACGGCGCATCACGCCCGGCGACGGGCCCTGGCGCCGCCAGTCCCGGCCCCTGCATCGACACGCCCTGCTGCACCGCCCTGGCCGCCTCGAGGTCGTGCGGTCCCTCCACCAGAATCCGCGCCAGGGCCCAGACATTGCGGGTGGGCGAACGGATGCAGTTTGGCCCCTGCGCCGCCTCCGTCGGGCCGATCAGCGTCCAGGTCCCGCCGTCGCCGCCGGTGGTGCGGGTCCCCAGAATGGCGAAGTTGTTCGTGTAGGCGTCCATCAGCGCCAGCGACAGATACCGCTCGCCGGCAGCCGGCAGGCGCAGCGTCACGGGTCCCTGCGACAGGTCGATGTGCGCCGACGAATAGAGCGTGTCATTGTTGGGCGTCGTGATGTCGCGCGCCGTATGGTCCACAAGGTCACGGCCGTGGGCGAAGGTGTTCACCGGCGCGCCGCCCGAGAACCGGCGGGTCTGCGGCGAGGAGATCTCGATCAGCGGCAGCGCGAACGTCCAGGCGGCATGGGCCGCACGCGTCAGGGCCTTCAGGCGATCATCCGTCATTTCAACACCCCGTGGCGCCTTGCGCCCTCTTGTTCCGATCAGAAGAGACCCGACCGCCGGCCGGTCGACTCCGGCGACAGCGGTGGAATACGCTCCCGCTCGCCTGGCGCCAGTTGCAGCGCGTCCCAGCATCCATGCCGCCGCAGCTTCGCCTCCAGCCCGCCCGCGCCCGCGCCCGCCGCCAGCGCCTGCGCCAGCGCCAGCTTCAGCCATCCAAGGCAGCTCGCCCGGTAGGGCGCCGTGCGCGCCGCATAGGGCATCCCGCGCAGCGTCATCGACACCTGCGGCGTCCCGGCCGTCACCGCCGCGGCGTTGGCGACCATATACGGCAGGAACACCTCGCCGATCAGATCCAGCAGACGCGTCACGCCCGGCCCGTCGGGCCCGGCGGGATCGCCCCAGTCGCCCTCGATCCCGGAGGCGTCATCCAGATCCTGCACCCACTGGAACGTGCGCACCGCATCGCGGCGCATGATCGCCGAGGCGCTGGGGTCAATGGCGCACTGCGACAGCTGCCCGAACAGCCCGATGTCGCCGATCGAGGGCCGCCCGCCAAACAGGAACCGGCTCACCTCCAGCTGCGCCTCCACAGCGGCCAGCACCTCGCCATAGGTCGCGCGCAGCAGCGGCCGGTTCACCTCGCGGTCGCCCAGCCGCGCCAGCACGCCGGTCTGGCGCGTCCTGAACCGTTCAATGATCCCGTCGAACTGCGCCTTCGGCATCGCCCCCAGCCACCCGGCCATCTGGCGTTGCGCACAGAAGGCCTGATCGACCTCGCCGTCCCAGCGAAAGTCGAACATCGGCTGCACCAGCCACTCGTCCGCAAAATCCTCGATCAATAGGGCCAGAAACCGGTCGCCCGGATCGTCCGGCAGCAGGCTGCGCGCGCCCGGATGCATCGTCTCCAGCTCAAGGATCATCGGCGTGGAGTCCGCCCAGTACCGCCCGTCCGGCAGCTGCATCACCGGGATCATGCCCTTGTCGGCCGCCTTCAGCTCGCCGCCCTCGCCCAGATAGCCGGGCGGCACGATCCAGTTGTGCGCGATCCGCCGGTAGCGCAACGCCGCGCGCAGCTTCAGCGAATAGGGCGATCCCGGCCCGCCCAGAATGCGGTAACGGCCCGCAGCAACGTCGGTCATGCCCGGCGCAATCCTTCCCTCTGCCGCGAGCCCCGCCCGCGAGCCGCCAGAGAAACCTGATCGAACAAGCCTTGTCCACCGGCCCGGCCACACATGGCCGCCGCCGAAGCCAAAGCCTCAAGCGCCTCGCCCTCGGACAAAGAGGAAAGCCCCGGGCTACCCCCTGGAGGCGCAACTCTCGACGCTGACAAAATTCTACCGAATTTGCGCGGAGATGTCAAGACAAAACATGAACAAAACCCATCACGCCCTCATTGCCGTCTGCACAAACTACCCGACGCCCCCACTCGCAGCACGTCCGCCAGGCGGCCACCGCCTGCGTGCACACACAGAAACGCCGCCGATCCTGCGACCGGCGGCGCGTGTCTGTCAGACGCAGAGGTCTAGGCGACCACGGCCCTGCGGCGGCGGATCATCGAACCGGCAGCGCCGAAGCCGATGATCATCATCGCCCAGGTCGCGGGCTCGGGAACGGCGGTGATCGAGGCCGAAAGACCTGTTGAGTCATAGGAATAGTCGCCGGCGCGGTTCACGCGAAAGTCAAACGTGCTGCCAGCCGAAAGGGAGACCAGACCCGAGAAATCGGACCGGCTGCCAAAGGATCCCGACAGGAGCGTCGGCGTGCCGCCGCCGACCGAAACATTGACCCCGTTCGGCGCAGCTTTATCCAGAACGCGGAAGAACCCGGCGTAGCTATAGGTGCTGGTGACCGGCGCCGTAAAACGGACGATGCTGTCATAGTCAGTGCCGCCAGTACCAGATGTCAGGCTGCCACCCGGATGGACATTCAGGACATCCTTGCCCTGGGTCACCGTGGCATAGACGATCGGGCCCTCGTCGGCTTCGTTCCCGACCACGGCGGGAACCCCGTGCGGGGCCCAGGTGCCGCTTGTCCAGGAGTAGCCGTCCAGGACAATCTGCGTGACGACGTTGTACGGAACGAAGCCTGACCCGGCATCAAAGCCATAGCTCCAGACGCCATTGACGTTTGTCGAATCCGTGAACGAGAAGTCCTTGACCGCGTCATAGACCGTAGCGGCGAAAGTCGGGGTGGCTGCGAGGGTGAGCGTCGCCGCAGCCGCCGCCGCGACAGCCAGTTTCAAGACGTTCATTTCTGTTTTTCCCAAGCACCATTAACCATCCACAACTTTGCGCATGCCTTCCGGAGGCGCGCAATCGACTTCCCCTCACAGGGGAATGTCCGGTCCACGCCCGGTTGAGCCAGAGGCTGCCGCTCAGGCGTGTGTGTCTGCTTTCCGGGCTGGTCCCCGGCGCGGATCATGCCGTAAGCTCGTCCCCCCATTGCGAGAGGGATCGATGAAGGTCGGGGCGATTATTGTGGCGTTTTTGCTCGCCGTGATCGGGGCAGGCCCGGCGCTTGCCCAGGCCTCCGGGCCGGCGCGGTTGCAGGCGGCGGTCGCAGGCCTGCCCCGTCCGGCGGCGATCTATGTCGCAGGCCGGGGAACGCCTGTGCCCTGGGGCGCCGCGGCAGGGGTTGCCTATCCGGGCGCCGGCGGGCCGATTACGGTCGATACGCCGCTCCGCATCGCCAGCAATACCAAGACCTTCACCGCGGCTACCGTGCTGAGGCTCTGGGAGACGGGTCGGATTGATCTCGACGCCCCGATCGGACCCCTGCTGAGCCCGTCGCTCAATGCTTTGCTGATTGCCGACGGCTATGACACCGCCGCCATCACGGCGCGTCATCTGCTCAGCCACAGCAGTGGTCTCTATGATCATGGTAGCGACCAACGTTTCGTCGAAGCCGTCATGGCCGACCCCGGCCACCACTGGACCCGCGAGGAACTGGTGGGGCTGTCGATGGCCTATGCCGATCCGCAAAGCGGTCCCGGTGCGGCCTTTCGCTATTCCGACACCGGCTACATCCTGCTGGGCGACATCGTGGAGCGCATCACCGGTCGAACGCTCGGCGTTGCGGTCCGTGAGGAACTGCGGCTCGATCGGCTGGGTTTGACGGCGACATGGTGGGAAATCATGGAACCGGCGCCGCCTGGCCTCATCCGCGCGCCTCAAAGCATCGGAGGCATCAGCGCGGCGAACTGGCACGCCTCGATGGACCTCTACGGCGGCGGCGGACTGATCATGTCGGCGCGCGACCTGGCGGTGTTTTTCGCCGCCCTGTTCGAGGGGCGGATCTTTGACCGGCCCGAAACCCTCAAAACCATGCTTTGGCAGGGCGATCATAGCCGCGCCGGGCACTATCGTCTGGGCATCTTCGTAAGTGAGGTCAACGGACGGACCTTCTACTGGCACAGCGGATTCTGGGGGACCATTGCCCTCTATGCGCCAGACACGGGGGTCGCTGTGGCCGGGGTGACCGTCAACCAGGACGGCTTCGTCGCCATGCGCACCCTGGCCGAGTCAATCATCGGCGCCCCGCCGTCTCGGCCGTGATTGAACCCATGCCGCCCACAGCCATGGGCATCGTCAATGCCACGGTGGACAGCTTCGCGAACGGCGGAAGAGTGCGGACACCCAAGCACTTCCGTCTGATCAGCCACAGCGCGGTGAAGATGCTTTTACATCCGGCCTTTCAACGCCCCCGACACCCCGACGATACGCAGGCGCCTGTCCCTCAGAACGGATAGGGCCCCTCATCCAGAAACACCTGTGGCGCCGGGACGCCCAGATACCCTCCGAACGCGCCAAACGCCCCCAACCCGCCGCGCCGGTAAAGATCACTGCCATAGAGCGCCGCCGACAAAGAAGAGAGCGCCAGCGCCAGCGCCTGCAGTCCTGTCTCGCCGTAAACATCCCTCGCATGCGCCACCGGCTCGCCGATCTCGAACCGGCAGACCCAGCTCTTCCGCGCCTCCGAGGCATAGGGCGCATACAGCCGAACCATGACCTTCTCGTCAGCCCCCTGTCGATCCAGCCCCTGCTCGGCGATCACGGTCATCCGGGTCGTCCCCGGGGGAATGTTTTCAAACCCGGAATCCAGGCTTCGCCCGACGTGTCCACGCGCTGGCTCATGGGGAAAAGCTAGCGACGATAGCGAAAGTCGTAAAGAACAAAAACGCAATTTGAGAGGGTCACCCTCAACGCCAGCCGCCTCGCAGACCACACGCCCCCTTAAATCCCACGGCAGCCCTCAGCCTGGCTCCGGAGCTTGGTCAAGGACGCGCGCTCCAGCGCGCGCCGCCCCGCGGCGGCCCGCGGCGGAGCGGCGGGCCGTCCTTGAGGAAGCGCAGGCGGCAGGCACACTTCCGGTGTGGGTATGAAAGGGTGACGAACCCCGCCCTCTGACCGGCGGTTTCAATGCGCGGGACATCGCGTGACCCAGGCAGACCCATCCAACCCTGACGAACCCCCTCTTTCGCGCTAAACCTGACCTCAAGCGCGCACAGCCTCGACGCCCTCGCCAAAGGCCAGACATCATGCCTACAGACTCCAGCGCCGAACCTGCCTCGAACGACCCCGACGCATTGGACAACCGTCTGATCATCGAAATCCTGAGCTGGGACTGGGCCCTGCATGTCGGCATGGCCCCGGACTCCGTGCCGCAGGAACAGCGGCATCAGGGCGGCCTGATCTACAGCCGGGGGCTTGATATCAACGGGCGCATTGTCACCCCGGACGCCCTCAAGGGCACAACCGCGCGCTTAAGGATTTCGCCCGTCGCGCCGGACATCATCTTCGGGCCCGGAGGCCTGCCGAGTGTGGGCCAGCTGCATCCCCGCGACGAAGGCGGCGGACCCGACCTTGAGGCCACCCTGTTCCTGCCACAGGACGCCCTGTCCGGCGTTCTCACCTGTCTCGCGTCGGCCTGGAAATACCTCCACATCTGGACCAGAGAACCCCCGCCCACCACAGCCGGCATCACGGATTTCGCCTTCTCCCGCCACGATACTTAAGGGTATCCCGGTGGCAGCGCCCCCAAATTCGGCCGCAACCACCAACGAGCCACGGCCTTCAGCGCGTAAAGTGCACCGTCACCGAAATCATTGTGCTCTGCGCAGCCAAATCAGCAGTGCAACCTATCGCCGAGCCCGGTAGCGCGCGAGCTCATCGGCTGAAATCTGGTCTCCGCTCACCAGTTGGTAGTGGCACTCGTCGACCACCTTCACCTGATCGCCCTCCAGGGTGAGTTCGAAGATCGCGATCCGTTCGTCGTCCATGAACTGTGCCGCTATGGGCCTGCAAATCAATGCCGGGAACTTCTCTGCACAGCACGCCAGGTCCTGTTTGGCCTGGACCGACCCCAGCTGGTCATTTCCACCCTTGGCCTGAACCGGCAAAACGTAATGCGCGCCATGCCGGTCTACGCCGACGTAGACCTCATCGATCTCGATCTGGCCGATCCCCTTCACAGAAGTCCGCAAATGGTTCTGTAGCGAATAGGTCGTGATGCCGAGGAACGTATCTATCAGCCGGTTGTATCGCAGCTTCGCAAGCAGCGCCTGTTCATCGCTCAGGGCGTAGGCGCCAATGATTTCCGGGGTCGCATCGGGGATCTTTATCGTCACGAGTTCTCGATTGGGAACGATGCGATTGATCGGCACAAGCGCGAAGCGGTAGAGGCCTCGGCCAGCGCCCTCGATGATCCACTCGCGCCCTTCAGGCTGGGTTGCCAGAATGCTCTGCGGCATAGGGGCGCGATAGCGAATGGAATAAACCACGTCTCCGAGGTTCTTTGGCAACTGGACGCCCAGTTCGCTCGCCGCGCGCACGAGGTCTTCCCGCTCGAATGAGAGCGTGTCGACACCCGCTCTATAGCCTGCATAGGTCGCGCCGAAGAACACGCACTCTACAATGGCAGAATACCGGTTGAGCCTGGCGTCCCCTCCGCTCATTCGGCGGCGACCCTTGCAAACAGCGTCTGACCCGCCTCGATCTCGGATTGCTTGCGCTTTCGGGCGCCGCTCTTCATGTCACGGCGTCCGATCGGATTCTCGACATGCCAGTGATTGGCCGCCTGCGTTGCGGTCAGGTGGAGGAGCCAGGTTTCACCAAGTTCTAGAGTCCCTGCTGGCTGTTCGGGTCGTGCCCCCATGGCCTTCATCAACATCTCTGCGATCACGCGCGCGAGCGGCGGCGCGACGGCGTTTCCAACCTGCCTCGCGCCGTGCCACTTGGTGCCGTGCAGGCGGAACCAGTCGGGAAATCCATGCAAACGCGCCATCTCCCGCACCGTGATGCAGCGCGGAAAGAGATAGTGGATAGGTCTCGGGCTTGTGAACGCTCCCCTGGACCCGTCCGTCCCGGCTCTCAGCGTGTTCGCAACGCCTGCTGCGGGCAGTTTGAAGAATCGGCTGATGGGTTCGACCTGTCCTGGCGCCGTCTCCGCGAACCGACGCCTTGAGATGTCCGAGTGATCGGTGCGCGCGCTGGAGGTAAGCGTCCCTGGATCCCACCTGCGACGATATCCAAATCGCCAATGCTCCGAACGGGCGCATCTCATCTCCGCGGCGTACTCGCTCGGGAGCCCCCACCAGTCTGCGCGCGTCTCATCGCTATCTTTCAACCCATCGAAGGTTTCGGCGTCCGGCAGGTCTCCCAACGCGTCCGCACACGACGGTCCCTCCGGGCGATCGCCACTCGAGCCCGCCGCCCGCGTCAGGGGTTTTGGGTAATCAGGAAGCGCCTCGCCGATCTTCGCGCCAAGTAGGATCAACCGTTCACGGCTCTGCGGGACGCCGTAGTCCGACGCATCAAGCACCTTCCAGGGTGTCCGGATCTGATATCCGGCGGCCCGGAATGCGGCGACTAGTTCATCCAGAAACCGCCGGTGCTTACCAAGGGTCAATCCCTTGACGTTCTCGAACACAAAATATCTCGCGTCCAGTTCAGTCACGATCCTGACAAACTCCAGCACGAGCCGGTTGCGAGGATCGTCCAACACGCGCTGACCGATCAGAGAAAAGCCCTGACAGGGCGCGCCGCCGACAACGACATCGACCCGACGGTCGCCCAGACCAGCCGCTTCACGAATCTCCCGGCCCGTAAGACCAACCACCGACCGCGCCAAAACCGTTGTCTGAGGGAAATTGAAGGCGTGCACGGCGGCATGTACCGGATCGATCTCGACCGCCGCCGCCACATCGAATCCCGCCTGCTCGAACCCAAGGCTGATACCACCAGCGCCGGCGAACAGATCGACGACAACAGGACGTCCCAAATCCGGCTCTCCCGTAAAGACTACTGAATCATCACCATCTACCGATTCGTCCTTGGTCGGCCGGTCGGCGGGCGTTCAGGCAATCCTACGCGGACCTACAATGTTCTTCAATTGTTCTTTATCACGGAAGCCGTTCTCGACGACATCAGACCTGTCCCCGCCGCCCAGGGTCAATGCACCCCCTCCGTATACGCCCTGGGCATCAGCTCTTCGCGGATGAATTTCACCCGGTCCAGCAGCATGTGCGCGTGCTCCTGGGTGGGCGCCACAGGGATCGGATAGCACTCCGAAAGGTCCTTCTCCTCCAGCACACAGGTCGCCCAGTCCTCGGCGATGGCGGCATAGAGCTCCAGCCCCAGCGCCGGCGTGGGAAAGGTATCCGCCTCAAAGTGCATCGACGGCAGGTCGCCCACCACCACCCACCGCTCTGCATCCTCCGGGGGGCCGCCCGGCGCAAACCGCACCAGAAACAGGCCCAGGATCGTGCCCAGCCCAAAGGCCAGAACCATGTCCTGGATTGGCGGGTCCCAGCGCCCCGTATCGATGAAACGCCAGGCCCTGGCCCTCAACTCAGCCATATCGGCCACATCTAGGGGCTCGTCGTAGCTGATGTTGATCCCGACCGGAAACCTGGACGTGTCCACGCGCTGGCTCATGGGGAAAAGCAAGCGACGACAGCGAAAGTCGTAAAGAACAAAACCGCAACAAAAAGGCAGCCTGAGGCGGCCGCCTCGCGGACCACACGCCCCCTTAAATCCCACGGCAGCCCTCAGCCTGCCTCCGTAGCTTGGTCAAGGACGCGTGCGCCAGCGCGCGCCGCCCTGCGGCGGCCCGCGGCGCAGCGGCGGGCCGTCCTTGAGGAAGCGCAGGCGGCAGGCACAATTCCGGTGTGGGAATGTCAACGGCGACAATCCGTTGGAGCGTCATGCGGCTGTCGAGCTATGCCGCCCGCCGCGCTGCGAAGCGGCCGTCGCCCACCGGGGTGACCCAGCCGTAGCGGACCAGCGTCGTCAGCGCCTGCGCCACACCCTGCTGCACCCGCTTGCCGCCGCCCTTGAAGCCGCGCGCCAGTTCGGCGGCGTCCATCGGTCGCGCCGCCATCATCAGCAGCGCCGCCACCGCCACAGGGCGTTCCGCCGGGTCCCTGGGGAAAGGCGGCAGGGCCTTGTCGATGGCCACCACCGCATCGCCCAGGTCCAGTTCGCCGGTCTTCGCCGTCGCCCCCTTGGCGAAGCGCGGGATCTGGTAGTCGGGCCGCAGCCAGCGCACATGCCCCGCCGCCTCCTCCTTCGCCCGCTCGGCGTTCAGCGCCACCAGCCGCGCCAGAATTTCCTCGTCGCTCAGGTCGGCGGGCCAGCCATAGGCCCGGGCCGTCAGGGCATCGATCTGCTCGTGCAGTTCCTTCAGGATCAGCACCCGCCCGCGCTGTTTGGCGTCTTCCTCGGCAGGCGTCAACGCGACGCCGGCCTTCACCTTCTCGATCAGGTTGTAGAGGCCGGTCAGGGTGAGGTCGGGGTTCTCGGCTTGGATGAGCTTGCGGGTGGAGTCCAGTTCTTCGCCGAGCCCCGAGAGGGCAGAAAACGATTCTGTATTCGAGGCCGGAAATGGAAATTTGTTGAAGCAGTCAACGTGTTGGTAAGTGGGGCGGTCTTCAAGGAATCCGCCGACATGGAGCGCCCAACATTTGTGCTGCCTTGAACTCAAAACAGAAAGGTGCGCCGCGCAATTCAACGCCACAACAACAACCTTGCTTTCAGAAAGAACAGCCTCATCCATGAAAGAGAAGATGCGGTGTTTGGCAGTACGCGTTGTGGCTATGTATCTCCCCAATCCCCTAAGAGCGTCGCGTTGATTGTCATGGGTTCGGCCGTGTAACCACCAAAACTTTCTTCGGCTAGGCTCCCGGCCTGCATCTCGTTCAGGCTTAACCAATTCCAACAATCTCATATAAGTCGCAGGTGCTGACATTCTAAGTTCTGGTTCATTGATTCCGTGCGTATCGATCACAAATCGGCGTTGAGAGATCTGGGTCAAATCTCGACCGTTTACATAGGGTCTGATCAGAACTGCCGCACCCGCGCCGTCTCTGGCAACCAAATGATCTCGCTCGAACTCCGTGAGAACGAAACCCTGACCATTCAGCTGCATCCCCTTGTGACATATACTTTCGTTTGAATTCAATTGAATGGATATAGTTCCCGTCACCCCAATCGTGAGATCTGAATTGATTTTCCCTTCTCTTTGATCAACTTTCAATAAAGGTTCATCTGTATCTAAATTCTTCTCGTCTGCTATTCGAATTAGTCTTCCGGCTGTCTTGCCCGCCATTCCTACTGTCATTGCAATACGGACGGCAGCGGAATCGGCTGAAGCCTTAGTCCACGGGTGGTCTGGAATGGCAAAGGCGAGCCCTACAGGACGAGCCCCGTTCATATGCCGCTCAACAACCCTGCGCTGAAATGGCTGTGTGATCGAATTGGTAGTGACGAATGCGAAGCGTCGAGCTGCTGTCCGTCGTTGAGAAACGATTTCCGCCGCCCGGTCCCACCAATACATGACGAAATCCGCGCTCTCGTTCATCTGCGGATGCGCCGCCCACAGCGCCTCCGCGTAGCCGGGCGCCATCCGGGAGCGAAGGTTGGCGCCCCCGATAAACGGCGGATTCCCCACAATGAACTCCGCGTCCGGCCACACCGGCCGCCGCGCGTTCGGATAGGTCTCGCGCCGAACGCCATCTTCGCCCACCGCCACCCCCGGAACCGGATACCCGTCCCAGGTCAGCACCGCGTCATAGCCCTCGCGCCTGCCGAAATTGATGTTGTTGAACGCCCGCAGGATCGGCTCGGCGGGGTGGGTCTCATGGTTGCGGTAATGCCATTGCAGATAGCCGATCCAGATCACCAGCTCGGCGATGGCGGCGGCGCGCGGGTTCAGCTCCAGCCCCAGGAACTGGTGCGGATCGACGCTCTCCTCGCCCGTCATCGCCAGGCTGGCCTGCCGCTCGCCCATGTCGGTCAGGGCCTGCAGCACCTCGCCTTCCAGCTGCTTCATCATCTCCAGGGCGACATAGAGAAAGTTCCCCGTGCCGCACGCCGGATCCAGAACGCGCGTGGTGCACAGTTTGTGGTGAAACGCCTTCACCTCGGCCACCGCCTGCCCGGCGTCGCCCAGATCGCGCCAGCCCGCCGCCCGCTTCAGCGCCGTCTGCCAGTCCTCGCGCAGCGGCTCCATCACCGTCACGTCCACCAGACGCTGCACATAGGCGCGCGGCGTATAGTGCGCGCCAAGTCGTCGCCGCTCGTCCTTGTCCAGCGCCTGTTCCAGCAGGGTGCCGAAGATGGCCGGGTCCACCAGTTTCCAGTTGGCCCTGGCCGCCGCCAGCAGCTCGCCGATCTCCTCGCGGCCCAGGTCGAACACCGTGGTGTCCTTGAACAGCCCGCCGTTGAAGTGGCGCACCCTGGCGTCAATCACCGGGCTGAATTCCGCGCCGGCTTCCATCTCGCGCCACAGCGCCTTCAGCCGGTGCTGAAAGTGCGACGGGTCCTTCACGCTCTTGTCCAGCAGCGTGCAGAACGCGCCTTTCGGCAACAGGTCCGTGTCCTCGGCGAACATCGTGAACAGGCAGCGCATCAGGAAGTGCGCCACGTCCTCGGCGTTGCAGCCCTTGGCCTCCAGCGCCTTGCTCACCTCGGCCAGACGTTTCGCGATCTCGTTGGTCACCCGCGCCGAGGTTTTCGTCGGGTCCAGCTTGTGGGGATCTGTCCACACCTGCGCCAGCCGCGCCCGCACCTGCGGATCACGCAGGTCGTCCATATAGATGCGGAAGCCGTTGCGGTCCGGGAACTGGTTATAGGCCCGGCCCGTACCGCTGAAATCCGCAAACAGCTCCAGACAATGGCCGACGTCGCAGGTGATGATGAAGGGCGGCGCGGGCTGGTCGGCGTCCAGCAGGAAGACATAGCCTTCCGCCTGCTTGCGCGCGTTCTGCATCATCACGTCCCACGCCGGCCCACGCGTCCGGCGGCCCAGCGTCTCGAGGTCTTCGGCTGGCAGCAGGCTTTGCTGGATCGGGATTGCGTTCTTGCCCCCCGGCATCCGCGACTGCTTTGCCTCCAGAATGAAGGCGTTCTTCTTGTAGAGGTCGATCCGCTTGGGCGCGGTGCCCCCGTCACTCTCGCGCGGCCTCACCGCGCGCTCGAACACATAGTCATTGTGACGAACGTCGGCGCCCGAAACCTCGGGCTCCTGCACGCCCAGCACGCGGCACAGTTCCGCGAGAAACATCTGATAATTGGCGCGCTCGGCCCCGCCCTCGCGCGCCGTCCAGCGGCTGATGAAAACCTCTACGTCCACGCGACGCTCCCGACCGGGCGTCACCTAAGCTGAAGCCGCCATCCCGCGCAACGCAACGTTGAGAGTTTCCCCGGCCCTCCCGCAACACCAAGGGGCCTAGAAATGGTCGCCGCCCCCTCGGGGCGCATCTCTCGACGCTGACAGAATCCTACCGAAATTGCGCGGCGATGTCAAGACAAAACGTGAACATTCTTCACCCCGCCCCCGCCATCAGATCCAGCGCCACCTTCAGCAGCGCCTCCACCCGCGCCGCATCGCGCTCGCCGGCGGCCGCCTCGCGCGGGG
>CAIVVM010000026.1 GCA_903909375.1 uncultured Alphaproteobacteria bacterium
CCACAAACCGCGCAACACGCTCCCGAAGGTCCAGTGAAAACGGTCGAGTCATGCAGGCTGGCCTCCGGCCCAGCCCCCACCTTGAATCACGATCCGCAAACCTCGTGAATCCCGAATCCGTCAGATGCGGTCACGCTCTAGCGCCCGCGAGCAGACCTTCCCAACGTCAGCAACGGGTCGAGGCTGTGTAAAAACTCACCCCGCTCAATTTCCGGCGCAAAGATTTACCCGCAAGCGTTTCTATCGGGCAGACCGGCGCAAGGCATCTCTGCGGCGGGGCATCCGCGCGGCAGAACTTTGCGCGCGAATTCCGCACGGGCGAGTTTTTGCACAGCCTCAGTCAGAACCCGTCAATCCTGACGCGCGTCATCCTCGCCTAAGGCGCATTCCGTGAAACTGGGACTTACAGGTGGCGGAGACAGGCCTAAGAGCGACTGGCGACACCGCCATCCAGACCCAGAGAACCCGACAACAGGCAGGATCGATACACCTTAACCCGTCAGGGCGGGTCGCCGCAGATCGCCTCTTGAGCGCAAGGTCGGATCGCGGCCATCGTCGGAGAGCGTCACTCGCCGCCAAATCGGTAGGTGATGGACGCATAGATCGTGCGCGGGCGGCCAATGGCGCCGAATGCCGAGTTCAGCGCCTGGATGTTGGTTTTCTGCAAGAAATACTTGTCGTTGGCGAGATTGCGCACATATATCCCCGCCTCCCAGTGGCCGCCGTCGGGAAGCAGACGTAACGACGCGTTCAGGAAGCTGCGGGAGCGCAGCTTTGTCTCATAGTTTCCGTCGATCGCGGACGTCTGGGTGTCCGTGTAGCTCCAGTCCAGCCGGCCGACGGCCCGTCCCACATCAGCGACAGGCGCTGTCACAGTGACCCCTAGATTGCCTGTCCACTTGGGCGAGTAGGGTAATTGTGTCGCGGCGGTAACCCCGAAGGCGCCCGATGCGACCCTTCCGCCGAGCACTTCCTTGATCTCTGAGTCCAGATAGCCCACGGCGCCATCCAAGCGGAGCCACTCAGTCACACGGCCGTCGAACTCGACCTCGACGCCCTGAATCTTCGCCTGAGCGAGATTGAGGATGGTGGACTGCTGGGCGATCTGTAGCGCTGGCGGAACCGTCGCATCAACCTGAAGGTCCTTGTAGTCGGTCCGGAAGGCCGCCACGTTCAGCCGCAGCCGGTCGGCGAAGAAAAGGTTCTTCGAGCCGATCTCATAGGCATTGACGTATTCCGGATTGTAGGACGGCAGCACGGCCGGCAGGACGCCCAGGAACCGCGCCGCGTATCCGCCGTCGCGGAAGCCCTCAGAATAGGTGGCGTAGATGAAGGACTTCGGCGTCGCCTTCCAGCCGATCGTTACGGTCGGCGTCACCCGATCGACCTTCTTCGTCCCGCTGTAGGGGCCATCCGTCGCCCCGCTCGGCAGGATATTCTTGATCGTGAAGGTCTTCCGACCCTCCGTGTACCGTGCGCCGCCCGTGAGGGTCACCGTGTCGGTCACGTGGTAGCTCACCTGCGCGTAGGCGGCCTTCGAGGAATTGTCGATGTTACGGAAGATGTCCTGTGCCAAAGCGCCGGGATTGGTGGACGCATTGAACGCCGTGACGACCTGATTGTAGATCCGCTCAAGGCCCTTTTCCTTGAAGTAGTAGAGGCCGGTCACGTAGTCGATTTTGTTATCGGCGAATGAGCCAACGAGCTGGAATTCCTGAGAATACTGGTGCTGCGAGAATTCCGGGTGGTTGTTGGCGAACAGAAGATACGGCGTGAAATCGAGGTCATTGAAAGTGACCGCATCGAAGTCGCGGTAGGCCGAGATAGACTTGAACTGCCCGATGGGCGTCTTGGCCGTCAGCGTGGCGCTGATCCCATTGGTATCGAGCTTGTTCTCAGGGTCGACCTTCCTGCCCGTCTTGTCGGTGAAGACCGCGTTCGAGGCGAACGGCGAGCTGGGCAGATAGACCGATCCAAAGCACTTCGGGTTCGTCGCCTGGCCTACCGTCGTGCGGCAGGCCGCATCGCCCGACAGGGTGAGGCTGTTGTTAAAGAACGAGTTGAAAGGTCCCGTGCCGACGGTTCCAACGGGCAGCAATGTATTGAGAACCACCGGCACAACCGGCCCCGGCGAATTCGACGTGCGCGCGAAATCGCCGGCGAACTCCAGCGTAACGTCGGGCGTGATATCGAACGCCAGCTTGCCGCGGCCACCCTTCACATTGTCTTCGCCGAGCTTCAGCCCGTTGTACTGAAGGGCCTTCACATAGCCGTCCTGGTGCCGATAGAAGCCGCTGACATTGGCCCGAACTCGGTCGGAGATCGGCAGGTTCACGGCACCGCTGAGTTCGCGGTACGAATCTTCGCCACCGGCCGCCTTCACCGATCCGCCAAACGTGGAGCTCGGCGCCTTTGTGACCACACTGATCGCGCCACCGATGGTGTTGCGTCCGAACAGAGTGTTCTGGGGACCGCGGAGGACCTCGACGCGTTCGATCTCGACCAAGTCCATGAGTGCGCCGATGGAACGGCCCACGTAGACCCCGTCGAAGTAGATACCGACGGCGGGATCGACATTGATCGTGAAGTCGCGCTGCCCGATGCCGCGGATGAACACCGCCGTGGCACCGGACAGGCCGGAGGTCGGCTGACTGGCCGAGAAATGAACGTTGGGAGCCAGCGATTCGATCGCGGTCAGGTCTGCAGCGCCCCGCGCCTGCAGTTGCGCCCCGCCAACCGCCGTTATGGCGATAGGCGTTTCCTGCAGGTTCTCCTCGCGCTTCCTGGCGGTGACAACAACCTCTTCGACGACCAGCGCCTCCTTGTCGGCGGCCTGGGCGACCGACGGCAAGGAGACCCCTGCCCCGCCCGTCATGGCCATGGCCACCGCCAAGGTCAGCCGGCCATACGGCAATGCTGATGTCGACACGTTCTCATCCCCCAAATCTAACAGTGGCTTTTGAGCGACGTCTCCGACGCTCTACTCTTTCCTGCAAAATGATATTAATTAGGATGCTAAGATTTAATGTCAATCGCACGACTTGGCTTGGAGAGGCTACAGAGATGTCGAGACTGGATGCGCCGCCACCGAGACCTCTGTGCGGCGCTGTCCGCTCGCCGCGCCTTGGCTATTTTCTCTCGGGATTGATGGCGCTCCTGCTAACCAGTTGCTCGGCGGACCTCAGCCGCGGTCCGGAATCAATAGCAAGCATTCCAGGCTCTCATCTGGCCGCCACGGAATGCCCCGGCGCCGATCCGGCGACGAAGCGCGTCTACTGGGGCGACCTTCACGTTCACACGGCCTATTCGCTCGACGCTTACGGCTACGGCACCATCCAGACCCCGGCCGACGCCTTCCGCTTCGCGAAGGGCCAACGCATCGATCTAGCATCCGGTCCGGTGCAACTGGCGCGTCCCCTGGACTTCATGGCCGTGACCGACCACGCCGAGTGGCTGGACCTGATGTTCACCTGCACCGAGCCTGGCTTGTCCGATCACCCCGTTTGCCGAAGGCTGAGGGCTAACAGCACGCAGGCGACGGGCGGCTCGATCTTCCAGGATTTCGTGAACCCGACCATTACCCTGGACAGACCCCAATCCACCGATATCTGCCGGGAGAACCCCAAGGCCTGCCTGGATGCAAGGGACAGCCAGTGGGCGCGGGTTCAGCGGCAGGCCAACGAGGCTAACCAGCCGTGCCGGTTCACCGCCTTTGTCGGCTTCGAGTGGTCCGCCACGCCGGGTGCCTCGCATACCCACCGCAATGTGGTCTTTGCCAGCAGCCAGGTCACGGCCATTCCAATCGACTACATCCGCTATCCGAAGGCCAGCCAGCTTTGGGAGGCGCTCATGGAACAGTGCCGTCCCGAGGACGGCTGCGACGCGATCGCCATCCCGCACAATATGAACATGGGAGACGGCCTGAGTTTCGATATCGAGACCGAGGACGAGCAGCAGTTGGCGCTCCGCTCCCGCTTCGAGCGTCTGGCCGAAATCACCCAGGAAAAGGGCTCCAGCGAATGCCTGCCAAGTTTCACGGACCGGCTTAAGAGTACGGACTGCGCCTTCGAGAACTACATCACGTCTCACTCGAAACCAAAGTCGCCGGAGAACTTCTCCGAGGCGGAATGGGAGCGCATGCGCGGTAGCTATGCGCGCGGGCTACTCCGACGGGGCCTGCTGACGCAGGCCGCGGGCCGGAAGAATCCTCTGCAACTCGGCTTCGTCGGCTCGACCGACGCCCATACCGGTTTCGGCGGCTTCGTCGACGAGGCCCAGTGGCAAGGCAGCGTCTTCGGCATAGGCAACTTCGAGCGGAACATGTCCCGCATCGGGTTCAACCCGGGCGGCATCGTTGGGGTCTGGGCGGAGCAGAACACCCGTGAGAGCATCTTCGCGGCCCTGAAGCGTCGCGAGGTATACGCCACAAGCGGGCCGCGCATAGCGCTGCGCTTCCACGCGACCGACCGGGTCGGCGGGCTCTCCTGCGAGGCGCCCGACTCCGGCGCCCAGCGCAGGCAGGCGACGCCGATGGGAAGCATGATGAAGCCCGGCGGCCGCGCAGCCATATTCAGGATCGCGGCCACGGCGGATCAGACCCCGATCGCGAGGATCGAGATCGTCAAAGGCGCGGCCCGTGCGGGAGGCTTCGAGGAAACAGTTGAGACTGTCTGGGAACGCCGGGGCGGCGGAACTCATGCCTGCGTGATGTGGCAGGACAAGGCGTTCGACCGCACCGACGGTTCGTACTGGTACCCGCGAGTCATTGAGGTACCGACACCTCGCTGGTCCTCTGTGCAATGTCGACGCGAGGGGCGATGCGCGGAGTTCCCCGGAGCGGATAGGACGATCGAAGAGCGCGCCTGGGGTTCTCCCATCTGGTACGCGCCCGGTTGATACTCCGAATGGCGGGCTGGCCTCGCCGCGGCGCTTTCGGCCGACACAGGTAGACCGCCCGACGATGAAGCCCCGAGCGGCCGCTCGTCAGGTCAGCGCGGTGTTGGGCGGCAAACCAATCATCGAGCGTCCACGAAGTTCCAGCGCCGTGTCCAGGTCATAGACCACATGGCTCGACATTACGTTCACGTCGCGCAGCGCGCGTTGGAGCGGATTGTCCAGCGCATGCGCGCTCGACCCACTGGCTACGCACACCGTGCGGATGGCGGCACGACAATGATCCATGACCGATGCGATCTGGACCCGAATATAGGTTCTCTCGTCCGCGGTTGATGGGCTCCTCCGATCCGCAAGCGCCATGGTCTGGCGCGCGGCGTCGCGGAGCAGCACCTCGGCCGTGCGCGCGGACATCTCGGCCTGGGCCAGGCGCATTTGGGCTATGGGCTTTTCAGCCTGGGTGGCGCTGGAGCCGTGCAAGACGCGGACGCCAAGCCTCTCATTGAAGGCCTGGACCGTCGCGCGGGCCAGCCCAACCGCGGGAATGGCCGCCGTAATCCCCAGGAACGGCAGCATGGGCATGCTGTAAATCGGATTGGCATGGAGCAATGCGCCCGGCGCACGTCCCTCGCGCATCAGGCCCATGTCGATGCACCGGTGAGCGGGGACGAAGAGATCCTCAGCGACGATGTCATTGCTACCGGTGCCGGCCATGCCATCCATATGCCAAGTGTCGACGACGGCTGCGTCTCCCGCCGGGAAGACGAAGAACAGCATACGGGGTGGCGATTCGCCGGGGATCATGCCGGTGGCCAGGATCCAGTCGGCGTGCATCACGCCCGTGCCCCACTTCCAGCGGCCGGTGAGCAGGTAGCCGCCGTGGACCGGAGCCGCCCTGCCTGGCGGCATGGTTACACCCGGCGCTATGACGTAGGGCCAGCCGCCGCCAAAGATCTCGTCCTGCGCTTCCTTGGAGAACTGGGCGAGCATCCAGTTATGCTCAACGCAGAACGAGGCGACCCAGCCGGTCGAGGCGCAGCCTTCTCCGAGAGGCAGCATGGCGTCGATGAAGGCATCGAGGCTGAACTCTAGCCCGCCATAGGCCTTCGGCACAAAGTGGTAGAACACTCCGCTGTCCCTGAGGGCCTGCCAAACGCTGTCAACCGGGCGGCGCAGGGTCTCAGCTTCGAGCGCGTGGGCAGCCAGCAAGGGCCTAAGGGCCGAGGCTCGCCGGACGAGCTCTCCTGGCGTCAGGTTTTCCAGAACCTCGGCGCTTAGCCAGTCGCCACCTGCCGGGATTCGCCTATCCGCGAGCTTGAGGGTTGGAATGACGTTCACGATGGATACCTTCAAGGTTCAGCAAGCTGCTATGTCAATTTACTTGACCGCGTCAACGCCAGATGAAGGCAATGGACCACATCCGCAGGAAACCGATGGCGTTTCAACGAGAGCGGCCGCATCCGACGTACAACCCCACAGAGACCTTTTCGGCCCGCATGTGGAGACGTCCTGAGGTTAGACTGACAGCACCCATCCTATCGTTCGAATGCCGCCTGCACAGTTGGGGCAAGCGATCGCCGACGACGACGACGCGAGTGCTCCTCGCTGGCGCTTTGACAAGCGGGCGGAAGCACCCCACCAAGATGGCAGAATTGCAAAAGGTTGATAGTGCGGTGACGGCGGACGACGATATCAGACATCTGCTGCTCTCGCTGTTGCAGGGCTTCTATTGGTTCGACGAGGGTTTGCAGAACTACCTCCAGGCGCGGGGATGGCCCTCGGTGACCCGGCCTCAGTCCATGGTCATGGCCAATATCGTGCTCGGCGTTCGCCGTCCCTCCGACATCGCGCGCAACATGGGCGTGAGCCGACAGGCAATCCACGCGACGATCAACCAGATGGTCGGCCTGGGCATGGTCGCCCTGGTGGATGACCCCGAGAACGGGCGCGTGAAGATCGTCTCGCTCTCGCGGCTCGGCGAGACCATGCGGGTGGACGCCCAGCAGGCCATGGTTGTGATGGGCGAAGAATTGGGCCGGCGCCTGGGCCGGCCCACGGTCGTTCGCGCCGCCCAGATGCTGCACCAGGACTGGGGCCCGTCCATGACGTTCGCGCCGGACGACGTTAGTTAGACGTCGGCGCGGCGGCTATCGCCGCTTGGCCACCCATGCGGCCAGCAGGTCCGCCATGCTGTCCCGCTCAGCGCGGCTGTCCTCAAAGTAATGGGCGCCCGTGATCAGCTCCAGCGACTTATCGCGGGTCCCGATGTTGCCGAAGATCTTGTGCGCGTCGCTGGGGAACACCCCCGTGTCGGCCAGGCCCTGGACAACCAGGCAGGGCAGGTCGAACTTGGCGAGCTGCTCGGCACCCTGGCACTTGGACGTCTCCAGGCTCCACATCGACAGCCAAGTCTTCAGGTTGTTGGCGCGGCCGATGCTAGGGCTCTTGTTGGCGATGGCCGGGTGGCCGCGATAGCAGGCCGGGGTCTTGCGCTCCGACGGGTCGATGGAGCCGTCCATGAACCGAAGGTCGCCCCAGCAGCGGAAGAGCGGCATCAGCCGGTCGGGCACCCCCGCCGCATCCAGCCGCGCCAGCTCGGCCTTGGCATAGTCGGTGATGCGCTGGTTGCGGTGCCGCTGGGCGGCGCGATAGCGGGTGATGAACTCTGGCGAATAGGGCGGGCCGTTGTCCGGGTTGAAGGGGTTGAGGCTCTCGTCGGTGGCGACAGGGTCGAACTCGTCGACCACCGAGGCGTCCATCCAGTCGGTCAGCACCTCTGGCCGGCCCTGGTGGGCGTTGAGCGAGATGTAGAGGTCGGCCTTGGGCAAGGTGTGCAGGGCCTCGAGGCCCGCGCCCTGGACCAGCTCGCTCAGGGTCGGTGCGATCGCTTCCGCCTGATAGGCGCCCATCAGCGAGCCGCCGCCGGAATTACCCAGAATCACGACGGTCTCGACCCCTGCCTGCTCGCGCAGCCAGCGCATGCCGACGCCGATGTCGATCACCGCATGCTCCAGCAGGAACTGGTCTTCGGCGCCCCGGTATCGGGTGTTCCAGCCTAGGAATCCGTAGCCCCGCGCGGCTAGGTAAGGTGCCACGTAGTGCTCGGAGAAGTCGACGTTGTAGTGGGTGGCGATGAAGGCGGTCTTGGGCCGCACGCCCTTGGGCGCGGTGTAGATGCCCTGGCAAGGATGGCCGCCGGCCTGGATGCGCGGGGCGGTCGGCGAGACCATACCGATGAACTGCCGGTCCACCTTCGCAATCAGGTCGCTGTCGTCCATGGCCACTCTCTCCCCTACCCCGCCGGCGCGTTCCGGCCCGCTCGATAGACACTTCGTAATCTAACTATTATGCCCGATCCAGATGCAAGCGGAGGGATATCGCCATGAAGGCACTGATGCAGGACTGGTCGATGACCCTCGACAAGATCCTCGACCACGCCGCGCGCTGGCACGGCGACCGTGAAGTGATCACCCGCTCGGTGGAAGGGCCCATCGTGCGGGCCGCCTACGCCGACATCCACGCCGGCGCCAAGCAGGTGTCGCACGGGCTGCTGGAGGCGGGGGTGAAGCCGGGCGACCGGGTCGCGACCCTGGGCTGGAACAGCAACCGGCACCTGGCCGTCTGGTACGGAACTATCGGCATCGGGGCGGTGCTGCATTCGCTGAACCCCCGCCTGTTCCCGGAACAACTGGTCTACATCGTCAACCACGCCGGCGACGAGATGCTGTTCGCCGACCCATTCTGCGCGCCGCTGCTGGAAGAGATCCTGCCGCAGTGCCCGACCGTCCGCCGGGTGATCTTCCTGAGCGATCTGGCGCACACGCCGAACACATCGTTCCCGTCCGAAAGCTATGAGCCTTGGGTCGCCGGCCGGCCGATCGACGCGGCTTGGGGCGGCTTCGACGAGAACTCGGCCGCAGGCCTCTGCTACACGTCCGGCACCACCGGAAATCCCAAAGGCGTCCTCTACGGGCACCGCTCGAACTACCTGCACACCATGATGTCGCTGCAGCCGGACGCGCTGAACCTGTCGGCGCGGGACACGGTGCTGCTGATCGTGCCGATGTACCACGCCAACGCCTGGGGGGTGATGTACTCGGCCCCGATGGTCGGCGCGAAGCTGGTCCTGCCTGGCCAGAAGATGGACGGTGCGTCGCTGCATGAACTGATCGAGACCGAGGGCGTCACCTACTCCGCCGGCGTACCCACCAACTGGCAGATGCTGCTGGCCCACCTGAAGGAGACCCGCGGTAAACTGACCACCCTGCAGCGGGTCACAGTAGGAGGGGCCGCGCTTCCGGAGTCGATCATCCTAACCCTACGCGACGATTATGGCGTGGACGTAATCCAGGGCTGGGGCATGACCGAGACGTCGCCGCTGGGGACGGTTTCGGTCCCGTCGTCCAAGGTGGCGAAGCTGAGCATCGACGAGCAGATCGTCTACAAGCTCAAGCAGGGCCGCCTGCTCTGCAATCTGGACCTCAAGCTAGTGGACGATGAAGACCGGCGGCTGCCGCACGACGGGACGACCTTCGGCCGGCTGATGATCAAGGGCCCCACGGTCGCCAGCGGTTACTACGGCGATCGGCACGGCGACGCCCTGGACGACGAAGGTTTCTTCGACACCGGCGACGTCTCCACAATCGACGCCGACGGCTACATGCAGATCACCGACCGCGCCAAGGATGTCATCAAGTCGGGCGGCGAATGGATCAGCTCCATCGACGTGGAGAACTTCGCCATGGGCCACCGCAAGGCGGCACTGTGCGCCGTGATCGGCGTGACCCATCCCAAGTGGGACGAGCGGCCGATTCTGCTGGTGCAGCTGAAGCCAGGGCAGGCGGCCGAGGGCCACGAGTTCCTCGACTTCCTCGACGGGAAGATCCCCAAGTGGTGGATGCCCGACGACGTCGTCTTCGTCGATGAAATCCCGCTAGGGCCGACCGGCAAGATCGACAAGAAGCTGCTGCGCCAGCGGCTGACTGGCTACAGCTTGCCGTTCGACGCCGCCGTCACGCGGTAGACGGCTCCAGGCGTTCGGCCAGGTCAATAACCCCCGCCACCAGCCCGCCCAGCAGTTGCGCTGGCAGGGCGTCCTTGAGGGCTCCGGCGTCGTCGAAAGCTGCGTGCGCGGCGGGGATCAGCACCTGCTCCGTCGCCACCACGGTCTGGATGGTCCCTAGGATCTGGCGCAGGTGCGTTACACCGCGCAGGCCTCCGAACGGACTCATGGAGGCACCCAGCAAGCCGGCGACCTTACCGCGGAATGCGCTCAGCGCGACCATGCTCTCGCCGTCTGTCGGACGCGTAGCCCAGTCGATGGCGTTCTTCAGCACGCCGGAGACGGAACCATTGTACTCCGGAGAGGCTATCAGGAAGCCATGGTGGGCCAGGAACAACGCCTTTAGTTCCCGCGCCTTCGCGGGGAAAGCCGAGGCCTCCAGATCTCCGTCATAGAGCGGCAGGTCGAAGTCCTTCAGCCGGATCGACATCACCTCCGCGCCTCGCGACCGGGCTTCCGCGACCGCCAGATCGAGCAGGGCCTGGTTCAGCGAACCAGTGCGGGTGCTGCCCGCGAAAGCGAGGAGTTTGACGATCATCTTTAGGGTCCTGTCGCCGCTCAGGCGGCGCTGTCGGTGGGGGTTTCTTCGTCAGCGTCAATAGCGAGGTTGCGCCCGACCTGGGTCAGGGCCTTGCGCAGGATGTCGATCTCGGTGGACGTCAGGCCGGCCAGGGCCACGGCGTTGACCTCGGCTACGGCCGGCAGGAGGGTCGCCTCCAGCGCCCGCGCCTCGGGGGTCAGGAACACATGCACCTTGCGCCGGTCCTCGACGCTCTTCTGGCGCGTGACGAAGCCGCTGCGTTCGAGGCTTTTCAGGGCAATCACCGTCGTCGGCTCACGCATCCCGACCCGGCGCGACAGCTCGCGCTGGGTCAGGCCGTCCTCGCGCCACAGGACGCGCAGGAACCGCCACTGGCCGCTGGACACCCCGTGAGGCGAGGTGCGAACCTCAAGAGCTCGCGAAAAAGCGCGGAACGCGATGCGGGTCAGGTAGCCGATGCTGTTGGTGGGGTCGGCGTAGAGTTGGATTTCGCTCATCCCATGACCATTCCATTCCGGCTGCCGCTCGGCAATCGCTTCCGTTGACATACCGCCGACGGGTTTCTACGAAATAGATAGCATTCTAACTAATTTGGGAATCCCGCGATGTCGCTCTTAGGCCTGCCACTGCTGCCGACGACCATCGTGGGCAGTTACCCCCAGCCCGATTGGCTGATCGACCGGGAGGGCCTGAAGTCGCGCCTGCCGCCCCGCGTACGCGCCAAGGAGCTTTGGCGCATCCCCGAGGTGCTGCTGGCCGACGCCCAGGAGGCCGCCACACTGATGGCAATCAGCGACCAGAAACTTGCCGGCATCCACATCATCGGCGATGGCGAGATGCGTCGGGAGAGCTATTCCAACCGCCTGGCGACGGCGCTCGCAGGCATCGACATCGACATCCCCGGCCAGGCAATGGATCGGACCGGCGCCATGAACCCGGTGCCACGCGTGGCCGGTCCGATCCGCCGCACCGGCCCCATCGAGGCGCAGGACGCGACCTTCCTGAAGGTCCGCGCCGGCGCGCCGGTGAAGATAACCATCCCCGGCCCCTTCACGATGACCCAGCAGGCGCAGAATGACTACTATCCGGACGCGCGTGCGCTCGCGATGGACTATGCCGACGCAGTCAACGCCGAGGCTCGCGACCTGTTCGCCGCCGGCGTCGACATCGTCCAGCTGGACGAACCCTACCTGCAGGCCAAGGCCGACGAGGCCCGCAGCTTCGCCATCGAGGCGATAAACCGGGCAGTGAAGGGGGTGGGCGGTCTGACCGCCCTGCACATCTGCTTCGGCTACGCCTATGTCCACAAGGGCGCGACCAAGCCCGGCGGCTATGCGTTCCTGCAGGAGCTGGAAGCGTCGGACGTCGACATTATCTCAATCGAGGCGGCCCAGCCCAACCTCGACCCCTCGATCCTGCGCGAGCTGCCTTCGAAGTACATCATGTATGGCGTTATCGACCTCAATGACCCCGGCGTTGAGAGCGCCGAGACGGTTGCCGCCCGCATCCGCCGGGCCCTGCCTTTCATCGACGCCGAGCGCCTGATCGTCGCGCCCGACTGCGGCATGAAATACCAGAGCCGCGAGGTCGCCTTCGGTAAGCTCAAGGCCATGGCCGACGGCGCGGCGATCGTGCGACGGGAGCTGACGGGCGCGTAGACCAAGTTTTCACTCAGAGCATCACCCGAGCCAGGCCCTCAAAATCCGATTCACCTCGTGCGGTGCTTCAAGCATCGGCAGGTGGCCGCAATCTGCGATCACCTTCAGCCTGGACTCCGGGACGGCAGCCAGAATTTCGTCCTGATGCTCCTGGGTCGTGATACCGTCGTGGTCGCCGCGGATCAGCAGGGTGGGAACATCGATCGCCTCCAGAGAAGGCCGACTGTCCTCGCGACTCATGATCGCGCGCTGCTGACCGAGAAAGGTATCGGGGCCTGTATCGGCAGCCATCTTGCGGATTACATCCAACAAGGCCTCGTCGCCGCGCCGGTCGGGGTCGACCAGCATCGGGATGCGTTCTTCAACTACGCCAGGGAAGTTTCCGGCTTCGACCAGCCGGATGTAGCCCTGGCGGCGCACAGTCTGGGCAGGGCCGTCATTGGGGGCCAGCGTGGCAATGAGGACCAGACTGATCACACGCTCTGGCGCGTGACGCATGACTTCGAAGGCGGTGAAACCGCCCATGGCGTGGGCCACCAGATGGAACCGCGATGGCGCCGCAGCAAGCAGGCGGGCCGCCATGTCAGCGATGTTGTCGTCTTGGGTGTGGTCGGCGACCTGAAGGTCGTAGTCTAGAGACAGCGCGGCGATTTGTGGCGACCAGACAGCGTCGGTGAGCAGCTGACCAGAAGCAAAAACGACGGTCGAACGGGCCATCAGACCACCCGGTTCAAGATGGATTCGCCGTCCGCCACGCGACGGCAGTTCTCGAAGGCGACGGCAAGGCTGCGGTCCAGGGTCTCCGGCGTCAGCCAGGCCATGTGCGGCGCGGCCACGACCGTCGGCAAGGCCAGCAGTGGGTTGGCGGGATCCACCGGTTCTTGCGCGAACACATCGAGCCCGGCACCGCGCAGGTGGCCGGATTTGAGCGCGGCCGCCAGTGCCGCCTCGTCCACCAACCCGCCGCGCGCGGTGTTGATCAGGATGGCGCCCGGCTTCATCGCCGCCAGCGCCTCCGCGTTGATCAACCTCTCGGTTTCTGCCGTCAGGGGTACGTGCAGGGACACGATGTCTGCCTGCTCCAGCAAGGTAGGCAGGTCCATGAACTGCCCCGGCAAGTCAGGTTTGGCCGACCGGGCCGCGTAGATGACCCTGGCACCCAGCACCTCTAGCGCGGAGCCCAGGCGCGAGGGTGAAGCCCCATAGCCCACGAACCCCACCGTGCGGCCGCAAAGCTCGCCTACACCGTCCATCAGGCCCAGGTCCGGCGACCAGCCCTCGCCGCGACGGGTCAGCGGGTCGAGGTAGGACAACCGTCGCAGCACAGCTAACATCAGGGCCAGTGTCATCTCGGCGACCGCCTGGCTGTTGGTTCCCGGCATGTTGGCGACCGCGACGCCACCCGCCTTGCAGGCCTCCAGGTCGATGGTGTTGACGCCCACACCCAACTTCTGGACCAGCTTGAGGCGCGGTCCAGCGGCGATCATCGCGGCGGTCACCGGTTTCAATACGTGCAACAGGACGTCGGCATCGGCAATCTCGCGGACGAACCCCAGCTCGTCGGTCTCGTCGACCACGACGGCGTCAACTCTGGCCAAAACAGCGGAATGGGCCAGGGCCGCGCGAAATCCATCGCTGGCGCGGTAGTGCAGCACCGCCTTCATCCCAGCGCCTCGCGGACCGACGGCGCGAACGCCGATGTTCCGGCGAAGACGGCCTCGGCGCCCATGGACTCCTCGATCCGCAAAAGTTCATTCCACTTGGCCATCCGTTCCGAGCGGGCGAAGCTACCAACCTTCAGCTGGCCGGCGTCCCAGCCCACCGCAAGGTGGGTTATGCTGACGTCCTCGGTCTCACCCGAGCGGGCCGAGACAATGGTGCCCCATCCTAACGCCTTGGCCGCGTCCAGCGCCGCCCTGGCTTTTGTGAGCGTGCCCGCCTGGTTGACTTTGACGAGCACGGCATTGCCTGCACCCACCGCCGCCGCGCGCCGCACCCGGTCCGCGTCAGTTACCAGAATATCGTCGCCGATCAGCTGGGTGGTCTGGCCGAAGTCGGCGGTGGCTAGGGCGAAGCCGTCCAAGTCATCCTGCGAGACCGGGTCCTCGATGGACAGGATCGGATAGCGTCGTACCCAGTCGGCGACCCGCTCGACCATCTGGGCGCTGGAGAAATCCGCATCGTCCAGGCCCAGCCTGTAACGTCCATCGGCGTGAAGTTCGTTGGCGGCGACATCCAGCGAGATGAACACGTCTTCTCCTGGACGATGGCCCGAACGCTCGATGGCCTGGACCAGCGCATCGAGGGCGTCCTCGTTGGAGGCAAACATCGGCCACCAGCCGCCCTCGTCGGCGGCGCCGGCCAGACGGCCGGTGTCAGTCATCAGCTTTCCGGCGGCGCGGAACACATCTGCGGTGATCTCGAAAGCCTGCCGGACGCATTCGGCCCTCGGGGTCATGATCATGAAGTCCTGCACGTCGGTGCGATGGCCCGCATGGGCCCCGCCACCGAAGATCTGGATCTCCGGCAACGGTATCCGCACCTTTTTGCCTTCCGCCAACAGCGCCCAGCGCGGCAAACCCGATCCCGCCGCCGCCGCGTCCAGCAGCGCAAGCGACACCGCCACAATGGCGTTGGCACCCAACCGCGATAGGTTTGTGGTCCCGTCGAGCGTAGTCAGGGCCGCATCCAACCCGGCCTGGTCAACGGCGTTGCGTCCCGCCAGCAGGGTTGCAATCTCGCCATTCACCGCCGCCACGGCGCGGTCCACTCCCAAGCCGCCAAAACGTTCGCCGCCATCGCGCAGTTCCCACGCCTCATGCGCGCCCATCGACGCGCCGGCCGGGGCGCAGGCGCGGCCGAACGCTCCGCCCGCCAGGTTCACCTCCGCCTCGACCGTGGGCCGGCCTCGGGAATCCCAGATCTGTCGCCCGCGAACCGTCGTGATCGTGGTCTTCATCGCGCCCGTCGCCCCTCAATCCATACCGCCGCCACCCCCGCCATCGTCGCGGGGGGCTTTGAAATCAGCGCCCGGGCGGTGGTACGCACGAACGCACAATCTTCCGGCAGCTGAAGATAGTCCGCCGGTGATTTGCCATCGACGCGAGCCAGCAGGATCGCTGCCGTCAACTGGGCCGCCCGTGCCTCGATGGCCGCGACCGGTTCCCAATCGACACCAGCCAGGTAGGTCCGGTGTAATGCTGAATAACTCTCCAGATAAGCGTCAGCATGGGCGGGCTTCCAGACCATTTTCAGCAACAGGTGCGCGGAACAGAAGGCCAGATCGAATGCGGGATCGCCGTACCAGGCGCACTCGGCGTCGAGCAACACCGGGCCAACCGGGCCATGCAGGATGTTCTTGGGGCTGACGTCGCCATGCACCAGCGATTTCCGCGTCGCCGCCGTGCGATCAGCAAGGGCGATCAGCCGTTCAGACAGGTCCGGATGTGCGCCCGCCAGATGGCGGAGAAACGGGGCCAGTCGCAGATCTTCGAAAAGGGCGGTGGTGGGGAAGCGGCTGGCGATCTCGTCGACGCCGGCGCAGCCTGCGTGGATGGCAACCACCAGGGCACCGACCTGCCCCGCGAACGCCGGATCGACGTGTCCGTCGGCAAGGTCCTGTTTCCAGACCGGATGGGTCGCCGGGTCAAAGAACGACATGACGAACAGGTGCGCCTCGGGTGCCTCGTACAACACGGTGGGCACGGCGGCGCCTGCGAAGGGACGGACAGTCCGCAGCCACTCGACCTCATAGTGCGACCGCTCCACCGGTGCCCGCCAGTCCGCCGCCACCCGCAGCTTCGGCAGGGCCCGTTTCACACAGACCGGACCTTCAGCGGTCTGAAGCCTGAACACGTCGCTGGACACGCCACCGGCCATGGGCTCTAGGGCCGGGGGCGAGTCGGACAGGAACCCACCCGCCCGCAGCACATCAAGAATTCGGTCGTCGACTGGCACGTTCGAATAGTTAGAAGGCTAAGTGAACCGGGTCCAGCCACCGTTGCGGTATGTGCTGTCCAAATGACCTGAATCGTCAATCAAATTGACGCCTGACTTTTGGAAGCGTTTACTGCAGGCCAGGAATGTGGATGGGCGACCCCAAGCCCGCGCTCAGGAGGCTATCATGGCGAAGAAAGTAAATCGCGAATTCGAGATTCGGGGCGTTAATCATTTGGCCCTGGTTTGCAAGGACATGGCCCGGACGGTCGCCTTCTATCGCGACATTCTGGGAATGCCGCTTACCAAGACCATCGATCTCCCGGGCGACATGGGCCAGCACTTCTTCTTCGACATCGGCAACGGAGATTCGCTGGCATTTTTCTGGTTCCCCAAGGCGCACGAGGCGGTCCCCGGGGTCTCCGCGCCGGTCAGCCTTCCAGGACAGGGTAGCCTTGCGTCGGCCCACGGCTCGATGAACCATATCGCCTTCGACGTCGCGCCCGAGAAGTTCGACGAGTATTATGAGCGCCTCAAGGCCAAGGGCGTGGCTGTGTCGGCGATTTCGAATCACGACAACTCACCACGACAGATTTCCCCGACCGTGACTGACGACGTGTTCGTCCGCTCGGTCTACTTCTTCGATCCTGATGGGGCGCTGCTCGAGTTCGCCGCCTGGACCCGGGAGTTGGGCCCGCATGACGTGGCTCATGAAGCCGCTCGGGCCGACGGGTCGAAGACGCAGAATTTTGTGCTCAATCCGGACGGCACACCCGCCGAACCGGCATCCAGGGTCGTCGAAACCGCGAACTGAAAGCCTGCCGGCGAAACCGGGGCCGCAGGATCGAAAATCGGAGCGCAAGGCCCGGTGCGGCGAAATGGGCCCGCCGCCAGCAGCTGATTGACAGAAACGCTTAGCAATCTAACTATAGTCCCAAATGTCAATGAGGACGACGGGGATGTACCCCCTTTCAGCCGGTCTCTATGCCCCGCGGAACTGTTGGTACGTCGCCGCGCGCTCGGCCGAGGTCGGTCGTGTACCGCTCGAACGCTTTATTCTGGATGAGCCTGTGGTGTTCTATCGGACCGAAGCTGGCGAAGCGGTGGCCTTGGCAGGTCGCTGCCCGCATCGTGGCTACCCGCTAGGTCGCGGGCGGATCGAAGGCGACGCTGTGGTCTGCGGCTATCATGGCTTACGCTTCGAGGCCGATGGACACTGTTCACACATCCCGAGCCAGGAGACGATCCCGCCCGGGTGTCGGCTGAAGACCTATCCGCTGGTGGAGCACTGGGAATGGCTTTGGATGTGGCCAGGCGATCCGGCGCTGGCCGACGAAGCCCTGATCCCTGATAACCGCACACCGACGCTGACCGACCCGGCCTGGGTCAAACGGTCGCCACTCTACTGGAAGGTTGAAGGGCGCTATCAGCTGCTCAATGACAACCTGTTGGACCTGACCCATCTGACGGTTCTGCATGCTGACACTATCGGCGGCGGCGACGTCGCCGGAACCCGGGAGCGCCACGAGGAAGGCGAGGACTGGATGCGCAGCATCCGCTGGATTCCGAACGCGGTAGTCACAGACTGGGTGCGAAAAAGTCGCGGCATCGTCGGGCCGGTGGATCGTGAGATCATGCTGACATTCGCCGCGCCTGGCTTTCATTACGGCCACGACCGTTATTTTCCGGCCGGCGCAGATCACGGCAACGATCGGCCAAGTCTGGACATCCACATTTTTCATGCGGTGACCCCCGCCACTCGGACGAGTTGTCACTATTTCGCCAGCAGCGCCGTCGACCCGGTTACGTTCGAGCTGAGCCGCAAACATCCGCCCGATACCGGCTCGGCCGTGAAGATCTTCACCGAAGATGTCGAAGCCATCGGTGAGATCGAACGCCTGCTCGGCGCTGCCGGCGACTTCGAGGAGGTTCCCCTCCGCGCCGATGTCCACGCTCTCCGAGGTCGACACATGGTTCAGGCGATGATCCGGGCGGAATTATCAAGCCAGGGTGCCATCCCAGATCGCAGCCGACCGCAACACGGGGACGCGCATTAGTCGTACAAGATCGTCAAGTAATTTGACATGTAGAATTCGAAGGCGCAGATTCCGAACTGAGCGTTCGATCAACAGAACCAACAACAGAACATCGGGGGAGGACGGCATGACCCGTCGAATTCTATTTTCAACCAGTGCGCTGATATTCGCGCTTGCAGGGACCGCTGCGGCGGCCGCCGATGAGAGCAATCTCAGCGAGGTGGTGGTGACCGCCCAGAAGCGTGAGCAGAAGCTGCAGGACGTGCCGATCTCGATGGCGGTCATCTCCGGCGACAAGCTGGCCGACTACAGCACCAACGATTTCAAGCAGATGGTGAAGTTCGCGCCGAACGTCTCCGTGGAATCCACAGCCGGCAACGACGTGATCTACATCCGCGGCTTCGGCTCGCCGCCGGCCAACTTCTCGTTCGACCAGTCGGTCAGCCTGTACATGGACGGCGTCTACGCAGGCAAGAACCGCCAGGCGCAGGCCCCGTTCTTCGACCTGGCCCGCGTCGAGGTCCTGCGCGGCCCGCAGGGGGCCCTGTTCGGCAAGAACACTCCGGCCGGCGCTGTCAGCATCGTCTCAGCCGGCCCGACTGCCACGCCCGAGGGTGAACTGACGGCCGTCTATAACTTCGACCTCAAGGGCGCCGAGATCACCGGTCACGTCTCCGGGCCGCTCACCGACACCCTTAGCGCACGCCTTGCGGTGCGTTTCGTGGACCAAGACGGCTACATCGAGAACCGCGCCCTCGGCACCGACGAGCCCGGCAACCAGATGCAACTGGCGCGCTTGACGCTGCGCTACGCGCCGTCGGAGGCGTTCGACTACACACTGAAGACCGAATACGGGAATCGCGAGGTCCATGGCGGGATGAACGTGTCCAGCCCGCTGACCACCGGCCAGCAGCCCCACGAGTACCGCTTCTCGACCGTCAATCCGATCGGCCCGGAAGGCACCAAGGCATTTTCCTGGCTGGTGTCGGGCACCGGCAACCTGAAAGTGGGCGACTTCACCCTGACCTCGATCACCGGTTACTCGTTCTTCAAGTCGAACATCGTCAACAATTTCGACCAGACGAATCCCGCCGGGGGCGCCCCCGCCCGCAACAGCGTCTACAACAGCTTCCCTGAGCACTTCCGCCAGTGGTCGCAGGAAGTCCGCCTGCTCTCGCCCACGGGCAAGAAATTCGAGTACGTGGTCGGAGCCTACTACGACACAGCGCTCTACCAGCTGACCCAGCTGGGCGGCTTCGACGTCAACTCGCCCGGCGTGCTTGTCTACCAGGGCCTTCTGAACACCGAATTCCGGCAGCGGAGCCAGTCGGTCTCAGTGTTCGGTCAGGGCACCTATCATGTGACCGACGCCCTACGGCTGCTGGGTAGCCTGCGCTACACGACCAACGACAAGCGGGCGATTTTCTATGGTCGGCTGCGGTCCGGCCCCTTCGCGCTGCGTCCCGTGAACACGGTCGCGCGCGGAGACATCAGCGGCGAGGACAACTGGGACCCCTCGATCACCGCCCAGTACGACATCAATCCGCAGATCATGATGTACGCCACATATGGTCGCGGCTCGAAGTCGGGCGGCTTCGTCTCCAACACCTACGGGACGACCACGGCGACCTTCGCCTACAAGCCGGAGAAGTCCGAGAACTATGAGGCCGGCATCAAGTCGACCTTGGCCGACGGTCGCCTGGTGCTGAACGTGTCGGTCTACAACACCAAGTTCAAGAACCTGCAGGTGTCGGTCTACAACCCGACAATCTCGACCTATCAGACGGGCAACGCGGCCTCGGCCAGCTCGAAGGGCATCGAGGGTTCGGCGGCCTGGTACCCGGTCAAGGGCCTCGATTTCACCTTCTCGGCCGCCTACCAAGATGCGAAGTACGACGACTATCCCGGCGCGGCCTGTTTGGCCACCCAGGCAATCACGGCGTGCAACCCGGCCATCCCGGCCAGCATCGCTGCCAACAACATCAAGGGCGCGCCGCTCACCTACACTTCCAAGTTCAGCTACAACTTCGCCGGCCACTACCGGATCGAGCTGGCCAACGACATGGTGATCGACACCAATGCGTCGCTGTACGGTCGCTCGAAGTACTTCGACTCCGACAACCAGAGCCCGCTGTTCGGCCGCCAGAAGGGCTATGCCAAGCTCGACGCCCGGATCCAGTACGGTCCGGCAGACGAGCGCTGGCATGTGGCCGTCACCGGCAAGAACCTGACCGACGAAAAGACCACCGGCAGCGCCTTCAACCTGCCCTTCCCGATCACCCCGGTGCCGCGCGCGATCCTCTATCTCGAGGAAACCCGCAACATCGCCATCGAAGCAGGCGTGAAGTTCTGATCTGAGGAGAGACGACGGGCCTGTCTCCCGGCTATCGCCGGGAGACGCCTGGAGGAACGAGATGCCCGGCCAGATCGCCCACGCGCCCTTCGCATCCCGTGACTGACCTCTCGGCCCTTGTCGTACGCAACACCCTGACCGATGCGGTGATGGCCTACGCCATGGCGCTCGACGCCGGAGACTGGCAGGCCTTCCGCGCGCTGTTCGAGGACGAGATTGACATCGACTACAGTGCCTTAGGCTCGCTCCGCGCGACGGTCGCGGCCCAGACCTGGGTGGACCGGTGCAAGGTGCTGGATGGCTTCGACGCGACCCAGCACAAGATCTCCAACATCGTGGTCGCGCACGGCGGGGACGCGGCCCGGGTCACGTCGTACGTGGACGCCACCCATTTCATCGGCGACCTGGCGGGTTTCGCATGCGGGACCTACGTCCACGAATTCCGGCGCCATTCCGAAGGCTGGAAGATCCGCGCCTGCGCCTTCATGGTCGCGGGCTTTCCTGGCGGGCGGGCCGCCTTCGACCGCGCCTTCGACGCCGCCCGGGCCGCCTATGCCGCGCGAGATGCTCCATGATCGACGTCCACTTCGTCCCCACGCCGAACGGGCACAAGGTCAGCATCATGCTGGAGGAGACCGGGGCGCCGCACCGGCTGATCACCTACGACATGCTGGGCGGCGATCACCTCAAACCCGAGTTCCGGCGGGTGAATCCCAACCATCGGCTGCCGGCGATTCTAGACCACGACCCCATCGGCGGCGGCGCGCCGTTCGCGGTCTTCGAGTCCGGCGCGATCCTGCTCTACCTGTCGGAGAAATACGGCGGCGCCTTCATGCCGGCCGATCCGCGCCGCCGCTCGCTCGCCCAGCAGTGGCTCATGTGGCAGATGGCCGGCTTCGGCCCGATGCACGGTCAGGCGCATCACTTCATCCGGTATGCGCCCGAGGGCCAGGATTACGGCGTCGCCCGCTACAGCAATGAGGCCAGGCGTCTGCTCGCGGTTCTGGACCGCCGGCTGGGTGAGGCCGAATATCTTGCGGAGGAATACTCCATCGCCGATATGGCGACCTGGCCGTGGGTGCGCGCCACCCGCGCCATCGCGCTTAGCCTCGACCACTATCCGAACATCGGCCGCTGGTTCGCAGCGGTCGGCGAACGGGCGGCCGTGGCGCGCGGTACCGAGGTCAAGAACGCCCCCAATCTCTCAAGTCTGCGTCCGACGCTGTCGCCCGAACAGTGGTCGAACCTGTTCGGAGAGAATATGCTTAAGAGTTCAGAGACCTAACCGCCCTCGTCGTGGCCCCATTGGCGCTCTATTTTGCCCTCTGTGTGACGGACCGCCACCCAGTCGCCGCCGGGAAGGGTGTCGTCCTCGACAAGGTCGATCACCGCGTCGCCGATGTCTTCAGGCTGGCACATGGCGTTGCTGGCCAGGATCGGCGCCATCCACGGCGCGTAGTCGCCATCGCCACCGGTTTTCTTGAGAATTGGCGTGTTTGTGAGCCCCGGCAGCACACCGCAAACCCGAACGTTCCAGCTTTCCTTCAACCCGGCGCAACAGCGGGTGAACATCATCACCCCGGACTTGGTCGTGGCGTAGAGCGCGTCGCTGAACCCTTTGCCGAGAACCACAGTCGAGACTGTGTTGACGATCACGCCACCTCCCCTCGCGCGCATGTGCTGGGCAGCGGCCTGGGTGGCGACCACGACAGCGGTCAGGTTGACATCGATGATCCACTGCAATCGCTCGACGGAAGCCTCGGGGAACTGCGCCCCGCCGAACACCACGCCAGCGTTGTTGTAGAGAACGTCGTAGCCGCCGTCGCTCGCGAACCCTTGGAGCCACGCCTGCAACGCCGCCACATCGGCCATGTCCACTCGCCAAGCCCTGGCTTGTACCTGCAACCCCAGCCCTTCGATGAGCCGGACCGTCTCGGCCATCCCCGCCTCGTCGATGTCGGCGATGTGGATTCGGGCCGCACGTCGGGCCGCAAACTTCAGGGCCGTCGCCCGGCCTATACCCGCCGCAGCCCCGGTGATCAGGATCGTCTTGCCTTCGATATTCATGTCGCGGGTCGGCTTCCTAAAGCGGGGGCGCGACCGTTGATGGTCGCGCCAGGTTCTGGAAACAACCTAGGCCGCCGGGTCTCCAACGCAAGCCAAACCGTAAACTTGATTGACACCCTTGGGCCGCAGCCTACGTTGCCAACAAGGCGCAAAACGACGCCACCGAGGGAGTCAAATGAACCAGGCTGCGCCCGCCAATCTTGCGACGCCCGCTATCGCTCCACCCAGTCCCGGACGGACGCTGGCGTTGCTGGTGCTGACGGCGGTTGGTACTGTAAATTTTGTGGATCGCCAGATTTTGTCGGTTCTGGCGGAACCCATCCGCACCGAACTCCACCTGAGCGACACCCAGTTGGGTCTGCTGACCGGGTTGAGCTTTGCGCTGTTCTACGCTCTGGTCGGCATACCGGCGGCGATGCTGGCGGATCGCACCCACCGTGTTCGGTTGGTCGCCGGCGCTTGTCTGGTCTGGAGCCTGTTCACCGGCGCCTGCGGTTTTGCAACCAGCTTCTGGCATCTCGCGCTGGCCAGGTTCGGCGTCGGTGTGGGCGAGGCCGGCGGTACAGCGCCGTCGCTCTCGATCCTCGCCGACTACTACCCTCCCGCCCAACGTCCGGCGGTAATCGGAGTCTTTACCGTCAATGGACCTCTGGGCGTCTTCGTCGGCACCAGCCTGGGCGGCTGGGTCGCCGGGGAATATGGATGGCGCGTGGCCTTCTTCGGGGTTGCCTTAATCGGGGGACTGGCTGCGGTGATCCTGGCGCTGGTGGTGCGCGAACCGAGGCGCGGCGGACTGGACCCGGCCCCGCCCCTCACTTCGCCGCCGAAGGTCAGCCTCGGGGCCACGGTGCGGCTGTTTGTGGACCGCCCGACCCTTTGGCTACTTCTGCTCGCGAGCGGACTCGCGGCGTTCGTGAGCAATGGAATGCTGAGCTGGATTCCCGCATATCTGATGCGCGTTCAGGGGATGCCACTGGCCGAGGTGGCTCGTTGGTTCGGGCCGGCGGCCGGGATTTGTATGGGACTAGGCATCTGGGGTGGCGGTGCCCTGGTGAACTGGGCCGGTCGACACAGCCTGAAGGCCTATGCCTTTGTGCCTGGCGCAGCGATGATGATCTGCGCGCCGACCCTGGCGCTGGCTGTCATGGCCTCTTCCTGGCAGGTGTCGCTGGCGATGATGATCGTGCCAATGATCTGTTGCACCAGTTTTGTCGCCCCGGCTCTGGCGTTGGTGCAGAACATGTCGCCGGTTGCAGCTCGCGCAACGGCCACGGCCCTATTGCTGCTCTCGTTCAACATCGTCGGCCTGGGCGGCGGACCGCTGGCTGTCGGCATGCTGAGCGACACCCTGGCCGGTGCCCAGGTCGCCGACCCGTTGCGGATCGCGCTAATGAGCCTGGGCCCGGTCTCCCTGCTGTCCGCCCTGATCTATTTTGCGGTCTCCCGGGTGGTGACCCGCGACACCCGCTCGGTCGTGCAGGAAAGCATGCCATGAAGGAGCTGAAGGACAAGACGGCCTTCGTCACCGGCGGCGGCAGTGGTATCGGGCTGGCCACCGCCAAGGCTCTGGCGACCCGTGGCGCGCGCATCATCCTGGCCGACATTGATGGTGCCCGGGTGAAAACGGCCGCCGCCGACCTGCGCGCCGTCGGCGTCGACGCCATGGCATTGACACTCAACGTCGCCGATGAGGCGGATTGGGCTCGCGCCGGCGAGCTGGCAGCCCGGTTCGGCGAGGTGCAGGTCCTTTGCAGCAACGCCGGCGTAGGCGGCGGCTCCGGGACGTTCGAGACCTATGACACCGAGGTCTGGCGTTGGGCCTATGCGGTCAACGCCCACGCCCACCTCTATGCCTGCCGCACCTTTCTGGGCGCGATGAAGGCCATGGACGAGCCCTGTCATCTGACCCTGACCGCCTCGATGGTGGGGATCGTGCCGCCGCCGATCTCGGTGGCCTATATCTCGTCCAAGTTCGCCACGCTGGGCATTGCCATGGGCCTGCGCAACGAGCTTGCGGACACCCGCGTCGGCCTATCGGTCCTGTGTCCCGGCATGTCGGCGACGCGGATCGTCGAGACCACCGCGATCCTGCGCCCCGGGGCATCCGAAGAGGGTGCCGCCGCGCGGACGGCGCAGAGCATGGGATCGGTGCTGGCGTCGGGCATGTCGCCCGACAAGATCGGTGAGCGCGTAGTCAAGGCCATCGAGGCCGGTGAGTTCTACATCTTCACCCATCCCGAATGGAAACGGCTGGCCGAGCCCCAGATCGCCGAGATGATGGCCGCGTTCGGAGAGTCCGCCGACCCGGACTATCCCGGTGACGACATCGACGGCCTGGTGGCCGCCAACGGCGCCCGGCGCTTGAACGTTTCGGTGAGCCACTCATGATCGACCTGCACTTCGTCGCGACACCCAACGGCCACAAGCTGTCCATCATGCTGCTGGAGACAGGGCTTCAGCACCGGATCATCCGCTACAACATGCTGGCTGGCGATCACCGGACACCCGAATTCCTGGCCATCAGCCCCAACGGTCGAGCACCGGCTATTGTCGACCACGATCCGATCGGCGGCGGGGCGTCCTATCCGATGTTCGAGACCGGGGCGATCCTGATCTACCTCGCCGAAAAATCGGCCCGGTTCCTGCCCACCGAGCCCCGCGCCCGCTATCGCGCCCACCAGTGGCTGATGTGGCAGATGTCGGGGCTGGGGCCGATGCACGGCCAGGCCCATCACTTCGTCCGCTACGCCCCGGACCCGCCGCCCTACGCCGTCAGCCGCTACATGACCGAGGCCCGCCGACTGCTGGGCGTGATGGACGCGCGGCTGGCCGAGGCGCCCTTTCTTGCGGGCGATGAGTACTCCATCGCCGACATCGCCTGCTGGTCCTGGGTGCGGGCCGCGCGGGCCATCGACATCGACCTGGCCGACTATCCGTCGCTCGCGGGCTGGTTCGACCGGGTCGGCGAGCGGCCGGCGGTGCAGGAGGGCGCCTATGTCCCGCCCGAGAACCACCAGCTCCAGACCGGCTCGCGGAAGATGGCGGTGACGCCGGAACAGTGGGCCATGCTGTTCCCCCATGACATGCTGGGCCGGCCGCACGCCGCGCCCGGCGCCTGAAGGAAGGATCCTCCGATGTCCGATGACGCCGCCATGCGCGCCCTGGCCAAACGCTTCTTCGACTGTGTCGAGCAGGGTGACATCGACGGGCTGGTCGCCTGCTACGCCCCGGACGCCAAGATCTGGCACAACACCGACCGCCAGGAGCAGGGCCCGGAGGACAACCGCAAGACCCTGGCCGGCATGGTCACCCGCATCGTCGACCGGGTCTACGCCGACCGCCGCGTGGAGGTGTTCGCCGGCGGGTTCGTCCAGCAGCACGTGCTGCAGGGGACCCGCAAGCACGACAACGTGCGGGTCGAACTGCCGGCCTGCATCGTCTGCGCCGTCCAGGACGGCCGGATCACCCGCCTCGACGAGTATTTCGACTCCGCCGGAGTCGCCGAGTTCCGCAAGTTCGCCTGATCCTCAAACCCGGATAATCGACATGCCCGTTCTGCGCCAGGTTCCCCGCTCGGAAGTCACCAGCGAGGTGATCACGTCCTACTACAACCGCTTGTTCGGCCCGGACCGCGATCCGGTGACCAGTCCCGGCACCGCCACAGGCACGCCGGGCGACTGGTGGACGGTGTTCGCCCTTGCCCCCGACATCTTCAAGCACGCGGTGGACGGCTTCGCGGTCTATCGCCACCCGGAGCGCAAGATCGATCCAGTGCTGCGCGAGCTGGGCCAGACCCGCGCCGGATGGGTCAAGGAAAGCCAGTTCGTCTTTTCGCAGCACTGCAAGTCGCTGCGCGCGCTGGGCGTCTCCGACGAGAAGATCGCCGCCGTACCGCACTGGACGGTGTCGGACGTGTTCAACGACCAGGAGCGGGCCGTCCTGGCTTACGCCGACTGCCTGACGGCAGGCGACGGGCGCACGCCCCTGGCGGTGTTCGAGAAGCTCCGCACCTTCTGGAGCGACGAGGAGATCTTCGAGTTCACCTACATCACCACCCTCTATTCGATGCACGCGGTGATCACCCGAGCGCTGCGGATGGAATACGACAACGTCCCGGAGCGGATCGTCGAGGTGGCCGCGCCGGAGGGTTTCCAGGCGACCGACTTCCTCAGCGCGCCTCAGCCCCGGGCGGGCTGAGGCCATGGCCGGACTGGAGTTCGACTGGCCCTCGCTGCCGAACGAGCCCATGTGTGTCGCCGACTTCCTGGTCGACGGGGGGATCATGTCGCTGGGCGCCTCGCCCTGGACCGCGCGCCGGGTTGGCTACGTGACCGGCGGGCGGTTCGAGGGGCCGCGCCTGTCCGGCGAGATCCTGCCGGGCGGCGGCAACTGGGCCACCAACGGCGAGATCTCGCCCGGCGTGGTGGCCGGCACGTTCGATGCGCGGGTGCTCTGGAAGACCGACGACGGGGCGATGATCTACGTCACCTACACCGGGCGCAGCGTCGTCTCCGCGGCGGTCAGCGCCGCCTTCCAGGATCCCGAGCGGTCCGACGGAGTCCCGGCCAGCGATTACTACATCCGCATCGCCCCGGTCTTCGAGACGGCGGACCCGCACTATGCTTGGCTGAACGGCGTACTGGCGGTGGGTTGCGGTCACCGGACGGCGGGCGGCATCCGCCACTCGATCTTCGCCATCCTTTAGGTCCGCCGGCTTTGTCAGGTTAAGGTCGCCCAGGCACAGAGGCCCCTCCCCGAACCAGTGATCAAGCGGCGGCGGTCGCAGCGTCCCACGTCCGATAGGCCTCGGCCCTGAACAGGCGAAGGGTAGGTCGGCGGATTGGGTGGGGCTGGAGATTGCAGGTGCTGTAGATCACGGGGTGGGTGGCCAGAAATTTCTGTGCCGAGCCTTGGGATTTGAACTTCTGTTGCTTTAGCTCCCGTCGTCGGATCACCATGTGGAAGTTCTCAGCACGGCAGTGTCAGCTCAAATGCACCGCCCAGTAAGGGGACGGGTTTAGTCGGGTGAAATGGCCCGTCAGAAAAAGACCCACGACCCGTTCCGCTGGTTCGATTCATCGCCAGAAGTGATCCGGTTGGTCGTCATGATGTACGTCCGCTACCCGCTGTCGCTGCGCAACGTGGAGGATCTGCTGTTCGAGCGCGGCATCGACATTTGCCATGAGACGGTGCGGCTGTGGTGGAACCGGTTCGGTCCGATGTTCACCGCGGAGATCCGCAAGAAACGGGTCGACCGGATGCGGGCCCACACCCACTGGCGATGGCATCTCGACGAGGTCTACGTGAAGATCAACGGCGAGATGCGCTACCTCTGGAGAGCGGTGGATCACGAGGTCGAGGTGCCGGGATCCTATGTCACCACGACGAGGGACAAGGCCGCGGCGCTGAAGTTCATCAAGAAGGCGCTGAAGCGCCATGGCCGCACGGGCGCCATCGTGACCGATGGACTGCGGTCCTACCGCGCCGCGCTGAAGGAGATCGGCGCCGCCGATCGCCAGGAACAGGGGCGCTGGAAGAAAAACCGCGCTGAGAACTCCCAACTTCCCTTCCGGCGACGAGAACGGGCCATGGAGCGCTTTCGCAGGATGAAGACGCTCCAGAAGTTCGCCGCCGTACACGGCACCGTCCACAATCACTTCAGTCAGCAACGCCATCTCATCAGCAGAGACCTCTACCGCGAACGACGCTCAGCCGCCCTAGCCGAGTGGCGGGCGGTCATGGGCTAAAGCCAGGCTGGGGATGGGGACTTTGCGCCAAACTGGAGACCGGTTGCCGTTCGACTGACACCACCCACGAGGCGGCTGTGGCTCCCAAGAGTGCTGAATCCGGAGACCAGTCGGCCTCCGACTGCACCCACGACCAATTCTCTCCCCGCGTACGGCGGGTGACAGGCATGGCCTTTCGATGGCGTAGCCTTCTGGCGCCTTGGGCTCACATGTCGGGCGGTGTCGACTGGAAGTCAGCGGTCACCGGCCAGCGCCAGCACTTTCGGCAGCTTGAACGTCACTGTCTCCCGCGCTGCGTCGACCTCTTCCACCGTGACGTCGAAGCGTTCCGCCAACCGATCGATCACACCCTGCACCAGAACCTCCGGCGCAGACGCCCCCGCCGTCACGCCCACCACGCGCGCGCCCTCCAGCCAGGCGAAATCGAGGCTGTCGGCATCGTCGATCAGATGCGCCCTGGCTCCGGACCGCAGACCCACTTCGGCCAGCCTGACGGAGTTGGAGGAATTGGCGCTGCCCAGCACCAGCAGAACGTCAGCGCGGCCGGCGATGGCTTTCACCGCCTCCTGCCGGTTGGTGGTGGCGTAACAGATGTCCTCCTTGTGCGGCGCGGCGATCTGCGGGAACCGGGCGCGGAGCGCCGCCACAATCTCGGCAGTGTCGTCCACCGACAGTGTGGTCTGGGTGACAAAAGCCACGTTTGAGGGATCGCGCGGCGCATAGGCCCGGGCGTCGGCCACTGTTTCGATCAGGGCGATGGCGCCGTTGGGCAGCTGGCCCATGGTGCCCACCACTTCCGGATGGCCGGCGTGGCCGATCAGCACGATCTCGCGCCCCGCATCATGGTGGCGCTCGGCCTCCACATGCACCTTGGAGACCAACGGGCAGGTGGCGTCGAGGAAGAGCATCTTGCGGCCCTTGGCCTCGGCCGGCACCGATTTGGGCACTCCGTGGGCCGAGAACACCACCGGCCGGTCCGTGGGGCATTCGTCCAGTTCCTCGACAAACACCGCCCCCAGCGCCTTCAGCCGCTCCACCACATGGCGGTTGTGGACGATCTCGTGGCGCACATAGACCGGCGCCCCGTACTTGGTGATGGTGCGCTCCACAATCTGGATCGCCCGGTCCACGCCGGCGCAAAAGCCGCGCGGGCTGGCGAGCAGGACGGTCATGGGGGGTCTGGTGGTCATGCGCCGAACTTAAGGTGCGCGGGCGCAGGCCGCAAACGCCATCCGGGCTCGACTTCACGGATGCAGACCTTCGCCGGGCGCGCTATGCCTTTACCAACAAGGAACAGGGGCGAGACGATGCAGACCATGCGGGCGACACGGCGAGCTGTGATGGCGGGCGCGCTGGCGACCGGACTGGCGGGAACGGCGGTCGCGGCCGAAATGCCGGTGGTGACCGCAGTGGCCGGCGCGCCGACGCTTCGGCTGGGCGCCTTCGATCTCAAGGCCAAGGGCTATGTGGTCGAGGAGTACTTCCTGGCCGGGACCGCTCAGTCTTACAAGCTTGCCGGAGAGGCCACGATCGATGGCCGCTGGCAGGCCCTGCCGGATGCAACCTCCCCCTACATGACCCGGATCGTGGTGGTGCGTCCGGCGCAGTCGAGCCGCTTCAATGGCACGGTCGCCGTGGAATGGCTGAACGTGACCGGCGGCCTGGATGCCGCGCCGGACTGGTCCTATACCCACCGCGAGCTGCTGCGCAGTGGCTATGCCTATGTGGGCGTTTCGGTCCAGCGGGTGGGGGTCGAGGGCGGCTCGCGGTTTGGTTCGGGCGGGGCGCTGAAATCGGCCAACCCCGCACGCTATGGCAAACTCAGCCATCCCGGCGACGCCTTCGCCTTCGACATCTTCACACAGGCCGGCCGGGTGGTGGAAAGCGGCCAGGTGCTGGGCGGATTGAAGCACCGGGCCGTGCTGGCCATGGGCGAAAGCCAGTCGGCCTCGTATCTGACCACCTACGTCAACGCCGTGGACCCGCTGGCCCGGCTCTATGACGGCTTTCTGATCCACTCCCGCTCGGGCAGCGCGGCCATGCTGTCGCCTGGATCGGGCGTCGGCGGCGCGCCGGGCGGAGCGCGCGCGCCGGCGGGCCTTCGGCTGCGCGACGACCTGCGGGTCCCGGTGCTCACGCTCATCGCCGAAACCGACCTGATGGGCAGCCAGGGCGGCGGTTTCCTGCTGGCCCGCCAGCCTGATACCGACCGGCTGCGCACCTGGGAGATGGCCGGGACCGCCCACGTGGACAACTATGCCCTGATGGTCAGCGCCATCGACTCTGGCGAGGCGCCCATGGCCAGCCTGGTCGCCGCCTGGAAGCCTACCTCGGCGACCATCCTCGGCAAGCTGGTGAAGCCGATGAACGCCGCACCCCAGCATCACTTTGTGGCCATGTCGGCGCTGTCGCACCTGAACGCCTGGGTTCGCGCCGGTCGCGCCCCGCCGAAGGCCCCACGACTGGAGGTGGCCACGCCCGCCGGCGGCGGGGCGCCCGCGCTCGTGCTGGATGCGGAGGGCAACGCCATGGGCGGCATCCGATCGCCCTGGGTGGACGTGCCGACCGCGAAACACTCGGGCCTCGGCAACTCCGGCGGGCCACTCGGCTTCCTGGCGGGATCCACCGAGGTGTTTGACGCAGCGACGCTGCAGCGGCTCTATCCGGGCGGGAAGCCGCAGTACCTGCGCCGGTTCAACGCCGCTCTGGCGCGCGCCATGAAGGCCGGCTTCATCCTGCCGGCGGATCAGGCCGGTATCCGCGCCCTTGCGGATGCGATGTACCCTGAGGCGCCCGCTGCAAAATAGCGGGGTAGCCCTAGTTGTTGTGACTACCGTCGCAGAGGGGCTGCTTGGCGGTCACCTTGCAGCCGCAGAAGAACACGGTGCGGCTCTTGGTGGCGGCGTACTTAACCGGTGTGATGTCGGTGGTCTTGTGTGAGCCGTCGCAGAAGGGCTGGCTCTTGCTAAGTCCACAGGCGCACCACCAATAGTCTCGCCCCTCCTCCACCTCGACGGCGAAAGGGGTCTCGGCGGCGCGGACAGGTGCGGTCATGACGGCTTCCTTTGGTGAGCGGCTTGGTCACAGGGAGTGTGGCCTGTCGGACGCCGGGGCTCAAGCGCTCACAATCTCCGACAATGCGGCCAGCAACGCCCCGATCTGATCGTCGGTTCCTACCGTAATCCGCAGAAAGTCCGCGACGCGTGGGGCCGCGAAGTGGCGGACGATCACGGCGCGCTGGCGCAATTCTGACGCCAGCGCTGCACCGGCATGGCCAGGGTGGCGGACGAAGACGAAATTGGCGGACGAGGGCAGGACCTCGAAGCCAAACCCCGCCAGCCCCCGCTCCAGCCGCGCCCGGCCCTCGATCACCCGCGCCCGGCTCTGCTGGAACCATGCCTCATCCTCCAGCGAGGCGATCGCCCCGGCCTGAGCCAATCGGCCCAGCGGGTAGGAATTGAAGCTGTCCTTCACCCGGTTCAGCCCCTCGATCAGGGCCACATCTCCGATGGCGTAGCCAACTCTGAGTCCCGCCAGCGCGCGCGACTTTGACATCGTCTGCACGACCAGCAGGTTCGGATAGTCCACCACCAGCGGGATCGCCGTTTCGGCGCCGAAGTCCACATAGGCCTCGTCGATCACCACTGGCGCGTTCGGATGCATCTGCAGCAAGGCCACGATCTCGGCCCGCGTCAGCGCGATGCCTGTCGGCGCATTCGGATTGGGCAGGATCACGGCGCCGGCCGGGCGGCGATACTCATCCACGCGGACCCCCAGCCCCGAATCCAGCGGCACAGTCTCGTGGGTGATGCCGAACAGCCGGCAATAGACCGGATAGAAGCTGTAGGTGATGTCGGGGAACAGCAGCGGCCCATCCTGCTTCAGCAGGCCAGCGAAGACGTGGGCCAACACCTCGTCCGAGCCATTGCCGACAAACACCTGATTGGGCGTCACACCGTGGTAAGCGGCCAGGGCGGCCCTGAGCGCACCCGATTGTGGGTCCGGATAGAGGCGAAGGTCGTCCGTCGCCCCGGCCCGGAGCGCCTCCAGCACCCTGGGCGAGGGCCCGAACGGGCTCTCGTTGGTGTTGAGCTTGACCAGCCCGGCCATGCGCGGCTGCTCGCCGGGCACATAGGGGTGAAGGTCGTGGGTCAGGCGGCTCCAGAAACGGCTCATGGGCTGGTGTCTACCGCAGAGAGGGTGAGACGGGCAAAGGCCTCTCGCTCACCCCCCGACCGGCGTTGTCCGATCCTGCTCGCCCGGTGGCCGGCCGACCGGGTTGATCAGTACGCCATCGGGGTCGCGCAGGCGGACCATCGCATTGGCGGCGATGGGGCATGACGAACAGGCTGGGGTCCGGTCTCCTGGCGTCCGGTTGGATCTGTCCGTCCTGCTTGGACGCTAGAACTTGTAGCCGACGCCCGCCGACACCACCCAGGGGTCCAGGTTCACCTTGGACTTCAGCGTTCCGCCATTGATGCTGGCATTGGTGTCGAAGAACACCTTCTTCACATCAAGGTTGGCGCTCCAGGGACCGCCGACCGCAACGTCCACTCCGGTCTGCAGGGCGTAGCCGAAGCCATCCTTCAGCTTGACGCGGAAGCCATTCAGATTCTTGCCGTTGTGAAACAGCATGTAATTCACGCCGGCGCCCACATAGGGGCTGACCTGGGCGCCAGGCGCGAAGTGGTACTGCAGCGAGACCACAGGGGGCAGGACCCAGGTCTTGTAGACGGTGACGTCGGTCGCGGGGCCGCGAGCCCGGACCTTGTGCTCGGTGGTGGTTGCGATCACCTCGACGGCGACATGGTCGCTCAGGAAGTAGGTTAGGCCGAGGGTGGGCTTGTAGTCGGTCTTGACGTCTGCCCGCAGGCCGGTTGCCGCGCCAGCCGCAGTCAGGATCGGGTCGCTCCCGGACGGCGCGACGGCGCTGCCTCGCACGTTCAGCATCACGAGGCCCTTGGCCTTGGGCTGGAAGTCCTGGGCGCTGGCGACGCCAGCCACGGCCAGGGCGGCTGCCAGGGCGATGACGCTTGTGAGGGTCTTCATGATCTTGGTCCTCCGGTCTCGGGAAAGGTCCGAACCGAGGGCCCTATCGCGCCGAAACTGGCCGCCGCATTTGACATAATTCAAACGAATGTTTGAGCGGCATGGGTGTGACGGGATTGACACGCTTCCGGTGCGCCGGGGCCGCTGGCGAAACACCGTCGAGACAGGGTGATACCGTCAGCAGCCCAGAATCTGCCCGGTCGAACGCCTGATCCAGGGAGAAGCGCTGGCGGGTCGCGTGTGAGAGGTGATGATCGATCGGATGAGTGGGATATCCGTCGAACACGACGACGACACGAAACCGTTTTCAAGGTTCACTGCGCCCCTGCCCTCCGTCGCGATGATACGTCATCTCGTACGTAACCCTTTCGGCGGCGCGTCCGGGTCGAGCACGACCGGGACGCGCGGACCTATCTGCGTCAACAGAAATCCTGCGGCTGCCCGCAGTCGGCGCGGCATTGACAAGAGCTGGCGGCGCCGCGAAAAACCCGCGCCTCTTGCGAGGGCGGAGTCCGACCTTTCCCCATGACCTACATTGTCACCGACGCCTGCATAAAATGTAAGTTCATGGACTGCGTGGAGGTTTGCCCGGTCGACTGCTTCTACGAGGGCGAGAACTTCCTGGCGATCAGCCCCGAGGAATGCATCGACTGCGGCGTCTGTGAACCAGAGTGTCCGGTCGACGCCATCAAGCCCGACACCGAGGACGATCCCGACGGCAAGTGGCTGCGGATCAATACCGACTACGCGAAAATCTGGCCGAACATAACGGTTAAGGGCGAACCGCCCGCCGACGCCGAAGCCTTCGAGCGCGAAGTGGGCAAATTTGAGAAGTACTTCTCCGAGAAGCCCGGGCGCGGCTCCTGATCGCTGCGCCGCCGGAAGCCCTTCCCCGGGGCCAAGCCTTTCTTTCCGCTTGTTTTTGTGCTAGGGTCGGCTTCGACACGACGCGATGACGTCGCTCGCGTCGGTCAGTCAAACCAAGAACAGCCGTCCGGGGGATATCACCGGAACAGGCGAAGGGTGTCTTAACAGGTCAGCTTCCGGACACAGTGACGCCGCCGCCGCAGCTCTCCTGCGGAAGGGATGGTTTTGTCGCTGAGCCAGAGGCGGGGCAGCTTAGCGCCGCGGGCACGCGGACGCATTTTATGAGGTATCTCGGATGAGCAAGAGCGGTCACGAATTCTCGGTTGGCGATCACGTCGTCTATCCGGCCCACGGCGTGGGTCAGGTGCAGGGCGTTGAGGTGCAGGAAGTCGCCGGCATCACGCTGGAAGTCTACGTCATCACCTTCGACCACGAGAAAATGACCCTCCGCGTTCCGACCGCCAAGGCCAAGACGGCCGGCCTGCGCTCGCTGGCCGAAACCGGCGTGGTTTCCAAGGCGCTGACCACCCTGAAGGGCCGCGCCCGCGTGAAGCGCACCATGTGGTCGCGCCGCGCCCAGGAATATGAGGCCAAGATCAACTCCGGCGACCTGATCTCCATCGCCGAGGTCGTTCGCGACCTGCATCGCGCGGAGAACCAGCCGGAGCAGTCCTACTCCGAGCGCCAGCTGTACGAGAGCGCCCTTGATCGGATGGCCCGCGAAGTCGCCGCCATCGAGCGCATTGATCGCGATGCAGCCGTCGCCATGCTGAACAAGTCCCTGGTCAAATCGCCTGCCCCCGCCGCCGCAGCGGCTGCGTAGTCAGACAAATTCACCGATGATGACGCCCGGCCTCACCGCCGGGCGTTTTCATTTGGGCGGCAGCGCCACAATGCGCTACCAACCGCCCCGCGTGGCCTCGTAGCTCAGCCGGATAGAGCAGGGCTTTCCTAAAGCCAAGGTCGGGGGTTCGAGTCCCTCCGAGGCCGCCACGCAGTCCCTGTTATCCGTCTCTCCACGGGCAGCCGCGGCTGAAAGCCCCGTCATTCCGGGCCTTGCCGGGCTCAATCCGTCATTCGCGCCCGTCTCCTGGGCGCCAAACCGGGCCTGTTTCCGGCCTATTCGGAGCCCTGTCTCCGCGCATCAGAAAGCGTGACGGTTTCCCTGCTAACAGGGAATTCGGGGCTGGCAGGTTAACTCCGCCTGATCGCAAGCCGCCCTCCCCTATCCCCAATCAGGCGGCAACCGCCGCTTCCGCCCACGCCTGATGGGCCGCCGCCCGGAACGTCCGTAGCGTGGATCGGCGGATCAGATGTTCCTGGACGTTGAAGCAGTTGTAGATGGCGGCGTGGGTAGAGAGGAACCGTTGGGCTGAGCCCTGCGACTTGAATTTTTGCTGTTTCCGCTCTCGTCGTCGGATCGGAAGGTGGAAGTTCTCAGCACCATTTTTTTCGCGCGTCCCGCGTGGTCGATAAAGTGCATTGAGACCGAGCTCGCGCATCCCGGCACCGCATCTGGAGACATCTTGCCGTTGGCCTGCACGCACCCTTTCAGGATTTCAGAAAGTCCTGACCGGCGTGAAGGTGGCGAAATTCCTTCAGATCGAGCGCAGCCTCAAAGCCGCCATCGACCTGCTGAACGCGGCGGCGCGCGGACGGGCTGCGGCTTCGACCCGACGGCAGCTACCCCCCGATTTTGTTGAAGAAGTCGGCTGCTGGCGCGGGTGTTGGCGGGGCTGTGGCGAGGCGGCCCGCCCCCTCAGGCCATTGCGGGCGCCGGTTGCGGGATCAGCTTGGCGAGTTTGCGCAGGTTCTGGGCGGTGGCGGC
>CAIVVM010000027.1 GCA_903909375.1 uncultured Alphaproteobacteria bacterium
CCACAAACCGCGCAACACGCTCCCGAAGGTCCAGTGAAAACGGTCGAGTCATGCAGGCTGGCCTCCGGCCCAGCCCCCACCTTGAATCACGATCCGCAAACCTCGTGAATCCCGAATCCGTCAGATGCGGTCACGCTCTAAGTCTTTGTTTTTGTTAGGCGCCCAATCAGGTGTTCATGGACTGGAAGAACTCGTCGTTGTTCTTGGACGACCGCAGCTTGTCCAGCAGGAACTCGATGGCGTCCTGGGCGCCCATGGGCGAGAGGATGCGACGCAGGATGTAGGTCTTCTGCAGCTGGTCCTTCGGCGTGATCAGCTCGTCCTTGCGGGTGCCGGACTTCAGCACGTCGATGGCAGGATAGATCCGCTTGTCGGCGACCTTGCGATCCAGCACGATTTCCGAGTTACCCGTGCCCTTGAACTCCTCGAAGATCACTTCGTCCATCCGGCTGCCGGTGTCGATCAGGGCCGTCGCGATGATGGTGAGTGAGCCGCCCTCCTCGATGTTTCGCGCCGCACCGAAGAAGCGCTTGGGGCGCTGCAGCGCATTGGCGTCGACGCCGCCGGTCAGAACCTTGCCGGACGACGGCACGACGGTGTTGTAGGCGCGGCCCAGACGCGTGACCGAGTCCAGGAGGATCACCACGTCACGCTTGTGCTCGACGAGACGCTTGGCCTTTTCGATGACCATCTCGGCCACCTGCACGTGACGGGTCGCCGGTTCATCGAAGGTCGAGGAGATGACCTCGCCCTTCACCGTGCGCTGCATGTCGGTGACTTCTTCCGGGCGCTCGTCGATCAGCAACACGATCAGATAGCACTCGGGGTGGTTCATCTCGATCGACTTGGCGATGTTCTGCAACATCACCGTCTTGCCGACCCGGGGCGGGGCGGTGATCAGGCAACGCTGACCCTTGCCCAGCGGGGCCACGATATCGATCACCCGCCCGGAGCGATCCTTCAGGGTGGGATCATCGATTTCCATCTTGAACCGCTGGTCCGGATAGAGCGGGGTCAGGTTATCGAACAGCACCTTGTGGCGGACGTGTTCGGGATCCTCGAAGTTGGTCAGGTCCACCTTGACCAGCGCGAAGTAGCGCTCGCCCTCGCGCGGTGCGCGGATGGCGCCGTCCACCGTGTCGCCGGTGCGCAGGCCGAATTTGCGTATCTGTGAAGGGCTGACATAGATGTCGTCGGGCCCTGGCAAGTAGTTGGCCTCGGGGGAGCGAAGGAACCCGAAGCCGTCCTGGACGACCTCAAGGGTTCCGGAGCCCGAGATCTCTACGCCTTCCTCGGCCAGCACCTTGAGGATCGCGAACATCATGTCCTGCTTGCGCATGGAATTGGCGTTCTCGATCTCAAGTTGCTCGGCAAAGGCCAGCAAGTCGACCGGGGGTTTGTCCTTCAGCTCCTGCAGGCTCATTCGCGTCAGCCCGAGGGCCGCGATCGCCTTGGAGGCTTCGGTGGGATCGTCATGGTCAGCATCCATGGCGGCGTCGAGCGCCTTCGCTTCGACGGCGTCCATGACTTCGGAGATTTCTGTTTCGTGTTCGGACATTGTTTTCACTTGAGATTGCGGCCGCAGCGCAAGGGTTTGCGCCGGCGGTCCGGATAGGCGTGTAGACGACTCGAGGATCGTCGTTGTTCACATTCGTTGAGGTCCGACCGGATCGCAGATGTCGCGGGGTCGGAAAGAGGCGGGGCGCGCCGATCTCCGACGCGTAGCCCAGCGGAACCACATCGCGCCCTGAAGGTCAAGGAAACGGCGCCGTCCCGGCGCCATCACCCTTAGCGCTGGCCGAACTGGAGGGTCACAGCCAGCACCATCACGACGGTGGCGATAAAGGGAAGTTCATTGGTGGCGCGCCAGAATTTTGCGCTTCTGGGACGCTCGCCCGCTGCGATCTTCCTGCGCGCTCCAGCCAGAAAGCCGTGCCAGGCGGTCAGGAACAGGACGCCCGCAAGCTTCACGATCATCCAGGGCTGCGTGAGGAACGACCACCCCTCGTTGGCCGAATAGACGTGCCAGAGGATCAGCAACACGCCCAGAATCCAGGTCAGGATCATAGACGGGTTGATGATGATCCGCAGGAGCTTCATCTCCCAGCCCTTGAAATGCGCATCGAACTCGCTGCCGGGCGGGGCCGTCTCGGTGTGGTAGGCGTAGAGCCGGGGCAGGTACATCATCCCGGCCATCCACGCGATTACGGCGATGATGTGCAGGCCCCGTAACAGGTCGTAAGTGTTCATGCCGCTGCCTCCCTGCAGGCGCACTTGGCGTAGCCCGGCGGACAGCGCCAATCGCCATGTGCGGCGGCCCCGGTTCTGCCCAGGGCGGCCTCAACCGCATCGCCCAACTCGCTGATGAACGATGCCCCGACCCCGGGGGTTCGCGCCCGGAGATAGGGCGCCACGCCCAATCCGGCCGCCAGCTCCGCGTACTCATGATCAAGCTCGACCAGTGTCTCGACATGCTCGGACACGAACGCGATGGGCGAGATCAGGACACCGACGCCATCGCCGGCAGCCTCCTGGATCGCGTCCTCTGTGGCTGGACCAATCCACTTCAGACGCCCCACCCGGCTCTGGAAACAGACCTGCCAATCCGGCAGTTCGGGCAGCCGGGCGGCAATCGCCGCGGCTGTCGCACGGATCTGCACCTCGTAGGGATCACCAGCATCGATCACCTGCTGCGGGAGACCATGGGCCGAGAACAGCAATCTGACGCCAGCCGGACTACCGGCCCCCTGGAAGGTTTTCCGGATCTCTGCGGCATAGGCCTCGATCACACCGGGGGCCGTGGGATAACAGCCAACGGTGCGCGAGCGGCCCGGTCCGCGGTAAGCTTTCGCCCAGGCCTTCAGGGACGAGCCTGTCGTCGTGGTGGAAAACTGCGGGTAGAGGGGCAACAGCACGATTTCATCCGGCGCATAGGCGGCGACCTCGCGGGCTGCGTCGCGGACGAACGGCTTCCAGTAGTTCATCGCGATAAAGGTTCTGGCCTCCATTCCGCGTGCGGTCAGCTCAGCCTGAAGCGCCGCAGACTGGGCTTCGGTCTCCGGCAACAGCGGCGAACGCCCCCCCATAATCGCATAGTTGGCCTGCGCGGTTTTCGTCCGTGTTGTGGAAATCAACGCCGCCAGCGGATAGCGCACGATGGCCGGCAGGGTGATGATCGCCGGATCGCGGAACAGGTTGAACAGGAACGGCCGCACGGCCTCCAGGCTATCGGGTCCGCCCAGATTGAAGAGAACAACGGCAACTTTCATGCGACGACCGCCTTGCCAGTCACCCGCGCCACGACGCGGGCGATATGCTCGATCAGTGTATCCGGCATCACGCCGTGGCCGAGGTTAAAGATGTAAGGCCCGTGGTTCCAAGCCTCAAGCAGGGCGTCGACCCGGGCGTCCAGCGCCTGGCCGCCAGCGCGTAGCAGGAGATTGTCCAGTGCGCCCTGTATCGTCTTGCCGTTGGCTTGAATTCGCCGGCCCATCGCCGCACTGGCCTGGGTATCCAGCGCAACACCCTGAACCGGAACCTTCGCCGCATAGTTTTCCACCAGAGCGCCGCAGCCGCGGGGGAAGCCGATGAAGGGTATGTCGATGCCGGCGGCCCGGACCTGGGCGATGATCCGTTGGTGGGGGCCGATCACAATACGTTCAAAGACATCCTCGGCCAGGTTCTCCGCCCAGCTTTCGAAAAGCTTCAGAACCTGGGCGCCGGCATTTGCCTGCATCACCAGATAGCGCGCCGTGGAATCGACCAGCACATCCAGCAAGGCGTCCAGCGCCTCGGGATGTTGATAGGCATAGGTGCGGGCGGCTTCCCGCTGGGACCCGCGTCCCTCGATCATATAGGTGGCCACCGTCCAGGGCGCGCCGGCGAACCCGATCAAGGCTCGCTCAGGCTCCAGTTCAGCCCGCACCCGGCTCAGGGTTTCTCCGATGCTGGAGAGCTTGGCGGTCGAGCCTTCGACGGCGTCACGCAACGCCTCGATGGGCGGCAGTTCGCCCAGCCTAGGGCCTTCGCCAGCCTCGAACCAGACCTCCTGGCCCAACGCCTGCGGCAACAGCAAGATATCGGCGAAGACAATGGCGCCATCCATCGGGAACCGGCGCATGGGCTGCAGCGTCGCCTCGGCAGCCATCTCCGGATTGAAGCAGAAGGCCATGAAATCCTTCGCCCGGCTGCGAAGCTCGCGATACTCCGGCAACGACCGCCCGGCCTGGCGCATGAACCAGATCGGCGGACGATCCAGGGTTTCTCCGGCCAGTGCGCGCAGAAGGCGGGGTTTGGTCTCACTCATGGACGGACTTAAAGCCCGCCACGCGTCCCGGCTCAAGGGCCTGCGCGAGAGGCCTGTCCTTCTTCTATCCTTAAGATATCTGAAGAGGTTTGAGACTGGGGTAGTAAGGCCTGTCGACGGTGTGGAAAACGGCTCATCTGGCAGCGTGATCCGCAGGTCGTCCCCATATCTGCCACAAGGTGGTGGGCGCCCTGTCACCAGCCTGTGAATATCGAGGATGACCGGGTAAGACCTCGATAGCCATTAAGGTTTTGTTAACGCTTCCGGGGAAGAGCCGCTGGAGCTTTGCCGCACGCACAGTCTTGATCCCGGGCCCCTGAAACGACAACACCGGATCGCCAGATCTGTGGGTCGGCCACCTGCAAACGGGCCGGCTTATCCCGCCTTTGCCGGCGACAGCGCTGGACGTCCCCAATCCACCGGGCCTATCCCCAAGCGCACAGACCTTCGCTAAGAGTAAGTCCACAGAACTTGTCCCCAGCTCCGGGGCTGCCCAACGACGGGATCCGCCTTGCCCAACTCGCAACCAACCCGGCTCGCTACCTATTTCCACGTTCATCTGGTGTCGGACTCCACCGGCGAGACGCTGAACGCCATGGCGCGCGCCGTCTGCGCCCGGTTCGAAAACGTCATGCCGATCGAGCACATCTACGCCCTGGTGCGATCCCAGCGACAGCTGGACCGGGCGCTGGGCGATATCGAGGAGGCGCCGGGCATCGTGCTTCACACCATCGTTGACCTGAAGCTGCGTGACGCGCTGGAGGAGGGGTGTCGGCGCCTGGATATGCCGTGTCTGCCGGCGCTCGATCCGCTGGTCAGCGCCATGCAGCGCTATCTGGGGGCGGCGACCACCAGCCGGGTGGGCGCGCACCTGCGACTGGACAATGACTATTTCAACCGGATGGATGCGCTGAACTACGCCATTGGCCATGACGACGGCCAGGGGGGCCAGGATCTGGATCAGGCCGATGTTGTAATGCTGGGGGTCTCGCGGACCTCCAAGACGCCCACCTGCATCTATCTGGCCCACAGGGGCATCCGGGCGGCGAATGTGCCGCTGGTGCCGGGGCGACCGCTGCCGGAAAAGCTGTTCCAGCTGAAAAAGACCCTGATTGTGGGCCTGTTGATCGCGCCTGACCGGCTGATCCAGATCCGGCGTAACCGCTTGCTCAGCCTGAAGGAGAACCGGGAATCCAGCTACATCGATCAGGACGCCGTACGCGAGGAGGTTATCGAGGCGCGGCGGCTTTATGAGCGACACGGCTGGCCGACCATCGACGTCACGCGCCGTTCGGTGGAGGAGACGGCGGCGGCGGTGCTCAACCTGCTGCACAAGGGCCACGGTCAGGTTGAGGTGCTGGGATGAGCGTGATTCTGGCGTCGAAAAGCGCGGCCCGCCGCGCCGTGCTGGACGGGGCGGCGGTGGCCTATGAGGCGATGGTCGCCGGTGTCGATGAGGACGCGGTAAAAGTCGAGATGCTGGCCAACGGCGCCGGGCCAAGGGCCGTCGCCGAAGCCTTGGCCGAGCGCAAGGCGCTGGTAGTCTCGGCGACCCGGACGGGCCTGGTGATCGGCGCGGACCAGACGCTCGATCTGGACGGCACGCTCTATGACAAGGCGCCTGATCTCCATTCGGCCGGGGCGCGGCTCAAGCTCCTGCGCGGCAAGACCCACAAGCTGCACTCTGCTGTTGTGGTGGCGCGCGACGGGGCGCCGATCTGGCGTGAGGTGGTGACGGCTACCCTGACCATGCGCGACTTTTCCGACGCTTTCCTCGAGCACTATCTGTCGACTGAAGGGGATGCTGCGCTGGGGTCTGTGGGCTGTTATCGGCTGGAGGGGCCCGGCGCCCAGCTGTTCTCACGGATCGAGGGCGACTATTTCGCCATCCTGGGTCTGCCGCTGATGGGTTTGCTGGACCTGCTGCGCCAGCACGGGGAGATCCCGGCATGATCACGGGCGCGAGCATCGTCGCCGGCGTGGTGGGGCGGCCGGTGGCCCATTCCCTGTCTCCGATCCTCCACAACGCCTGGCTGGAAGCGGCGGGCATCGACGGGGTTTATGTGGCGTTCGCACCGGACGCCTTTGGCTTTGAGCGGTTCGTACGCGGCATGCGCGGTGGCGCGATCCGCGGGGTGAATGTGACGCTGCCCTTCAAGGAAGCCGCCCTGGGCCTGGCCGATCAGGTCAGCGAGGCGGCGCGGCGCGCCCAGGCGGCGAACCTGCTGATCTTCGATACGGACGGGCGGGTCTATGCCGACAACACCGACGGCGTGGGTCTGCTCGGGGCCTTCGCAGCGCAAGCCCCGCAGTATGACGTGACGGCCGGGCCCTCAGTGGTGCTGGGCGCGGGCGGCGCGGCGCGGGGCGCGGTTTCGGCCTTGCTGGCGGCAGGATCTCCGCGCGTCTGGGTCGTCAATCGCACCCTGGAAAAGGCCGAGGCGATCGCCGCCGATCTGGGCCGGAATGTCTCGGCCCTGCCTCTCAATCATGCTGTGGGGGCCTTCAGGGACACGCGGGCGATCATCAACGCCACGTCTGCCGGGTTGTCCGGCGAAGGCGGCCTCGACATTCCCCTGGAACTGACCCCCGAATACACGGTGGTGATGGACATGGTCTACAAGCCGCTGGAAACACCGTTCCTGAAACAGGCGCGGGAACTGGGCCGCGCTACCGTCGACGGTCTGGAGATGTTGATCCGCCAGGCCGAACCCTCGTTCGAAGCCTTCTACGGTCAACCCCCGCCGGAGGGGGTTGATGTGCGGGGGCTGGCGCTGAAGGCTCTGAACCCATGAAAATCATCGGACTGACTGGCTCCATCGGGATGGGCAAGTCGACGACCGCGGCGATGTTCCGCGACGCGGGGATCCCAGTCTATGACGCCGACGCTGCCGTGCATGCGGCCTATGACGTGGGCGGGGTCGCCGTGGGGCCCGTGGGCGAAGCGTTTCCGGGCACGGTCCGCGACGGGCGCGTCGATCGCGAGGCGTTGCGCAACGCGGTGCTGGGCAAGCCCGAAGCCATGGCGAAGCTCAACAGCATCGTCCACCCGCTGATCGGCCGTAGCCGCGCCGAGGCTTTCGAGGCGGCGACAGCGTCAGGCGCCGACATGATCGTGCTGGATGTGCCGCTGATCTACGAGACCGGCGGTGAGAAGAACATGGATGCGGTCATTGTGGTCTCTGCCCCTGCGGAGATGCAGCGCGCGCGGGTTCTGGCGCGCGAAGGCATGAGCCCGGAGCGGCTGGACGCGATCCTGGCGCAGCAGATGCCGGATGCGGAAAAGCGCAAGCGCGCCGACTTCGTGATCGATACCGGCAAGGGTCTCGAGGCGGCGCGGACGCAGGTGACCGAGGTGATTGCAGCGCTTAGGGCTGACCCCCGTTGAACCTCGCGGCCAAAGCGGGGCATGGATAGCCATGGCGCGCGAGATTGTCCTTGATACTGAAACCACCGGTTTTGACCCTAAAACGGGCGACAGGCTGGTGGAACTGGCCTGTCTCGAGATCGAGAGCTTCGTGCCCACCGGCCGCTCTTTCCACGTCTACATCGACCCCTGCCGGGACATGCCCGCCGAGGCAGAGAAGGTGCACGGCCTGTCGGCGGATTTCCTGCGCGGCAAGCCCCGGTTTGAGCATCCTGATGTCGTGGAGGGGTTCCTGGAATTCATCGGTGACGCGCCGTTGATCGCCCACAACGCCGGCTTCGACCGGGGGTTCATCAACTGGGAGCTGGCGAATTGCAGCCGCGCGCCGATCCCTGAGGCGCGATGGATCGATACCCTTGCCCTGGCCAAGCATCGCTTTCCGGGCATGCACAATTCACTGGACGCGCTGTGCAAGCGCTTCAAGGTGTCGTTGTCGGAGCGCGAGAAGCACGGCGCCTTGATCGACGCCAAGCTGCTGGCGGCAGTCTATCTGGAGCTGAAGGGCGGTCGCGAGCGCAGGCTCGAGCTGACCGCCGAGGTGGTGGCCAGCACTGTCCACGTCTCGTCACGCAACGACTATGGCCCCAGGCCCAGCCCGCTGGCGCCCCGCTCCACCGAGGGCGAGAGGGAGACCCACGCCGCGTTCATCCGTGACGTGGTGAAGAACCAGGACCTCTGGGCGAAGTTCGGGCTGTAGGCCCGGCCTTCTTTACGCGTGGCCGATCTGCTGCTCGGCCTGGGCCTTGCGCGAGGCATAGACGCCGGCGAAGTCGATCGGGTCCAGCAGGAAGGGCGGGAAGCCGCCCTGCGAGGTGACCTCGGCGATCACCTGGCGGGCGAAGGGGAAGAGGTAGCGCGGGCACTCGATCAGTAGAACCGGTTCCATCTCATCACCGGGAACGCCGGTGATCTGGAAAACGCCGCCGTACAGCAGTTCGACCACGAACAGCGGGCCGTCAGGGCGGTTGGCGTGGGCCGAGAGCTTGAGATCGACCTCGAACAGGCCGTCTTCGCGGCCGCGCGCGTTCATCTCGACGTTGAGTTCGATCGCCGGCTGGTCCGGGCTGGGGCGCAGGGCGTCAGGCGCACGCGGGTTCTCGAACGACAGGTCGCGGATGAACTGGGCCAGGATGCGGATGCCGGGCTCTGCGGAGGCCTCGGGCGCCGCGGCGCCGGGATCGATATCGGTCATGACGGCCAGAATGTCTCTTTGCGAAGGGCGCCGGATGGCGCCGTGTTGGGGGCGAGCCGCTAACATGGCGCCCCGAACGATGCAACGTCACCCCTAACACGGGGTTCGCGTAAGACTATATTGCGCTATGCAGCGTATCGTCGTTTCTGCGCATCACCTGAAGGCCATCTGTTGCAAACGCTCGAACTGATCATCTTCGCGGGTCTCGCCGTGGTCGTGCTGTATCAGCTCTATACAGTGCTGGGCCGGCGCGTGGGCCGCCAACCCGGGGACCGCCCGGCTGCGGAGGCCGGCGGTCCGGCGGTCAAGGCTCCGGATCTTCAGGTTGAAGCGGCTGACGAGGGCGTCGCCCTGACTGGCCTGGCCGCCGTCAAGGCCATCGACCCGGCGTTCGACATGGCCCGGTTCCTCGGCGGCTCGAAGTCGGCCTACCAGATGATCGTCACGGCCTTTGCCGAAGGGGACAAGACGACCCTCGGCAACCTGCTGGCGCCTGGTGTCCTTGCTGGATTTGAAGCCGCCATCGACCAGCGCGCCGCCGAGAACCGCACGGAAACCGTCGAGTTCGCCCACCCGCCGCGCGCCGATCTGGATATGGCCGATGTGGTCGACGGCGACCTTGCTCGTCTCAGCGTCCGGTTTCTGGCTGAATTCCGCAGCCGCACCAAAGGCCCGGAAGGCGAAGGCGTGGATGATCGCCGCACCGCCGAGGTCTGGACTTTCGAGCGCCGCCTGAAGAGCCGCGATCCGAACTGGCTGCTGGTCCGCGTGGACGCCGCCGAGGCTTGAGGCTCTTGCGCGCAGGCCTAGCCCTTCTGGCCTGCCTGGCGCTGGCCGCCTGCGCGACCGCTTCCGAACACGGCCCCCCGCCGCCGATTGATCAACCGCGGGCGAAGCCGCAGCTTCCACAGCCGCCGCCGCCGCTGACGCCAAGGCCGGAACCCCGGCGTCTGGCTGTCTCCGACCTGCCGGGTTGGGCGCGCGAGGATTTTGACGGCGCCTTCAAGACCTTCGTGACGACCTGTGCCGCGGTGCGCGATCGCGCCCTGGCCGACGCCTGTTCCCGGGCGCGCGCCTCGGGAGAGCCCGGACCCGGTGACGCGCGAAGGTTCTTCGAAACGGCGTTCGTGGCGGAACAACTGGGCGGCGAGGGGGTGCTGACCGCCTATTTCGCGCCGGTCTACCCCGCCCGACAGGCGCCCGACGCGGAATTCAGCGCGCCGGTCCGGGCCCGGCCCGACGATCTCGTGGTGGCTGACGGCGGCATCATTCTACAGGTCAAACCCGACGGGAGCGCCGACCCCTATCCCGACCGGACCGCCATCGAAGCCTGGCCTGCGGGCCAGCCCCTGGCCTGGATGCGGCCGGAGGAGCTTTTCTTCCTGCAGGTCCAGGGCTCCGGTGTGCTGACCTTCGAGCGCGGCCGGCGGATGAAGGTGATCTACGCCGCTCACAACGGTCGCCCGTTCGCCGGGATCGCCAATCCCATGCGCGACCGCGGCCTGCTGGCGCGAGACAACACCGGGGGCGATGCGATCAGGGGCTGGCTGGCCGCTCACCGTGGCCCGGAGGCTGACGCGATCATGCAGCTCAACCCGCGCTACGTGTTCTTCCGTCTGGTTCCCGACGACGGCAAGCCGCCGGCGGGAGCGGCCAATCTGCCCTTGCCGGCCGGGCGTGCGGTGGCCATCGACCCGGCGTTCCACACCTACGGCGGTCTGTTCTGGATCGACGGGGAAGCGCCGCTGCTTGCCGGGGCGTTTCCCACCTATCGACGCCTGGTGAGTGCGCTGGACACCGGCGGCGCCATCAAGGGCGAGGTTAGAGCTGACCTCTACCTTGGCGAAGGGGAAGCCGCCGGCGCCGAGGCTGGACGTGTCCGCCATACGCTGCGCCTCTACCGCCTGGTCCCCAGATGAAGCGGCCGCTGAAACCAGACGACCATCGCCTCTGGTCGATGGTGACCGCCACAGTCCACCCTCTGACGGACCGCAACAGCCCCAAGCCCGCGCGTCCCCAGACCCTGGACGCGGCGGCGCGGGTAGAGCCCAAACGCCCGACTGCTGAACCGGAGACGTTTCGCGAGGCCGTTGACGCCATCGAGCCCAATCGACGCCATCGCATCGCCCGCGAGCGCGAGGAGATCGGCGGCCGCATCGATCTGCACGGCCTCACGCAGGACCGCGCCCGGGTGGCCCTCGAGCGCTTTCTGCAGGGAGCGCGGAACGAAGGCTATCGCGCCATTCTGGTGATCACCGGCAAGGGGGTTCAGGGCGACGGTGTCCTTCGTCGCCGGGTTCCGGAGTGGCTGGGCGCGCCGCATCTGGCCCATATCGTCGCCGGTATATCCGAAGCGCATCGCCGGCACGGCGGCGAGGGCGCGCTCTATGTGGCGCTGAAACGGAAACCCAGGGTCTGAAGGGCGACCGGCTATCTCGGGCGCGACGCCTTCTCGGCCAGGCCGCTGGTTCCCTCCCGGGCCTCCAGCCTAACGGCCACCTCGTCCAGGCTCACGCCGGCGGCGGCGATCAGCACCAGCCAGTGGTAGATCAGGTCTGCGCTCTCGGCGGTCAGGGCGTCCCGGTCCCCCTGGGCGGCTGCGATGACGGTCTCGACCGCCTCCTCGCCCAGCTTCTTCGCGGCCCGGTCCATGTCGCCCAGCAGTTGGGCGGTATAGGAGGTGGAGGCGTCCGCGCCCTTGCGACTTTCAATGGTGGCGGCCAGGCGCTCGATCACTTGCGCAAAGCGGGTCATGCGGCGATCTCCGTCAGGCGCACGGGTACGCCGGCCTCAGCCATGGCGCGCTTGGCCTCGCCGATGCTGACTTCGCCGAAGTGAAAAATCGAGGCGGCCAGCACCGCATCAGCGCCGGCCTGAACGCCCTCCACGAGGTGGCGGGTGTTTCCGGCGCCGCCCGAGGCGATCACCGGTACGCTCACCGCCGAACTGACGGCACGCACGAGGTCCAGATCGTAGCCGGTCTTGGCGCCGTCGCGGTCCATGGAGGTCAGCAGGATTTCGCCGGCGCCTTTGGCGACCACTTCGATCGCGTACTCGACCGCGTCGAGACCGGTCGGATTGCGGCCGCCGTGGGTGAACACCTCCCAGCGTCCGCCTACACGCTTTGCATCGACAGATACGACCACGGCCTGGCTGCCAAACGCGTCGGCGCACGCGCTGACCACGTTCCGGTCGGCGACCGCTGCGGTCATGATCGAGATCTTGTCGGCGCCGGCCAGCAGCAGTCGCCGGGCGTCCTCCACCGACCGGATTCCGCCGCCCACAGACAGCGGCATGAAACAGACGTCGGCCGTCCGCGCCACGACATCGAGGATGGTGCCGCGGTTCTCGTGGCTGGCGGTGATGTCGAGAAACATCAGCTCGTCTGCACCCGCCGCGTCATAGGCGCGGGCCTGCTCGACCGGGTCGCCGGCGTCACGGAGCGAGACGAACTGCACGCCCTTCACCACCCGGCCGTCCTTGACGTCCAGACAGGGGATCAAGCGAACCTTGAGCGTCACGCCGCGAGACCAAGGGCTTCAGCGGGGTTGATCGCGCCGTTGTAGAGCGCTCGACCCAGCACGGCGCCCGCCACCGGCACACCCTTGCGCGCCTTCAGCTTGACGATGTCGTCCACCGAGGCCAGCCCGCCCGCTGCGATGACAGGGATGGACACCGCATCCGCCATGGCGCCAAAGGCTTCGACGTTGAAACCCATGACGGTGCCGTCGCGGTCGATATCGGTGACGATCAGGGCGGCGACGCCGGCATCCTCGAAGCGCCTGGCCACAGTGATGGCGTCGAGGTCACTGTCGGCGGTCCAGCCATCGACGGCGACCTTGCCCGCCCGCACATCGACGCTGACGGCGATCTGCTCGGGCCAGCGCTTGGCGGCGTCCAGCACGATCTTCGGATCCTTCACGGCCACGGTGCCCAGGATGATGCGGCTGACGCCGGCCTCTACCCAACGCTCGATATCAGCCAGGGTGCGGATCCCCCCGCCCAGCTGGACCGGCACGGATACGGACGCCAGTATCGCCTCGACACCTGGCGCATTCACCGCCTTGCCCTGAACGGCGCCGTTAAGATCCACCACGTGGATCCAGTGAAACCCGGCCTCCACGAATGTACGCGCCTGGGCCGCCGGCTCGGTATTGAAGACCGTGGCGGTCGAGAGGTCGCCATGCAGCACGCGCACGCACTGTCCGTCCTTGAGATCGATGGCGGGATACAGGATCACGGGCGCCACTCCAGAAAGTCGGACAACAGCTTGAGCCCGGCAGATTGCGATTTTTCGGGGTGAAACTGCACCCCGGCGAGATTGCCCCGGGCGACCGCCGCGGGGAAGCGTCCGCCATGATCCACCCAGGCTGCCACATCGGCGTCGTCGGAGGGGAAGATGGCGAAGGAGTGGGTGAAGTAGACTGGAGCGCCAGCCCTTAGACCAGACAGAACCGGCAGATCGGTGACATCCAGCAGATTATTCCACCCCATGTGCGGGATCTTGAGGTGCGGATCGGCGACCTCGATCTTGCGGACGTCGCCGTCGATCCAGCCGAGGCCCGGCGTCACACCGAATTCCAGGCCGCGGGAGGCCATCAGCTGCAGACCGACGCAGATTCCGAGGAAGGGCGCGCCGCGATCATGCACCGCATGGTTCATCGCCTCGATCACGCCTTCGCGCTCACTGAGCGCCGCCATACAGGCGGCGAACGCGCCGACGCCCGGCAGTACTATCCTGTCGGCGCTGGCCACGATGGCCGGGTCGTTGGTCACGACAATGTCCGCACGGCCGTCGGCGGCGCGGACAAGAGCCTTTTCGGCCGAGCGAAGGTTGCCCGACCCATAATCGATCAGGGCGACGCTCTGCATAGGGGTTTCCTAGAGCACGCCCTTGGTGGATGGCGCATGGCCATGGGTCTTGGGGTCGAGCTCCACCGCGTGACGCAGGGCGCGCGCCAGAGCCTTGAACCCGCTCTCGGCGATGTGGTGCGAATTGGTCCCGCGCAGCAGATCCAGATGCACGCACGCGCCGCAGTTCATGGCGAAGGCGTGGTGGAATTCCTTGAACAGCTCGGTGTCCATGTCGCCGACCTTCGGCGTTCTGAACTCGACGTTCCAGATCAGATAGGGGCGATTGGACAGGTCGATGGCGCAGCGGCTCAGCGTCTCGTCCATCGGGATATAGGCGTGGCCGAACCGGCGGATGCCCTTGAAGCCCGGGATCGCCTCCTTGATCGCCTGGCCCAGGACGATGCCGGTGTCTTCCACCGTGTGGTGCATGTCGATGTGCAGGTCGCCCCTGGTCTCGACCTTCAGGTCGATGCCGCCGTGCCGGGCAAAGCTTTCCAGCATGTGGTCGAAGAAGCCGATGCCCGTCGAGATTTCGGACGCGCCGGTCCCGTCCAGGTCCACGGCGATGCGGATCTGGGTTTCCTTCGTGTTGCGGACAACTTCGGCCTTGCGGCTCATCGGCTCAGTATCCCCTGGACGCGGCCAGATCCTTCAACGAGACCTGCGGACGCGGGCCATAGTGCGAGATCACCTCGGCCGCCGCCAGCGAGGCCAGCTGCCCGCATTGCTGCAGCGGACGCCCCCGCGAAAGGCCGAACATGAATCCGGCTGCGTATTGGTCGCCTGCGCCCGTTGTGTCCACGACTTTCTCGACCGGCTCGGCCTTCACCGTCAGGCGCTGGCCCTGGCTCAGGATCACCGAGCCCTTGTCGCTGCGGGTGACGGCGGCCAGGTCGCAGCGGGTGCGGAGCGCCTCACAGGCCTCATCGAAGCTGTCGGTCTCGAACAGGGCGAGGATCTCGCTCTCGTTGGCGAACAGCAGGTCGACCTGGGACTCGATGAACCCCAGCAGGCCGCCGCGATGGCGCTCCACCACAAAGCTGTCGGAAAGGGTGAGGGCAATCTTGCGCCCTGCACCATGGGCCAGGGCCGCCGCCTTGGCGAAGGCGCGCCGGGCGGCCTCGGCGTCGAACAGATAGCCTTCCAGATAGACGATCTTCGAGCCCTCGACCGTGTCGACCTCGACGTCGGTGTCCGTGAATTCCACCGAGGCGCCCAGGAAGGTGCACATGGTGCGCTGCGCGTCGGGCGTCACATTGATCATCGAGACCGCCGTCGCCGGCCCGCCGACCAGCGGCGCATTCTCGAACCGCGCCCCGATCTGGCGCATGTCGCGGGCGAAGGTGCGGCCCAGTTCGTCGTCGGCTACCTTGCCCATGAAGGCGCCCTTGCCGCCGAAGCTGGCCAGACCGGCGATGGTGTTGGCCGCCGAGCCCCCCGAGGCTTCCACCGCCTGCTGCATCCGCGAATAGAGGAGCGCGCTGCGGGCGGGATCCACCAGCATCATGGCGCCCTTGGTCAGCTCGTTTTCGGCGACCCAGGCGTCGCTGGCCGGCGCAATCACGTCGACAATGGCGTTGCCGATGGCGGCGACGTCGTAGAGGTCAGGCATGGCAAGGCTTTCGTGCGGGTGCTGGCCGCGCGGATTACAGGGAAAGGGTTAAGGAGGCTACCCGCCCCAGTTGCCGCCACGGCTCCGGCTTTCCATCCGACCCCCGAACCCGCCGCGCGAGATCACCGACGAGCGGGTCTGCATGCGTTCCGGCGGGCGGAAGGTGTCGGGGGCGTCGAAGCTGCGGGCGCCGATACGGGTGCGGCCGGTGGCGTAGTCGGTCATCAGCGGGCCGCCGCCGCGGCTATAGTAGCCGCCCGAGCGCCAGTCGCGGTAGAGCCCGCCGCCGCCCCAGCCGCCGTCCAGCATCCGGCCGACCACGAAACCGGTGACCAGCGGCCCCCAGAACGAGCCGCCGCCCGCCTGGCTGCGCGGAACACACTGGCCTTCGCCGTAGACGTCCTCGCAGGACTTGGTGTCGGCGTACTTGGCCTCGGAGGCTTCCTCGGCGGCGGCCTTTTTCATGCCCACGTCGCAGGCGTCGTCCGGCACCTCGTTCTTGTCCCTGCACTCGGCGAGGGACTGGTAAGTGTAGGCGTCGACCGTGGGACCCTGGTCGGCGATGGTGACGTTGGGCTGGTCGCCGCAGGCGGTGAGCGAAACGCCGCCGATGGCCATCAGGCCTGTGAGAGTGAGTGAGCGCGAGCGCTTCATCGTCGTTACGCCGTCATGCAGGCGGCGTTGATGATGCCGACTGCGATGGAGATCATCATCATGTAGACCGCGCTGGCCACCTCGCCGCGCTCGATGCGGGCCGAGAGGTCGCGCAGCACGATCCTGCGCACCAGCCAGAAGGTGGCGATCTGGATCACGCCCGCCAGCAGCGCCCAGGAGACGAACTCGGGCAGGGAATGGGTCTGGGTCAGCGCCGAGGCCAGCGGGATCACATAGCCGATCAGGGCGCCGCCCAGCATGATGGCGGCGGCGATGTTGCCCTCGCGGATCAGGGCGCCCTCGTTGTGCGGTGTGATCCACTGGTAGGCCGCCTTGAACATCAGGGCGAAGCCGCCGGCGGCCAGGAAGGCGAGACCGAAGTTCAGGGCCCCGGCGCCGAAATAGACAGGATCGAACATCATGCTTCGAATTCTCCAACGTTCAGCGGAATGCCGACCATGATTTCATGGGTCAGGTCGCCGCCTTCAGGTTCCATCTCGATCGCCAGCAGCAGCTCTCGCCCCTCGCCCGGCAGGTCGCGGGCGAACAGCATCGAGGTCTGGTAGATCCGCCGCGCGTCGGCGCCCGCACGGTCATCATAGACGCTTTCCCAGAAACTGACCGGGTCCTGTCGCTCGTCGACATCGCCGAACCAGAAGCGCCGATACTCCGGCAGGCCATCACCGCCAAAGGTGCGCGCCCGCAACCTGTCCGCCCAGCGGCGCTTGGCGGCGGCGTCGGTGGGCCAGGCTGATGACCAGGGCATGAAGATCGTGAAATCGTCGGCGCCCTGACCTTCTGCGTCGGGGCTGACGAGTTGCAGCATCAGGTCGTCGCCGGTGTAGAAGCGGTGGACAAAGCCGTCCGCCCCCAGGTCGATACGGCCCTGGGCCTCGATTTCCAGCGTGTTGGTGTCCAGGCGGAACTTCGCCGCGTCGCCAAGCCTGCGCCAGGCCAGCGGATCCAGCCGGACACTGCGCCCGATGGTGATGTTGCGAACAACCGGCAGCGCCTGCGCCTGTTCCGCGCCACGCCGCCCCCCGCCGAAAAGCCCCCGGAAGATCACGTCATTCATCCTTCTCGAAACCGGATCATAGTCACAACTTGCGCTGTGTCAAATGTACGCGTATGTATACGCGAACGAATGCGACGGCCAAAGGACAAGGCGGCGGGCCTGAGCCCCGCGGAACGGACCCGGCTTTGGCGCGATCAGCGCCAGCGCCTCGGGCTCGTGAAGCTGGAGCTCTGGGTTCCCCCCGGCGCCAAATCCGATATTCAGGCTGCCGCACGCGCCATCATCACAGCGTCGAGTCGCGGACCGGCGCTGAGAGACCCACAACCTCCGCGAGGATCGTACCAGATGGATCATGTCATCGACACCGATTGGTCGGTGAAGTCTCTTGCCGAGGCGCTCAGCGAATCGACGCTGCTGCGCGAGGGCGAGATGACGGCGCGGGTGCTGGAGGGGACCGATCCCGTCCTGCAGATCACCATGAACGAGTTCGGCGACCTGCCGATCTTCCTGAGCGTGGGCTCGGAGCAGATCGTGGTCTCCGCGCTGCTTTGGCCGGTGGACGAGCAGGACAACCAGGCCGCGTTCAATGTGTTTCTGCTAAAGGCCCAGAAGCTGGTGCCGCTGTCGAACTTCGGCATCACCACGGTGTCGGAGCGCGACTACTATGAAATCTTCGGCGAGCTGTCGTGCAAGACCACCCTGCAAACGGTGGTGATCGAACTGCGCATGCTGGCCGAGAACGCCATCCGCGCCGCCGACGAGCTGCGTCAGAATTTCGCAACGGCTGCCTAGAGGGGTCCGCGATGTCCATTTTCACGAAACTGATCACCCTGTTCCGCGGCACCGCCCATGAAGCCGGTGCGGCCGTTGTCGACGCCAATGCGTTGCGCATCCTGGATCAGGAGATCCGCGACGCCGACACGGCCCTTGGCCGCGCCCGTGACGACCTCGCGACCCTGGTGGCCAAGCGCCGGATGATCGAAAAGGAACTGAAGAACCTGAGCGATCAGGCCAGCCGCTACGAAAGCTCGGCCCGCGCCGCCCTCTCCAAGGGCGACGAGGCGCTCGCGATGGAAGTCGCCCAGCGGATCTCCGAGCTGGAAACCGAGGTCGCCACCAAGACCCCGCAGCTTGGCGAGATGCAGGCCGCCGAAGAGCGGATGCACAAGACCATCGCCACCACCCAGCAGCGGGTGGAAAACCTGCGCCGCGAGATCGACGTGGTGAAGGTCAATGACAGCGTCCAGCGCGCACAGGCCGCCGTGGCGAACCAGGGCGCCGGCGCTTCGGCCCGGCTGGGTTCGGCCGCTGACAGCCTCAAGCGCATCAAGGAGCGCCAGGCGATCGCCGAAGAGAAATTCAAGGCGGCCGGCGAACTGGAAGACCGCCGCACAGGCGCCGATCTGGACGCCAAGCTGCAGGCCGCCGGCATCCTGCCGGGCCATTCGTCCGCCAACGACGTCCTGGCCCGCCTGAAGGCCCCTGCCGCCGAGCCTATGCCCATGCTGGAAGCGCCCCGATTGCAGATCGAGGCCCAGCCGGTGGCCTTGGAGCGGGGCGAAAAGTCTTGAGTTCCACCTCCCCCTCCCGCCGCTTTGCGGGGGAGGTAAGGAGCTTTCGATGAAGCGTATCAAGACTGCCGAACGCCCCGACTGGGACGCGCGCGCTGAAGCGCTGGGTTTTACCTGGCGCCATCTGGACGGCGCGCGTTACTGGGACGAGCGAGCCTACTATCAGTTCACCCTGGCCGAGATCGAAGACGGTCTGGAGCAGCCGGCGCGCGAACTCCACGCCCTGTGCCTGGACCTCGTGGCCGAGGTGGTGACGAGCGAAGCGCTGATGGCGAAGCTGGCGATTCCGGAGGCGTCGCGCGACGACGTCGCCAACAGCTGGAAATCAAAGGCGCCCTCGCTCTACGGTCGCTTCGACTTCGCCTACGACGGAACCGGCCCGGCCAAGTTGTTCGAATACAACGCCGATACGCCCACCAGCATCTATGAAACCGGCACCTTCCAGTGGATCTGGCTCGAGGACATGATCGCCGCCGGTCGGCTGCCCGCCGACGCCGACCAGTTCAACAGCCTGCACGAAAAACTGCAGGCGCGGTTCAAGGCGATTTTCCCCGCTGGCGGCTTCGTCCACTTCGCCAGCGACGAGGAGACCCTCGAGGATCGCCAGACGGTGAAGTACCTGGAAGACATCGCGATACAGGCCGGGATCGAACCGAGGTTCGTCCCGATCGACAAGATCGGCCTCGACGCGGACGGCCGGTTCGTGGACCAGGACAACTTCATCATCCAGGCGCTGTTCAAGCTCTACCCTTGGGAAGAGATGTTCCGCGAGGACTACGCCGCCAATATCGAGGGCTCGAAGACCCTGTTTCTGGAACCGGCCTGGAAGGCCATCCTGTCCAACAAGGGCCTTCTGCCCCTGCTGTGGGAACGCAACGCTGGCCACGCCAACCTGCTGCCGGCCTTCTTCGAGGATGATCCCCGCATCGCGGAGCTGGGCAATTCCTGGGTGCGAAAGCCGCTGTTTTCGCGCGAGGGCGCCAACATCGAACTGGTCGCCAACGGTCGCCGGGCCAAGGTGCTGGATCAGGGCTATGGCGAGGAGGGCCACATCCGCCAGGCGCTGCAGCCGATCACCCGCTTCGACGGCAACTACCCGATCATCGGCGCCTGGATGGTGGACGCCGAGCCGGCCGGCGTCGGCATCCGCGAGGACCGCAGCCGTGTGACCAAGAACCTGTCGCGCTTCGTGCCGCACGTGATTCTGGATTAAGCGAGCGCGGCCCGCGACGGGCAGAGGTCGGCCACCGGACAGTCCCCACACTTCGGCCGCCGCGCCACGCAAACATAGCGGCCGTGCAGGATCAGCCAGTGGTGGGCCCTGACCAGAGCGGCTTCCGGAACGATGGCCATCAGCTCGGCCTCTACCTTGTCCGGTGTCTTGCCGGTGGCCAGGCCAAGGCGGTGCGAGACCCGGAACACGTGGGTATCGACGGCAATGGCGGGTTCGATGCGAAGCTCGTTGAGCACCACCGAGGCGGTCTTGCGGCCAACGCCGGGCAGGGCCTGCAGGCTCTCACGGTCCAGCGGGACCTCGCCGCCGTACTCGGCGATCAGGATCTCGGCCATCCGGATCACGTTCTTCGCCTTCATGTTGAAGAGGCCAATGGACGAGATGAAGGTCTTCAGGCCCGCCTCCCCGAGGGCCAGCATTGCTTGCGGCGTGTCGGCGACCTTGAAGAGCTTGTCCGTCGCCTTGTTGACGGAGACGTCGGTCGCCTGTGCCGATAGCGCGACCGCCACCACCAACTCATAGGGGCTGGCATAGGTCAGTTCGGTGCGGGGATCGCTCTCCGCGGCCTCGAACCGTTCGAAGATTTCGGCGATCCGGGCGCGTTCCGCCGGTTTCAGGCGAGGGCGAAGCGGCGGCGCCACCTCAGCCCCGGTCCACGGCGAAGGGCCCGAAGGCCTGCTGAACCGGCATCAATTCCAGGCTGTTGATGTTGATGTGCGCGGGGAGCCTCAACACGCCTTCGCACACCAGCGCCACATCATCGCCCGACATGGCGTGAACCCCGGCGTAGACCTTGTCTGCGGAGGTCTGGTCGCCCTTGAAGCGCACCACGGAAAACTCGGTGTCGGCCATGCCCGGCTCGATCGAGGTGACCCGGACCTTCGAGCCCAACAGGTCTGCCCGCAGGTTCAACGAGAACTGGCGCACAAACGCCTTGGTGGCCCCGTACACATTCCCGCCCGGATAGGGATAGTTGGCGGCCACCGACGACATGTTGATCACGTCGCCGCGGTTGCGCGCCACCATGCCCGGCAGGATGGCCCGGGTGATCCGGACCAGACCTGAGACATTGGTGTCGATCATCGTCTGCCAGTCGTCGATGTCGGCCTCGTGAGCCTTCTTCAGCCCCAGGGCGAGCCCCGCATTGTTGAAGAGGATGTCGATCGCCTGGAACGGCTCGGGCAGCCCGCTTACGAGATCGGCGATCGAGGCGTCATCGCGAACGTCCAGAACCCGGGTGAGCAGGCGCTCGGTGGCCAGTTCGGCGCCGAGTGCGGCCAGCCGGTCGGCGCGGCGTCCGGTCGCGATGACCCGGCCCCCGCCAGCCAGCAGTCGTCTGGCCATGGCCTCGCCGAAACCGGACGTGGCCCCCGTCACCAGCGCGATGCGATCCGTGGCCCAGGCGTCTGACATCGAAGCGTCTCCCATTCCTCGGGGATAGGGGGTTGCGGTCGCACCATCAAGCGGTCGACGGGGCTTCTCCCGCCAACGTGAGAGGCCTATCGTGCGGATCGATGAGCCTGCCGCTTTACATGGACGCAGAGATCAAGCCGAACCGCTCTCTCTCGGAGCGCGGGTTCGTGATCCTGATCACCATCATAACCCTGGTGAATGTGGCCTCGGCGATCGTCTTTCTGCGGATCGGCGCGCAGTTGGTGCCGCTGTTTCTGGGGGTCGACGTTGCGGCGATCACGGTTGCCTTCCTTGTCAGCTTCCGCGCGGGCCGCATGATCGAGCGGGTGCGCGTGAGCGCTCGCGACGTGGTGATCACCTATGAGACACCGAAAGCTTCGCGCATTGTCTGGGAAAGCCCTACCGCTTTCACCCGCGTCTCGGCGGAACGCGACGAGGAAAACCGGGTTGTGTCGTTGAAGGTGATGCAGTCCGGCCGGTACGTGCCCGTTGCAGCTGCGCTGAGCCCCGGTGAACGCGGAGAGTTTGCAAGAGCGTTCGAGAACGCCATCTGGCGCGCGCGGCGAGGCGACATCCAGGGCCTTGAGGCCAACTAGGCCGCCGTGTATATAGTTTAGCAATAAACTAGATGGAGCCGGAGATGACGACCCGTCGAAACGTTCTCGAACTTCTGGCGGCCGGCAGCGCCGCCGGCGCCTTGAGCGGCTGCGCCAGCGCCGGGGATGTCGATCCTGTCGCCGCCTGGCGGAATCCCGGCGCCGGTGAGAAGGACCCGCGCCGGTGGGTATTGGCGCATGCGATCCTGGCCCCCAACCCCCACAATCGCCAACCCTGGCTGGTGGATCTTGCCGGGACAGACGAAATCGTTTTCTACGCCGACACTTCCCGGCTGCTCCCGGCCACCGATCCGCCGAATCGCCAGATCACCCTGGGCTGCGGGGCCTTTCTGGAGCTCCTGAACCTCGCGGCCTGTGAGCGCGGGCTGCGGGCTGACATGACGCTTTGGCCAGAGGGCGAGCCGCAACCCGTGCTGGACCAGCGGCCGGTTGCGCGGATCCGCATCACACCGGACCCAGCCGTGGCGCCGGACCCCCTGTTCCGGCAGATCCTGAAGCGGCAGACCAACCGGGTAGCCTTTGACCTCAAGATGCCGCCTACCGCAGCCGAGCTGGCCAGGGTGACGGCGGCCGCCGTAGCGCCCCTGGCGTCCGGAGCGATCACCATGCCGGCGGATGTGGCGCGGACGATCGATATCGGCCAGCGCGGCTTTGCGCGGGAAATGACCACGCCGGCGACCGCGCTGGAGTCGGCAAACCTCACCCGCATCGGAGCAAAGGAAATCGCGCTTCACCGCGACGGCATTTCCCTGCAGGGGCCCATGATGGAGATGCTTGCGGCTGCCGGCATAATGTCGCGCGAGGCCATGGCCGACCCCGACTCCTTCGCCACGAAAAGCGCCATCGACATGTTCGGAAAGACCCTCAAGTCGACGCCCGCCTTCGTGTGGCTGAAAGGTCCGGACAACAGCCGCGTGACGCAGATCGCCGCGGGCCGCGCCTATGCACGTATGAACTTGACGGCCACCAGCCTGGGCCTTTCCATTCAGCCCTGGAGCATGACGCTTCAGGAGTTTCCCCAGATGGCCGCGCTGTATGCAGAAACCCAGACTGCGCTTGGAGCGACACCGACCGCGCCATTGCAGATGCTGGTCCGGATCGGCCGGGCCAAGCCGGGCCCTCAATCGCCGCGTCGGGGGCTCGCAGAGCACATCCGCGCGTGAGCGATCGTCGCACTGATCCCACAGCCTTCGTCTTCATCAACGAAGCGTCGATCATCGAGCACCTGAGCCGCACGGCCGCCGAGCGGGTGCTGCCGGAGGGGTTGTCGCTGGCCGGATTCACAGTGCTCAACCACATGATCCGCCTGGGGCATGAACGCCGCGCGCCCGCCAAGATCGCAAGCGCCGTCCAGGTCACCAAGGGCGCCATGACCGGCACGCTCAAGCGCCTGGAAGCGGAGGGCTGGATCTCGGTGACCGCTGATCCGGACGACGGGCGCGGCAAGGTCGTAATGCTGACGCCGGAAGGACGTGCGATTCGGGAGACGGCGCTCAGCGTTCTGGCGCAGCAACTCGAATTGGTCCTGCGGGCGGTGAGCGAGGATGAGCTGCGCCAGGCCATTCCGGTCCTGCAGAAGGTTCGGGCCGCGCTGGACGCCGCGCGGGATTAGGCCTCAGCCACCGCGGCCTTGAGCGCCTCGATCCTCCGACCATCCGCAGGGTGCGTGGACAGCACCTCGGGCGGTTGATCGCCAGAGCGTGCGGCGCGGCTCATGCGCTCCCAGAACGTCACCGCGGCGGCGGGGTTCATGCCGGCCTTGCGCATCAGGCCAACCCCGACGCGGTCGGCCTCCAGCTCGTGGCTGCGGGCATAGGGCAGGATCACGCCGAACTGGGCGCCGAGGCCCAGGGCCGCCCCCACTTCGTCGGCGTACTGGGCGTTGTCCCCGCTCGACATGAAAAGTTGCGCCAGAGTGACGCCGGCCTGCGCCGCCATCTGGTGGCTGACGCGTTCGGCGGGATGGCGCGCGAGGATATGCCCGATCTCGTGGCCAAGAACCGAACCCACCTCGTCATCACTTCGGGCCAGATCCAGCAGGCCCTTGAAGAAGCCGACGCGTCCATTGGGCAGGACGAAGGCGTTGAGGTCCGGCGAGTCCAGAACGGTGAACGACCAGCTCAGGTCGGGCCGGTTTGCGGCGCGCGCCAGAGGCCTGCCGATCCGGGCCAGCCGGGCCTGGACCGCCGGGTCGCGCACGGGCGGGGTTGCCGCCACGATCTGACCCCAGGACGCATTGGCCATCTCGACCAGTTGGGCGTCGGACACCACCACCAGCTGACGCCGCCCGGTCTCGGCGTTCTGGCTGCAACCGGCCAGGCCCGCTGCCGCCAGCGCCGCCATCAGGCCGCGCCGCGATAGCCCGGACTCACAGCGGATGCACATCTCGCCGGTCCCTACAGAATGAACTTCGAGAGATCGGCGTTGCGCGCGAGATCGCCGATCCGGCTCTCGACATAGGCCGCATCGATCACCACCGTTTCGCCAGAGCGGTCGGCCGCCGAGAAGCTGATTTCCTCCATGACCTTCTCCAGTATGGTCTGTAGACGGCGCGCGCCGATGTTTTCCACCGCGCTGTTCACTTCCACGGCCGCGTCGGCGATGGCGTCGAGGGCGCCGGCGTCGAAGGTCAGCGTCACATTCTCGGTAAGCATCAGCGCCTGATGCTGGCGAACCAGATTGGCTTCCGGTTCGGTCAGGATCCGGCGCATGTCCTGGCGGCTGAGCGCCTTCAGCTCCACCCGGATCGGCAGACGGCCCTGCAGCTCCGGCAGCAGGTCCGAGGGCTTGGCCACGTGGAAGGCGCCCGACGCTATGAACAGGATGTGATCGGTCTTCACCGGTCCATATTTGGTGGAGACCGTGGTGCCCTCGATCAAGGGCAACAGATCACGCTGCACGCCCTCGCGGGACACATCCGCCCCCTGGCGCTCTCGACTGGACGCCACCTTGTCGATCTCGTCCAGGAATACGATGCCCTGGTTCTCGGCCAGCTCCATCGCCTCTGTGGTCAGCGCATCCTGATCCACCAGCTTGTCGCCCTCCTCGGCGATCAGCGGAGCCCAGGCCCCGGCCACCGTGGTCTTGTGGGTCTTGGTGCGGCCGCCAAACGCCTTGCCGAACATCTCGCCGATATTGAGCAGGCCCATCTGCGATCCGGGCTGACCAGGAGTGTCCATCATGGGCATGGCCGGACCGCTCTCGGCCAGGGTCAGCTCGACCTCGCGATCATCGAGTTCACCCGCCCGCAGCTTCTTGCGAAAACTCTCGCGGGCAGCCGTGGAGCCGGGTCCCGTCAACGCGTCAAGAATGCGCTCCTCGGCGGCGGCCTCCGCGCGGGCGCGTACGCCGGCGCGGCGTTTCTCGCGCACCATCTGGATGGCGCTCTCCACCAGATCGCGGACGATCTGGTCCACGTCGCGGCCTACATAACCGACCTCGGTGAACTTGGTGGCCTCGACCTTCAGGAACGGCGCTTGCGCGAGCTTGGCCAGCCTGCGCGCGATCTCGGTCTTGCCGACGCCGGTGGGGCCGATCATCAGGATGTTCTTAGGTGTCACCTCGTCACGCAGATCGTCCGGCACGCGCCGCCGGCGCCAACGATTGCGCAACGCGACGGCCACGGCGCGTTTGGCGTCGTCCTGGCCGACGATGAAGCGGTCGAGCTCGGAAACGATCTCGCGGGGGGAAAACTCGGTCATGGCGCTCAGATAGTCACGATTGGAGCAAAGGCGAGGTCATCGGCGCGGCGTCAGAGCACCTCAACCGTCAGCTCCCCATTGGTGTAGACGCAAATCTCGGCGGCGATCCCCATGGCGCGGCGCGCTACGGCTTCCGCATCCAGGCCGTCCACGTCTGACAACGCCCGCGCGGCGGCGAGCGCGTAGTTGCCGCCCGAGCCGATGGCGGCTACGGCGTGCTCGGGCTCCAGCACATCGCCAACGCCCGTGACGGTGAAGATCTGATCCTTGTCGGCCACCAGCAACATGGCCTCCAGCCGGCGCAGATAGCGATCCGTCCGCCAGTCCTTGGCCAGGTCCACGCAGGCCCGCGCCAGTTGCTCGGGATATTGCTCCAGCTTGGCTTCCAGCCGCTCGATCAGGGTGAAGGCGTCTGCGGTGGAGCCGGCGAACCCGGCGATCACCTTGCCGCCGGCCAGCTTGCGGACCTTCTTCGCTGTGCCCTTGACGATGGTCGGGCCCATGGAGACCTGCCCGTCTCCGGCCACCACGGTCTTGCCCCCTTTGCGCACCGCGAGGATCGTGGTCCCGTGCCAATCGGGGAAGGCTGAGGTATTCGACATGGCTGCGATGTCGGGTTCGCGACCCCATCGGTCAAGTGAAAGTACCAAATCATGGGCGCCCAGTTCACCGACGACGAAATCGAACGCTATGCCCGCCACCTGGTGCTGCGTGAGGTGGGCGGCCCTGGCCAGCAAAAGCTGAAGGCCGCCACAGTGCTGATCGTGGGGGCGGGGGGTCTCGGCGCGCCGGCGGTGCTCTACCTCGCAGCGGCCGGCGTCGGGTCGATCCGGATCGTTGACCCGGATGTCGTCGACCTCTCGAACCTTCAGCGCCAGATCATCTACGCCGGCGCGGATCGCGGACGATCAAAGGTCGACGCCTCGGCCGAACGTCTCCAGGGCCTGAATTCGAATGTCGCCGTCACGGCCCTGAACCGGGCTTTTGATGACACGACGGCCGATGCGCTTCTGGGCGGCGTCGATCTGGTGCTGGACGGCACGGACAACTTCGCGGTCCGCTTCAGCGTCAACGCCGCCTGCGTTCGGCATGGCGTCCCGCTGGTGTCCGGCGCCATTGGCCGCTGGACCGGCCAGGTCGGCGTGTTCGGTCGCAAGCCCTGCTATCGGTGCCTTGTGCCGGAGATCCCGCCCGATGCGGAAACCTGCGCAGCGGTCGGCGTCATCGGCGCCCTGGCCGGCGTGATCGGATCGATGATGGCGCTGGAAGCGATAAAGCTGATCACCGGCGCGGGCGAGACGCTGTCCGGACGGTTGCTGATCTACGATGCGCTGGCGGCGGAGACGCGCACCGTGAGGGTGGCCGGCGACCCGGACTGCCCTGTGTGCGGTCAGGCCTGACCGGCGCGCCGCATCCGGGCGATGTAGAAGCCGTCGGTCCCGCCTGCGCGGTGGTGAGGCAGGATCCGGAGCGTGCCATCGGCCCGCAGGCTGGCCTCGGGCGCGCCGCCTTCGCCGGGTGCGATCGGGTCCAGGGCGAAGTCGGGAGTGCGTGACAGGAACGTCGCCACCTGGCCTTCGCCTTCTTCCATCTCCAGCGAACAGACACAGTAGACCAGCCGCCCACCGGGCTTCACGCGCCTGGCCACGCTGGCGAGGAGGCGGGTCTGGACGCTGGCGAGGCGTGGAATGTCCTGCGGGCTCGCCACCCACAGAACATCGGGGTGGCGGCGATAGGTGCCTGTGGCCGAACAGGGCGCGTCCAGCAGCACGGCGTCGAAGGTCCTGTTGTCGCGCCAGTCTGCGGCGTCGCCCACCAGGACCTCGGCCTCGAGGCCGGCGCGGGTCAGGTTCTCGGAAATCCGCTTCATGCGGCCCGCTGAGCGGTCCAGCGCCGTCACGCGGGCGCCGGTCGCAGCGAGTTGCATCGTCTTGCCGCCGGGTGCGGCGCAAAGGTCCAACGCGGTTTCGCCGGGCTGCATGGTCATCAGCCGCGCCGGGATGGCCGCCGAGGCGTCCTGGATCCACCAGTGGCCCTCGGCGAACCCGGGCCAGCCCGAAACCTCGCCCTTGAGGCCCACGCGCAGGCTGCCGCCGGCCAGCACTTCCGCCTCCAGCGGACCGGCCAGGTCCGCCGCGTCGGCGCCAGATTTCAGCGTCAGATCGGTGGCGGGCTCCTCGCCGATCATGGCCGCCATGGCGTCGGCCGCGTCATGGCCATAGGCTATCTGCCAGCGGGCCTGCAGCCAGTCCGGCGGGGAGGGGGCTTCCAGCACCGGCGGCTCCCGGATCAGGCCGCGCAATACAGCGTTGACCAGGCCCTTGAACACATGGCCGCCGCTCTGGGCCGCCGCCAGATCGACCGTTGCGCCCACCGCCGCGTGCGCCGGAGTCTTCAATACCAGCAACTGCACCGCACCCAGGCGCAGGACATGGACGATGGCGTCGGGCGGCGTCTTCTTGAGGCGCGACTGCAGGACGGTGTCGATGGGCCTGAGCCAGCGCAGCGTCGCCATCACCAGCGCCCGGGCAAACGCGCGGTCGCGGGGCTCCAGCGCCGTCATGCCGGGAAGGCTCAACCCCTCCTCCAGCCCGGCCCTTCGCGACAGGGCCGTGGTCAAAAGCTGGAGCGCGGCAGCCCGTGCGGGAAGCCCGCGCACATCGGCATGCGGATCTGAGGTGTTTTCAATATCGCTCACGGCGCGCGGCGTGCCCGCTTGGAGCCCCGGGCGCAAGGGATTAGATTAAGCGCCATGGACACTTCCCCGCCCAACGCCGCCCCTGGCAAGGACCTGAGCCCCGCCGCCCGCCGTGCGCTGGAGGAGGCTGAGGCTCGTCGTCTCGCCGCCGAGGTTGCGGCCCCCGAGCCCGAACAGGGCGGCCCCAAAGGCCCCGAACCCACGCGCTTCGGCGACTGGGAGCGCAAGGGCATTGCGGTGGATTTCTAGAGCCTGTCCGTTTCAGATGGAATCATCTGAAACGGATCAACAGGCTCGCTTTCATACATCTGGAGCGCGACGGGCGCTTGAACCGGTATCCACTTCAAGCTGTCGCGCTCCAGGCGCCGGCCATCTCCGCCGCCACCCGCCGCGCTGCCGCCTGCGGATCATTCGCCGCTGTGATCGGACGACCACAGACGATGTGCGAGGCCCCGTTCCGTAGCGCGTCCAGCGGTGTGGCCGCGCGGGCCTGGTCGTTTTTCGCCGACCAGTCAGGGCGCACGCCCGGCGTCACCACCAGGAAGTCCTTGCCGCCAAGAGCGCGAGCGAGCGCCGCCTCGTGCGGGCTGGCCACAACGCCGTCGCAGCCTGCCTCGATGGCCTGATGAATGCGCCGCTCGACCAGGGCGCGGGCGGTTTCGTGATAGCCGACCTCGTGCAGGTCTTCATCGGACAGGCTGGTCAGCACCGTCACCGCCAGGATCTTCAGGCCCGAGGCGCCACGCCCGCGCACAGCCGAGGCCATCACCTGCGGCTCGCCGTGCACGGTCAGGAAATCACAGCCGGATCCGGCCAGCACGGCTGCGGACCGCTGAACCGTGGTGCCGATGTCGTGCAGCTTCCAGTCCAGGAACACCTGCTTGCCGGCGGCCTTCAGTTCGCCGGCCAGGGCCATACCCTCACCGCCGGCGAACAGTTCCAGCCCCACCTTGTAGAAACTGATGCTGTCGCCGAGCACGGCCACCATCTCGCGGGCCTCGGCGACCGTGGGCAGATCGAGCGGAACGATCAATCTGGGATCGGCCTTGACGGCAGATTGCGCAAGCGTTGCGGCGGCGACCATGGCATGGCTCCGGTGAGGCGCGGGGTGTGGTCCGCAGCAGGTGATCTGGGCTAAGACTGACAGATGAGCCAGGCAGAGTTCGCGGTCAACTTTTTCGTCGCCCTGTTCGCCCTGATCGATCCGATCGGCAATGTGCCCTTGTTTGCGGCGGCCACGGGCGGTGTGAAGTGGCGTGAGCGGGCGTGGATTGCGCTCTATCTGTCGTTGTTCGTCCTGGGATTCCTGACGTTCTTCTACTTCACCGGCCTGTCGCTGCTGGAGTTCTTCGGCATCTCCCTGCCGGCCTTCAAGATCGCCGGCGGCGTGATCCTGTTCCTGATGGGCCTGGAAATGGCCCGCGACGACTTCAGCGCCAAGTTTTCCGAGGGCGCCGGCGACGGCGAGACCGGCGTTGGCATGGCCTTTGTACGCAAGCGGTTCGAGCGGATGATCGTGCCCTTCGCCATGCCTCTGCTGATCGGGCCAGGCGCGATCTCCAGCGTCATCATCTATGCCGACAAGGCCAAGGCGTTCGGACTGGCCGGCGCGGCCGTCGGCCTCGGCGTGATCGGCGCGGTCTCCCTGGCGACCCTGCTGTCCTTCCTTGCCACGCCTATCCTGACCCGGATCCTGGGCCGCATCGGCCTGACGGTGGTGGTCCGGGTTCTGGGCCTGATCCTGTGCGCGCTGGCCATCCAGTTCATCCTGGCGGGCCTCGCCGACAGCACCTCCGGCTTCATTCGCTCAACCGTGGCGCACCCGTACTAGATCTACCGCAACCTCGCCCCCTGGGAGGCCATCAGCGCCAGCGCCCAGTCGTCGGGGATCAGCTTGGCGATGACCGAGATCGCCTTGTTGGGCGCGCCGGGGATGCTGATCGCGCGATTTGCCTCGACCGCCTCATAGCCGGTGGCCGCCACTTCGTCGGCGCCCTGCCACAGCCAGGGCGGGGTGGCCGCCGTGTACTGCGCGCGGGCGCCGATGACGTCGTGAAACTCCGAATGGGTCAGTCCCGGACACAGCGCCGTGACATGTATGCCGTCGGCGGCCAGCTCCAGGTGCAAGCTTTGCGAGAACTTGATCATATAGGCCTTGGTGGCCGAATAGAGCGTGTGGCCGCTTGATCCGGGCAGCAGGCCCGCCAGCGACGCCACATTGACGATCCGTCCGAACCGCCGGTCGCGCATGCCGCCAAGCACCCGATGCGCCAGCTCCGATGGCGCGGTCATCATCACCTGGATGAAGGCGGCCTGATCCGCCCACCGTGTTTCGCCGTAGCTTCCGGTCAGGCCATACCCGGCATTGTTGATCAGGGCGTCGACCGACCGGCCATGGGCGGTCAGATGATCGAGGATCTGGCCGGGCGCCTCGGGCTCGGCAAGATCGGCGACCACCGTCAGGGTCTCGACGCCAAACCGGTGGCGAATCTCTTCTGCGAGCGCGTCGAGCCGGTCGCCGCGGCGTGCGGTGAGCGCCAGATCGTAACCATGACCGGCCAGAATTCGGGCAAAGGCAGCGCCGATCCCTGCAGAAGCGCCTGTAACGAGGGCCAGTTTGCGTTCCATTGTGACTCCCGCAGTTGTTGGGTCCCGAACCGGACACAGCGCTGATCTGTTCCGGGCGCAAGCGAACCGGCAACGGCATTGATGTTGCACCGCGATTGTGTGGCGTCCAGTTTGGGTGTATCGGCGCCCGCTACTGCGGCATAGGGCCGCCTTGGGGCGAACGCGAGATCGCCTCGGAGATACCAGATGGCTGAAACGGCCGTCGACGCTTCCAAGGCGTCCGGGGAACCCTCCCACCCGCCACACAAGGACAAGTTCTGGGCGCTTGCGCTCGGTTCCGTGGGCGTTGTGTTCGGCGATATCGGGACCAGCCCGCTCTATGCCATGCGTGAGGCCCTGGCCCACAGCAAGGGTGGTGGTGGTGGCGAGATGGCCGTGCTCGGGGTGATCTCACTGATCACCTGGGCGCTGATTCTCGTCGTGACCCTGAAGTACGTC
>CAIVVM010000028.1 GCA_903909375.1 uncultured Alphaproteobacteria bacterium
AGGTCCGCCAGATCGCCGACAGCATCAAGCGGTTCGGCTTCACCAATCCAGTGCTGATCAGCGATGATGACGAGATCATCGCCGGCCACGGCCGCGTCGAGGCGGCCAAGCTGCTTGGCCTGGAGAGCGTGCCGACGCTCAGGCTCTCACACCTCAGCGAAGCCGAACGGCGCGGCTATGTCCTGGCCGACAATAAGCTGGCCCTCAACGCCGGCTGGGACCAGGACATCCTGGCGATCGAGATGCAGGCCCTCGTCGACCTGGACTTCGACGTCACACTCACCGGCTTCTCCCTGGCGGAAGTAGACCTGACCCTGGACGCCGCACGTGACCGCGGAACGTCAGGTCGCGACGCGCCTGACCGGGTGCCGCTGCACGCCGGACCTGCGATCAGCCGCAAGGGCGACCTCTGGATCCTTGGGCGCCATCGCCTGCTGTGCGGCGACGCGCGCGACGGCGCCGACTACGACCGCCTGATGAACGGCGCCAAGGCCGACCTGATCTTCACCGACCCGCCCTACAACGTCGAGATCGACGGCAATGCCGCGGGCCATGGCCGCATCAGTCACCGCGAGTTCGCGATGGGCTCGGGCGAGATGTCCGAGGCAGACTTCATTGCGTTCCTGTCCGACACGCTGGGCCACCATGCCCGCTGCGCCCGCGACGGGGCGATCGCCTTCGTCTGCATGGACTGGCGCCACATGGGCGAGGTCCTGGCGGCCGGCAAGGTGGCCTTCACGGAGCTCAAGAACCTCTGCGTCTGGAACAAGTCCAACGCCGGCATGGGAGCCTTCTACCGCTCGAAGCACGAGCTGGTCTTCGTCTTCAAGGTGGGCGCCGGCGCCCACACCAACGCCTTCGGCCTGGGCAACGACCGCTATCGCACCAACGTATGGGACTACGCAGGCGTCACCAGCGGCGGCAAGGTGCGGGCCGAGGCCATCGCGCTCCACCCCACCGCCAAGCCTGTAGCCCTGGTGGCCGACGCCATCCGTGACTGCTCGCGCCGGGGCGAGATCGTGCTCGACGCCTTCGGCGGCTCCGGCACCACCCTGATCGCCGCCGAGGTCTGCGGGCGCACCTGCCACATGATGGAGTTCGATCCCCGGTACGTGGACACCATCGTGCGCCGCTACCTGGCCGTCACAGGCAAGGCCGCCGTGATCCTGGAGACCGGTGAGAGTTTCGAGGCCGTCGAGGCCGAACGTCTTGCGGAGATCGCCTGATGGATGACGAGGACTACGAAGAGAAGCCGCTGAAGGAGGTTGGCTACCGCAAACCCCCGAAGGCGCACCAGTTCAAGCCGGGTCAATCGGGAAACCTGAAGGGCCGCCCGCGGAAGAAGAAGAAGGTGGCGCTACCGCCCGGGCTGGCGCCGCTGACGGCCGATGTGATCCTTGCCGAGGCGCGACGCATCGTGCCTGTGCGCGATGGCGCGAAGGTCCAGGACCTCGACACTTTGCAGGCGCTGGTCCGCGCGCTCAACATCACCGGCTTGAAGGGTAACCGGCGTGCGCTGGTCGACGCGATCAAGCTGGCGCGCATCGCCGAGGAGGCGGCCGAGAAAGAATGGTCGGCTCTCGCGGAGAGCGTCCTCCAGTACAAGTTGAATTGGAAAGAGGAGTTCGCGCACTGCCGCGCCAACCGTCTGCCCCGACCCGACCCGGTGCCCCACCCGGATGATGTGGTCCTCGATCACGTGAACCGGCGCATCATCTACAACGGCCCGCAAAACGCGGCTGAGAAGGCGTACTGGGATCGGAAGCTCGAGCATCGAGATGACCTGGAGTGGGAAAACGATGACTTCCAGTCATACGCCCGCAAGGAGGGCCGAGGCGTCGGGCACCTGTGGAACACGATCGAACTCAACAAGGCGATCATCAAGGTGATCGACGGGATCTACCCCGACCCGAAGACCCGCCGCGCACCAGGCTTTAACCTTCAGGAATGGCGCCGAGCCAACGGCATTCAGGCACAACTGGCCCGCGAGGGCATGAGGTCCTTCTATCCCCAGCGGCTCAGGGAATGGCTGGACACGCCCCAGGCGGCTTAGTCCCGGCCGCAGCGCGGGTTCGAGGGCACAGTCGCCAACCGCCGAAGCAATTGCTGATGCCCGGCATTGTCTGGTGGAAGAGGTCTTTCAGCTTCAGTTGATCTGAAGTCGCTCGGCCGCCGGCCGCGCGGTTCCGGCTGGTCGCTATTGCGTTAGCTGATGGTGCACGACCATACTTCGCTCCATGGTGAAGCTCGCCGACCTTGATGACGAGAAGTTCTCGCGCAAGTTCACCATCACGAGTGAGCGGATAGGCGAACTCGGCTTTCGCGCTCTGTACGGCGTCGATTTCCCCCACCCGCCTAAGGCGCAGTCCGTGAAACGGGAACGGACAGGTGGTGCAGACCGATCTCAGAACCACTGAAGGCGCCCAGGCCTGCGCTCCGGCCCGCTGATCGGAGCTAGGTAAAGCTCCGTTCGGGCCAATCCAGGAACGGGTTGGGCAGATCCGTGCTGACGCGGTTGGGATAGCGGGGCGCCCGCTTCTCAAGGAAGGCCCCGACCCCCTCCTTTGCATCCTCTGACGCGCCGCGAGACTGGATCGCGCGGCTGTCGACCTTGTGCGCTTCCATCGGATGGTCTGCGCCGGCCATTCGCCAGAGCAGCTGGCGGGTCAGCGCCACGGACACCGGCGCGGTATTGTCCGCGATCTCGCGTGCGAGGGCGCGGGCGGCAGGCATCAGCTCATCCGGTGCGTGGAGCGATCGGACCAGCCCTCTGTCGAGCGCTTCCTGCGCGGGGAACACCCGCCCTGAAAGGCACCATTCCAGCGCCGTCTGCATCCCGACCAGCTTCGGCAGGAACCAAGAGGCGGCCCCATCCGGTGCAATACCGCGCCGCGCAAACACCAGTCCAAACCGGGCTTCTGTCGAGGCGATCCGGATATCAGTGGCCAGCTGCATCGTGACACCGGCGCCGACCGCCGGCCCGTTCACGGCGGAGATCACCGGCTTCAGGCTCTCGAACATCCGGAGGGTCACCAGACCGGCTCCATCCCTGTAGATGTCGCCCACCCGGGTCAACTCCAGGTCAGGATCGGCTAGGCTCTCGTAGTTGAACGTCGCGCCGCCACCCAGGTCGGCGCCGGCGCAGAAGGCGCGGCCAGCACCGGTCAGTATTATGCAGCGGACATCGTCGTTGGCGTCTGTCTCGTCGAAGACCCGCAGCAGATCCTGGGTCATTCGGCTGGTCATCGCGTTCATCCGCTCGGGACGGTTGAGAGTGATGGTCGCAATCCCGTCCTCGATCTCGTAGCGGATGGTCTCGTAGGTGCTGGCGGTCACGGGCTGTCTCCGGTCACTGGTGTGTTGCAGGGCCAAGGCCATTCTGCCTGCAGTCGCCGGCATGACGTCGTCCAGGCGCGCAACATTTCATATGTGATCGGACAGGTCCGATGAGGCCGGCAAGAGATTGCCCCGCGGGTCCATGCAGGCCCAGCCGGCCGCCAGCAGGCCTCTCCGTCCCGGTTGTCCGGGGGCTCCGTCAGGGCGCGAGCACCATCTTCAAGGCGCCTTTGTCACGCGCCGAGAACAGGGCGTAGGCCTCCTCCCCCGCGCTCAGGGGCATGACGTGGCTGATGAATTTTTCCGGATGCAGTCGCCCGGCCTGAAGCAGCGGAATCAGATGTGGCCATTCCTCCGGCACGGAGCAGGTCCCGATGCGGAAGGTCAGGCCGAGGCCGAAGGCCCGGCTCATGGGAAAATCAAATGTGCGGTCCTGATTGACGCCGATCACGGACACCGTGCCGCGCCGCCCGGCCAGCCGAAGCGACAGATCGATCGTCACATCCGCCCCGACGGCCTCGATGACGCTGTCAGCCATCTTTCCGTGTGTGGCCTCACGGATGATTTCCACGGCGGCTTCGGGGCCCAGCGCCGTGGCGCCCAGCCCCTCTGCGAGCGCCCGGCGTTCCGGCACCAGGTCGATCGCGAAGACGCGTGCGGCCCCCATCACGAACGCGCACTCCACCGCCATGAGTCCGATGGGACCAAGTCCAACCACAGCGACGGTCTTGCCGGAGGCGACATCTCCATTGCGACACCCGAACCAGGCTGTTGCCAGGCTGTCTGTCAGCAACAGCGCCTGGTCGGTGGAGACGCCTTCCGGGATGATCCTGGCATTGAAGTCGGCGGCGGGCACGCGAACCGCCTCTGCCTGACAGCCTTCAAGCGCGTGGCTCAGGCCGAAGAAGCCGGAGGCGTTCCGATCGCACTTGTTGACCACTCCGGCGAGGCAGGGCGGACACGCGCCACAGCCCACTGCCCCCGAGATCATCACCTTGTCGCCCACCTTCAGCGACCTCACGGAACGACCGATCTCCATCACTTCGCCAACGGCCTCATGGCCGACACAGAAGCCCAGGTCTTCGGAGTAACCGTGGCCATGGTAGATATGCAGGTCCGAGCCACATATTGCGCAACGGTCCACCTTGATGACGGCGTCCCGATCATCCTGAAGCCTGGGATCATCCATGCTTTCGTAGCGGATATCCCGTTCCCCGAAATAGCGTAACGCCTTCATCATCGTTCCCCGTTGTGGCGTTTGCGGGTCAGGCGACCTGGACCGCCATCTTTCCGAAATTGCCGCCGGCCAGCAGCCGGACAAGTCCGGCCGGCGCATTCTCCAGCCCCTCGACGATGTCCATGAACGTCTTCAGCTGGCCGGCTTCGACCCAGCCTGCGAGACGTGCTTCGGCCTGCGGTCGGGCCGCCGCATAGTCGAGGACAATGAAGCCCTCCATCCTGAGGCGTCTGGTGATCAGGAGCCCCGGCAGCAGAGGCGATCCGGCAGGCGAGACGCCGCCGTCGTAGGCCGAGACCGCGCCACAGCACACGATGCGGCCGCGTTCGTTCATCGACAGCAGGGCGGCATCCAGAACCTCTCCCGCGACATTGTCGAAATAGACGTCCACGCCGTTCGGGCAGGCGGCCCTGAGCTGCGCGCGAAAGTCGGCGGCCTTGTAGTCTATGGCCCCGTGGAAGCCGAGTTCATTGACAAGCCAGTCGCACTTCTCCGGGCCCCCCGCGATTCCGACAACATGGCATCCCGCCAGGCGCGCCAGCTGACCCGTGATCGTTCCGACAGCCCCGGCGGCCGCGGACACCAGAACAACATCGCCAGGCCTGGCCAGGCCGACATCGAACAGCCCGTGATAGGCGGTGAGCCCGGTGACACCTAGAACTCCGATGAGGTGTTCGGGCGCCAGTCGGGCGTTGCGCTTGGTCAGGGAACCGGCGGACACCGCCGCATAGTCCTGCCAGCCGCTCATGCCATCCACGAGGTCACCCGTGGTGAACTCAGGGACATTGGAAGCGACGACCTCGCCGAGGGTAAAGCCGTGCATCACGTCGCCGGGCATGACCTGCTCGCGATAGCTTGGCCCATTCATCCAGGCCCGATTGGCAGGGTCGAGCGACAGCATACGGGTCCGGACCAGAACCTCGCCCGGGCCGGGCACGGGAACGGGGGCTTCCCGCCATTCGAAACAGTCCGGCGAGACAGCGCCATTCGGCGCCCTGGCGAAAATCCACTGCCTGTTTGTCATGTGTCGAGCCTCAGCGTCGTGTCTGCCCGGGCCGGCAGGACCAGATGGCCCGTCAGGCCCCGGATGGGGATCTCGCGGTCTTCCGGACCATTGGCCGGGTGACGAAATGTGAATTGGCGTCCCGGGATCATGGGAGCCCTCTCACGGGATCTTCGCCGTCCCAGCTTCTGGCGGCGTCTCGAATCCGGGCGAACAGGGTCGCGGACTGCGGCGTGTACTCGGAAATTTCCAGGAAGGGCTGAGCCGAGGTTCCAGACCCAAAGTAGCAATACCGTGGCCCGCCGAGGATCTTGCCCTCGCATTCGACCTCGAGGCCCGTGTCCTGCGCCAGGCGAATATGGCTGTCATAGCTTGTCGACCAGACCGAGATGTGGTGGAGGCCGCCGCCGGTCCTTTTCAGAAACTGGTGCCAGGTGGACTCACCTTCCCCATGGGGACAGATCAGTTCGATCTGCAGATCGCCCCAGTTGCCAAGGGCGACCGACATTTTGGGGGCAGGCAACGCTACGCCCCGCTGTACGAAGGCCTCATTCTGCAGATTGTCGATCCGGAAGAAGGGTCCGACACCCAAGCCTCTGGTCCAGTGTTCCAGCGCGTCATCCAGGTCCGCGACGACAATGCCATTCTGGGTGGCGGGGCCAAATTGTCTGCTCATCTGAAGCATTCCGATTGAAGGGCCCGATACGGGCCGCCGAGCGTTTCCGTGTGTCAGGGCGTTCCCGTCAGGCATCCTCAAGCACCATGGCCGCGGCCTTCTCGCCGATCATGATCGAAGGCGCGTTGGTATTGCCCGAGACAATGTTCGGCATGATGGATGCATCTGCGACCCGCAGGCCCCGGACGCCACGGACGCGAAGGCGCGGGTCGACCACGGAGCCAGCTTCAGGTCCCATCTGACATGTTCCGACAGGGTGATACATGGTCCCGCCGTGGGTCCGGACATACTGCTCGAGTTGAGCATCGTCGGAGATATCGGTGCCAGCGTCCGGCGCCAGCCGCCTTACAACAGCGTCCCGGATCAGGGGCGTTTCATAGAGGCGACCGACCAGCCTCAAGGCCGACATCAGAGCCGCCAGGTCGTCCCGGTGCGTGAGGTAGTTGGCGAAGATCGCCGGCGCATCATCCGGACTGGCCGACTTGAGTCGGATCTGGCCCCGTGATTTCGGTCGAAGATAGGCGACAGAGGCTGACCAGGCGGGAAACCCGTGCTCGCCGGGGACGCCGCTGATCATCGCTTCGGTCGAGAACGCCCTAAAGCCGATCTGGGTGTCCGGCGTATCGGCTCCAGGCAGTGACTTGCAGAAGATGTAGGCGCTGCTGGCGCCGGTGGTCAGCAGCCCCTTGCCGGACAGGTAGTAGCGCAGGATGTGCGGCAACAGCCGCGGGCCGCGGGTTTCACCGTTGAAGCTGAGGCCGGGCCGAACTTCGTGCACCCAATGCACGTACATGTGGTCCTGGAGGTTCTGGCCGACCATAGGCGCGTCGACGATCGGTTCGATCCCGTGTTCGCGAAGGTGGCCGGCCGGGCCGATGCCCGACAGCATCAGGGTCTGGGGCGAATTGATGACGCCGCCGGAGACGATGATTTCGGCGTTCGCATCGACGCGGGTGATCCTGCCTCTGCGTGAGACTTCAACGCCGACCGCACGGTGATCCTCGATCACGATCCGCTCGACCCGGGCCTCAGTCCAGATGGTCAGGTTCCTGCGACTGCGGATGGGTTTCAGATAGGCGCTGGCGGTCGTATGCCGCCGGCCGCGATCATCGATCGTGTGGTCAATCCAGCCGACGCCTTCCTGGATCGCGCCGTTGAAGTCGTGGTTGAGCGTCAGGCCCGCTTCCAGGCCAGCCTCAACGAACGCCTTGGTCGCGCGATGGATCGAGGTCCCGGGTGGCTGGCGTTGTGCCGTGCTGGTGACCCGGACGCCGTCGCCGGATCCATGCAGGTCGTCTTCGCCGCCCCAGTAGCTTTCGCTCTTCCGGAAGAACGGCAACACATCGTCCCAGGCCCACCCCTGATTGCCGGCCTGAGCCCATTGGTCATAGTCGGCCGGCTGCCCCCGGATATAGGCCATGCCATTGATGGCGCTGCTTCCGCCCAGCGTTCGGCCACGCGGCCAGAACACCCGCTGGCCGTTCAGTTCCGGCTCCGGCTCCGTGAAATAGTTCCAGGTAATGCGCGGGTCGCCGAATAGGCGTTGCATGCCCGCCGGGACATGGATCCACATACTCCGGTCCGCTGGACCTGCCTCAAGCAGCAGGACACTGTGCCGGGGATTGGCCGAAAGCCTGTTCGCGACAACACATCCGGCCGAGCCGGCGCCAATGACGATGAAGTCGAATTTCGGAGTCATCGCCGCCTCCACCTGTGCCCACCCTATTGATTTGGCAGGACCATCACGTGGCTGTCTTGCGGCGGCAATTCAGCCGGCGTCTCCTGTCATTCATATTACAACTGTGCTGGTTCAGAGGCCTGTCACAGCTCGCCGTATCGCGCCTGTCCGCACTCCGCCGCGACGCCGCTACCGGATCAGGAAGCCCTCGAAGCCGCTGGAGATCATGGCGTCGCAGGTGGCCCGGTACTGGGGGATGCCTCCGGCATAGGCGATGAGTTCGCCGACGCTGCCGTCCTTGCGCTTGTGCCGGTACCAGGAGTTCTTGTTGGACCCGAGCATCGTGGGTTCCGAAACCTCGACGTGGTGGGCCATCCAGGCGTTTTCGACCTCCTCGCTCGGTTCGAGGGAGGTCACTCCCTTGTCGACCACGAAGCCGATCGCGGCGGCGATCCAGTCGACCTGATGATCGGCGCAGACCGGCAGGTTGCACAGCGCCGAGGCGGGGGCGAAGGGCGCCATGGTCATGAACAGGTTGGGGAAGCCGTGGACCTGCATGCCGACGGTCGTCCGCAGCGCCTTTTCCCACTCATCCCGCAGCCTGCGGCCATCCCGCCCGGTGATGTCGATGCGGTTGATGGCCCCGACGCCGGCTTCGAAGCCCGTGGCGTAGATGATCACGTCGAGGTCGATGTGGTGGGTGGCCGTGTTGACGCCGGACGCGTCGATCGAGCGGATCGGATCTTCGCGCAGGTCGACGAGTTCGACGTTGTCGCGGTTGAAGGCTTCGAAATAGCGGGTCTCGAGGGGGACGCGTCGCGACCCGAAGTCATGATCGGTGGGGATCAGCCTGTCCGCCAGTTTCGGATCGTTGATCCGCTGGCGGATCTTTTCGCCCACGAACCGCGTCACATAGCTGGACGCGACGGGGTTGGCGAAGGTGTCGGCGAAGGCGCCCCCCCAGATCTCCAGCGTCCCCCCTTCCCACAGGGCTTCCAGCCGCTGGACCCTCTCGACTTCTGTCGTCTCATCGAACATCGGCGGGGTCGCCTCGTAGGCAAATCCTCCAAACGCCTGGTGGACTACGCCACGGAGCCTCTCGAAGTTCCGCCGGGCCTCGTCGCGCTCGGCCTGGGAGATGGCCGGGTTCTTCATCGGGACGGCGAAGTTCGGCGTCCGCTGGAATACGGTGAGGTGTTCCACGATCGGCGCGATGGTCTGGATGACCTGGATGCCCGTGGCGGCGGTGCCGATCACGCCCACCCGCTTGCCGGCCAGGTCGATGCCTTCCCGGGGCCAGTCGCTGGTGTGGCAGGACACGCCGCTGAAGGTTTCCGCCCCCGGGAATGGCGCGGCCCGCGGCGCGGACAGCCCGCCGCTGTTCAGCACGACGAAGCGCGCGGTCACGGTCTTCCCCAGGCTGGTCGTGACACTCCAGAGCCCGCTCGCCGCGTCAAAGCTGGCGCTCTCGACCCTTGTGCCGAACTGGATGTGCCGGCGCAGGTCGAGCCGGTCGCAGACGTAGTTGAGGTATTTCTCGATCTCCGGCTGCGAGGGGAAGCGTTCCAGCCAGTCAACCTCGTCCCAGAGTTCGCGGGAGAACCAGTACTGATAGTGGGGGAAGTGGGAATCCACCCGAGCGCCCGGATAGCGGTTGTGCCGCCACACCCCGCCGACCCCGTCGCTGGCCTCGAACGCCGCGACGCGGAGTCCCATGCCGAGCAGGCGATGAAGCTGGTGCAGCCCCGCCAGGCCCGCGCCGACGACGATGGCGTCATAGTCCGATGCGGGCGTCCGGGGGGCGGCCTTCACGGCGACGTCGGGTTCAACACTCATCTGTCAGTCCTAGTTTCAGACGCTTGGATATCGCGGATGCAAGTCCTCCGACGGACGCCACGGCGTCAGTCAAGGCTTCTCGGGCGTGAACTCCAGCGGCATGTTCATGATCGCGCTGAACCAGATGCTGCGGAGGTAAGTCACGTCGCCCCCGATCCGGAAGTCTGGAATCCGATTGATGACCTGCAGCAGAAGGTGCCGGAGTTGCATTGAGGCCAGTCGCGCGCCGAGGCAGAAGTGGGGACCGACCCCGAAGGACAGGTGCTGCGACGCGTTCTTGCGCATGATGTCGAAGCGGTCCGGATCGGCGAAGACCTCAGGATCGCGGTTCGCCGCGGGATAGGACAGATAGATCTTGTCGCCCGACTTGATGTCCTGGGCGCCAATCCGGGTGTCGCGCGTTGCCGTCCGCCGGAACTTGATCACCGGCGGCGAGAAACGGAGGGTTTCGTCGATCGCATTCGGCAGGTAGCGCTCCGGGTCGCTTCGCAGCAGCGCATACTGGTCGGGATGTTCGGTCATCAACCGGATGAAGTGGACCGCAGTGCTTCGGGTCGTCTCGTGCCCGGCTATGGACAGCAGCACAAAGAACATTGCGACTTCGGTGGGCGAGAGCCGGTCGCCGTCGACCTCGCCGTTGACGACCTTGCTCATCATCGAGTCGTCGGGATTGGCCGCCTTCTCGGCAGCCAGGTTGGTCGCGTACTCCATGAGACGGGCGACAACCTGCTGGTGGTCGCTGTCCCCGTTCTCGGTATCGGCCGCGCCATTGCCGAGTTCGAAAATCAGCTCGCGGTCCGCGTCGGGAACACCCAGAAGTCGGCAGAACGTATAGACGGGCAGCCGGGAGGCGACGTCGAAGACGAACTCGCAGCGGCCGGCCGATGCGACCTTGTCCACGATTTCCTTCGCGACCCGTTCAATGGCCGGCTCCAGATCGCGCAGCACCTTGGGTGAAAAGACCGGTGTCACGAGCCGCTTGGTCCGCAGGTGGCGGTCATGCTCCATGCCCATCATGCCGGCGCGCTGCAGTTCCAGAGCCTCGCCGGAATAGTCCCAGATGATGGGACTGCCGAGCCAGGACGAGAACAGGTCCTGATCACGGGACACAGCCTCGACATCCTCGTAACGGGTCAGGACCCAGAAGCCCTTTTCCATCGTCGTGCCGGCCATCCGGCTGACATAACTGCCGGCCGCCGGCGGCGGATTCCAGTGGACAGGATCGTCGCGCCGCCAGCGCGCGAACAGGTCAAGTGGCGGACCCTTGCCCCTCGGAATGAGGTCGACGTCGACGAGATTGGTGGCGAAATCCAGGCTCAAGTGGGAAGCTCCTATTGATCCCAGATGGCCGCAACCGGGTCGGACCCGCAACAATCGAGCGCCAGGCGCGGGCGAACCATTCCATATGTAATTTACGGGAGCGGATCCGCGGCCCGCGACGAGGGATCCTGCGAGGCTGCTAGCCCGCGTCTTCGCGAATATCGTCAACCAGCGGCTTGCGCGCAGCCCAGAACAGCCCTGCGGTCAGGAGACCAAGCGTGCTGCTCAGGATCAGCGCCCAGCGCACGCCTTCGGCCGCTCCGAGGCCGCCCGGTCCGGCCAGAAAGTCGCTCAGTAGGCCAACGCCCAATGGCCCGAGGCCAAGTCCGATACCGTTAAGCACGAAGAGAAGCAGGGAGGACGTCGTCGCGCGCATGTGGCTGGGCGGCGTGCTCAGCACCGCCGCATGCACAGGTCCGGACCAGATCGAGCCTGCCACGCCGCCTACGAAGAGGCATGCCATAGCGGTCCAGATGTCGGGCGCCAGCAGGGCCGCAATTGTCAGCGGGATACCGACGACCGACGCGACCGCCGGAATTGACCCGTAGGCGCGGACATCGTGGCGGGCGGCCCGGTCGGAGATGTAACCCCCCAGCCAGGTTCCAAACATGCCGGTGACGCCGCCGATCAGCCCCAGGGCAAGGCCCAGGAACCCCGCGGATTTGAGCCCGAACTGAGCTGCAATCGAGGCGAGTTCAGCACTGTGTGCCCGGAAGAAGAACGAGGCCGTGAAGGCGGCGTGTCCGTAGGCGACGAAGGCCTTCGTTCCGGCCCCCAGGCTGATCAGCCAGAAGCTCCTTTTGGTCAGCAGAAATGCAAACGTCTCACGGAGTGTCGAGGTCTGCGGCGACGCAACCAGGGCCTGCCGGACAGTCTGGCGTCGAGGCTCGCGCAGAGTCATTGCCGCCAGCAGCGCAACAAGGATGCCGGGCGCCCCCGCGAAGAAGAAGGCGGCTCGCCAGCCGAACTGATCGGCGACGATTCCGCCCATTCCCAGCCCGATCAGCAAGCCGAGCGGCGGCCCCATATGGTAGAAGGCCATGGCCGAGGCCCGCTTCTCGCGCGGCGTATACTCTGTGATGAGTGAATGGGCCGGGGGCGTACAGCCGGCCTCGCCGACGCCGACCCCGATCCGGAACAGCAGAAGCTGCAGGTAGTTCTGCGCGATACCGCACAGAGCCGTGAAGGCGCTCCAGGTCGTGATCGCGGTGGCGATGATGTAGGGGCGGTTACGTCGCTCGGCCAACCGGGCGATGGGTATGCCGAACGTGCTGTAGAACAGTGCGAAGGCGAAGCCTGTCATCATGCCGATCTGCCAGTCGGCGAGGTGCAGATCCTTCTTGATGTCTTCCGCGAGGATGTTGATGATCTGCCGATCCACGAGATTGATCGCGAAGATGATCATCAGCAGTGTCAGCGCGTATCGCCGGTAGCTGTCAGGCACATAGGCCGTATGGCCTTCTTCTTTCAGCGCAGCTGAAGTCCGGGGGGTGGCCAAGGCTTTCTCCAGTCAGTCTGTGCACCGCCTCGCCGGGGGACGGTCCGCGCCTAAGAGCGAGCTCCCGCATTCGACAGCGAGAGCCCGTCACCAGATCGGGAAGTCAGAAGCGCTTCTTCACGCCGACCTTGATTGTGCGTCCGTACCCGTTGGCCACGAACGGATCGTAGCTGAGGTTGAGGCGGACGAACGGCGGATCCTTGTCGAAGACGTTGTCGATCGCGACGTTCACCGTCGTGTCCCAGGGCAAGGTCACCCGGTAGGCGAGGTTGTGGATTGTCCAGCTGCCGATCTGCTTGCCCTGGGGCAGTGCGACGGCGACGCCGTTCGTCGCGTTGTTGACGGACGGCAGGTAGATGTCCGTGCGCTCGTCCGTGTAGCCGTCGATATAGTTGACGGTCCACCGGAGGTTATGGGCGCCACGCTTGTATTCCAGATAAGCGGACCCGCGGTACTTGGGCAGTGGGAAGGTAACAGTCTGGAAGTTCAGGCGTCCGACCGCATCGAACCCGGTGGCTAGCGGCAGGCCTGCTACGTTGAGGGGATCGACCTGGTACTTGTGAACGTAGGTCGCATCGCCGCCGAGCGTCAGTTCGCCCCCCAGCACGTTTTCCCAGAGATAGCTCGCCGAGAGGTCGAAGCCGTCGGTCTTCACAGGTGACCCGTTGATGATGAACGTCTTCATCCGCGCGATGTTGGCCGCGGCGCAGTCGTCCGCCGTGCCATTGCCGTTCAGGTCATTGAAGGTGAAGCGGGCAAGCACGGCCGCATAGGCAGGATCGGCACAACGGTTCACGGTGTTGCTGGGATAGAGCGCACTGACCAGGGCGCTGATCGGCTCCGACGTCAGCGGGTTGTCGAAATGGAAGGCCCAGTAGTCGAGGGAGCCTCTGAGGCCGCCCGTCTTCACAAGCAGGCCAGCGCTATAGGTCGTTGCCGACTCAGGCTTGAGGTCCGGGCTGCCGAACGTATCGACGGGCTTGAAGACGCCGCGAATGCCTTGGAGCGTGGTCGCGGCGACAGGCTGGGTTGCGGTGGTCGGAGGACCGCGGAAGGTCGTTCCGACGCTGCCGCGGAATGCCAGCCACTCGGTTGCCTGCCAGCGCACGGACACCTTGGGGTCGAAGGTCGACCCGACAGAGCCGCCGTAGTCCTCATAGCGCGCGGCGACCTGGGCCTGGATGCTATCCGTGATGGGTAGCTGAAGTTCAGCGAAGACGGCGTAGGCGTCGCCCTTGACCTCGATCGGTGACGAGGGCGCCACCAGCCCGAGAGGACCGGTCTGGGCCACGCAGTTTGTCACCCCGAAGTCCGGCGTCGCGATACAGGGGAACGCCGTCTGATCGACAAAGCTATCGGGATTGTTTTCGTAGCGATCCTTGCGCAACTGGACGCCTGCCGCCCAGCCGATCTCGCCGCCGGGGAGACTGAAGGAGAGCTTTCCGTCGAGCACGGCGTCCACGACAAACAGGGCCGAAGTCCGTTCCCTGAGGCTCGGGCTGTAGAACCAACGCACCAGTTCCGCGGAGTTCGTCGCGCTGGGATTGAACTGGGGATTGACGGCGCCCGTGGCCGAGTTCCTGGCGACCGCCGTCGAGAAGGGATTGAAGTACTGGCACCCGCCAACACCGGCCGTGCCTTGAATGCCGGGCGTGCTCGGCGCTGTGTCGCAATTCGGGCCGCCAAGCCCCCTCAGGGCAAGCTGGAGGCGATTGACCAGGGTGTCGCTGTTGGTCGTGGCGACCTTGTCTTCCATGTAGGTCACGGCGAGATCGAACCTGACGCCGTTTGCGAACTCCCCCTTGAGGCCGCCCGAGAGACGGAAGGCCTCGATCTCGTTGATGGACGGAGCACCACCGGTGCCGCCGAACAACGGGTTTCCACCGAGGAAGAAGGGACGGTAGGCCGCGAGCTGGATGCCGGAGATGCCCGCCGGGAAGATCCCGGGATTGGCCGCCAGATATGAGGCCACGCCGGGATTGGTGACCGGCACAAACAATCGTCCCGCAAGGCTGGGCGCGGCGGCGGCTTCGATGGTCGGGGTCTGCGCCGGGACCTGGCTGGGTGTCGTGACCTGGTTGATCTTGGTGTGAGCGTAGAGTCCCTCAAAGTGGGCCTGAACCTTTTCCGTGATGTCGTATTTCGCGCTGCCGAAGACCTGGTAGCGATCTTCCTTGTCGATGATGTTGTCGAACTGGGTGCTGCGCGAATAGCACACGGGTGTCGCACCGCTGAATCCGGCGAAACCACCCAGGGAGGCGCAGTTGACGTCCCGCTGGGCAGGACCGACCGCTGTGAACGTGGCGCCGAGCGGGATGTAGGTCCCCGGATTGCCCACTGAGGTATAACCGCCCTGCGGGTTCTCCAGGTACTCGGGATTGGCGAAGTCGCGGTCCAGTACGCGGAGCGGCGAGCGATGCTGGTAGCCCGCTGAAAGGAAGAGATCGATCCCACCAATCGCACCGCCCCAGGCGACCGCGCCGGTGTAGTCCCCGTTCGAGCCATCGATGAACCGGTAGTCCGCCGACGCCTCAAGCCCGTTCAGATTTGTGCGGGTTATGAAATTGACCACGCCCCCGATGGCGTCCGACCCGTAGGTGGCCGCGGCGCCGTCCTTCAGGATCTCCACCCTTCCGATGGCGGCGGAGGGAATGAGGTTCGTGTCGACCGCGCCGCCCGCTGTATTCACGGCCGGGTTGGCGGCCATCCGGCGACCATTGAGCAGCACCAGCGTGCGCTCTGGTCCCAAGCCGCGCAGATTGATCGACCCGGTGCCTCCCGTGCCCTGGGCGCGGGAGTCGAACTGGTTTGTGTCGCCAAGGACGCCCGAACTCACCGTGAGGGTCTTGATCAGTTCAAGCGTCGAGGGATTGCCGCGCTTGGAGATCTCTTCCGCGCCGATCACATCGACGGGCAGCGAGGCATCCTCGGGGGTGCCACGGATGTAGGAGCCGGTGACAACAACTTCGCTCACCTCCGGGCCCGCAGACGACTGAGCCTGCGCGGCCGTCGCCAATGCAGCCATCGCAGCCGCGCCAAGGAGCACATTGCGATGTGAGTGGCGTGAGTTTGGCTTCATGGCGATTTCCCCCGGAGCGCCTCGTTCAAGCGGGCGCGTGCTGAGTGTAGGGGGATAGGGCGCTAGGATTAGGGGGCGGGCATATCCATTACACATGAAATGTGTTGGCAAATGTCATAAAAAACAACGCATTGGCGCAAGAACGTGCAACAGCTACCAATGCATATGTAATTTAGTTTTCCTCGAACGATCCTTCTGGCACCTGACGGTCTTCAGCTGGGCGCCCCTCGAAGGCCGACTTGAACTCATGAAGCGCGGTCAGGATCAGATCCTTTTTGGAGCGAAGCCTGTGCAGAGGCCCACCGGAACCCAAGGCCATCGGCATGCTTCCCATAGGAGGGGCGAAGGGAATAGCGATGGCGCCCAGGCCTGGCGTGACGTCGCCCTCCGTCATGGCGTAGCCACGCTCCCGAACCTCATGGATCAGTTTGAGAAAATCCGGTTCATGAACCTTGAATCGTTCTTCGGTCGCTTCGACGTTGCATCGACGTGCCCAGGACAGGACCTCGCCGTCGGGCTTGAGGCTAAGAAGGGCCCGCCCCATGGCCGAGCAGGTCAGTGAGCGATACAGCCCCGACGATACGTCGAGGCGATCCGGCGTCTCGGGCTGCTGACTAATGACGTACTGCGCCGAGGCTCCATTCTGGATTCCAAGGAACGCTGACTCTCCCACCTTGCGCTGAAGGGTGTTGAGATGCGCGCCGATGGCGCCCGCTTCACCGAAGCGGCGATTGATCCAGCCGCCGAGCAGGGCGACCCGGATGCTCGGTGAATAGGAGCGCGAGCTTCGATCATACTCAAGGTAGCCAAGATCCGTGAGGTTGCGCAGCAGCATGCTCACGCTGGGCTGCGGGATTCCCAACGCCGTCGAGACCCGCCCGACTGTCACCGGTCGCTGTTCTCTCGAGAACAATTCAAAAAGGCCGAGCGTGCGCTCGGCAGACTTGATGGACCGGCCTGACACGATTGGAATTCTGCTTCTAGGATGCTCCGGGAACCGCCTGATGGCGGCAGGCTCTCGGGTCAAAAACAACATCTCATATGTAATGGCTTGTCGGTCAAGCGCCCTGATAGATTGCCCACGGGCGACGATCATCCCATGACTGATGCTCTCACGAGAGCTCAGGCATGACAGCAGATCCAAGATCAAGGGCCACACTCTGGCCCAAAGGGCGCCTGTTCGAAGACTTCGAGGTCGGTCAGGTCTTCGATCACCATTGGGGACGTACCATCCTTGAGGGTGACACGACCCTCTTCACTACGCTGACGCTCTCGTTCAATCCGCTCTATTTCAACCGAGCCTATGCGATAGCGCACGGGCACCCGGATATCGTGGTAAATCCGCAGTTGTTGTTCAATGTTGTGCTGGGTCTCAGCGTCGAGGATTGCAGCGAGATCGGCGGCCCCTTCCTGGGTGTGTTCGACCTGACCTATGATCGACCCGTGTATCCGGGGACGACCATCACGGCCCGAAGCACGACCATCGAAGCGCGTCTCTCGGACAGCAATCCAGCGAACGGCATCGTGACCTGGCGCACCGAGGGCTTCGACGAGGCGGGCGAGCGCGTCGTCGGATTTCGGCGATCCAACCTCGTCAGGCTGCGCAATCCAAAGGGGAAGGTCTGATGGGCGCGCTGTCGAAACTCACCGGGCAGAACAACTACTTCGAGGACTTCGAGGTCGGGACGGTCATTCGCCACGCCCGCGGAAAGACCATGACAGGCCTTGAGAACGTGCTGATCACCAACATGGTGATGAACACGGCGCAGGGCCATTTCAACGAACACCAGATGGCCTCGACCCCGTTTGGAGGGATCATCTGCTACGGTGGGGTGAACTTCTCGCTGGTTCTCGGGTTGGCCTGTCAGGACTGCTGCGAGAACGCCCTCGCCGAACTCGGCCTCGACAACATCCGCCTATCCAAGCCCGTGACCCATGGCGACACGCTCTACGCCTACAGCGAAGTCCTGGAGAAGTCGGACGCTGACCAGGATGATGCCGGGATCGTCGTGTTTCGCCACTACGGCTACAATCAGCGCGATGAGCAGGTCGCCCAGATCGACCGGCGCGTTCTTGTAAAGCGCAAGAGCCGTTGGGCTCAACGATGACATCCAACACAAACGGGCACGGCGAGGGCTCGCTCCGGGACATCAGGATCATCGACCTGACCCAGATGCTGGCGGGGCCCTACGGCACCATGCTGCTCGCGGATCACGGCGCCGACGTCATCAAGATTGAACCGCTGGAAGGCGACATGACCCGCCGCGGCGGCCCGTTTCGCGACGACGACTCGCAGCGAATCCTCGGCGGCTATTTCCAGAGCGTTGACCGGAACAAGAAGAGTGTCTGCCTCGACCTCAAGAGCCCGGCTGGCCGTGAAGCGCTGAAAGCTCTGGTGCGGGACGCCGATGCCGTCACCGAGAATTTCCGGGCCGGCGTCATGGAGCGCCTGGGGCTGAGCTATGAGGTCCTGAGGGAGATCAATCCCCGCCTTGTATACGGCGCCCTTCGGGGCTTCGGCGACAGGCGGACCGGTGCGTCGCCGTATGTCGACTGGCCAGCCTTCGACGTGGTCGCTCAGGCCATGGGGGGCATCATGGCGATCACCGGCCCGAACTCGGTGACGCCTACAAAAGTGGGGCCCGGCGTGGGCGACATCGTCCCAGGATTGATGTTGGCGTTCGGCGTACTTGCCGCCGTACACAACGCCCGACGGACCGGGGTCGGCCAGTTTGTGGACATATCGATGGTGGACTCGATGCTGGCCGTCTGCGAGCGGATGGTCTGGCAACATTCGGTCGAGGGGCTGACGCCCGGGCCGGAAGGCAACCATCATCCGTTTCTGTGCCCGTTCGGAATGTTCCCGACGTCTGACGGATTCGTCACAGTGGCCGCGCAACAGGACGCGTTCTTCAAGACGCTCTGTGAAGCCATTGGCGCGGACGCCCTGCCAGTGGATCCACGGTTCAGCACCCAGCCGGAGCGGACTGAAAACCGACGCCAGCTCATCGAGATCCTGAGCGACCATACCAAGCGTTTCAGTAAGGCCGAGCTTATGGCTAGCCTCGGCGGCCGGATCCCCTTCGGACCGGTAATGAACATCGCCGACATCGAGGCCGACCCCCACTTCGCCATCCGGGAGATGATTGTGGATGTGGAGCAGCCCGGATCGACTCCGATCCGGATCGCCGGGGTGCCGATCAAGATGACCGAGACGCCAGGTCGCGTCCGCCGGCGCAGCCCCTATCTCGGCGAAGACACCCGCGCCGAGCTAGCCCGGATCGGACTGACCGATGCGGAGATCCAGAACCTTATCGACAGCCGCGCCGCCATTGCCCACGGCGGCTAGAAGGACACCAGACAAAGATGACCCAACGTCCCCGCCGCGCCCGCCGCTCGCAGCTCTCGGTTCCCGGCAGCAGTGAGAAGATGCTCCGCAAGGGCGCCGAGTCTCAGGCTGATCACGTCTTCTGCGATCTGGAGGACGCGGTCGCGCCGAGCGCGAAGGTGGAAGCGCGCGACAAGATCGCCTGGGCCCTGAACAACCTGGACTGGGGCAAGAAAACCCGTTGCGTCCGGATCAACGACGTCACGACCGAGTGGTGTCACGGCGACATCATCTCGATCGTCGAGAACGCCGGGGCCAACCTGGACACGATCATGCTCACGAAGCCCTACAGCGCGGCGGATGTGATCTTCCTGGACCGGATGCTGGGTCAGCTGGAAAAGAAGCTGAAGCTGGAACGGCGGATCGGCATCGAAGTCCTTATCGAAGAGGTCCAGGCGCTGCAGAATGTCGAGGAGATCTCCCGGTGCAGCGACCGCCTCGAGTGCCTGATCTTCGGAATGGGCGACTACTCGGGATCCCAGGGCATCGACACGCGCGACATTGGCGAGTCCGGCTCCTACCCGGGCGACATCTTCCACTACGCGCGCTTTCGGATCACGATGGCGGCGCGTGCCGCCGGGCTCGACGCTGTCGATGGTCCCTTCGCGAACTTCAGCAATGAAGCGGCCTTCCGCAGCGAGGCGCAGCGCGCCAAGTCGCTGGGCATGGTCGGAAAGTGGGCCATTCATCCGTCCCAGATCGCTCCGGCGCTGGACATCTTCTCGCCGGATCAGCGGGAAGTCGATCGCGCGCGGAAGATGGAAGCGGCCTACCGCGACGCCGAGGCGCGAGGCCTGGGCGCCGTGCAGGTCGATGGCGTCATGGTCGACGTGGCCGTGCTGCGGCTGGTACGCAACACGCTGGACAAGGCAGAACTCTACGGCCTGTAGGCGCATTCCGACCTCCGCGCCCGAAGTCCCCGCCCGTTCAGACATCAGGAGTCCCCGTGACTATGCCCGTGGCCAGACCTCGCCGCAGTGCTCTCTACATGCCGGCCTCGAACGCCAAGGCCATCGAGAAGGCGCGCACCCTGCCCTGTGATGTCGTGATCCTGGACCTGGAGGACGCTGTCGCACCCGAGGCGAAGGAAGCCGCGCGCGCCATGGCTGTCGAGGCGGTCCGTGCGGGCGGATTCAATGGCAAGGAAGTGGTCATCCGCATCAATGGCGAAGGCACACCGTGGGGCGATGCGGACCTCGAGGCCGCCATCGCCGCCGGACCTGATGCGGTCCTCGTGCCCAAGGTGAACCGTGGCTCGGATGTGGTCGCCTACCAGCGCCGGATCGGCGCCGCGCCGATCGACCTCTGGGCGATGGTCGAGACGACCCACGCGCTGTTCAACCTGTACGAACTGGCGGCCGCGGCTGAGGCCACCCGGCTGACATGCTTCGTCATGGGAACGAACGACCTTGTGAAGGAGACCGGTGCGCGGCTGACGCCTGGCCGTGAGCCCTTGTTGGGCCTACTGGGGCTGGCGGTGGCGGCGGCCCGCTCTCAGGGACTGACCATTCTCGACGGGGTCTTCAACGACATCGAAGATCTGGAGGGGCTCGACAGGGAGTGTGGACAGGGGCGTGACTTCGGGTTCGATGGCAAGACGCTGATCCACCCCAAGCAGATCGAGACCTGCAACACCGCCTTCACCCCGGCAGCCGGCGAAGTGGCGTTCGCCCGCGCTGTCGTGGCGGCCTTTGCGCGCGAGGAGAATGCGGAGAAGGGCGTGATACGAGTGGAGGGCAAGATGACCGAGCGCCTGCATCTGGCCCAGGCGGAACGGCTGCTCGACATCATCGAGCGCATCGAGGGCCTGACCGGGCCCCCTGCGACGACCTAGCGGGGCGGCGCTGAGCCTGCTCCAGGCTCAAACCCGCGAACAGAGCGCCATGAGGCCGGACACATCGGGTTCGGCCTCCAGATTCCGGCAGGTCTCGATGATCCGCGACGCGACAGCTGCGCCGACGGCTGGTTCGGCAAGGTGGCGGAACTTTCGCTCGATCCGGGCCTGCTGGGCGACGAGATCCATTTCCGGCTTCATGAGATCCACCCGGTGTTCGAGGGTGCGACCGTCCCTCAGTTCAATCTCCACGACCGACCCCTCGCCCACAACGTCAGGCGAAACGGTGACGCAGCGGCGTAGAGCGACCAGATCCTCGCGTCGGGCCGTGTGATCGCTGAACAGGTTTTCCTGGAACGTGTCCTCACCTGCCAGGGCCATCGCCACGGTCATTCGAAGGGAGAACTTGCACTCGAGTCCGGTGCGCGGCTCCGGGATGTTGCAGACACCCATATGACCGGGACCAACGCGAACGCGAACGCCGGCGATCTGTTCTGTCGTGACACCGTGGCGTGAGCGCAGGGCATTCGCCGCATCGATCGCCTCGTGGGTGAGGAAGCAGGCCGCGTGATACTTGAACAGCGCTTCCGTGACATAGAAGCCGCGCGGATGGGCTGCCAGCGCAGACACCTGATCAAGGGTTGTCGATTGGACCGCAGCGAAACCCTGATCGGAGTCCAGGATGTCCGGGTCACTGGTGAAGCCGCGGCTGGCGAGCCGCGCCGCCAGCAATCCGTTCTGCGCCGCCTTCCCGGGGTGCAGGGGCTTTGACATCGATCCGAAAACGCTCTTGAGCCCGGCGGCCTGGGTGCCTGCCAACCCGAAGGCGTGCCGGATCTGCGCGCTGTCCAGACTCAGGAGCTTGGCCGCCGCCGCCATGGCGCCAAATGTGCCGTAGGTCGCGGTGCCATGCCACCCCCGCGCATAGTGCGAAGGTCCCATCAGTGCGCCGACCCGGCATGCCGTCTCCACACCTGCGATGAAGGCAAGCAGCGCCTCGCGCCCAGTCGCGCCCTGCAATTCGGCCAGGCCAAGAGCAACCGGCGCAACCGGGGCCGAGGGGTGGCCCATCACGACGATCACATCGTCGAAATCCAGGGCATGCGAGAGAGACCCGTTGATCAGGACAGCATCCTGAAGCCTCGCGGTCCGCCTCGCTCCGATGACCGAACTTGCGCCCGGTTCGGGAAACTCTTCGTGGAGGATGCCAACCAGGGGTTCGTTGCGTCCGCCAAGCGCGACGCCCAGCCAGTCCAGCAGACACTGTTTCGCGACGGTCGCGGCATCGAACGTCACATCGTTCCACTGCAGGCCTGCTAGCCGCGCACCCAGACGGGCTGTGACACCGAGCCCCGCGTCGTCAGGAGCTGAAGACCCGCCAGCGATCTCTACGGACATGGCTACCTGCCTCTCACACGGAACAGCGCCAGCTTTTCAGCACTCAGACCGCCAGGGAACGTCCGGGGTCAATGATTACATATGCAGTTCGGGCAAACGAAACCCGGTAGGCCGACCCCGTCATTGCAGATGTAATGAGTGCGAGGGCCGCCTTATGTCCCGAGCCCGTGGCGGGCATTGTTCGCGCTCGATGTGACGGCGGGGACGCATGCATGCAGTGGAATCATTTCATTGACGGAGACAGCGCGAAGCCGCGCTCGGGCACCTATCTCCGTTCCTTTGATCCCTGCGCAGGCGCCGCCGGCGCATCCATCGCCGCAGGCGACGCCGCTGATGTCGATGCGGCCGTCAAGGCCGCCGCGGTTGCATCAGCCGCCTGGCGGCAACGTCGGCCTGTCGAGCGCGGGCGTATCCTGCAGGCGATGGCGCAACAGATCCGCGCTCAGGCCGGGCGACTGGCTGAACTCGAGCGTCAGGAGACCGGCAAGCCACCCTGGCTCGCCATCGCCGAGGTCGAGGTCGCCGCACAGTATTTCGAGTTCTACGCCGGGCTCGTGAACCTGTACCAGGGCGAGAAGATCGACCTCGGCGCCGGGTACCACAGCTATACCAGCCGGGAACCCTTTGGTGTGATGGGGGTGATCACGCCCTGGAACGCTCCACTCAACCAGGCGGCCCGTGCGGTCGCCCCTGCCCTGGCGGCTGGCAACTGCGTGGTGCTCAAGCCCTCGGAATTTACATCGACGACCAGCGTCGAACTGGCGCGATTGGCCGTGGCGGCCTGCGGGATGCCGGCGGGCGTACTGAATGTCGTTCTGGGAGACGGCCCAGCCTGCGGACGCGCTCTGGTCAGCCATCCACAGGTTCGCAAGGTCGCTTTCACCGGCAGCGTCCGGGCCGGGCGGGAGATCGGCGCGATCGCGGCGGAGCGGATCATTCCCCTGACTCTGGAACTCGGAGGGAAGTCGCCGAACATCGTGTTCGAGGACGCGGATCTGGATGCGGCCATCCCGGGCGCCGTCCGGGCCATCACCATCAACTCGGGCCAGGTCTGCCTGGCGGGGTCCCGCCTTCTCGTACAGAGATCGGTTCACGATCAGGTTGTCGAGGGCCTGGTCACGGCCGTAGCCGCACTCAAGGTTGGACCTGAGCCGGACGCCAATATCGGACCGCTCACCACCCAGGCCCAGTACGAAAGGGTGCGCGCCTATTTCGACATTGCCCGTTCCGAGGGCGCCCGGGCCGTGGCGGGCGGCGAGCCGGTCCGGAATCCTGCCTGGGGCGAGGGCTGGTTCGTTCCGCCCACCATCTATGCCGACGTCCGCAATGACATGCGGATCGCGCGTGAGGAGGTGTTCGGCCCGGTGCTGGTGGTGATCCCCTTCGAGGACGAGGCCGAGGCGATCCGGATCGCCAACGACACCGAGTACGGACTGGCCGCTGGCATCTGGACCCAGAACCTCTCCCGGGCTCATCGGGTCGCCGCGGCCGTCGAAGCCGGGCAGATCTACATCAACGAATACCAGGCCGGGGGCGTCGAGACGCCGCTCGGCGGGTTCAAGGCGAGCGGGTATGGGCGCGAGAAGGGCATCGAGGCGCTTCACCACTACACCCAGCTCAAGTGCGTCACCATCAAGCTCTGAGGCCCAGCCATGGATATCAAGGGAAGCCGCGCGGTAGTCACCGGCGGGGCGTCGGGCATCGGGCTCGCGATGGTCGAGGAACTACTCGCCCGGGGCGCCCGGGTGGTTGTCGCGGATATTGATGGCGATCGCGCGCGACGGGTGGCCGAGCAGCAACCGGGAGCCTCCGGCGCGCGCTGCGATGTCAGCGTGCATGCCGAGGTTGAGGCGCTGTGCGACCATGCATACCGTGAGCTTGGCGGCGTCGACCTTGTGTTCGCCAATGCGGGGGTCAATCTCAGCGGCCCGCTCCTGAAGGCGACGCCGCAGGAGCTGGATTGGGTCTTCGGGGTCAATGTTCGTGGGATCTGGAGCACCCTGTCGATCTTCGCGAACCGCATGATCGAGGCCGGGCATCCGGGCCGCATATGCGTGACGGCCTCGGAGCATGCCCTGGGTCTGCAACACCTTGGAGCGGGCCTCTATACCGCGTCCAAGCAGGCCGTTCTCGGACTGGCCGACGTGTTCGCCGCCGAACTGCCGCCGTCCGTCGGGCTGAGCGTGTTCTGTCCGGGCCTGGTGGCAACGGAGTTGCATCTCTCGCGCCGTCACAGCCCCTTCCCGCCCGCGGATCCGGCAGACCTGGCCTTCAGCGCGGCAATCCTGGCGCGCGGCATGCCGGCGTCCGAGGCGGCCAGGGCGGCGATCGATGGCGTGATGCGCGGCGATCCGCTCATCGTCAGTCACTCAACGTCCGTGACGGCGGCCCGAAAGAGGGCCGAACAGGTCGAGGCTGCCTTTGCTGCGCAGGCCCCGTGGACGGATCACGGCGAGCGCTACAACGTCAACAACGTCATCGCCGCGGTGATGTCCGAGAACGAGGCGAGGAAGGCATGATCACGCTCTACCAGTTCGCGACCTCTCCCTTCACGGAGAAAGTCCGCCGCGCCCTCGCCTACAAGGGCCTGGCCTTCGAGGTGCATGAGGTGGAGCGGGCGGCAGTGCCCGGTGGCCGCTATTCCGAGGTGAGTCCGACCGGCAAGTTTCCGGCCATAGTTCACGACGGGGTCAGCGTGTGGGACTCAACGGATATCCTGCTCTACCTCGACCGGATCTTTCCGGATCGTCCGCTGCGTCCTTCCTCGCCGCGTGACGCCGCACTTGCCCACGTGATCGAGGACTGGGCGGATGAGAGCCTCTATTTCTACGAAATCACCATGCGCCTCTCCTGGTCGCACAACCTGGACGCCGCGCTCGACGAATTCGCGGTGGGCATGCCCGGCGTACCGAGAGACAGGCTCAAGGACATGATCCTTGAGGGCGCGTCGGCGCTGACCCGCACGCAGGGGCTTGGCCGCAAGCCGCGGGAACAAGTGGTCTCCGACCTGGATCGTCACTTCGATGCGCTGGAGGCCATGCTTGAGGGTCGCGACTGGCTGATCGGCGAAAGTCTCAGCACCGCGGACCTCGCGGTGATCGGCCAGATTCACGCGCTGCTCTATGCCGAGGAGGGGCGAGCAGCCCTGGCGCGCGCGCCCAACATCCAGGCATGGCTCGCGCGCGTCGACGCCGTGGCACCCAATCTCACCGCCTAGACGGGCGCGTCAGTTTCGCCCCTCGTCATCGCCGGAGAACCACGATGTTAGCATCGCAGACCTCAACGAGCCTTCTGGCGGCCTGCCGGGCCGATGGGGAATTCGGGCTGGCCGCCCGACACTGGACCGGCGGGCTCAGGCTGATCAGCCCAGAAGGTATCTGCGAGCTGAAACTTGAAGCGGGAATCGTCCATCCGGGACGGGTTGATCCCGTCGGGAATGGGGTGATCACCCTGACCGCGGACGGCGAAGTCTGGGCGCAGCTGCTCGCCGCAAAACCGCCGCGCCTCTACAATGACGTCTCGACGATCCTCGGCCTTGAGCAGATGAGCCTGGGCGCCGATCCGGTCGTGTTCGCGCAGTACTATCCCGCCGTTATGCGCGCAGTGGAGTTGCTGCGACCGGCTGTCCAGCAGGGTGCGCCGACGGAATCGGCCCTTGCGGGCGAGTTCGACAGCCCGGTCGGGCGCTATGTGCATCTCAATCTGGGCGGCCAGTCCCACCGGGTCTACTTCGAGGAAGCCGGGCACGGGATACCACTGCTTCTGCAGCATACGGCCGGGTGCCATGGCTCGCAGTGGCGGCATCTGTTCGAGTGCCGTGAGATCACCGACCACTTCCGGCTCATCGCCTATGATCTGCCCTACCATGGCAAGTCGCTTCCCCCGGTCGGCCCAAAATGGTGGGCAGCCCCCTACGAGTTGCGGGGGGACTTCCTGCGCTCCGTTCCGTTGGCGCTCAGCAAGGCCCTTGGACTTGAACGGCCGACCTTCATGGGATGTTCCGTGGGCGGCCTGCTCGCGCTCGACCTCGCCTGTCGCCACGGGGAACAGTTCAGGGCGGTCATCTCGCTCGAAGGCGCGTTGAAGATCGAGACAGATATCGAAACGCTCGGCGCCCTCTGGCACCCCCAGATCAGCAATGAATACAAGGCGAGGCTCATGAACGCGTTGATGAGCCCCACGTCGCCGGAAGCCTACCGGAAGGAAACCAGTCAGATCTATTCGGCCGGCTGGCCGCCTGCTTTCCTTGGAGACCTCTACTATTACGTGGTCGACTTCGACCTCCGGGAGACGGCGGCCCGGATTGATACCGGCAAGACCGCGGTCCACATCCTGACCGGCGAGTATGACGCCAGCGGCACACTCGAACTTGGCCAGGCGGCGCACGCCGCCATCCCGGGATCGACCTGGACCCGCATGGACAACGTGGGTCACTTCCCGATGTCCGAGAACCCTGCCGCCTTCCTCGAGTATCTGCTGCCGGTCCTTGAAAACGTCCGCCTTGGACAGGGAGTCTGATGGTGGCCACCACCGACATTTCAGGCGGCAGCAGCGCCCGGCTCACGAACGAACAGCGGATGATCCGCGACCTCGCCCGTGACTTCACGCGGGACGAAGTGACTCCGCTGGCCAATCGGCTCGACCCGGAGCGCGGCGAGTTTCCCGACGAACTGATCGAGAAAATGGGCGCCCTGGGCTTCTTCGGAATCATGATCCCCGAGGAACATGGCGGCCTGGGACTGGGCGTCCTGGAATACTGCCTGGTTGCCGAGGAACTGGCGCGTGGCTGGATGAGCGTGGCCAGCGTGATCGCGCGGGGCAACGGATTCTATCGCTCGATCCCGGGCAGCGGCGAGGCCCGGAGGGCGAAGATCGCGGCAATGGCGGAGGGCCGCTACCTCGGCGCGGCGGCGCTCTCCGAGCCCCAGACGGGCTCGGACCTGTCCAGTGTCTCATGTCGTGCCCGCCGGGACGGCGATGAGTGGGTGATCACGGGCAACAAGTACTGGTGCACCTTTGCCGATCGCGCAGACTTCATCAGCGTGCTCTGCCGGATCGATGACCCGGCCGCACCGGAGGGCCGAGGTGGAACCGTCAGTGTCGCCGTCGAGAAGCCGCGTGGGCGACTCCCCGAGGGCGTGACCGGCTCGCCCATTCCGAAGATCGGCTATCACGGCTGGAAGACCTGGGAACTGCGCTTCGACGGGGTGCGGGCTCCGGTCCAGGTGTCAGATGCGGCGTCCACGGGGCGGGCCTTCCAGGCCACGGCGGCGGCGCTGGGTGTCGCGCGCGCGCACACGGCGGCGCGGTCGATCGGACTAGCCCAGGCGGCGCTGGACCATGCGGTCGGCTATGCCAGAGAGCGGGTTCAGTTCGGACGCCCGATCTCGGACTTCCAGGCCATCCGCTTCAAGATCGCCACCATGGCCACCGAGATCGAGGCCGCCCGCCAACTCATGTATCACACCTGCGCGGAGCTGGACGCCGGACGTCCTGCGACCGTCGAAACCTCGATGGTCAAGTATTTCGCCTCGGAGATGTCCGAACGGGTGACCAGCGAGGCGATCCAGATCCTCGGCGGCGCCGGCTACACGACCCTCCACCCGGTGGAACGCTACTGGCGTGACGCACGCCTGACCAAGATCTTCGAGGGGACCTCGGAAATTCAGCAACGGATCATCTCCGACCAGCTGCTTGGGAAGCCGACCAGACCGTAGGGAGGGCGGTGGGTCTATCCTGACTACTGGGCTTGTCTGGAGACGTCTCGCCGCTTGCCTGACAGCACCGCCAATCAGATCCGGAACGGGTCTCTGAAAACCCGGATCTGAGTCAAGGCGCGGAATGTCCGCGCCAATTCGGCCTCAAACCGCCGATGATCGGCCGTCGCGCGTTGCTACCCGATGGTCCTGGCGTAGGCCTCGGATTGAGTACACATTTTCGAGCGGCCACCGCTGCGGATGGCGCTATGGTCCCGTCATGAGCCAGACTTTCCAGAACCTCCCCCCGATCGCAGACGGCGGAGCCGCGGTGATCACTGGCGCCGCAAGCGGCATCGGCCTGGCTGCCGCACGACGCTTTGCGGGCCTTGGACTTCCCGTCGTCCTGGCCGATCAATCCGAGGAGAAATTGCGGGCGGCGGAGATTTCTATTCGCGAGGCAGGCGGTCGCGTCGTCGCCGTGCCAACTGACGTGTCAAAGGCTTCCGACTTCGAGCGACTCAGGGATCTCACCCACAGCCACTTCGGCGACGTCGGGGTGCTGTTGCTGAATGCCGGAACCGGCGCCAACCCAGGCGCCACCTGGCAGAACCAGGACGCCTGGCGAGCTTTGATAGACGTCAACTTCTGGGGCGTGCTGAACGGGGCACAAGCCTTCCTGCCCGCCATGATAGAAAGTGGCCGCGCGGGATACGTGATCGCCACCGGCTCAAAGCAGGGCATCACCACCCCGCCAGGCAACCCGGCCTACAACGTCTCGAAAGCCGCCGTGAAGGCGTACACTGAAGCGATGCAGCATGAGCTGCGCAACACAGCCGGATGCCGCATCAGCGCCCACCTCCTGATCCCCGGCTTCACCTTCACCGGCATGACCGGCGGAGGCCTCGTTACCGAGAAGCCAACCGCCGCCTGGACGACCGATCAGGTGATCGAATTCATGCTGGAGAGCCTCGGGCGAGGCGACTTCTATATCCTCTGCCCAGACAACGACGTGTCGCGTGAGACGGACGAGAAGCGGATGGCATGGGCCATCGGCGACGCCATCGAGAACCGTCCTCCGCTCTCTCGCTGGCATCCGGATTGGCAGGACCGCTTCGCCGCCTACATGGCGAGCCAGACTAGCTGACGCCGGATCTCATCCCCTCAGCCGCAGCTTAAGAAAAGCAGCTTTACGACTGCAGTGCGCCAGGAGCGGTTGTTAGGTCTGTTCCGGTTTCTCGCCGTTGACCGGTCCGGAGTGTCACTCCCCGGAACGGCGAGTTTCCGGCGCTGACCCAACGGGGACATTCGACCCAATGCGGACGTTCACTTGCCCAAACTTGGACAGCCAGAAAGCGCCCGGAGCGACCCTTTCTGCGCGGAGCAAACCGGACCTCGTTCAGGGTCAGCGCATGACCATCAGCGACTCTAGTGCGTATGTCCCGACCGCACCTGACGAGGCGGAACGCCGTGGCCTTGCAGATCGCGGGGTGACCGCAGCGCTTGACGATCCCTACAATCATGACGGAACGGCTCACCAGCCGGAGGCAGCTCAGGATCATCGCGTGGCGCGAAAAGCCCCCAACTCCCGCCCAAGCGACGGCGGCTCCCGACGCGAGGCGCTGATCGACGGGGCGGCCCGTCGGCTTAACCGGGAAGGCGTGCGGGACACGACCCTGCGCGACCTCGCGGCGGAAATGAACCTCACCCGCGCCGCGCTCTACTACTACATCGAGGATCGTGAGGATCTCGTCTTCCAGGTCTACCGGCGGTCCTGCGACCTGCTGGCCCGGGCTCTGGGAGAGGCCGTCGCAGAGGGGGGAAGCGCGCTTGAGACCGTCAGCCGCTTCGTCGCGCGGGCATTGGCGCCCGGAGAGCCTGAGATGGCGCGCCTCACTGAGATAGGCCTGTTGCGCGACAACAACTGCGCCACTGTGCTTGCCCTCCATGAGGGCGTCGTGGCCCGGCTGGCCGCGATTCTGGAAGCCGGCGTGCGGGCAGGAGAACTCCGCCCGTTCAACCCGGACATCGTGGCGCGGACCGTGGTCAGCATGATTCACGGCGCGCCCGTGATCCTGAACTATCCGTTCCACCCCGTACCACTGGACCCCGGGGTCTACCTTGCGACCTTGCAGGACGTCCTGATGCAAGGCTGGGCCGGCGATCGGAACAGGCCGCTGGCGCCCGCCCATGTCGATCTTGCGCCCTACCGGGCCCGGCAGGTCTCGGCCTTCGATCGTGAGGCCCTGGCTGTCGCGCGGCGTGAACAGATCATGATCACCGCCTCTAGGCTCTTCAATCACAAGGGGATCGACGCCACGTCTCTCGAGGAAATTGCAGCCGAGCTGCGTGTGACCAAGCGGACCCTGTATCAACACGTGGGCGACAAGCGGGCGCTGGTCACGGCCTGCATTCGCCGAAGTTATGGCATCACCGACGCCATCGAAGCGGAGGCGATCACACACCGCAACGGCCGCAACACGATCGCCGAAGCCGTTTTCGCCAGCCTCACCGGCGCCGCCCAGGTGTGGCTTTGGGAAGACATCGCGCCGCTTAGGGTGAACCTGGGTTTCGATGCCCTGTCTCCTGAAGACCGACAGGACCTGACGAGGTACGCCCAGGTCCTCGGCGAGAACTGGCGCGGTCACTTCACCGCGCTGAAGGCCGCAGGCGACGCGCGGTGCATGGACCTCGACATCCTGCTGCCCATGCTGCCGACCGCCGCCGCCTGGCTCGCCAGGGGGGCGCCGGGGACGGACGAGGCGCAGCGGGCGCGGATCGCTGCGCAGGTCGTCGATGTCCACCGCCTGGGTCTCAAGGCGCTACAGAGCGCCTCATAACGCGCACGTATTGAATGACACTCAAACGTAGAATTATTTGACACCGGTCTTCGTTTTCGATCTTTCTGAAACCGAAATGTTGAATCGACGCCCATCAGGAGCGTCGGCGCATGGGGAGATCGCGAATGCAATTCCGGACCAGCACCACCCGACAATCCGCCACACGACGCGCGGCGCTGCTGGCAAGCGTCGCCGGACTCGCTGCCGCTCTGCCAGCTTGGGCACATGCCGCCGAGACGGAGACGGCCGTCGATGAGGTGGTGGTGACCGTCCGACACCGCGAGGAGAATCTTCAGAACGTGCCGGCCGCAGTCGCCGCTGTCTCGGGCGAGTTCATGGAGAAGACCAACACCACCAACATCGCCGATCTGGCTCGCTTCGTGCCCAGCCTGCAATTCCAGATCATCAATCCGCGAAATTCTCAGCTGAACATCCGCGGACTTGGCAATGCGGTCGGCCTCGCCAACGACGGCCTGGATCCGGGTGTCGGGTTCTATGTTGACGGCGTCTACTACAACCGCCCCGCCACGGCGTCCTTCGATCTGGTCGACCTGCAGAACGTGCAGGTCTTGAACGGTCCGCAGGGCACCCTCTACGGCAAGAACACCACCGCGGGCGCAGTCAGCGTCACCACGGCCAGTCCCGCCTTCAGCCTGGGTGCGACCCTCGAAGGGACCGGCGGCAACTACGGCTTCTACCAGCTCAAGGGGTCGGTCACCGGGCCTATCGTCGCCGACAAGATCGCCGCCCGCCTGTCCATCTCGAAGACCGCCCGCGATGGATTCCAAGTAAACGCCGTCAATGGCAAACGCATCAACGACCAGGACAACTTCACCGCCCGCGGACAGGTGCTGTTCAACCTCTCTGACGAGGCCCGGCTGCGGATCATCGGCGACTACAGCAAGCAGAACACGAACTGCTGCGCCGCCGATCTGAAGGGGCTCTGGACGCCGCCTTCCGGCGCCAGCTTCACAGCCCTCTCCGCCCAGCTGGGCTCCACGCCGCAGGTCGGCCGGGTCCAGGTCGATGCCCCCGTGAAGGCCGACCAGGACACCGGAGGTATCTCGGCAGAGGCCACGCTGGACCTCCCCGGCGCTGTGCTGACGTCCATCACGGCCTGGCGCTACTGGGACTGGCGCCCCGCCAGCGATCTGCTGCAGACCGCGCTGGACGACGTCCGTCAGGCTGCGGTCGAAGACGACCAGGAGCAGGTGAGCCAGGAGATCCGGATCGCCTCGTCCGGCGACAACACCATCGACTACGTCGGCGGGGTCTATTTCTATCATGAGGTGGTCGAGGCCCGCGGCGTCACCGAGTTCGGCTCGGCCGCGACCGCCTCGCTTGTCAGCCGTGCGCTGCCGGCCTTGATCCTCAACGGCTACCGCATCGACAGTATCGCGAAGTATAACACGACCAGCTACGCCGGGTTCGGCCAGCTGACCTGGCACGCCACCGAGGCGCTCAGCGTCACCGGCGGGCTGCGCTACACCCATGACGCCAAGCGGGGCACATACGACGCCGTGGCCTCAGGCGGGGCGCCCCTGGCAGGCCCCCTAGCCCCATTCGCGGCGATCCGCGCGGTGCTCGGCGTGTCCAAGTCGTTCAAGACAGGGGTCAAGGATGGCGCCTGGAGCGGCCATGTCAATGTCGCCTACGAGGTCAATCCGGACGTCCTGACCTACGCGTCCTACTCGCGGGGGAACCGCTCCAGCGGAATGAACCTGAACCAGCTGCCGGCCGGCGCGAGTTCGATCATCCGGGCCGAGACCATCGAGGCGCTGGAAGTCGGCATAAAATCGCGTCTGCTCGACCGGCGCCTGACCTTGAACGCCGACGTGTTCTATCAGACCGACAAGGACTACCAGGCCAACGCGGTCGATCCGGTGCTGCTCCGGACCTACCTGGCGAATATCCCCAAGGTTCGCTCGAAGGGTTTCGAAGTCTCAGCCCAGGCAAGATTCAGCCAAGCCTTCGACGCCTATGCATCGATGACCTACAACAAGGCCACCAACGTCAGCTTCCCCAACGCGCCTTGTCCGGTCGAGACACCGCTGCCCGCGCCGTCCAGCTGCAACTTCAACGGTTCGGAGCTGCCCGGCACGCCCAAATGGGCCCTCGCATTCGGCTTCGAGTACCACCGTCCGGTCACAGTGGCCGGCCGCGAGGCCGAGTTCTACCTGGGCGCCGACGACAGTTATCGCTCGGCGTTCAGCAACGACGCCACCAACTCGATCTACGGCCGCCTGCCCAGCCGCAACCTCGTCAACGCTCGTCTCGGCGTGCGGGCGGCCGAGCGGGGCTGGGACGCCTACGTGTGGGGCAAGAACCTGGGCGACGTGGATTTCTACAACTCCACCAGCGCCGCGGCCACAGGCTATATCTTCGGCTTCCGGGGTGAGCCCCGGACCTACGGCGCGACGCTGCGGCTGCGGTACTAGCCATGCGCCGTAAGTTCGGAATTCTCGCCGCGGGTCTGGTGCTCGCGGCGACGGCCGTCCTGCCTGCGGGAGCGGCCGATTTCCGCCCCCTCGGCGTCTACCTCGATGGTCTTGTTGCCAAGGGCCGGTACCCCGGCGCTAGCGTGCTCGTCCTGAAGGACGGACGGGAAGCCTACTACGCGCAGGCGGGCATGGCGGACCGGGAAGCCGCCCGACCCATCCGCCGCGACACCATCTTCCGCATCTATTCGATGACCAAGCCGGTCACGACCGCGGCCGTGATGATCCTCGTCGACGAGGGCAAGCTGCGGCTCGACGACCCGGTCACGAAGTACATCCCCGAATTCGCCAGTCTCCGCGTCTACAAAGGGGCAGATGGCGACAGAATGCTCACCGAGCCCGCCAGCCCGATTACCATAGAGAACCTGCTCACCCACACCGCGGGCTTCAGCTATGCGTTCCAGCCGGCCACGCCGGTCGCGGCGCTCTACCGCAAGACCCCGCTGGCGGCGGACGCCTGGCGCTTCGATCCGGCTTTCAGGAGCGGCGACGCCCTCGCCCGAACTCTCGCTGAACTGCCGCTGGTCGGCCAGCCCGGCGATCATTGGCACTACAGCATGTCCCTCGACGTGGCGGCTCTGGTTGTGCAGCGGGCATCGGGCAAATCGTTCGAGGACTTCACCCGCACCCGGATCTTCGTGCCTCTTGGCATGAAGGACAGCGGGTTCTCGGTAGCCCCTGCCAATGGACCCCGACTGGCCTCCCTCTACACCCGCGCGCTCGACGGCAGCCTGAAGAAATCTGACGATGGCGCCACAAGTGAGTTGCTCCATCCGCTGGGAGGCTTCTCGGGTGGCGGCGGCCTGTTGTCGACCATCGACGACTATGCGCGCTTCTGCCGGATGCTTGCCGACGGCGGGGTCGCAAACGGCCATCGCGTGCTGTCACGCAACGCTGTGGCCGCCATGATGACCAACCATCTTGTCAGCGCCCAGTTGCGCGAGATGAAGGCCACAGCGGCGTTCGGGCTGGGCGGTGAAGGCGACGGGCTGGGCTTCGGCTATGGGGGGGCCGTCGTTACCGACACCCGGCCCCTGGGCGGTTTGGGTTCGGTCGGCGAGTACGCCTGGGGCGGCGCAGCTGGCACCACGTTCTGGATCGACCCGGCGCAGGGGGTCATCGTCGTCTTTATGACCCAGGTTGTTCCACCCGGACCTGAACGCATCCGCGACCGCCTGCGTCAGCTGACCTATGAGGCCCTCGCCCCCAAGTGAGGCCTTCGCCTGTTCCGCCCGCTTCAGCTGAATGCTGGGATAGAGTGGACGAGACCTTCGCGAGCTCGAGCTGCCGCCCAGTCCTTGGGCGGCCGAAATGCAGACGCTCCAATCGTCAACTTAGGGTCAGGATGCGCCAGCAAACCGGAGCCAGTCGAACGTCCGCTTTCCCCCGATTCTGTTGAAAAACTCCGCCTTGCCTAGGTGCTAGAACACTGATTCCATTCAGGTATGCAGACCTGGAGCGTGTCGCATGATGGGTGACCGGCAAGTCGATCAAGGTGCACTGTTCTACAAGTTCTCGCTGGATCGGCA
>CAIVVM010000029.1 GCA_903909375.1 uncultured Alphaproteobacteria bacterium
CCAGATCGCCGCCGCCGTCGTCGCCTTCAACAACACCCCGCGACAATGCCTGGACTTCCGCACCCCGGTTGAGGTCTTCTCCAAGCACCTGTTGCACTTCAAACGAGAATCCACCTCCCGGCATTCGCCGGGATGAGCGGTGTAGAGTACGACCCTAAAGCTCCAGCCGCATGGCGCAGCGATCCTTCAGGCCGAAGGCAGCTTCCTTCGCCAGCGCCTTGCGGATGCTGTCGGGCGCATCATTGGGGTCCCATTCGATAAACCCGAGGCTGGCGTAGAACGGCGCATTCCAGGGAATGGCGCGGAAGGTTGTCAGGCTGAGGCGCGCGAAGCCCCGGGCCCGCGCATGGTCTATGGCATGGGCCAGCAGCCGACGGCCGATGCCGTGCCCCTGATGCTCCCGAAGCACGTCGAGCTCATCGATATGCAGACGCTCGTCATGGGCCAGCGCCGCCAGGAAGGCGCAGGGACGGCCGGCGACGTCGACCACCCAGAGCGTTCCTCCCAGCAGGTGAGGCCGGTAGGCCTCCGGGGGCGCGAAGTCGGAAAACAGCGATGCCGGGACATCCTGCCCCTGGAAGGCCGAGGCAGCGGACAATTCGATCCTCGGAAATTCGGCCAGGTCGGCCTCGCAGGCTGGACGGATGTCTATGGATCAGGCTCCGGTGACGACGACGGTATCGGGGTGTCCGCCCCATTCCGTCCACGATCCGTCATAGATGGCCACGTCCGGACGACCTAGGCGGGCCAAGGCCAGCGCGAGCACGGCGGCGGTCACGCCGGAGCCGCAGGTGGTGATGATGGGGCGGTTCAGGTCCACATGGGCGAACACCGCCTGGAGCTCGGTCACCGGCTTCAGGGTTCCATCAGCCGCAACCACCTCGTTGAACGGCACGTTCAGGGCGCCCGGCATATGCCCGGATCGCAGGCTGGCGCGGGGTTCCGGCGCCTCGCCGCGGAAGCGCGCGGAGGAGCGGGCGTCCACGACCTGCGCCGCGCCGTCGGCCAGAACCTTCGTGACATCCTGTCGATCTGCGACCAACGCCGGATTCACCTTCGAGATCACATTCGCTGCGGCGGGCGCGGGCTCATCCGTCTCGATGACCCGCCCTTCGGCGCGCCAGACCTTGAGCCCGCCGTCCAGCACGAAGACGTTCGGATATCCCATGGTCCGCAACGTCCACCATACACGTGGCGCCGAGTAGATGCCGTGGGCGTCGTAGACCACGATGGTTGCGTCCGGCGTCAGTCCCAGCGCCCCGGCCGCGCGACTGAACGCCTCGGCGGTCGGCAGCATATGCGGCAGGTCCGTGGTGGTGTCGGCAATGGCGTTGATGTCAAAGAAGACGGCCCCGGGAATATGGCCGGCCTCGTAGCTGTCGCGACCATGGCCGGGCTGACCCACCAGGGGCAGGGTCGCGTCCACGATCCGCAGATCAGGATCACCCAACCGTGCCGCCAGCCATGCGGTGGAAACGACGGGATCGGTCATTCGAGCCAACCCGGCACAGGCAATCCCTTTTCGCGCAGGAACGGCGGATTGAAGATTTTCGATTGGTAGCGCTGTCCGTGATCACACAGGATGGTTACGATGGTGTGGCCAGGGCCCAGGTCCCGGGCCATCCGGATCGCGCCGGCCACATTGATGCCGGTGGAGCCGCCCATCACCAGGCCTTCAAACTCCATAAGATCGAAGATCGTCACCAACATCTCCTCGTCGGAGATCCGGTAGGCGTGGTCGACCTTGAGACCCTCGAGGTTTGCCGTGATCCGGCCCTGGCCGATGCCTTCGCTGATCGAGCCGCCCTCCGAGGCAAGGGCGCCATCGGTGTAGTAGGCGTACAGCGCCGCGCCGTGGGGGTCAGCCAGCCCGATCTTGACGTCCGGGTTCCGGGCCCGCAGCGCCTGCGCCACGCCGGCCAGAGTGCCGCCGGAGCCCACGGCGCAGATGAAGCCGTCGACCTTGCCGTCGGTCTGCCGCCAGATCTCCGGGCCGGTGCTCTCGACGTGAGCCTCCCGGTTGGCGACGTTGTCGAACTGATTGGCCCAGACGGCGCCGGCCGCCTCCTTTGCATCAAGTTCCGCTGCCAGACGCCCGGAATACTTCACATAATTCATCTCGCTGGAGTAGGGCGCCGCATCCACCTCCACCAGATCGGCGCCGAACAGCCGTATCGCGTCCTTCTTCTCCTGGCTCTGGGTGCGCGGGATCACGATGGTGCATGTGTACCCGAGGGCCTTGCCCACCATGGCCAGGCCAATGCCGGTATTGCCGGCGGTGCCCTCGACGATGCGCCCACCCGGCCTCAACAGCCCCTTGCGTTCGGCATCCCGCACAATGTGCAGGGCGGCACGGTCCTTCACCGATTGCCCGGGGTTCATGAACTCGGCCTTGGCGAGAATTTCGCAGCCTGTCAGCTCGCTGGCGCGCCGAAGGCGCAGCAGCGGCGTGTTGCCGATCAGGTCCAGAATGCTTCGGGCGACGTCCATGGCGTCAATCTAGCCACCCGCACCCACGGCGAACAGGGGTCAGGTCAGGCTTTGACCAGACTGAGTTGCACAACGTCGGTTCGTTCGGTCCGGAAACCGGCTTCGGAATAGCTGAGGTAGAAGCGCCAGAGCTTCCGGAACCGCTCATCGAAGCCCAGATGGGTGATGTCGTCCCAGGCCGCCTCAAACCGGCGCGCCCATTCGGCCAGGGTATCGGCATAGCAGACCCCGAATCGCGAGATCGGGCCCCAGGTCAGACCCGCCTTGTCGGTGGCCGCCTTCAAACGCTCCTCGGAAGGCAGCATGCCGCCAGGGAAAATATACTTCTGGATGAAATCCGGCGTGCGCTTGTAGTGGTCGAACAGTTCGTCGCGGATGGTGATGATCTGAAGTCCTGCCTGGCCGCCGGGCTTCAGGCTGTTGCGGACCTTGTCGAAATAGGTTGGCCAGTATCGCTCGCCCACAGCCTCGAACATCTCGATGGAGGCGACGCGGTCGAAGGACCCCTGGACATCGCGATAATCGACAAGTTGGATATTGGCCTTCTCGTTCAGGCCTTCCTTGAAGATCCGCTCCTTGGCGAACTTGTACTGGGCTTCCGAAATGGTGATGGCGGTTACATTCGCGCCGACGTCGCGGGCGGCGAACTCGGCAAAACCGCCCCAGCCGCAGCCGATTTCGAGAACATCGTGGCCGGGGCGCAGATCCATGGTCTGGGCCAGGGTCCGGTACTTGCGCGCCTGGGCTTCCGGCAGGGGCTCGCCTGGCCGTTCAAACCGGGCCGCTGAATAGGTCATCGAGGTGTCCAGCCAGCGGGAATAGAAGGCGTTACCCAGGTCATAGTGGGCGTGAATGTTGCGCTTCGATCCGCCCCGGCTGTTCGACTTCAGAGCGTGGCCGATCAGGTTCACGGCGGTCATGAAGGGATTGCCAAACGACACGCCCTCAAACCGCGCGAAATTCGCCGCCAGCACCTCCAGGGCGCGCGAGAGATCGGGGGTATCCCACTCGCCGGCCATGTAGCCTTCGCCAAAGCCGATCGTTCCCGTGGCCAGAACTCTGTTGATGAAGCGATAGTCGCGAACGACAAGTCGTGCCTCTGCGCCGGGCGTATCGCCCTCCAGCCGGATCTCGCGGCCATCCGGCAGCACGAGGGTCAGATTTCCGATGCACCAGTTCTGCATCATCACACGGGCTGCGAACCGAAACGTCGCTGGCGCGCCGCTTAGGTCCACTGTCGGTGAGCCCACGCTCATACACACTCTCCCAGCCGCATGCGCAGGATAGCACTTCAGGCGGTTCGCCTATCGGCTGCCCCAAGTGTACGGTCAAGACCCTCGCTGGGACGCGTCGCACATGTGAATAGGCTTGAGAACGGTCGCGGGGCGCCTCAAACAGCGGCACGCTCGCTCCGGGGAAGACCATGGCCACCCTAACTCTCAAGCGCTGGGACCTGTCGATTGGCGATGGCCACCCGTTGGTGGTGATCGCCGGCCTGAATGTTCTTGAGGACGCCGATCTGGCAATGCAGGTCGGGCGCGAACTCAGGACAATCTGTTCGGACCTGGCGCTTCCCTTCGTGTTCAAGGCCAGTTTCGACAAGGCCAACCGCTCGTCGATCCAGAGCTATCGCGGCCCGGGCCTCGAGGTGGGGCTGAATATGCTGGCGCGGGTGAAGGCCGAGCTTGATGTTCCCATCTGCACCGATCTGCACGAGATCGACCAGGCCGGGCCGGTGGCCAGCGTCGCCGATCTGGTTCAGATCCCGGCCTTTCTGTGCCGCCAGACCGATCTGGTGGTCGCGACCGCGCGCGCGACTGCGGCGGCCGGTGGCCTGCTGCATGTGAAGAAGGGGCAGTTCCTGGCGCCCCGTGACGCCCGCAGCATCGTCGACAAGATCCGCGAGGCCGTGCCTGGCGAACACACCATCCTGTGCGAGCGTGGGGTGTCCTTCGGCTACAACAATCTGGTGGTCGACATGCTGGGTATCGCGCAGATGAAGGACCTCGGTGTGCCGGTGACCATCGACGCCACCCATGCGGTCCAACTGCCCGGCGCCGACCCACGCGGCAATGCTGCAACCACCGGCGGGCGTCGTGAGGGTGTGCCGGTGATCGCCCGCGCTGCCGTGGCGGCCGGCGCCAACGGCGTGTTCCTGGAGTTCCATCCCGATCCCGACAGGGCGCTGTGCGATGGCCCCAGCGCACTGCCCCTGACGGCGGCTGCCGGACTGCTGCGACAGCTCAAGGCGGTCCACGAAGCCGTCCACGCCGCTTGACCGGTCGGGCCAGTCAACGCACAGGCTAAGCGCATGGATCTGGCCGCCCTCCAGCACCTCCTCAGCGAGGTCCCCGGCAAGCGTGTCGCCTGCATTGGCGACCTGATGATCGATCGCTTCGTCTATGGCGGGGTCAACCGGGTGTCTCCCGAGGCGCCGATCCCGGTGCTGGCCCGCACCCACGAGCTCAAGATGCTGGGCGGCGCCGGCAATGTGGCGCGCAATGTGGCCGCACTGGGCGGCGCCGTCGCCCTGGTGGGACTCGTGGGCGCCGACGCAGAGGCCCACGAAGCCTCGCGCCTCGTCGAGCAGGAGAGCCCGTGCATCGAAGGCTATCTGGTCACTGACGCAGATCGCCCCACCACGCTGAAGACCCGGTTCGTGTCCGGCGGTCAGCAACTCCTCCGCGTCGATCTGGAGGAAAGCCGGCCCGTCATCGGCGAGGTGGAGCAACGACTGATCCGCACCCTGCGCGACGCTGCCCGGGGCGCCGGCGTGATCCTGGTCTCGGACTACGGCAAGGGCGTGGTCACAGATGCGGTAGTGGCCGCCGCCCGCGAGGTCGCCGCAGAGACGGGGGCGAAGCTGATTGTGGACTCAAAGGCCCGCTCCTTCGCGCGGTACGGCGATGTCGACCTGGTGAAACCCAATGCCGCGGAACTGGGTTACGCCACCGAAATGCCCACCGAGACCGACGCCGAGCTGGAAGCCGCCATTGCCCGTGCCCTGGACCTCTGGGCGACCCGGGGCGTCCTGGTCACGCGCGCGGCCAAGGGCGTGTCCCTCGGCCTGCGCGGCCAGCCCGTGCGCCACTTCCGGACCACGCCAAGGGAGGTGTTCGACGCCTCGGGCGCCGGCGATACGGCGCTTGCCGCCATCGGGCTGGCCCTGGCCGCCGGCGCGGAGATCGAGGACGCCATCGGCCTGGCTCAACTGGCGTCGGGCGTGGCCGTCAGCAAGGCCGGGACAGCCACCGTCTCGCCGGACGAACTGGTCGACGCCGTGCTCTCGGCCCACACAGCCCAGGTTGAAGGCAAGGTCGCCACGATCCGCAAGATGACCGAGGTTGTCGCCCGCTGGCGCGCCCAGGGCCTCCGGATCGGTTTCACGAACGGCTGCTTCGACATCCTTCACAAGGGACACGTGGCCTATCTGGCCCAGGCGCGGACCTGGTGTGACCGGCTGATCGTCGGCGTGAACTCCGACGCCTCGGTGCGCGCGCTGAAGGGGGAGGGGCGGCCCGTCAATGATTTGGAATCCCGCGCCCTGGTCCTGGCCGGGCTGCGCAGCGTGGACCTGGTGGCGCCGTTCGAGGACCTGACGCCCATCAAGCTGATCGAGGCCGCGCGCCCGGACGTGCTGATCAAGGGCGCTGACTATGCTGAAAGCGACGTGGTCGGCGGCGATCTGGTCAAGGCCTGGGGCGGCGAGGTGCGGCTGGCCGCCATCGTGGAAGGCTATTCCACCACGGCCGCCATCGCGCGGGCCACGAAACCGGGAGACAGCGCTTGAGCCGCAAATTGATCTTTGTGACGGGCGGAGCCGGGTTCATCGGCTCCAACATCGTCGCCAGGCTGGCGCAGGATCGTGACCTCGATGTCGTGGTCTGTGATCGCCTGCGCGAAGCTGATCTGGGCAAGTGGCGCAACATCGCCAAGCATCCGATCGGCGATTTCGTCGCGCCGGACCAGATGTTCGAATGGCTGGAGAAACGGTGGCGCGAGGTCGAACTGGTGGTCCACATGGCGGCCGTCTCGTCCACCACGGAGCCGGACGCCGACAAGATCATCCACTCCAATTTCACCCTCAGCCGGGACCTGTTTCGCTGGTGCGCCGATCACCAGCGCCGGTTCGTCTACGCCTCCTCCGCGGCGACCTATGGCGCCGGCGAGCACGGGTTCGACGACGACAACAGCTATGAGGCGCTGGCCCGGCTGCAGCCGCTAAACACCTACGGCTGGTCCAAGGCGCTGTTCGATCTGTTCGCCGCGCGCCAGGCGTCGCGCGACTACGCCCCACCGCAGTGGGTGGGCCTGAAGTTCTTCAACGTCTACGGCCCGAACGAAGACCACAAACACGCCATGCGGTCAGTGGCCTCGCAGATCTGGCCCAAGGTGAGCGAGGGGCATACGGTCCAGCTGTTCCAGAGCTATCGTGCGGATGTGCCGCACGGCGGCCAGCAGCGTGACTTCGTCTATATCCGGGATGTGGCTGATGTGGTGCGCTGGCTGCTGGAGAACCCGGATGTCAGCGGAATCTACAACCTGGGTTCGGGCAAGGCCCGCAGCTTCGAGGAGATGGCGCGGGAGGTCTTCAAGGCGGCCGGCAAGGCGCCCCTGATCGAGTACACCCCCATGCCGTCAATGATCCGCGACAAGTATCAGTACTTCACGGAGGCACGGATGGAGCGGCTGGCCCAGGCGGGCTATTCCCCCGGCCTGACCTCGCTTGAGGACGGCATCAGTGACTATGTCGGGCGCTATCTCAGCCAGCCGGATCGTTATCGCTGACCATGGAGAGCCCCGCTCCACGCCGCCGGGGATGGCTGTTGCAAGGAGCCCTGGGGTTCCTGGCGCTGCTGGCGGCGGCGGTCTTCGTATTCTGGGGCGATCTGGTCTCGACGGTGCTGGACCCGAAGGTGCCTTTCCAGACCTACAACCCGCCGCCGCAGCCTGACTACGCCCTGGCAAGCGCATGGTATCTTCGCCCGGGGTCGGTATCGACCCGGCAGGCCGATATCTTCTTTGTGGCGCCGACAACCTATGACGGCGGTCGGAACTGGAACGCCCGGATCGATCACCCCGCAGCGGCGGCGCAGTTTCGCGAGGTGATGGCGCCCAACTATGTGGGGCCGTTCGTCGGCGTCGGTCGGGTTTTCGCCCCGCGCTACCGGCAAGCCAGCCTCTACAGCCTCACAACCCTGCGCGAGGACGCGAGAGAGGCGCGCCAGTTCGCCTATGCCGATGTGCGCCGGGCGTTCCGCGACTATCTTGGCCGGGACAACGGCGGTCGGCCGTTTTTCATCGTGGGCGTGGAGCAGGGTGGCGCCCTTGCCATGCGGTTGCTCTCCGAGGAGTTCGCCAACGATCCCCGGCTGGAGACCCGACTGGTTGCGGCCTATCTGATCGAGACCCTCGTGCCTGCGGAGAACCCGCCGCTGCTGCCCTGCGTCGAACGAAACGAGGCGGGCTGCCTTGCGGCCTGGGCGAGTGTGCGTGAGGGCGATTTCGAGGCGTCCGAACATTTGCGGGACCGGGCCCTGGTGTGGAATACCCAGGGGGAACTCGTGAACCTGAGCCCGCGCCCGGCCATGTGTTTCAACCCCCTGCTGGGCGCTGTGAGCGATCTGCCGGCGCCGGCGCGGCTGCATCTCGGCGCGGCAAACGCCACCGGGCTGGAGTGGGGCGCACGCCCCGCCTTCATGATGCGCAAGGTTTCTGCCCAATGCAGGAATGGCGTGCTTGTCGTGAGCCGACCCAGGTCCGCAGACCTGCAGCAACGCGGCAGCTGGGCGGATCGCCGGAAGGTTCCGGGGTTCAATCTGTTCTATGCGGATCTCGATGCTGACTCGAAGGCTCGCCTTGCAGCCTGGAATGCCCGACAACAGGGCCAACAATAGACCGACAGGGAAAGACGCCATGACCAACCGCCAGATCGTGCTGGATCGTCTGCCGCAGGGCGACAAGCTGGCTCCGGACCATTTTGCCCTGAAGGTGGCGGATCGCCCCGTGGCGGGCGATGGCAAGGTGCTGCTCAAGACCCGTTACATCTCGCTGGACGCCGCCAATCGCGCCTGGATGCAGGGTGCGACATACCGCTCCGCGCTGAACTCCGGCCAGGTGATGGCGGGAGGTGGTCTTTCGGAGGTGCTGGTGTCTCACGTGCCGCACCTGAAGGCCGGCGATCTGGTCTTCGCCGATGCGGGTTGGCAGGAGTACGCGGTCATGCCCGGCAAAAACCTCTCCGCGCTGCCGGCGCTCAAGCCCGAGACCCACCTGCTCAGCGTCTATGGCATTGCGGGCCTCACGGCCTACTTCGGGCTACTGGAGTGCGGACAGCCTAAGGCCGGCGAGACCGTGGTTGTGTCGGCCGCCGCCGGGTCAGTCGGCTCGATCGTGGGCCAGATCGCGAAGATCAAGGGGTGCCGGGTGGTCGGTATCGCCGGGGGCGAGGAAAAGGGCCGGTGGCTGACCGAGGAGCTCGGGTTCGACGCGGCGGTGGACTACAAATCCCCGGAATTCAAACGTCAGCTGCGCGCCGCGGTCCCCGATGGCATCGACGTCTATTTCGACAATACCGGCGGCGACGTGTTCGAGGCCTGCCTCTTCGCCATGAAGAATTTTGGCCGTATCGCGTGCTGTGGTGCGCTTTCGCAGTACGACGGCGCGCCGCCGCCGCATGGCCCGCGCGGGATACCGGGGCTGATCGTGACCAAGCGACTGAACCTGCGAGGTTTCGTCGTCATGGATTTCGACGACAAGCGCGAGGCCGCGCTTGCCGATCTCCAGGCCTGGGTGGCCGATGGGCGCCTCAAGGTTCAGGAAGACATCCTCGAAGGCCTCGAGAGCCTTCCTGCAGCCCTGATCGGTCTGCTGGCCGGTGAGAACCGCGGCAAGCGCATGGTGAGGGTCTAGATGTCCGTCTTCAGCCCGACCTACCAAGTTGCCCGCCATAAGTTTCGTGATGCGACGGCGGGCGCAGGCGGCGCCCTGTCAAGCTACACGCACCCCGAGCGAGGTCCCGACGGCGGTGAGCTGACGACGGATGTGGCGTGGTTTGGTCCAGCTGACGCGCAGGCGGTGCTTGTTCTGGTGTCAGCGACGCACGGGGTCGAGGGCCATTGCGGCTCGGGCGCACAGATTGACTGGATACGTAGGGGCGAGGCGGCCCGTCTGGCGCCTGGCGTCGCCGCCCTGGTGGTTCACGGGCTGAATCCCTACGGCTTCGCCTGGAGCCGTCGTGTCACCCACGAGAATGTCGATCTGAATCGCAACTTCATCGACTTCTCCGCGCCGCTCCCTGCCAATCCGGAGTACGACCGGCTCGCCGAGGCTGTCACGCCGACATCCTGGTCGGCGGAGGCCCAGGCCGCCTCACGTGCCACCATCCTGGCCTATGCGCGCGAAAACGGGTTTCCAGCCATGGTGCAGGCCTTGAGCGGGGGCCAATACGCTCATCCGGACGGTATATTCTACGGTGGCCGGTCCGAGACCTGGTCACGTCGGACCCTCCAGGCCATTTTCCGCGAGCGGCTTTCCGCAGCCTCCGACATCGGGATCATTGACTACCACACGGGCCTGGGTCCGGTCGGCTATGCGGAGCAGATTGTCAGCGCCGGGCCTGAGACAGAGGCTTACCGTCGCGCCGCCGCCTGGCACGGGGCGGCCGCCGCCAGCATTGACGGGGGTGATTCGGTTTCGGCCAAGCTGGCCGGCGACTGGCTGGGCGCCATTCCGGGGTTTCTGTCGCATGCCTGCGTCACGGGCATTGCGCTGGAATATGGCACCGTCGACACCACCAAGGTGATGGATGCCCTGCGCGCCGACAACTGGCTGCACGCGCGTGGCGACCCGCTGGGTCCCGACGCCGCCGGGATCAAGGCGCAGATTCGCGCCGCCTTCTACGTTGATGATGACCTTTGGCGCGGCATGGTGCTGGGCCAGTCGTTGATCGCAGCGCGGCAGGCTGCGGCCGGACTGAAGCGCGCGATCAAGGCGTAGCGCTAACCCGCGTCCCTCAATCCGGCTCCGGCCTTCCAGTCAAAGAGTTCCTGCAGGATCCTCAGCGCGAGCCCGCGTTGGCTGGTCAGATCCGGATCGCGGGCGATGATCAGTCGCGCGTCATCGCCGGCCACGGCGATCAGGTCCCGATGGGCAAAGGCGTCAACGAAGACGTAGTCGGGCAGGCCGGACTGGCGAAGGCCCAGCGCATCGCCGCCGCCGCGCAGTTCGAGATCCCGCTCCGCAATCAGGAACCCGTCGTCCGTGCGGCGCAGGATGTCGAGGCGTTGCTGCGCGGTTTCTGACAGGGGGGGATCATACAGCAACACGCAGGCGCTCTCGCGAGCGCCGCGCCCCACGCGGCCCCTGAGCTGATGCAGTTGCGCCAGGCCGAAGCGCTCCGCCTGCTCGATCACCATGATCGTGGCGTTCGGTACATTGACGCCGACTTCCACGACCGTGGTCGCCACCAGCACCGACAGCTTCCCATCGGCGAAGTCGGCCATCACGGCGTCTTTCTCGGCAGCCGGCATCTTGCCGTGGACCAGGCCGACGCCGGCGCCGATCACCTCGCGGAGCGCGATCACCCGCATTTCGGCTGCCGCCAGATCACTGAGCTCGGACTCCGAAACCAGCGGACAGATCCAGAAGGCCTGCGCGCCACCTGCGGCGGCGTCCTTCAGGCGCGTAACGACCTCTTCCAGCCGGTTCATCGGCGCGGCCCGTGTGGCGACCGGCGTGCGGCCGGGCGGTTTTTCCTCGATACGGCTGACGTCGAGGTCGCCGTACATGGTCAGTTCCAGGGTCCGCGGAATCGGTGTGGCGGACATCGCGATGACGTGGACGCTCTCGCCCTTCGCCTGCAGTCGTTGCCGCTCCGCCACCCCGAAGCGGTGCTGTTCGTCAATCACCGCCATCTGCAGGTTCTGGAAGACCACGTCGTCCTGGAACAGCGCGTGTGTGCCCACCGCCACCTTGATCGATCCGGTGGCGAGCCCCCTCAGCTTTTCGGCGCGGGCGGCGCCCTTGTCGCGGCCGGTCAGCAGGATCACCCCGATGCCGTGCGCCGTCAGCGGGCCGGAAATTGTTTCAAAGTGTTGACGGGCCAGGATTTCGGTGGGCGCCATCAGGGCGTTCTGGGCGCCGGAGTGCGCCACATCGGCCATGGCGCACATGGCCACTACCGTCTTGCCCGATCCGACGTCGCCCTGAACCAGTCGACTCATGCGCTCGCCGGCGATCAGATCGTTCCTGATTTCGCGCAGCGCGCGGTCCTGTGCGGCGGTGAAGCGGAACGGCAGTCCGGCGCGAATCCGGTCGCCCAGATCCCCCATCGCAATCCGCGCCGCGGGCTCCCGCCGCCTCGCCGCCTTGCGCTGGGCCATGGCCAGTTGATGCGCCAGCAACTCATCATAGGCCAGACGTCGACGATGGCGGCTGAGCGGGGACAGGTCTGCTTCGTTCTGTGGGGCGTGCAGGCGCTCCAGCGCCTCCCGCCAGGTCGGAAACTGCTCCCGCGCCAGCCATGCCGGGTCCTGCCACTCAGGCAACTCGGGCGCACGGGACTGGGCCTCCACGACGAACCCGCGCACCCGGCGTGGCGGCAGGCCCTCGGTAGCCGGGTAGATCGGCTCGACCTGCGGAATGTCTCCGGCCTTTTCCGGCGCCACCATGTAGTCCGGATGCACCATCTGCAGGCCATATTGGGAAAGCTCGACCTTCCCCGAGACGATCCGGCGCGCATTCACCGGGTGACGTTGCTCGAGCTGGCCGCCGTAGGCGCCGAAGAACACCAGGCTCATGAACCCGGTCTGGTCGAACACCCTTATGCGGGTAGGGCGGGCGGCGGATCGGGAAACCTGGAGGGACTCCACCACCACCTCAAAGGTCATTACCTCGCCGTCCAGCGCCGCCGCGATCACCGAAGGCGTCCGCCGGACCACGGAATGCGGCTGCAGCCACAGAACATCGCGCACCAGCGGGCCGGCCAGGCGTTCCAGCAACGGCGCCACGCGCGGACCCACGCCTTTCAGGGACGTGACCGACGAGAACAACGGGAAAAGAATCTCAGGCCGCATGATTGGACGATAGTCGACTGGCGCACAGGCTCGCGCCGCTCTATATCCGCCAGCTCTCGATGAGCAGCAACGAAGCACGCCACAAGAAGTTGAAACTCCGCGCCTGGCGCCGGGGTTTCCGGGAAGCGGATCTCATCCTGGGGCCGTTCGCGGATCTGCACGTCTCGTCGCTCAGCGCCGCGGACCTTGACCTGTTCGAGGTGCTGCTGGATCAGCCGGATCACGATCTCTACGGCTGGATCCTGGAGCGCATGCCCACGCCCGCCGCCTTCGACGGTCCCCTGATGGATCGGCTGAAGGCCTATCGAGACATTGCGCACAAGGCGATCGGGAATGGCTGACGGGAACCGGCCCGCCAGTCAGGCCCAGCTCAGACGCGTCGCCGATGATCCGGGCGGTCTGGACCTCGTCGGCGCACCCGAGGGCTTCGACGCCCTGGTGCTGGCTGATCTGGTGCGGGCGAGGGGCGGGCTAAGCGTATTTGTGGCGCGCGACGCCGGGCGGCTGTCGGCCTTCGTGGACGCCTTCCAGTTCTTCGGGCAGGGAATCGAAATCCTGACCCTGCCGGCCTGGGATTGCCTGCCATATGACCGCGTCGGGCCGTCGGCGGGTGTGTCGGCCCAGCGGATGGCTACGCTGTCCCGGCTGGCCGAGGGATTGGACGCCAAGCCGCGACTTCTGGTGACAACGGTCCCGGCGATGATCCAGCGGGTTCCGCCCCTGGAGGCCGTAAAGCGGGCCAGCTATTCCGCGCGCGGCGGCAACACCGTCGAGATCGCCGATCTTGAGGCCTACTTCTCGGTCAACGGCTACAGCCGGGCCTCCACCGTCTCGGAGAAGGGCGAGTTCGCCATCCGGGGCGGCGTGATCGATGTATTCCCGCCCGGGGCGGACGAGCCGGTACGTCTTGACCTGTTTGGCGACACCCTGGAATCCATCCGCGCCTTTGATCCCGAGACCCAGCGTTCAACGAAGCAGTTGAAGGAAGTGTCGCTGAAGCCGGTTAGCGAGGCCCTGCTCGATAAGGACAGCATCAGCCGCTTACGGACCGGCTATCTGGAAACCTTCGGCGCGCCTGGCGGCGACCCGCTCTACGACACCGTCTCCGCCGGCGGGCGCCGCGCGGGCATGGAGCACTATCTGCCGCTGTTCTATCCGGGCCTGGCGACGGTGTTCGACTATCTGCCGGCCAATACCGCCATCACCCTGGATCACCTGGCCCGCGAAGCCCGCGAAGAGCGACTTGCGATGATCCGGGACGCCTTTGATGCGCGCGCCAATGTCGAGCGCAAGGGCCATTACCATCCCCTCGAGCCTGCCCGGCTCTATCTGGAAGACACCGAATGGGCCCAGGCCCTGGCGGTGCGCGCGACCCGCCGGTTTTCCTCATTCAACGAGGCCGGGGGCGAGGCCGTCATCGACATGGGCGCTCGCGCCGGCCGCAACTTCTCCGCCGAGCGCAAGCTGGACAGCGTCAATCTCTTTGAAGCCACGGTGGATCACGCCAGGACGTTGTCGGCTGGCGGAAAGCGCGTGCTCTTCGCCTCATGGTCGGACGGATCGTCGGACCGGCTGATGCACATGCTGGCCGACCATGGCCTGAAGACCCTGCCGCTGGCGCCCTACTGGGACGCCGCCCGCGCCGCCGATCCCAAGACGCCTCAGCGGGTCGTTCTGCCCCTGGACTACGGCTTCGAGACCGACACGCTGGCGGTGATCTCCGAGACCGATATCCTCGGCGACCGGCTTGCCCGACCGCGCAAGCGCCGCCGCGCCGCGAATTTCCTGGCGGAGGCCTCGGCCCTCACGCCGGGGGATCTGGTCGTCCACATCGACCACGGGATTGCACGCTACGTGGGCTTGAAGACCCTGGATGTGCAGGGCGCGCCACACGACACCCTGGAACTCCAGTACGGCGGTGACGCCAAGCTTTATCTGCCTGTCGAGAACATCGACCTGCTGACCCGTTACGGCGCTGAGGGGGAGGGCGTGCAGCTCGACCGGCTGGGCGGTGCGGCCTGGCAGGCCCGGAAGGCCAAGGCAAAGGAACGTCTGCGCGAGATGGCCGACGGCCTGATCCGTATCGCCGCCGAGCGCGCCACGCGCATCACCGATCCCGTGGAGCCGCCCAGCGGCCTGTTCGACGAGTTCTGCGCCCGTTTCCCTTACGAGGAGACCGACGACCAATTGTCCGCCATCGGCGATGTGCTTGAGGATCTGGGCGCCGGCAAGCCGATGGATCGCCTGATCTGCGGCGACGTCGGGTTCGGCAAGACCGAGGTGGCGCTCCGTGCCGCCTTTGTCGTGGCCATGAGCGGCCAGCAGGTCGCCGTAGTCGCGCCGACCACCCTGCTGGCGCGCCAGCACTTCAAGACCTTCTCGGAGCGGTTCCAGGGCTGGCCCGTAAAGGTCTGCCGCCTGTCACGGCTCGTGCCCACCAAGGAAGCCAACGAGGCGCGCGAAGGCCTGGCCAAGGGCGAAATCGAGATCGTCATCGGCACCCACGCGGTGCTGTCCAAGCAGGTCAGCTTCGCCAACCTGGGACTGGTGATCGTCGACGAGGAGCAACACTTCGGGGTCAAGCACAAGGAGAAGCTCAAGCAGCTTCGCGCCGATGTGCACATGCTGACCCTCACGGCCACACCGATCCCGCGCACCCTCCAGATGTCGCTGAGCGGTATCCGTGAGATGTCGATCATCGCGACGCCACCGGTGGACCGCCTTGCGGTGCGCACCTACATCACACCCTGGGACCCCGTGGTCCTGCGCGAAGCCCTGCTGCGCGAAAAGTATCGCGGCGGGCAGGCCTATTTTGTCGCGCCGCGGATCAGCGATCTGCCCGATCTCGAACGGTTCATTCGCGAGCAGGTTCCCGAGGTCAAGTTCGTGGTGGGGCATGGCCAGATGGCGCCGACCCAGCTCGAAGACGTGATGAGCGCCTTCTACGAAGGTCAATACGATGTCCTGCTCTCCACGACGATTGTGGAAAGCGGCCTGGATATCCCCACCGCCAACACTCTGATCATCCATCGCGCCGATATGTTCGGCCTGGCCCAGCTCTACCAGTTGCGAGGCCGGGTGGGCCGGTCCAAGGCGCGCGCCTATGCCTACATGACCACGCCGGCCGAGAAGCAGATCACGCTTTCGGCCGAGCGGCGCTTGAAGGTGCTTCAGTCGCTGGACAGTCTGGGCGCCGGGTTCCAGCTGGCGAGCCACGATCTGGACATCCGGGGCGGCGGCAACCTGCTGGGCGAGGAGCAGTCGGGCCACATCCGCGAGATCGGCGTGGAACTCTATCAGCAGATGCTGGAGGACGCCGTCAACGAACTGCGCGCCCGGGTTGGCGCGGAAGAGGTGGCTGATCGAGGCTGGTCGCCGCAGATCAATACCGGCGCCGCGGTGCTTATCCCGGAGGACTATGTTCCGGACCTCAACGTGCGCCTTTCACTTTATCGTCGTCTTTCCGATGCCGAGAAGTCTGCCGATCGTGAGGCCCTGGCGGCCGAACTCATCGACCGTTTCGGACCGTTGCCGCCGGAAGCCGGCCAGCTGCTCAAGGTCGTGGCGATCAAGGGTCTGTGCCGCGAGGCCAATGTTTCCAAGATCGATGTCGGGCCGAAGGGCGCGGTCGTCACCTTCCGCAACGACGACTTCAAGAACCCGGCCGGTCTGGTGGGCTTCATCGCCAGGAACCAGGTGGCCTGGCGGATTCGTCCGGACAACAAGGTGGTGGTCAAGGGCGATTGGGAAACCCCCAGGCAGCGCCTGGATGCGGCCGAACGGGTGCTGAGCGAACTGGCGAAGCTGGCGGCCTGACGGGCGCCGTAACGTCAAGGGTGATCCGGCCGCGGTTCGGGTCTAACGTCGGTCATCACCATCTCCGGAGCCCGCCATGCCCACCGATCGCAAAGCTATCTTCATCACCGGTGCGGCCAGCGGCATCGGCCTGGCAGCCGCCAAACGATTTGCCGCCGAAGGCTGGCTGGTCGGGCTGTCTGACATCGACGGCCCCGGCCTCAAGACGGCGCTGGCGGCCATCGGCGGCGACAACGCCGGTTTCACCGTCCTCCACGATGTCCGGAAGGAAGACGAGTGGGAACGCGCACTCGACGCCTTCATGGAGGCCAGCGGCGGGCGGCTGGATGTGCTGCTCAACAACGCCGGCATCGCCCGTTACGGCTGGTTCACCGAGCAGGGTCGCGCTGATTTCGACGATCAGATCGACATCAACCTGCGCGGCGTGATCCTCGGCGCCTACCTCGGTCACGAGCGCCTCAAGAATACGCCGGGATCACGCCTTATCAACATCGCTTCCCTGGCGTCACTCTCCGGATCCCCGAGGCTGGCCGTCTACTCCGCTACCAAGTTCGCCGTGCGCGGGCTCTCGGAAGCCCTGGACATCGAGTTCATGCGCTCCGGCGTCCGGGTCTCCTGCGTTGAGCCCACGGTGATCGAGACACCCCTGCTGGACAAGGCCTCCGCGCCGGGTGGCCCCAACTTCCGTGAAGCCATAACCCAGGGAATGGGCGGCGGCCTTCCGGTGGAACAGGCCGCCGAGGTGATCTGGCGCGCGGCCCACGATGACGCGCTCCATTACCCCGTCGGCGAAGCGCCCGAGGCGATGCTTCAGGAAATCCTGCCCCGCATCGAGGAAACCCGGACGCGTTGGGCCGAAATGTTCAAGGCGGGCCTGGTCACCAACTGACAGCGGCCCGGCAGAGCCAGCCCGTTTCAGATGAACTCAACTGGATTCGTTAAACAGGCTGTTTGTCTAAAATTCAGCGCGCAACAGTTCGGTCGGTTCAGACGATTTTCATCGCAGCAGTGCAACAAGGGCCGCAATCCAGGCGGGGTCAGGCTCTGCCAACCTTGAGGACCTCGCATGCGCGCACTTCTGATGACACTGATCGGGGCCGCGGGACTGATGTCCGCAACCCCACCGGCCTACGCCCAGACCGTCGCCGACAAGGCCGACGCGCGCTGTGTGATCGCTCTGACGTTCGCCGGCCGGGATCCGAAGGACGCCCCCAAGGCGCAACAGGGCATATTCTGTTTCCTCGGCAAGATGGAAGGCCGTGGGTCGACGCCAAGGCTTGAGGGGTTGATGCTGTCGGAAAGCAAGACCCTCAACACCGGACCTCTGGTGCAAGCCGAACTCACCCGGTGCGGTGGCGAGCTGACCCGCCGGGCAACAGCCCTGGGTGCAATGTTCCAACGACTTCAGGCCACCCGTCCTGCCGCGCCAGCGGTTGCGGCGCCTCAGCCCAAGTAAGCGGTCAACCGGTCTTGAGGGGTTGCGCCATGGCCGCAGCCTGCTCCAGCGCGCGCCCCACACCCTCGGGCGAAGAAACCTCTGCCACCCCGAGCTCGAAGTCGATGACAAAGGGAGTCGCACCTTGCCCGGCTTCAAATGCGGTGCAGCCAATTACAGCGGCGATGCGTTCGCCGGCCGCACGGGCGGATTGCAAGCTGGTGGCCGGTAGCGCCAGGGCGAACACCTCCGGCGCCAGGCGACCGGCCGTGTCCTCGACGCGGACAAGGCGGCCAATCATGGACCCGATCTGAGGGATAGCCCGAGCCACCCAGCCACCGGCTCGCGGCGCCTGCAGATCAGGTCTTTCGGAGACCTTCAGCATACAAACACTGAGCGCACGGTTCCTCGCCTCGCTGCTGCGGGCCAACCGCATAAGATGGCTGGCGAACAGGTCACGCGTAAACAATCCTGTGGCGGCATCCATCAGCCCGGAAGTGCGAGCGCGCTCAAGTGCCGCCCTCACGGTCTTTTGTCGACGAAACGCCCGGGCCAGTTCCACGACGCGCAAGGCGGTTGCTGTTTCTGGCGTTTCCGGCGACGCGACATCAGAGATCCCGCGGTGATAGGCCTCCGAGGCAGTGACCACCGAGTGCGCCTTGATGTAGAGAAGCGCTGGCGTGTGGTAGAGTCGGGTGTTGCGACGGAGTCCGGCGGCGATGGACAGGGCTTCGTGCGGGTTCTCTCCGGCCCACAGAACCACCGCGTCAAACGGCTTCTCGTGCAGATAGTCAAACGCGGTGAAAGCGGTAAAGGCGCCTACTACCTCCGCACCATTCCGGGTCAGTGCATTTGACAGGGCCAGAAACTGCGGAGCGGGCTCGCCAATAGCCAGGACACGATAGGGGGAGGCGTCGATCTCCGGGGTCTCAAGGTTGTGGCCACGTTCCGCAAATGTCTCGAAGCGGACGTCAAACTCCTCCTCGGCGACGGCAGTGCGGACTAGCGATTCCAGTCGCATCACAGCTTGAGCCGGGTCGATCGGCCCGCTGAGAACAAGGTCGTAACCTCGATCCTTCTGAAAGGGATCCGGCGCGCTCATGGCCAGAATTGGAAGCTTGCGAGGCGCGCATGCAGTCCGCAGTCGTGTTGCCAGGCCGATCGCCTCGTCACCAAGGCCTGCGAGGTCCACGATTGCCGCCTCTATCTGAAGATCGGCCAGTGCGGAGGCCGCAGCTGCTTCGTGGCGCGCCGTGATCGTGCGCCAGCCCAGCCGGTCAAGACCCTCGGCCAGGGCGCCAGCCAGAGTATCGTCGCGCGCGACGATCAGAACCCGGGCATTGATCCCTACCGTCATCTCTCCATCCCATAGCGGCCAGATGGCTCCACAGTTGAGGAATCATTGGAGGCCGGAATCAGTCACTCATAGCGTATCCCTGGTTGCGGGAGCATTTCATTGTGAAGGAGTGGACAGTGTCGGGCGGAGTTCTATCAGGAAGTGTGGCCGTGGTGACCGGAGCCAGTGGCGGACTAGGCGGGCACTTTGTGCAACTCCTCGCCGACCATGGCGCTGCGGTCGCCCTTACCGCGCGGCGCGTTGACAAGATCCAGGCGCAGGCAGCCGCACTTGCCAAAACTGGCGTTCGGGCCATCGCCGTGCGGTTGGACGTGGCAGACGCGTCCTCAATCGGCCCCGTCCTTGATCAGATCCAGGGTGAACTCGGCCCGATGAATATCCTCGTGAACAATGCCGGCGTAGGAGGCGAAGGCCTGGCACTGGATGTTTCCATCGAAGACTTTGATGTCGCATTCGCTGTCAACGCGCGGGGAACTTTCTTCGCGGCCAGGGAGGCGGCGCGGCGCATGATTGCAGCCGGTATCGAGGGGCGGATTCTGAACATCGCTTCCATTGCTAGTCACACTGTGCTGCCCGGGCTCTCGGCCTATTGCGGCTCGAAAGCCGCGATGGCGATGCTGACCCGCAGCCTTGCGCGCGAGTGGGCGAGGCGAGGGATCGCGGTCAACGCGCTCTGCCCTGGCTATATCGAGACCGCCATCAACGACACATGGTGGCCGACAGAGGGTGGGCAGCGCCAGCTCAAGGGCTTTCCACGCCGCCGCCTGATGGACGCCTCTGATCTCGACGCGGCGTTCATGATGCTGGTGGGCCCAGCGGCGAGGGCCATGACGGGCAGCATAGTTACTGTCGACGACGGGCAGTCATTGCCTGGCGGCGGCTAGGCCTTGGCTGACCAAAGGGCAGGGCGCCTAGACCAAATGAGGATTTCGGAGGACATCATGCGCCAGGGCCCGCTTACCGGTTTGAAAATTGTCGAGTTCGCTGGCATCGGCCCCGGTCCATTTTGCGGTATGCTGCTGTCGGACCTTGGCGCCGATGTGGTGCGGGTTGATCGCAAAGGCGGACGAGGTGGCGCTCCAACTGACATCACCGCACGCGGTCGCCGCTCGGTGGCTCTGGATCTGAAGACGCCAGAGGCGGTTGAGGCGTGCCTGAAGCTAATGGCCTCGGCAGACGGGATCATCGAAGGGTTCCGGCCCGGCGTGATGGAACGCCTCGGCCTTGGTCCGGACGTGGCGCTCAAGCGTAACCCGCGACTGGTCTATGGTCGTATGACGGGCTGGGGCCAGACCGGTCCATATGCCAATGCGGCCGGTCACGACATGAACTATATCGCCATCACAGGTGCGCTGCACGCCATCGGCACCAAGGACAAGCCGGTTCCGCCTTTGAACCTGGTCGGCGATTTCGGCGGCGGCGCCCTGTATCTTGCCTTTGGCCTGATGGCCGGGATCATCCATGCGCGGGAAACCGGCAAGGGTCAGGTCATTGATTGCGCCATGAGCGACGGATCGGCCTCCTTGATGGCCATGTTCTACGGCATGAAGGCGTCCGGCATCTGGCAGGAAGAGCGTCGCGCCAATCTGCTTGATGGCGGGGCTCACTTCTACGACACCTACCAATGCTCTGACGGGAAGTGGGTCTCAATCGGCTCGATCGAACCGCAGTTCTACGCACTCATGTTAGAGAAGACCGGCATCACCGATCCCGATTTCCAGCGACAGATGGATCGATCGATCTGGCCCGATCTGCGCGAGAAACTTGCCGCCGTATTCGCCACAAAGAGTCAGGCGGAGTGGACGACCATCATGGCGGCGACGGATGTCTGTTTTGCGCCGGTGCTGGATCTGGACGAAGCGCCGAATCATCCGCACAACGCCGCGCGCCAGACCTTCGTGCAGCTGGGAGGGGTCACCCAGCCCGCGCCTGCGCCACGCTTTTCAGAGACCCCCGGCGTGATTCAGGGGCCGCCGCCCGCTATCGGCGCGCACAACACCGAAGCCCTGGCGGACTGGGGCTTTACGGAGGCCGAGATCGCTGCACTCGCCTGAAGCCGCGCTGGTCGCGCGCCTGACGCGCGTGTTCAGCCCCGGTTCAGCGACGAATGCCTAGATCTTTCATCGGATCGGACGTCGTATTCTCCCGTCCCTCGAAGCGGCGGCCGGTCCGGATGGACGCAAACCCCCATCGGCGGCGCGCCACCTACTAACCCGGGGGGCGCGCCGTTATGGTTGGCGCAGGTCATGAACCGGCCTGAGTCGAGTCCCTGTCCCGATGAACACCCATAACTCCGCGCCTGGCTCGTGGCGCCTTTTTGTCCCGGAGGGTCTGCGCAACGTCATGCTGGTACTGGGCCGGACGCTGTCGCGGATGTGGGGGCGGGATGTCATGCTCTACACCGGCGGCGTTTCCTTTTTCATCATGCTGGCGATCTTCCCGGCGATCGCCATCGCCATGGGCCTCTACAGCCTCCTGTCCGATCCCGCCCGGGTAGCTGAGCAGGGTGAGGCCTTGGCGCGGGTGATGCCCGACGCGGCGCGCTTGATCCTTCAGAGTGAGATGGTCCGGTTGTCCCAGGCTCCGGGTGGAAGTATTTCGATCCAGAGCGGGGTGGCGTTGGTGGTGGGCGCCTATGCTTCTCATCGCGGGTTCAAGGCCCTGCTGGCTGGCCTCTCATTCATTCACGACGAGGAACGGCAGCGCGGGTTCCTGAGCTTCAATCTCCTGGCGCTGATCGTCCTTGTGGCCGCTATGGCGGCGTTAGGCGTGCTGTCGACCGTCTTCTTCGCGTTCAGGATTCTGGGGGAAACGTTTGAACTGAGGCCGCTCAGAGGCGCGCTCTGGCTCTACAGCGAGTGGACCTGGGCGAGCACGGGCATGACGGCGGGCATGACCCTCATCTATCGTTGGGCGATGTCGCGCGACCCTGTCGACTGGTGGGCCTCGGTACTCGGAGGCGCGGCGGCGGCTGGCCTCTGCATCTTTGCGTCCTGGGGGCTGGGTTTCTATGTGGAACAGATCGCCGAACTCGGCGCGACCTACGGTTCTGTCGCCACGGTCGTCATTTTCCTGATCTGGCTGTCCTGGAACGTGAATGCTCTGTTCTTTGGCGGCGCACTGGCGACGGAGGTCGAACTGGCCTTGAGGCGCCGCCGGGTTCCGCTGGCGTCCGAGCGTGAGCTCATTCGCTCGGACGGGGCGTGACCAGGAAGCTCAGCGTTCCGCCGTCATCAGACTGTTCCACAACTGTGGCGCCTACCTCTGCAGCGAAGTGCGGCACGTCGATCCGTGCGAGGGGATCGTCCGCGAGGAGCCGGATACGGGCGCCAGCAGGCGCTGCGGCCAAGGCGCGCCTGAGTCTCAATGTGGGCACGGGGCAGTGGTGCCCCCGCGCATCGACCAGGATTTCCGCCGCCGCCATCCCCGTCACATACACCGGCGCCTGCGGTCCGGCCAGAGCCTGACCGCTTCAGATAGACTCATCCGTTACAGACAAACAGGCGGGTTTATCCGTACATCCGGGGTGTAATCTGTTATTCGACTTATGCGAGCATTGATTAAAAAGTTCTACTTTGAGAGGTGCAAGGCCGCGATCTGTCCGGCGATGCTCTGGAAGACCTGGGTCAGCGTAGAGGAGTTGCTGACGTCGTAGAAGTAGTCCGCTCCGGTCGCACAGGTCTGCAGAAGCTCGCTGGTGCCCTCATCGACCTCCACGCGGATCGTGTAGATCTCGATGTCCCTGGCTTTCATGTTTGTGCAGATCTTGGCCAGTCGGGAATCCAGGGCGTCGGTGCGCTCTGCGTTCGAGGCGCCCTGCTGGAGCGGCGTGTCGTTCGCTTTCAGGACGCGCCCCTGCCAGATGTAGCCGGCGCCGGCGTAGGTGCCGTCGTTGGGCGTGTCGCGCTGGCTCAGGGTGTTCGCACCGTCGGTCATCAGCACGATGATCTTCTTGTGCTTGGGGGTGCCGTAGGCGACCCCGTCGCTGAACGGCGCGAATGGCGTGAGGGTGTTCCAGCCCCACGACATCCCGATCGGAATATTGGTGTTGCCATCAGCGTTCAGGTTGTCGATTGCGGAGCGCAGCGCGGAGAAATCTGTGGTCAGGCGCATCAGTTTTTGAAGGCCGCATCCGCGGTTGGGGCCAAAGTTTGTCGATAGGCCACTTCTCGATGTGTACTTGGTGACCGATCCCTGCCGCACCCTCCAGTTGTTGCTGCTCGTGCCGTCTGAAAGATAATTGTTCTGATAGTTGTCACCATAGCCGTTGGTCCTGCTGTCAGGCTCGTCCACGGCGAAATAGGGGGTGTACAGGGTTGCGCCCGTGGTCGGCGGGGTATCCTGCACATCGTAAGGGGCCTCGCGCATCTCCACACATCCGCGCCAGCTGGTTCCAATCGTATTGAAAAGGGTGAAGCGATTGGCGAACTGGGTGCCGGTTGCGGTGGTGAAGATCTGATTGTTGATCGGCGCCGTGCCCGCCTGATCCATCCAGACGGCGTTACGATAGGCGGTCCCGTCGATACGAACCGTGCTGGAGAACGGTACGAGGGAGATCTTGATCGGATTGGGGATCACGCTCTTGGAGGCGACCTCTTCCATCTTGGTCACGAATTCCTTGGCGGCGTCCTTGAGGTCCGAAAGCTTGCTGCCTTCGTTCATGGAGCCCGTGTTGTCGAGCACCAGGGCGATCTCGACTTCCATGTCGGCGCGAACGACCTCGGAAGTCGCGGCGACGGTCATGTTTCCACCGGTCAGCAGACCGGCGACGAACGGCCGCACCTGAACGGCCGCGTTTGCGATGACCTTTCCATTGTCGCCGATGCGAAACGAGGATGACGACACCGTGAAGTCTTCGGTGAGCTTCAGGTTCTGGGCGAGGTAGCGGTTGCCCGCCGTGGTCATCTGGGCGTCGGTGGTGGAGTTGGTTCTTGCGGCGCCGAGCGCTGCCGCATCCAACGCGTCCTGAAGCTGGGACTTGGCGCTGGTCGCACGCGCCAGGTCCACAGCGCCCAGGCTGGCCACGCAGATCGGGGCCATGCTTATGGCGGCGACGATGGCGACGTTGCCTCGCCTGTCATTGAGCAGCCGCCGCGCTACCGTGGATACAGACCTGTTCATGCGCATTATCCTGACGGAAACAACGTTACTGAACGGGATAATATTGAAAGAGAGGTAATCTCTGGTTATCCCGAATTGTTAATGCGTATTTACTGTATTTTAGAGTCAATTAACTCTTTGTTTATTCAGGACCCGCAAGCTGTCGCAATGGATCACACCAGATCTCACAAGAGCGGTCAGGGCTTCCTGCGGGACAGGAGCGGTGCAACCGCGATCGAGTTCGCCTTTGTCGCTCCGGTGTTGTTCCTTTCCCTGTTCTCGATCATCGAGGTCGGCATGCTGGGCATGATGAGCAGTGGCCTGGACAACGCCGTGTTCGAAACCTCACGAATGATCCGCACCGGACGCGGTGATGCTCCCGCCAGCGCGGCAGCCTTTGAGGAACAGGTTTGCGAGAAGCTGGGCGGCAACGTGACCAATTGCCGGGATCGACTGACCATCAGCGTCCAGCGGTTCGACCGTTTTGCGGACGCCAACGCGGTGGTCGCCGCAGCGCCTGCGGGCCAGTTCAACAAGGGCGCCGCAGAGGACATCATCATCGTGAAGGCCAACTACGTCTGGCCATTGATGACCCCCTTCATCGCCACGGCTTACGAGCGGAATGGCCCTCTGAGCGTCACCCTGGGTTCGCGGGTCACCTTCAAGAACGAGCCCTTCGCATGATGGCTTTCCTCAAACGCACGATCAGCGACCGCAAGGGCGCTGCAGCCCTCGAGTTCGCGTTGATCTTCCCGGTGCTGTTCATCCTGCACATCGCCGCGGTGGAGGCTTTGGGCGCCTACCAGGCCCAGCGCAAGGTGTCACACATTGCGGCCGCCATTGCCGATATCACCGCGCAGAACCGGACCGTCACCACGGCGGAGCTCGACGATGTTCTGAAGGCCAGCGTGTCCATGATCTACCCCTATCCCAACGCCAGCGTTCAGCAGCGGGTCTCGAGCCTGAGCGCCAACGGGTCGGGATCAGTGTCGACCGACTGGACGGTTAAGAAGGACTTCAGTTCGGCGGATGGCCCCAGTGTGCCGTCGGGATATCTCTCGGCCAACGAGAGCGTGATCGTCACCGACGTTGTCTATGATTATCGGCCGACCTTTGGTCTGTTCATGCCCGAGACCATCCGGTTCACCCGCCACGCCTATGTGCGGCCTCGCCTGTCAGTGAAGGTCGAAAAGATCTCGTAGCGCGGCTTGGCTGGTTCAGATCGACCCGACAGGCTCCGACAACAGTGCGTCGAAGATAACCGTCACACGATCAACGAAAACATCCCGCTCGCGGCCCACCAGCGCTTCGCCCCGGATCAGTCGCTCGACCAGAAAGCCGATATAGCTGGCCGCGAGCACGCGCGCGCGGGCATCCGCATCAGCACCGCCCAGCCAGGATCGGATAGGCTCCAGAAACCGGTCCTGGACCAGAACATTGAGCAGTGGCGCCGTATTCGGGGAGGTGGCGGCGCGCAGCAGAAACTGGAACCGGTGGGTCCGGTCCTCATCCGCATGCGGGCTGCCCGCAAGCATGTTCGCCATGTCCCGGGCGAAAGTAGCGCGATCCCATGTTCGCAGGGCGTCGGACAGGAATGATGCTCTCAACGCCTCGACGAACAGCGCTTCCTTGCCGCCAAAATAGCGTTTGACCAATGCCACATCGACCCCGGCGTCGCGGGCGATGTCACGCAGGATCGCGCAGTCGTAGCCCAACACAGCAAAGTGCGACTTCGCCGCCTCGAGAATAGCTGCACGCGTGGCTTCCGCATTGCGCTTGCGGGGAGCAGCCAAGGGGCGGGGAGGGGCCGTAATGTCGCTCATGGCAGTCGGTCTACACGAAGCCGTTGAAAAGATCAGGCACGACGGTTCGCCCCGAAGTCAATAGGCGTTGACATGTCCGGATCCGGACATCAACCTGCCGCCATAATCACCGATACTTCTGTCCTCGCCCGGATGCCCGGGCGGCGGAGGTCTCGGCCAGATGTGAACCGGGGAATGACGCCATGAACATCGCCGTGAAGGTCAATGCTGCTGACGCTGCCGAGGAGGCTGCGGCAACGCCGCTCGAGAAGCTGAACCCGGCGCGGGTGGATCGCTTCTCCAACGATACGATCTGGCCGGTGTTTGAGCGGCTGCGCCGGGAGGATCCCGTCCATTTCACGCCCGAGAGTGAATATGGACCCTACTGGTCGGTGACGAAGTGGAACGACATCATGGCGGTCGACACCGACCACGAGGCCTTTTCTTCGGCGGAAGGCATAGGCCTGGCCAACCTCGAGGCCATCAAGGAGCAGGAAAAGATCATGGGTGAGCGCCGGCGCGGCAACGCCGGCTTCATCACCATGGATGAGCCAGATCACAGCGTGGCCCGCAAGGCTGTCAGCCCGACACTGGCCCCCAGCAACCTCCACGCCATGTCGCCCCAGGTGCGCGAGCGCGCCGGCCAGATCCTCGACAGCCTGCCCATCGGCAAGGAATTCGACTGGGTCGATCTGGTCTCCAAGGAGCTGACGGCCATGACGCTGGCCACACTGTTCGACTTCCCGTTCGAACAGCGCCGCAAGTTGCCCTGGTGGTCGGACATGATCATGAACATGCCGGGTCACGGACCGGTGGAAAGCTGGGAGCAGAAGGGTGCGGCGATGATGGAATGCTTCGGCGCGTTCCATGAACTGTGGAACCAGCGGGTCAACGCCGAGCCCGGCAATGATCTGATTTCAATGCTGGCTCACAATCCAGCCACCCGGAACATGCCGATGGAGACGTATCAGGGCAATGTTGTGCTGCTGATCGTCGGCGGCAATGACACCACGCGCAACACCATCTCGGGCAGCGTCTTCGCGCTGAACAAGAACCCTGACCAGTACGCCAAGCTGCGCGCCAACCCGGATCTGATCCTGCCGATGATCTCGGAAACCATCCGCTGGCAGACCCCGCTGGCCCACATGAGCCGGGTGGCGACCCGCGACGTGGAACTGGGCGGCAAGACCATCAAAAAGGGCGAACGGGTGGTCATGTGGTACATCTCCGGCAACCGCGACGAGACGATGATCGACAATCCCAACGCCTTCATCATCGACCGTGAGCGCCCCCGTCAGCACATGTCGTTCGGCTTCGGCATTCACCGCTGCGTTGGCAATCGGGTGGCCGAGATGCAGCTCACCATCATCTGGGAAGAGATCCTGAAGCGGTTCCCGGAGATCAAGGTTGTAGGCGACCCCGTGCTGAACTGGTCGGCCTTCGTCCACGGATACGAAAGCCTGCCGGTAATCATTCCCTACCGGAACTAACTGGATTACGGGCCAGTTCCGGGCCGGCGCGTCCCGGATCTCGACATGGGGCTCTTGACGGCTCCCCCGGAAATGTTGCTGCTGGGGCCGTGAGACCAGATTCAGTCAGTATCATGCGCGTGTTGAAGGTTGACCCACCGGCCGGCGGCTTCAGTCTGGCTGGTCCAGGCGCCAGCGTTTCGGCATCGCTTCGGGGATGACTGACCGCCCTGCAAATGACGACGGCTTCAACCGTTCCGCCGGGCGGCAACTGCTGCTGATCGCCGTTGTTTCCGTGATCGGCATTGTGCTGCTGATGCTTGGGCTTTCGTGGGCGTCCGGTCTCGCCGGCGGAACCCGGGTCAGCAAGGGGATCGATGCGGCGACCGGAACGGTGACCCTGGCCCTGGCCGATGAGCCTCCCCAGCTCGACAGTACCCGAAGCACTGATACGATCAGCAGCATGGTCCTTGGCCACGTCACCGAGGGCCTCATCAGAAACGGGGAGGGCGGCGAGCTCACCCCCGGCGTGGCCGAACGCTGGAAAATCACCGACACCAGCGCGACGTTCTGGCTGCGTGCAGATGCCCGCTGGAGCGACGGCAAGCCGGTCACAGCCCATGACTTCGTGTTCGCCTGGCGCAAGGCTGTCGATCCGAAAACCGCCAGCGAGTATGCGACGATCCTCTTCGCGATCAAGAACGCCGAAGCGATCAACAAGGGCCGTGCGCCGATCTCCAGCCTGGGTGTGCAGGCCCTGGGCGATAATGTCCTGCGCGTCGAGCTGGTGCGGCCTGTGCCCTATTTCGCAAAGCTGATGGTCTTCAGCACCTTCAGGCCGATACGCGAGGACTTTTTCAACGCCACGGCGGGTCGCTACGGCGCCGACGCGGACATGCTGCTCTACAACGGCCCCTTCACGATCACGCGCTGGGTCCATGGCGCCCAGCTGCGCATGGAGAAAAACCCCTACTATTGGGACAAGGATCGCGTGAAGGTGAAGGTCCTCGACTTTGCCTACTTCAGCAGCGACCCCAACGCCCTGATCAATCTCTACAAGGATGGAAAGATCGCGGTCGCGGGTCTCAATCAGGAAAACCTGAACGAGGCGCTGGTGAAGCGCTGGCCGATAAATCGCTTCCAGCGCGGGGCGGTCTTCTACATGGAATTCAACCATCGCAAGGACCGTCCCACGACCAACCTGCATCTGCGCCGGGCGATCCAGCTGGTGATCGATCCGGATGAGGTGGTCTACCGGGTGATCAAGCTGCCCGGAAACCTGCCCGGGCGGTCTCTGTTCCCTGTCTGGCTCGATGGAAATCAGGGCAAGTTCCGGGAGGAGTATCCGGCAACGCAGGTCCTTCCGAATGCGGTCGAGGCGCGACGCCAGCTGGCCCTGGCCAAGAAGGAACTGGGGCTGGAGACCTTGCCGCCCCTGACCTTGCTATCGGATGACGGCGCCCTGGGCGATAAGATGACCGAATACTTCCAGGAGACGTTGCGCCGGGAACTGGGCCTGACCATCCGCATCGACAAACAGATCTTCAAGCAACGCCTCGCCAAAATGAGCGCCGGAGATTTTGATCTGGTGCTGGGGGGCTGGAACCCGGACTACCCGGATCCTCTCACCTTCGCCGACCTGTTCGCCTCCTGGAATTCCAACAACCGGGGCCGATACAACAATCCGAGACTGGATCAACTGGTCGCCGTCGCCCAGACGTCCACAGACGTCCAGACCCGGATGGATACGTTTGGCGAAATCCAGCGCATTTTGATCGAGGATCCGCCGATGGTTCCGATCTATGAGCCCGGTGTGGTCTACGTGGTGGACCCTCGCCTGCAGGGCGTGGTCCGGCGCGTGGCGGGCTTCGACCCCGACTACACCAACGTCAGCATTGTCGGGAAGTAGACCGGGACATGTGGCGATACACCATCAAGAGGCTGATCCAGGGCGTTGTAACCGTGTGGTTCATCGCGACCGCGACGTTCCTGGCCATGCATGCGGTGCCCGGCGATCCGATGAGCGGCGACAGGGCCGTAACCCCGGAAATCCGCAAGAACCTGGAGGCCAAGTACGGGCTGGATAAGCCGCTGGCCCAACAGTACGTCATCTACCTGGGAAACCTGGCCAGAGGGGACTTCGGGATTTCGTTCACCCAGCAGAACCGCGAGGTGAATGACATTATCCGTGAGCACTTCCCGGTGTCTGCAACGCTCGGAATCCTGGCCATCGTCTTCGCATCGCTCGGCGGCATCCTGTGGGGCGCGCTGACCGCGCTCTATCGCAACAAGCTGCCCGACATCCTGATCATGTTCTTCGTCATCCTGGGCATCTCGGTGCCAAGTTTTGTGTTCGCCGCGCTGGGGCAACTGGCGCTGGTCAAGTTGAACGATTTCCTCGGATTTTCCCTGTTGCCTGTGGCCGGCTGGGGCACGGTCTCGCACATGCTGGTCCCGTCTCTGGTGCTCGGCCTCGGGACCATGGCCTACCTTACCCGCCTGATGCGCAGCTCCATGCTGGAGATCATCAATTCCGACTATCTGCGGACCGCCAAGGCCAAGGGATTGCCGGCCACGCGGATCTTCACCCGGCACCAGCTGCGCAATGCGATCCTTCCGGTGGTCACCGTTCTGGGCCCCTCGATCGCGGGGATCACGACCGGCAGCTTCGTCGTGGAGTCGGTTTTTGCGATCCCGGGGCTGGGGCGATACTTCGTCCAGGCCGTGCAGCAGCTGGACTACACGGTGATCATGGGGACGACGGTGTTCTTCGGTTCGTTTCTCGTGCTGATGGTGATCCTTGTGGATCTCCTCTACGGGTTCATCGATCCCCGGGTCAGGTTGGAGTAGCCGGTGGTGTCCTCAAACCCGCAGACCGAGCCTGGACTCGACGATTTCGCCCCACTGGCGGTCGAACAGCGTCGCCAGCAATTGTCCCGTCCGTCCCTGTCCTACTGGCAGGACGCCTGGATCAGGCTGAAGGCAAACCGTCGCGCCATCGTGTCGCTCTACATCGTGATCGCCCTGTTGCTGTTCACACTTCTGGGCCCCCTGGTCTGGCGCGTGGATCCGTCGGCGCAGGACCTCGATCAGGTCAGCCGCGCACCGGGCGCCGAGCGCATGGTTACGTTGGCGGCGCCCTACCGGCCATGGAATGGCGAAACCGTGCTTCCGGGGAGCAGGGACCTTCGTCTCGCCTATCCAGCCAATACACAGGCCGTGCGGATGATCTGGGACCCGGTCCCCGGTGCCAGCGCCTATCGGATCTACCGTGATATCGTTCCGGCCCTGGCCGGTGAGCCCCTCGGGCTGCCGATCGCGCAGACCCTCACCGGGACGGAGACGCGATACGAAGACCGGCTCGACCTGCGCGCCGAAACCTATTTCTACACCGTGGTCGCGCTGGATGCGGCCGGCGCCGAGATGGGGTCGCGTCAGGCGCTGTCGGTCACGCCGGTCGCGGTCATTACTGTCGCGGAGGCCAGGTCGCGAGGCCTGGCGCCGCCATCCGAACCCTTGAATGTGGGCGACAAGGTCCGCTTCAAACTTCACCCGCTGGGAACCGACTACCTCGGCCGCGACATGCTTGCGCGGTTGATGCACGGCGCGCGGGTGTCCCTGTTCATCGGGATTGTCGCGCCCCTGCTGTTTGTGTCCTTTGGCGTCGCCTACGGCAGTATGGCGGGCTTCCTCGGGGGCCGCGTCGACCAGATCATGATGCGGTTCGCGGACTTTGTGATCGCCCTGCCGTTCCTGCTGTTCATGATCCTGTTCAAGATCGCCTTCGGGATCGGTCCGGGGCAAAGCGGCATCCTGCCGATGATTGTGGCGCTGGTCATGCTCTCCTGGCCCGGCACGGCGCGACTGGTGCGCGGACAGATCCTGCAGGTCCGTGAGGAGGGCTACGTCAGCGCCGCACGCCTGCTGGGGGCCCGGACCAACTATCTTGTGATGCGTCACATGATCCCCAACACCCTGGGCGTCATCCTGGTGACCCTCACCTTCGCCGTGCCCAGCGCGATCTTCACCGAGGCCTTCCTGTCGTTCATCGGGATGGGCGTGGCGCCGCCGACACCCTCCTGGGGCGGGATGAGCAACGAGGGCATCAAGTCGATGCTGATACATCCGCACGAGCTGTTGTTCCCCGCCATCCTGATCAGCATCACCGTTCTGGCGTTCAACCTGCTGGGAGATGGCCTGCGCGACGCGCTCGACGCCAAGATGAGGTCCCGCGAATGACGGTTGTTCAGACACAGGACGTCGGGGAGGGCTCGCCGCTGCTGGAAGTGGACGATCTGCGGGTCGAGTTCGATACCTATGGCGGATCGGTCAAGGCGGTCCGGGGGGTCAGTTTCTCGGTGGCGGCGGGCAAGACCCTGGCGATCGTGGGCGAGTCCGGCTGCGGCAAGTCCGTCACCGTCCAGAGCCTCATGGGGCTCACCCCCATGCCGCCCGGGCGGATTACCTCGGGCAGGGCGCGCCTGAGGGGCGTGGACATCCTGGGCCGCAAGGAAATCGACGGACGGGAGATCCGGGGCCGCGAGATCGGCATGATCTTCCAGGATCCGATGACGTCGCTGAACCCGACCATGACCATCGGCCGCCAGATTGCCGAAACCCTTGAAGTGCATCGCGGCTGGAGCCGCAAGCGGGCGCTGGACCGCGCCGTCGAACTTCTGGACATGGTGCGCATTCCGGAGGCGACGCAACGCGCCAACCAGTATCCGTTCGAGTTTTCCGGCGGCATGCTGCAGCGGGCCATGATCGCCATGGCGATCGCCTGTGAGCCCGCGATCCTGATCGCCGACGAACCCACGACAGCCCTCGATGTCACGATACAGGCGCAGGTTCTCGACCTGCTGTCCGATCTGCAGCGGGATAGCGGCACCGCCATCATCCTGATCACCCACGACCTTGGCGTTGTGGCGCGGATGGCCGACGACGTGGTGGTGATGTACGCGGGGCAGGTGGCCGAGCGGGGCAGCGTCGAGGACGTATTCTATCGGTCCGCGCACCCCTACATGCTGGGTCTGCGAGCGGCCATGCCCAGCAGTACGTCGGATCGTGCGCACCGATTGCTGCCCATCGAAGGCAGCCCGCCAGACCTGTTCTCGCCGCCGACCGGTTGCGCCTACGCGGCGCGTTGTCCCCACGCCATGCGAATCTGCAGCACCCGCGACCCCGCGCCTTCCGATCTGGGGAACGGACATCTGGCCCGTTGCTGGCTCCACAGCGAAAATGCGCCCCGCGTAGAGGCTCTCGACTATGGCGCGGGCAGGCCGGCTTCTGGCTTAACCTCGGGATTGCCGGCATGAGCGACGCTCCCCCATTGGTGGTCGCTGACCAGCTGACCAAGTATTTTCCGCTTCCAGGGGGGCGCAAGGTCCACGCGGTGGATCAGGTCACGCTGACCATTCACGAAAAGGAGGTCGTCGGCCTGGTTGGCGAGTCCGGCTCGGGCAAGTCAACCCTGGGCAAGACGCTTGTCGGCCTGCACGCACGGACCTCGGGGACTGCAAGCTATCGCGGCGAGACCCTGCCGCAGCGCTATCAGCCGGAAGACTTCCGCCGCTGGGCGAAGAAGACGCAGATGATCTTCCAGGACCCCTATTCCTCGCTCAATCCGCGCATGACCGTGGGCGAGATCGTGGGCGAGGGGCTGAAGCTCCACAGCACCTATTCAGCCACGGAAATCCGGGACCGGGCAGGGGAATGGCTTAGGCGGGTCGGGCTCGAACCCGATCACATGTCGCGATATCCGCATGAGTTTTCGGGGGGACAGCGCCAGCGCATCGGGATCGCCCGCGCGCTGATCCTCGAACCCGAGTTCGTGGTGTGCGACGAGCCCATTTCGGCGCTGGATGTGTCCGTCCAGGCCCAGGTGGTGAACCTGCTGGACGAGCTGAAAGCCTCAATGGGGCTGACGCTGCTGTTCATCGCCCACGACCTGTCGATGGTCCGCTATGTCAGCGATCGCATGGCCGTGATGTATCTGGGCGTGCTGGTCGAGATCGGCCCGGCGTCGGACGTGTTTTTCAGTCCGAAACACCCCTACACGCAGATCCTTGTCGCCTCCAATCCGGAGCCGGATCCGCTGCGGGAGCGCCACCGCCGGTCGGAGACGATCGCCGGTGAGATCCCCTCGCCGGTGGATGTCCCGGCGGGCTGCCGCTTCGCCGGTCGCTGCCCGAAGGCGATGGACATCTGCCGTAGCGAGACCCCGCGGTTGCTGCCAGTCGCCGACACGCCGGGCAGGCAGGTCGCCTGCCATCTGTTCACGACCTGAGCGTCGGTTGCTTCGCCGTCTTTCTGGAGTTTACCCGACAGATCTCCGGGCGGCGTTATTCAGCCCGGTCCGATTGGCCCTAGTACCGATAGGTGAGTTCGATGCCGTAGGTCCGTGGTTCGGCGTAGTACCCGCTGTAGCCGCGAGCACCCGCCGTGCCGCCGGTGCTGACCAGTGTCGTCGCCGGCGTCGCCGAGATGAATTGGAAGTAATGTTCATCGGTAATGTTTCGCGCCCAGAGGTTTATCGCCCAGCGCCCATCAACCGGTTTCAGGCCGATGCCGCCGTTGAGCAACGTCACGGCCTTCTGTTCGGTGTTGGGATCCAGGGCGGCGTCGTAGATCATCGAGCTTGTATGTTGGACCTCCAGTCGGAAATCCATCGTCAGAGTGTCGGAGATCGGCCTGGCATAGTTCGCCGCCACACTCGCCTTGAATTCCGGCGACCTATCAGGCGTGAGGCCATTGAAGTTGCAGGTTCCTGGCGCTGATCCGTTGGAAACCTTGCCTGAATAGCAGGGACCGTTCGCATAATCCGTGTAGTCGGCCGACAGGTAGGTGACGCCCCCGTTCAGGCGCAGGTGCTCGCCCAGAACGGCGACAAAATCGCCCTCAACACCCTTGGTCCTGCGTTCGCCGGCGTTGCCGGTGATGAAACCGCTTCGTGTAACCGGGTTGAGGATTGAAGACTGGAAGTTCTTCAACACGATATCGAAGGCCGTCACGTTAAGGCGCAGCCGGCGATCGAAGAGCTCGGACTTGATGCCTACCGCGTAGTCAGTGGACGATTCAGAGTCGAACTCCACAGGTACCCCGACCGGGGTCAAGCGGGCATTGAAACCCCCTGATTTCCAGCCGCTCGAGGCCGTGGCGAAAACCATCACGTCGGGCGTGACCTTGTACTGGGTGCTCAGAAGCCAGGTGAACTTTTGCTCAGTGCGGGAAACGGGTCCGACAGGGTTCGGACCGAAGGCCGCGCGGAAGGCCGCGTTAGCCCCCGGCAGGTTAATGTGGAAGATGGCGCCGTCCTTATGTTCCCACACGTAGCGGCCGCCAGCCTGAATTTTCCAGGCATCCGTCAACTTGAACCAGACCGTGCCGAAAACGGCTTCGCTTTCGGTGTTCAGTTTGACGTTCGTAACTTCCGTGTCGCCGGCCTTGAACCGGGTCGGCCCGCCCGCCGCAGCCGGCAGCGGCAACAATCGATTGGCATCCGGACCGATCGTCACCGTCGAATTGAAGTCATAGGTTTGGCGATAGGCGTAAAGTCCCGCGATGTATTCCAGCCGACGGCCCGTCGGTGAGGCCAGCCGCAGCTCCTGGCTCCAGGAGTTGATGATCCCCCGCTCGGCAAGGATCAGGATTTTCTGAGGCAACGCCGCGTTGGCGTAGGGATTTCCGCCACCCTTGTTGTAGTCACCTGCGGTTATCGTCGTCAGCGTGTAGCCGTCACCGAACGCGTAGTTTCCGGTCAGACTGGAGCCGTATGCTATCGCCTTGTCGTTCGTCACATCCTGGGTCTGAACGACGAAGTCGCGGTTTCCGTAGTTCTGAAAAGTATATCCCAGCGCCGCCGTCGCCGCGAGGTAACCTGGCGTCGCCACCCCGGTCGGTCCCGCCGCGTCGATGATATCGGAGACCCCGCCGTTGGCGGACACGTTGGAATAGTAGGTCGCCAGGTCGAGCTTGAAGGCGTCAGAAGGCTTCCAGACCGTGCGGAGCCGTCCACCTGCGCCAGCGAAGTCATTGACGTGCTTACCGGTGGCCAGGTTGTAGGCGAAGCCACTTCGATCGCGGGCCCAGAACGAGGCGCGCGAGGCCACATTGGTCATCAGCGCCCCGCCCAAATAGCCCTTCACAGAGGTCTGATCGTAGTTCCCGTAGCCTGCGGTCAACATGGCTTCCAGATCGGCCTGCGGCTCGCGCGTGACGATGTTGATCGCACCCAGCGGCGTGTTGCGGCCATAGAGTGTCCCCTGTGGGCCACTCAGGACCTCAACGGACTGGATATCGGTCAGATCGCCAAGCAGCGCGCTCGAGCCTGGAACATAGGCTCCGTCGATGAACACACCGACGCTCGATTCGATGCCAGGGTTGTTCCCCGACTGGCCGATCCCGCGCAGCGAGATCGTCGTATTCCGCACGTTGTTCGAGGTGCTGAACTGCAGGCTTGGCACGACGGTCGTTAGCTGAGCGAAGTTGAGTATGTGCGCCTTTTCGATCTCCGCTCCACTGATCGCTGTGATGGAAAGCGGCACATCCTGGACATTTTCAGCCCGCTTCTGGGCAGTCACGATAAGTTCGTCGAGTTGGGTTGAGGGGTCCTGCGCCTGAACAGCTTGGGCCGATCCCAAGCTAGCGGCGGCGATGCCGCAGAGCAGGACGAGTTTCCGACTGGACCGTGATGTCATGGCTGCCTCCCCAGGCGCAGGCTCCGGCATGTTGCCTTATTCGAACCGGAGCTATTGTTCGCATTAAGACCGCAGAGCCTGCTTGCGGTCAAGCGGGTTGGATGGGGCTGAGTTCACTTAGAGTTCGAAGGTAGACCAAGCGTGGTCGTCGCCATTCGGGTCAGGGACTTCAGGATGAATGCCTGATCGAATTCCTCATTGATCTTCCAATGAAGGAGCCTGTGCACAAGCATGCCCTCGACCGCCCGCAGGCAGAAGACACATCGCTCATCCAGTTCCGGATCGCCGGCTTCTGGAACCTTCTTCCGGATGAAGTCCGCAAGACGCAAACCGGCCTGACGCGTTGCGGCGCGAAGCTCCGGCCAGTAGGCCGCTGCCTCGCCAGCCAGGCTTCGCTGGTAAAGGGCGCGGAAGAACCCGGAATTGCGTGTCAGGACCCGCGACGTGCCCTCGATATAGGTCTCGATCAATTCCGCCGGCGTCGCATCGTGCCAACGTTGCAGATCGAAGAAGCGGTCTATGTTAGCGCTTCCCCGCCGGGCGAAACGGATCTGCAACGCGGCAAACAGGGCCTCCTTGTCGCGGAATCGCCCGTAGAAGGTCCCGATCGAATAGCCTGCCGCCGCAGCGATGTCCGTGACGTGCGCCTTGTCATAGCCCTTGCTGGCGAACACGGCGTCGCCTGCCCGCAAGAGACGCTCCTGCGCGAGGCGACTCCGCGCCTGGAACGCCGGGTACACGCCGTCCAGTTCATTGAGATATGAGTGATCGGTATCCATCATGGCTTTCAGGGAGCAATCGCAAACGCGAGTTCATGTAAAGGGCTGCGATGGCAGAGCCATAAGGCTATCCCGCACCGCAACACCAATTGACAGGGTTCGCACAATCCCGTTCATGAACGAGAACAATGGTTCCGGATAGAGGCGCCGTTCAGCAAGGTGCGTGTGATGGACGAGATGATCTCATACGGCGCAAAGCTGAAGCAGTTGGCCAATGCCACACCTGGGTCGCCTGCGGTGACCTGCCAGGGCGTGAGCCTGACCTATTCCGAGCTTCACCGGCGTACCAACCGCCTGGCGCGGGGCCTGGCGCTCAGGGGCGTCTCCCAAGGCGATCTGGTGACAGTCGGGCTACCGAACGGCCTTGATTTCGTATCGGCCTGCTGGGCGATCTGGAAGTTGGGTGCGACCCCGCAGCCCGTTTCCTTCCGTCTGCCTGCAACAGAACTGGCGGCGATCATCGAACTTGCAAATCCCGCTCTGGTCATCGCCGAAGGCGACGCGGCCGGGGTGCGGCCATCGTCCAGCATTGCTGAACTAGCGGCGTTGTCGGGCGATGAAGGCGACCTGCCCGACGTTATAGCGCCCACCGCGAGGGGCGTGGCGTCGGGAGGCTCCACTGGTCGCCCGAAACTGATCCTGTCTGGCGGACCTGGCGTGACGAAAGCCGCAATGCTGGAGCTCAGCTTCTGGCGCATGCGACAAGGCGGCGTCTCGATCCTTCCCGCGCCGCTCTACCATACCGCCGGCTTCGCGATGATGCTCGACGCCATAAACATTGGAGCCCACCTGGTCATCCTGCCCCGTTTCGATCCTGAGGGGGTGTTGGTCGCAATCCAGACCTATCGCGCGGACTGGATCTTCCTGGTGCCGACCATGATGACCCGCATCTGGCGACTGCCCGACGCGATGCGAACTGCGTTCGACCTCTCCTCGCTCAAGACGCTCTGGCATCTGGCCGCGCCTTGTCCGCCGTGGCTCAAGGAGGCCTTCATCGAATGGGTTGGACCCGATGCGGTGATGGAGCGGTATGGCGGCGCGGAATCCCAGGCCATCAGCGAGATTTCCGGCCGCGAATGGCTGGAGCGAAGAGGTTCGGTTGGCCGGGTAATCGTGGGCGAGATGATCGCTGTTGGGGAGGACGGACAGGCGCTTCCGGCAGGCGAGGTGGGCGAGGTCTATCTGCGCCGACCCCAAGGCTCACCTGAAACCTATCGCTATGTAGGCGCCGTGGCCAAGACCCTGCCGGGCGGCTGGGAGAGCCTTGGCGACATGGGTTGGTTCGACGCCGACGGCTATCTCTATCTGGCCGACCGGAGAACGGACATGATCCTCGTCGGGGGCGCCAACGTCTATCCTGCCGAGGTGGAGGCGGCGCTGGAAGAATATCCGGCGGTTCAATCCTGCGCGGTCGTCGGACTGCCCGACGACGATCTGGGAAACCGGATCCATGCCATCGTCAACGTCAGGACCCCCGTAACGTTTGATCAGCTGGCGGCGCATCTCGCGGAGAGGCTGGTCGGCTACAAGCTGCCGCGATCGTTCGAGTTCGTCGATGAGCCGATCCGCGACGACGCCGGCAAGGTGCGGCGCACAGCCCTGCGCGACGAACGCATCGCCCGCATGAAAGCAGACGCATCCCTCAGCGGGGCGCGGGTTGGCGGAATGGGAGAATGAGCATGGTCGATGGGCCTGAACTGGAAGCCTTCCGTCTGGAAGCTCGCGTCTGGCTCGAAGCCAACCTGCCACCTTCCATTCGGGACAATCCTGGTCAGGTGGCGGCGGCTATGGTCGACGGCGCGCCGCAGCCCAATGAGGTGATCGTCTGGCGCCAACGCATGGGGGCGCGGGGATGGGGCGTCCCAACCTGGCCGCGCCGCTATGGTGGCGCTGGACTGACGGGTAGCGAAGCCAGGGTGCTGAAGGAAGAGATGGCCCGGATCGCCGCCCCCAATCCCGTGGGCGGCCTTGGCGTTATGATGTTCGGTCCAACACTCCTGGAATACGGCAGCCCGGAGCAACTCGAACGCCACATTCCCCCAATCGCCCGAGGCGAGTTGCGCTGGTGTCAGGGGTTCAGCGAACCCGGCGCTGGATCCGATCTGGCCTCGCTGCAGATGGCAGCTGTGGACGAGGGCGACAACTTTCGAGTCACGGGCCAGAAGGTGTGGACGACAGGTGCGCAGTATGCGGACTGGTGCTTCTGCCTGGTGCGGACTGACCGGGGGCCACGCAAGCACGACGGCATCAGCTTCCTGATGATCGACATGGCATCACCGGGGGTCGAGGTGCGACCGATTGTGCTGATCAGTGGCGAATCTCCGTTCTGCGAGACGTTCTTCACGGATGTCATGGTGCCAAAGGCGAATCTCGTTGGGCCCAGGGGAGGCGGCTGGCAGGTGGCCAAGCGGCTGTTGCAACACGAGCGGCAGAACACGAGTGTGGGGTCCAGCCCGATCGGCTTGGCCTCCACAGCGGATATCGGCGCCCTGGCGCGAAGCCAGGTCGGCGTCGACAGCGCCGGTCGACTGGCGGACCTCGACCTGCGCCATCGACTTGCAGTGCACCAGATGGAGGCCCGGACCTTCGGCCTCACTCACGCCCGCGCCGAGGCTGAAGCTCGCGCCAATTCCGGGCCGTCGAACACGGCGTCCATCCTCAAGAACGCCGGCGCCAAGGTGAGGGCCGACCGGGCCGAACTCATGATTGAGCTAATGGGCCACGAGGGGCTCTTCTGGTGCGAGGAAACCCGGGGCTGGCTCCGCGGCAAGGCCGGCGCCATCGCCGGCGGCTCTGCCGAGATTCAGAACAACATCATCGCCAAGCGCATCCTGGGCCTTCCCGATGCGGCGGAAACGCAAGGCGCCCAGGGAGGCGGTGATGGCAGTGGGTGAGAGCCTTCTGGCGAACCCTCTTTCGGCAATTTTCGTATTGTTGCACACGTCTATTTCAACGGATTGAGGACAAGCGGCCTGAGCTCCGGCGCGGGCAGTTGCGACAAAACAAGCGCTGAATAGTCAAAGCTCCTCGCCGATGGCATCCGCGATCGTGCTTTGTGCCCGAAGGTTTGCGAGGATGCGCTTGTGCCTCCGCGCCGCGCGCATGCTCCATCCACACGCTATTACGAAGGTGGCCGCCGCGATCCAGATGACGGCCGGATGGCTCTGAAAGCCAACATTGGGCAGCACGCCAATGCTTCCAAGGCCAAGCCCGGTGACAAGGCCCAGCGGCCCGCCCACATAACCCAGTCTCGCAAGCAACAGGCTGGTTTGGGAACGCCGCTGCACGAACGAGCGGTAGGCCTCGACCGTCTCCGCCTGCATATGCCAAAGCTTTCGCCGGAGGTGCATCGTGATCGCGGGCCACGCCAAAGCGAAGACTGACAACCCGACAAAGACGGCCTGCACGACACCCTCCGCGCGCGCTGCCCAAAAGATGAAAACGCCGCTCGCAGCCAACGAGCCGAGCGCTTCAAGCCATGCATCCCGCCGCAACGCCAACCGTTCTTGTCGCACCTGCGCCCTCAACTGGCTGATCGAATGGTCGCCCCCCGGGGCAGCCCGCCAGGCCGCACGCATCGCCTCCAGCTGGTCGTCCAGGTCCATCATTCTGTATCCATTACCTTGCGCAGCATCTCGCGCAGCCGCGTGATGCGCGTGAAGACCGCCCCTTCACTGATGCCAAGGGTCTCCGCTATCTCGCGGGCCGAGAAATCATCGAGATAGAGGGTTGCGACTTGCCGCATGCCATGCGGCAGCCCGGACACGGCAACCTGCAGCCGCCTGCCGAGATCGGCGCGAACGACCGCGTCGTCAGCTGTCTGGGCCTTGTCCAGAACCGTGTCCGAGAGTTCGTCGTACTTCGGCGCGCGACTGGCCCTTCGAACATGGCTCACACAAACGTTGTGCGTCACCCGCGCCACGAATGTTCGCAAGGAGGACTCCCGACGCCAGGATGGCGCTGCTCGCCAGAGCGCGAGCGCCACCTCCTGCCTCAGTTCCTCCCGGCATGCCGGATTGCTCTCCGTTCCAGCGATAATCCGGTCAATCAACGCTGCATGCTGGTTAAGCGCCTGGTCGAAGATGTCCGATCCCACCCGATGTCACGCTATTGGCATGGACAACGGTTCGGGGCGCGCGATGTCGGCGCGCAGGAAGGCTGCCGCCAAGCGAAGAGAGAGCCACCAGATCGGCAGGAACAGGAGGAAGATCAATGCCCAGTAGGCGAGAGGACCCTGTACGAACGTAAAAATGGCCGACGCGACCGGTGTCAGGAAATCTGGCAGACCGAAGCTGATCAAGCTGTTGTTGAAGGATACGATAGCCTTGAGGAGGAGCATTCCGGGCGCCAGGGCAAGATAGTGGAATGCAGACTTTGGCACATTCCGCTCCGAGAAGGGATTCAGGTAGATCCAGTTGAACATCGCCCGTTCAGGACGGGATATAAAGAGCTGGTCGATGCGGAGGCGATTGCGCCACGCCCAGATCAGCATGAAGCTGGTAAATGCAAGCATGGCGGCATTCACCAGAAGGAATTGCGCGATCTTGAGATCACCTTCGCTGGTTGCCACTGTGTGGTTGAATTCGCTCGCGCCCGCCGCTATACCCAGGATCGTGGATGCGAAGTCGGCGCCGGTCAGCGCGATGAATCCAGCGATGTAAGCCCAAACCCATTTTTTCATCGGAACCTCCTGCAGAAGCCCCAATAGTCGTTGCCCGCGGGAAAACCTTACATGGCGCCGGGGTGCTGTCCTGCTCAACCTCATGCTAGATGGCACGCAGTACGTAGCTGAAAACCCATGCGGCACGGCTGGCGGCGCGGACATCCAGCCACAGGCCGCCGCCATCGCCGGTCCACATATTGGGGCCGACAGGCGCCAACCGCTCCCGGCCACTATACGCGCCAAAACCACCTATCACTTTGATTTTGTTTGATTTGGCTTCCCGAAGAAACCGGCGCCGCCAGCCGTCAGCAGGCGTTTTGGCGGTGGAAGGGAGCCTGATGGCGAACCCTCGCTAGGCCGCTCAACCTCAAGACCTACGCCGAAGCCGAGCCCGGCCTTAGGCACCCAATTCCTCGTGAGAAAGCGGTTCAGCATTCAGTTCATCACGCAGCAGGCGCCAGGTCGAAAGCGCTTGATCCATAATCGACACGAACCGACCAGAATGGTTTCGCTCGATCAGGTGCGCTAGCTTGTGCGCGACAATGTACTCGAGGCATGGAAGTGGCTTCGTGATCAGTTCAAGATTGATCCAGATCCGCTGCGCCTGACTGTTGCACGCCCCCCATTTTGTTTTCATCTTGTTGATGCCCCAGGTGGGTACCGGGACGCCGATCACCTTAGCCCATTTTCCGACGATAGGGCCGAGGCGGGTTTGAAGCTCGCCGCGTTGCTAGCGAGTGAAGACACCTTACCTGTCAGCGGAACGGGGGGCAGAGACAGGGAAACCGCGGCGGCGTCAGGCATGCCGCGGTTCTAGCATGTTCCCCTTCCGTTTCGAGGGGTCAGTCCGGGGTCGGCTCCGCCGGCAAGGGTGCGCGCAAACCATAGTGCAGGGAAACCAGGATCCCGATCGCACACGTGAGGTTAAGCAGCACATTTCCGTAAATGCCATGAACGATGGAAAATGTCGTATCGATCACGAACCATGTCCCGATTGAGATGCGGATCAGCGACCAGTTCGACGCCGCCGGACCGTTGGGAGAAATCCGCGCTAACCGGTGGATCAGCACCATCCACCCCAGCATCATGGCGCCCAGAACCCCGTGAGCGAAACGGATGTACCTGTGGGCTTCATCGGAGAATGGCTCAGGCGGCTGGAGAGCGCCATAGTAGACGAGATAGAAGAATTTCTCGCCGATCGAGGGGGCTAGCAACAGGAGTAGTCCCATTCCTGTCAGTCCCGCCAGCGTCGCCTGCAGCAAGACCTCCCAGGGCCTGGAAAGCGTCCGGTCAGATGAAACACGCATGGAGGTCATCCTTTTGCTCAGAAACGATGGGTTTGGCCAACTGAGAGCGGCGTGACCCGATCTCCAAATCGTTGCGCCAGCGCAGTGATGGCGCGCCAACCGGTACAATGGCCAGGTATGATGCGCTCCAGCGAGAAGTTGGCCAGGTCCTCCACCGTGCGATCAATGATCTGCTCGTTCGGCTGTCCGGAGAGATGCAGTCCCCCCATCACTGCGTACAGAGGTATATCCGGAAAGACCGTCCTGGCGTGCCGAAGGACGTTGACGACACCCGCGTGCGAGCATGCGGAGAACACAATCACGCCCTTGTCTCGCACCTTTACCGCGAGCCAGCGCTCATCCAGGATCAACGGGTCGTCGGTCCATTCCGATGACTTCGGTCGCATGGCGACGTGCCCCGGAAGTCCCACTTCGTACTCGGTCAGGCGTGGGATTTCGCCACTGAGGTAAGCGTATCCGTCAGCCAGGACCCTCGCGGTCTCTTCGATGATCAGCTTGGCCCCCAACCCCCGAAGCCGTTCGGGCGAGGGAGGGGAGCGGAAGGGTACAACCCTGTCCGGCGCCGTTCGCATCCCGCGCCGGACGAACATCGAATGGTTCGCGTGAAACTCGGTGACCTTGGCGGTGGATTGCCGCCTCTGCTGCGTGAAGGGCTCGGTCAGTCCCCCAGCGTGATCCCAGTGCCCGTGTGACAGCACGACCGCGTCGAACTGCGTCAGGTCGTAAGCCAGAATCCGCGCATTGCGCCTCAGGCTCTCGCAATCCGGACCGGCGTCGAACATCACGCGCCTTGTTTCGCCATTGGCCTGGATGTCGAGCGCCAGGGATAATCCCCAGTTCGCACAACAGAGGCATGTCCCGGTAAGCCCAAACCGAGGCCGCCTGCGGAGGGCGTTGCCGAGGTGCGAGGTCACCATCGAACCGGAACTCGAGGTGAGATCGGTCGTGTTGTCGAGCAAAACATGGACGTCGAGGGAGTCGCATTCCACGACGGCCAGGGTCGGGGATGTCTCGCGCCTACCCATGCTTGTGGTCATGCGATCCGGCGAAGACGCAGGTCTCATCCCCGGCCTGTTGCTCGAAGGACCTATCGCCCATCCGTTCGCGCAGAGACATCGCAACCCCCTGCCCGATATCGACCTCCGTCAGGTCAACAAGGACGCCGTTGCCCAGGACATGAGAAGGCGAAGACAGGCGCGAAAGATCCGAACGCGGGTCGGTCTCCCACAACACCATGTCGGCCGGCGCCCCTTCCTCGACGCCGGGAAGGCCTAGGGCCTTACGCCCGACGGTGGTCGCCGACCGCAGCGCTTGGTCTATGCTCAAGCCATGTCGCACCATGGCGTCAATCTCCAGGTCAATTCGGCCATGCGGAAGTTCGTCGGATCCGACCAATACCGGCACGCCCAAGGCGATCGCCGTCTCAAGGGCGTCCTGCGTCCGTCGGGAGTAGGCCTCCCGGACTGCGCCCGGCAGGCCCTTTGTCTCAGCAGCCTTCAGGAAACCTTCAACGGTGGCGATCGTCGGACACCATTGGGTTCCGTGCGTCGCCATTGCGCGCACTACGTCTGGCGTTATGTTTGACCCATGCTCAATTGAGTCGACGCCGGTCGCCACGATCTCAGAGACATTTGATCCCGTGCTGTGGGCGAGAACGCGAACACCCGCCTTGTGGGCCGCCTCTACGACATTGCGGACAATCTCGAGGGGATAGGTCAACGGCGCCTCGAAGAGGTCCATCGCCGGACCCGGAAAGTCAGCGATGATCTTGAACCACTTAAGGCCATGCGCCGCCACTTCCTCGAAGCGCGCGAGAAGCTCATCCGGAGCTGTTGACTTGCCGACATCAACCCCGGGGAAGAAGCGACCTTCGGGTACGTGCATCCAGCCGCTCCGCAGGATGATGGGCATCGGCGGGAGCTCAACGTCGGTGAGGTTGAGTTGCTGCACGTAACCGGCGTCTCGCAAGGCTGTCACGCCCGAGCGGAGATGGCGCTGGGCATTATGAAGAACGAGCTCCGGACTGTGGGGTTTCAGCCCGGTGTTGGCGAAATCGAGAGACAGATGGACATGTCCATCAATAAGGCCGGGAGCCATGAAGGCACAGGGTAATGAGACGGCGTCTGGCGCAGGGGTGAATGTTAAGCGGCCATTCACGATCCACAGGTCGGTCTGCTGCCGCCCTTCCGGCAACAGAGTGGCTCTCAGATGGTAGTTTATCGGCTTCATGGTGTTGTGCACCCGGGTTCGAGACGTCCAGATCCAAGTCGCGTTCGCTCTATGGCGAGTATCTCGTGTCCCAGGTCCGCCCGGCCAGTGGACAACCCGCCAGATTCTGGTCATTTCAGGCCATGACCTTGCCCGCGTCGGCCCTTCCCATGCCGAGTTCCTATTCCGCACTCGTCCTGCGGGAGTGGGGGGCGTCGCCAGAGGTAAGAGAGGCGCTGGGCGCGGGCGGTCGCGATCCGGACTCCCCCGTCAACGACGTCCGTCAGCAGGCCGCTCAGCTCAGCAAGCTGGCGTCTGTCCTTCCACCCGGCTGGGGGCTGAAGCTGGGGGTGCTCTTCGACTCAGCCGCTCACGGACCGCTCGGCGTAGGCGTCCAGAGCGCAGCGACGCTCTCAGACGCGCTGGATTTGATCGCCAGTTATGGCCACGTGCGGACGCCATTCATTCGGTTCGCGATCTGTCGTACTTCTTCGCGGGTCACACTGAGTTTCATCGACACGGGAATACTGGATGAGGCTTGTATCCTGCCCATCCATGAGGCCACGTTGGTCGGAATTCAAACTACGCTTCGGAATTTTATTGGACCGAGTTCCAGATCCATATCCATAGAGACATCCTTTCCGGCTCCGGATTACGCCGATAGATATCCCGAATTCCTGATGGGCGAGCTTCATTTTTCCCGCAGAGAGACATCACTATCATTCGATCCCTGGATGCTGAGCACGAGATCCCCCTTAGCGGACCCGGAGCTCTTCCAACTCGCCAGGGGTCAACTGCAGCGCCTGGCGCACGCCATCGACACGGAAGGCGCATTGGTCGCGCAAGTACGGCAGCGCCTGGCGGCGGCGGACGAGACGCCCGCTCTGCGCGAAATGGCGCGCGCCTTGCGCATCTCAAGCCGAACGCTGGTGCGGCGACTTGGCGAGGTGGGCGCAAGCTATCGGAGTTTGGTCGACGATGCCCGCCGCGCTAGGGCCGAAATACTCCTGAAGGCAGGGGCGCTCACGGCCGAGGAGATCGGTTACCGCCTCGGCTACTGTGACAGCGCCAATTTTGGTCGTTCCTGTAGGCGCTGGTTCGGCTGTTCAGGCGGCGAGTACCGGCGAAGGCTTCAGTCCGGAAGACTTTCGACTGAGACGACGCGTGGGCCTCGGCGACGCCCCTCCGATCCCGCCGTCTGATCGGTCGAGTGCGGCTCCGCCACAGGTGGCCTTCTGGGGGCTTTGCGCCCCTGCGGTGGCCCTGTTCCGGGTTCGCGACAGGAGGCTGGCGGTGCTGGCAGTCGTGCGGCAACGGGTCTCCAGCAAACTCAACCCATGTTTGTCCCCGACAGATGGCGTTGAAGAGCGGGAACAGCGCGCAACGCTCCACGTCTATCGCCTTGAGTGCCGGCGGGTCGCCGTGGGTGCGCTGGTATCGGTTGTAGAGCTCGGGCAGGAGCTTGCGGTGCTCGGCGGCGTCGACATAGGCCGTGGCGCGGACGGAGCCCGGCTTCATCACCACATGCGAGGCCATGGGCAGGAAGCCCCAGACCCGGCCGCCGACCGGGACCTCCGGGCAGCGGGACTCGACGACCGTGCCGAACCCCCAGACCGGAATGATCCCCCATTCGCCCTCGGCCGGGAAGAACTTCCAGTAGCCGATCATGTCGCCGGAAACGCCACAGGATCGCGCCTAAGGCACGTCGGAGGAATTCCAAGTGTAGCCGGTCATTGACGCAATGACGTCGGCTCAGAGTGGGGCACGCTCGCTATCACCTCGCTCGCGCAAGACCTCCAAGTTGCGCTCGTGGGCGGCCCGGTCGATCCGGAACCAGGCCATGACGATCAGGCTCAGCGCCAGCGGCAGGAAGAAGGCTGGCGCGTAGACCAAGGCCAGGTCGCCAAGCACCTCCTCGCTGACGCCCTCACGCTTCGCGTCCTTCGGAAAGGAGACCAAGGCCAGGATCAGACCTGTGACGAAGATGCCGACGCCGGAGACCATTTTCTTGAAGAAGTTATCCGCCGCCAGCAGCAGTCCCTCTGAACGGCGGCCGGTGCGTACCTCGGCATCCTCGACAATATCCATGATCAGGGCGGTGTTCAGCACATTGCCTGCGATCAGCAACACCTGGACCACGATCGTCTCGACCATGATCATCGCGAACACAGCCGGATGGCCATTGCCCGGGATCACGTCGAACAGGCGCAGGAAGACCGGGATCAGGCTGATGGCCGCGCCAGCCCCAAAGAGACCGATCATCGCCCACTTTTTGCCGAACCGGTCCGCCAGGGCCGGGGCGATCGCCACGCCGGCAAGAGTGCCGGGGACGCTGACTAAGGTGAGGAGTGATATCTGCGCCTGACTGAATTCCCAGAAGTAGAGGTAGAAATAGATCTCTAGCGCCTGGCGCACCCCGATCCCGACGGCCAGGAGCATGCCGGCCACCGCCGCGACGCAGAAGGCGTGGTTCTTTAGCGTCGCTGCCATCTCGCCGATCTGGGAGCGCAGGGGGGCTTTGCAGGCTGGCTCCTGGCGCAGCCACGGAATGAACCTGTGGGTGCCGGCCGTGGAGACCAGGATGAGGGTCAGGATCAGCAGGCTGGCCGTGGCCGAGAACGCCAGATAGCCGTCGCGGCCAGCGACGCCGCCCTGGCCGTCCGCCGTCTCGCGCAGGAAATATTGGAACCCAGCAAGCGTCATCGCGAACCCGGTGACCACCCCGATGCCCGTCCGCAGGCTGACCAGGGTGGTTCGCTCGCGGTAATCGTCGGTGAGTTCCGGCGCCAGGGCCGAGGAGGGAAGCTCGAAGAAGGTGTCGAACAGGCGCATCGTCATGAGGCAGGCCAGCACATAGGCGAAGAGCTGTGAGTGATCGAGCCCGGACGGCGGGTTCCACAACAGGAAGAAGGCGCCGGCGGTCGGCAGGGCGGAGAGGTACATGAAGGGGTGCCGCCGCCCCCAGCGCGACCGGAACCGGTCGGAGATCTGGCCCACGACCGGGTCCACGATCGCATCGAAGATCAGGGCGATCATGATCGCCGTCGAGACAAGTTCCGGCGGAAGGCCCAGCGCCTGATTGTAGAAGATGAGCAGGAAGGTGGAGAGGGCCCGCGACTTGATCGCGCTGGCCCCTGATCCCAGCGCGTAAAGCAGCTTCGTGCCCCAGTCGAAAACCGGTCGTCCCTTCGGGCTGGCTGAACGCACCTCGATCTCTTCCCCCACGGTCCGCGCCGCAGCCTGCTTCAGTATCTCTTTGTCAGGGCGATCTTCACGACCCGGCCGGTCGCCGACGCCGTGAACGGGTCGTAGTTCAGGCTGAGCCGCGCGAAGGGCGGCCGGGTGTTGAAGACGTTCGACACCGTCAACGCTACCCGCGACTCCCAGGGCAGTTCCGTGCGGTAGGTGAGGTCGTGGGTGATGAAGGTCTTGACGGTGCGGCCGGCTGTCACTGTGAAGAGCTGGTTCAGCTCGTCGCGATAGATGAGCGGGTCGAAGGTGTTGGGACGCAGGTCGTCCATCTCGCCCAGGTAGTTGATCGTCCAACGCAGGCTGGCGCGCTCGGTCTGGTACTCGGCGTAGACCGAGCCCTTCCATTCCGGCACGGGATAGATGTTGGTCTGGAAATTCAGCGCGCCGGCGCCGTCGAAGGCGGGCGCCACCACGATGCCCTCGACTGAAGTGGCCTCGACCTTGAACTTGTTCACATGGCTCGCGTTGACGCCCAGCGCCACGCTGCCGCCCAGCACGTCGCGGAACAAATATTCGGCGCCGAAGTCGATGCCGCTGATCTCCTGGGCCGCCCCGTTGGCGTTCTTGACCCGCAGTCGGCTGATGGTGGCCGCGCTGCATGCCCCGGTGAAGGTGAAGCGGGCGACCAGGGCGGCGAGCGCGGGATTGGCGCAGTTGTTGGCGCCGGCCGCTCCGTTGGGGAACACCGCCGAGACGATCCCGCCCACCGGCTCGGTGGCGATCGGGTTGTCGAAGTCGAAGCGCCAGAAATCGACCGTACCCCTAAGGTTTCCGGGGGTCAGGATCACACCCACCGAATAGGTCTTGGCGGTCTCGGGCGTGAGGGCGGGATCGCCCTGGATGTCCAGCGCCCGGAACGAGCCCAGGATGCTGGTCAGCGAACTCAGCGTGTTGGCGTTGCGCTGGGTGAGCGGCGGGGCGCGGAAGGTCGAGCTGGCCGAGCCCCGGAAGGCCAGCCAGTCCAATGCTCTGAACCGGACCGCGACCTTGGGATCGAAGGTCGACCCGGTCTGGCCGTCATAGTCCTCGTAACGCGCCGCCAACTGCACCTGCAGCCGGTCGCTGACGGGAAGCTGCAATTCCCCGAACACGGCGCTGACACTGCTCTTGATATCCTGCGGCGTGCTGGACGGCGTGAAGGCGAACACGCCGATGCGGGTGTTGCCGGTACAGTTGGTGACGCCGAAATCCAGCGTGTTGACGCAAGGATTGACGAGGCTGTTGCGCAGGTCGTTGAAGCCGGTGCGGTAGCTGTTGCGCCGGTACTGGCCGCCCAGCGCCCAGGCGACCGGTCCGCCAGCCAGGTCGATGCCGGTCTTGCCGTCCAGCACCAGGTCGGCGACGAAGGTGGTGGCCAGGAGACTGGCCGAGCCCTCCTTGAAGAACCAGTCGGTGACTTCCCGGCTGTTGGCGACCGCCGGGTTGAAGCCCGGATTGACGACGCCGGTCGTCGGGTTGCCGGCGATCGAGTTCGAGAACGGGTTGTAGTAGAGGCAGCCGTTCTGGCCCGGCGTGTTCGCGCCGCGATTGCAGCTGGGGCCGCCCAGGCCGCGCAGGGCAAGCTGATAGCGGTTGATGAGGGTGTCGTAGGCGGTGTTGTAGACGTCGTCCTCGCCGTAGGTGACGGCGAGGTTCCAGCCCATGCCCCCGTCGAACAGTCGGCCCTTGAGGTCGGCCGACAGCCGGAACAGCTCGTACTCGCGCACACCTGTCGACCCCCCACCCTCGAACAGCGGGTTGCCGCCCAGGCCGTAGGGCCGGTTCAACGCCAGGCGCACGCCGCCGGCGGGGACGGCGCCCAGGCCGTTGGCGGCGTAATATGAGATCAGGCCGGGATGCGTGGCCGGGACGAAATAGGCGCCGGCCTGGGTCGGGTTGGCCTGGGCCTCGGCCGTGGGCACGCCCAGCGCCGGGAAGGACGGCGCCGTCGCAAATTCCGGGACCTCGGTCCGGCCCCACAGGCCCTCCAGGTGCAGGGTCGTATCGCCGCCCAGCTCGAAATTGGCCTCGCCGTAGACCTGGTAGTGCTCTTCCTTCTCGATCAGGTTGTCGAAGGGCGTGGCCTGGGCCAGGCAGGCCGGGGTGGTGGCGTTGGCGAAGCCGGCGAAGCCGCCCAGCAGCGTGCAGGCCACGTCGCGCCGTGGCTGGCCGTTCGGAGCGCCGTTGGCGCCCAGGGGCACGAAGATCGAGGGATTGTTGATCGGGTTAAAACCGCCCTCGGGGTTTTCCGCGTAGGTCTTGATCGCCCAGCTGCGGTCGCGCACCGAGAGTTCGGACCGGTGTTGCCAGCCCGCCGTCAGCAGCACGTTCATCCGTTCGCCGACCCAGCCGTAGGCGGCCGAAGCGCCGTAGGCGCCGTTGGAGCCCTCGATGAAGCCGTAGTCGGCGTTCAGCTCCAGGCCCTCGAAGTTGCGGCGGGTGATGAAGTTCACCACCCCGGCGATGGCGTCCGAGCCGTAGGTCGCCGCGGCGCCGTCCTTCAGCACCTCCAGCCGTCCGATGGCGGCGACCGGCATCATGTTGGTGTCAACGATCCCCGTGCCGCTCTGGCCAGCCGGGTTGATCGGCATCCGACGGCCGTTGAGCAGGACCAGGGTGCGCTGCGGACCAAGGCCGCGCAGGTTGACGCTGCCGGTGCCCTCGGCGGCGTTGGCGCGGCTGTCGAACTGGTTGGTTTCGCCGAAGGTCCCGCTGCTGGCGGGCAAGGTCTTGAGGAGATCGACGAGCGAGGGCGAACCGCGCTTCTGGAGATCTTCCTGGGTGATCACATCGACGGGCAGGGCGTTGGTCTGCACGCCGCCGCCGATGAATGAGCCCGTGACCACGACCTCCTCAACGGTCGCGGCCCGCGCGTCGGACGCCTGGGCCGTGGCGCTACCCGCCATGCCGAGGGCCGCGAGCCCGAATGAAACGCCGCATAGCAGTGACCGTCTGCACATCTGTCGCTTCCCCCATATGGCGGAGTCGCCACCGCTCGCAATACGCGAACCGCGACTCCTATTCTGCTCTTGCGCCCACCTTCCCGCCGCGCCATGAGAGTGTCAACTGCAGACAGTTTGCATAGCCGCGTTGTGGCGGTATGCCTGTGCGGGTCACCCAGGGAGAAACGGATGCTTGAAACCCGGATGTTGCGGACCGGCGGCCTGGCCGTCGCCCTGCTGGTGACGATGGCGGGCGAGGCGGGCGCGCAGACGCCGGCCACGGGCGGCGCCCCCGCCAGCCCCACGCGCTCCATCGCCGACCAGCCCCGCAATCCCGCCAACTGGTTCCGGATCGGGCGCGAGGCCGACCGCACCGACGTGTTCGTAAATTACGACCGGATCTGGCCGGTGGACCGGCTGTCTCCCTCACCGAAGCCCCGGACCTATCCGCGCGATGTCCGGCCAATCGAGCCGATCGCCTACACATTCGAGGGGAAGGCTTCGACGGTCGGCGACTACATGACCCGCGCCAACGTCAACGGTCTGCTGGTGCTCAAGGACGGCAAGGTCCTGTACGAGGCCTATCGCAACGGCGTGGGGCCGGACTCCCAGCACTCCCTCTGGTCCGCATCCAAGAGCTACACGGTCACCCTCCTCGGGATCGCGATCAAGGATGGGGTGATCCGGAGCCTGGACGACACCGTCGAGACCTATGCGCCGCAGTTCAAGGGCACGGCCTATGGACCGGTCTCGCTGCGCCATGTGGCGATGATGTCGTCGGGGGTGCAGTTCTTCCACGACAAGGGCACACCCAACCGCCTCGACATGTATCGCCAGCTGCTGGGCGGAAAGGACCTGGATGTCTTCGCCGCCGAGTTGGGAAAGCGGGTCCCGCCGGGCACTGACTTCAACTACCTGGCCACCGACACCCACGTCCTGTCGGCGGCGCTGCGCGGGGCCTATGGCAAGCGCTACGCCGACATCGTGCAGGAGAAGCTGTGGTCGCCGGCCGGCTTCACCGGCATGGCCAACTGGTCCAAGCACGCCGAGGGCGACGCCGGGGTGAACTTCGGCCACTGCTGCCTGCAGGTCCTGCTGCTGGACTTCGCCCACCTGGGCCAGCTCTATCTCGACGATCTCAAGCTGGATGGAAAGCCGATGACGCCCAAGGGTTGGGCCGACCTCGTCACACACCCCAGCGCCCCGTTCCAGGAGCCGGGCGCCACGGCGCGCGGCTACGCCATGCAGTTCTGGGTTCCCAACGCCTACAAGGACGAGGCCATGGCGCTGGGCGCGTTCGGCCAGATCCTGTGGGTCGACCGCAAGCGCAAGGTGGTGGTGGCTCAGATCGCGGCCAACCCGGACAAGACGCCGTCCGAGGCCGAGGAGAACGCCGTCTTCCGCGCGATCGTCACGGCGGCGACAAAGCGCTGACCCCTTAGAGCGCGAGCACCGCCAGCAGCACGAACGCCAGGATCGCCACCGTCTCCATGGCGATCAGGGCCAGAGAGCGCACGCCCACCTTGAACAAGTCGCCCAGCGAGGTCTTGACCCCGACGGCGGCGATGGCGGCTACCAGCAGGCCGCGCGAAAGCGTCCCTGCGCCCTCGGCCAGGGCGGCGGGCGGCAGGCCCGTCGAGTTGATCGCAACCAGGGCCGCGAAGCCCAGCAGGAAGCCGGGGGCCAGTGGCGTGCGCCGCCACCCCGGCCCCGACAGAGCGCTGGCGCGGAAGGCCAGCGAGACCACCACGATCACCGGCAGCAACAGGGCCACGCGGTACAGCTTCACGATGGTCGCGGTGTCGCCCACCGGCTGCGAGACGCTGTAGCCAGCCCCCACCACCTGGGCCACGTCATGTATCGTGGCGCCCAGCAGGATGCCGGTCTGCAACTCGGAGAGGCCGAGCGCCGTGGCCAGCACCGGGTAGACCACCATCGCCAGGGTCGACAGCGCGGTGACGCCGACCACGGTCAGCAGAGTGTCGCGTTCGCGCGTCGGCGTTGGCGGCAGCACCGCGGCCAGCGCCAGGGCCGCCGAGGCCCCACAGATCGCCACCGAACCGCCCGTCAGCACGCCGAAGTCCGGCCGCAGGCGCAGGGCCCGCGACAGCAGCCACCCCGCCAGGATCGTGAAGATCACTCCGGCGGTGACCACCATCACCACCTCGCCGCCCAGGGACATCACCTGCTCGACCGTGATCCGCGCGCCCAGCAGAGCCACGCCCAGCCGCAACAGGTGGCGCGTCGAAACATCCAGGCCGGGTGTGAACCGCGGGTCCTGCCGGGCGAAGTTCATCGCCATGCCGAGCAGCAGCGCGAACAGCAAGATCGGCGCGCGGTAGTGATCGGCCAGCCAGGCCGATGCCATCGCCACCAGCGCCACGATCGAGAGCCCGGGAGCCAGGCGTCGGACGATGGCGAGCGGGCCGCCCCGCAGGACCGGGGTCTACTCGACGGGTGGGACGCCCTCGAGGGAGTCCAGCGAAGAGGCGGCGTACTGCTCTTCCCGCAAAGCGCCCTCAGATCACGGCTTCGATTAGCACAGGCAGGTCGCCCTTCATCGCCTCGGAGAACAGCCGGTCGAACTCCGCGGCGTCGCCGGTTCGGTGGGCCGCGACACCCATGGACTGGGACAGCGCGACCCAGTCGATGGCCGGCTGGTCCAGCGTGAGCATACGTTTAGCCACCTCTCCCGGCGAGGTCACCCCGGTGCGGGCGAACTCGATGTTCAGGATGGTGTAGGCGCGGTTGGCGAAGATCACCGTCACCACGGGTGTCCGTTCCCGCGCCATCGTCCAAAGCGCCTGGCAGGTGTACATGCCTGCGCCGTCGCCGCTTAGGCAGATCACCCTGCGGTCGGGACAGGCTATGGCCGCACCCAGGGCCACCGGCATGCCCAGGCCGATGGCGCCTCCGGTATTGAACACCCAGTCGTGCGCGGCCGCATCGCGGGTGAGCGGGAAGGCGGGACCGCTGCCGGTCACGCCGTCGTCGACGACGATGGCGTCGGCCGGGAGGAGCCGGGCCAGCGACGCCGCGACCGTCATCGCCGACAGCGCGCCGGTCGGCGCGGGCGGAAGCTCCGCCTTGGCCTGGGGCGCCGGTTCCGGGGCCTCCAGGATGTCGGCCAGGGCCTTGAGAGAATCCGCGGTCGGATGGCCGGGCGCGGTCAGCGTCAGCCGCACGGCAGCCTCGGGCAGGCCTTCCGACGGTTTACCGGGATAGGCGAAGAAGGCCATCGGCGCCCGCGCCCCCGCCAGGACCGCGAGGTCGATGGCCGCGAGGTCCGCCGCCGCGGCTTCCGGAAAGTAGGGCGTGCGGTCCGGGGCGAAGACGCCGGCGCCGCGGCGCTGGCGGGCGGGCAAGGTCTCGGTCAGGATCCGCACCCCCAGGCCGGCCAGCCGGGCCGCGGCCCTCAGGCCCTCGTCCAGCAGGCCGTCGCCGCCGATGAAGATCGCGGGCGCCTTGGCCTGGCGCAGTCGCGCCGCGACACCGGCCAGCAGGTCCCGGCCGGGCGGCGGCGGAACCTCCGGCGCGGTGACGTCGGCCGGTCCCGGGGACTCGTCCCAGGCAGAGTCGGCGGGAAGGATCAGGGTGGCCTGGCCGGGAACCGGCCCCAGGCTGGCGGCCACGGCGGCCGAGGCCAGGCGCGGCGCGTCGGCGGCGGTCTGCGCCGTCCCCATCCACACCGAGTTCTCCGCCGCCAGGGGCTCGATGGCGGCGGCCAGCGGGGCGTCGAATTGGCGGTGGTAGGTGGCGTGGTCGCCGACCAGATTGAGGATCGGGGTCCGTGCGCGGCGGGCGTTGTGAAGGTTCGCGCCGCCGTTGAAGTAGCCGGGTCCCAGGTGCAGCAGGGTGAGCGCCGGACGGTCGGAGAAGCGGCCGTAGCCGTCCGCGGCGCCGGTGGCCACGCCCTCGAACAGGCACAGCACCGAGCGGATCCGCGGCTCGTGGTCCAGCGCGCCCACCAGGTGCATCTCGCTGGTGCCAGGGTTGGCGAAGCAGGCGCGCACGCCGCTGTCCGCCAAGGTCTGGATCATTGCCTGGGCCCCGTTCATGCGCGGGCTCCCATGCGGCGGCGCGCCGGACGGGCCGGTCGGAAACTGGCGATCATATTGCCTCCCATCAACGCGCGATCATCCGGGCGCCGCACGGGTGCGGGGGCCAGGGTCGCGTTCTGAGGCCGACCCTTTCATTGCGTCCAAATTTCTGTCAACAGTTTACATAAAGGAGGCGATCATGAGCCAGACACCGCCGCTGTTCTCGGCCCGCTCGGCGTGGGGAAGGGACGACCTCGCGAACGATCCGACGTGGGTCTACGACCTGCCGCCCGAGGCCCTGTTGGAAATGGCCCGCGCCGCGGCTCGGCTCCCCGATGATCCCCAGGGCTGGCTAGAGGTGCGGCCGGAGGATATCGACGCGCCCCGGCTGAAGGCCCAGATCGCGGCGGTGGCCGACGAACTCGAAAGCGGCCGCGGCGTGGCCCTGGTCCGGAACATGCCGGTCCATCTGCCTCTCCCGGAGGTCTACCGCCAGTACTGGATCCTGGCCGCGTTGATGGGTCGGCCGGTGCCGCACAACGGCAAGGGCGACGTGTTCGGGCAGGTCACCGACCTGGGTTCGAAGTACGGCTCCGATCCGTTCGCGCGGGGCTATACATCCACCGACGAGATGGTGTTCCACAACGACGCCGGCGACGTGGCCGGCCTGCTTTGCATCCGCTCGGCCAAGGATGGCGGTGTCAGCAGCGTCGTCAGCACCATGGCGATGTACCGGGAAGCCGAGGCCACCGGCGACCCGGAGCTGCTGGCGGCGCTGCGGCGGGGCTTCCGGGCGGTGATCCGCGACGACGCCGGCTCGAACGCCAAGATGGGCAATACCGCCAGCCGCAGCGTGACCCAGCGCCGCTCGCCCGTCTATCGCGAGTGGGACGGACGGCTGTCCGGGGCGGTCAACCTGAAGAGCGTCGGCGTGGTGCCGCAGGTGACCGGCGAGCCGTTCGACGCAGGCGAGGCCAAGGCCTTCGAATTCCTGTCGCGCACCTCGGAGCGGGACGACCTGAAGTACAGCTTCATGCTGGCGCCCGGCGAACTGCTGTTCATGCACAACCTCGTGGTCCTGCATAAGCGCTCGGCCTTCGTCGATCACCCGGAGCCCGGCCGCAAGCGGCTCTTGCTCCGGTTCTGGCTGGCTCTGTACAACGGTCGCGCGCTACCGTCGGAGATGGCGGGTCTGCGGCGGGGTTTCGCCGCGAACCCGGTCGTGAACGCGGTCACCGAGCGCGAGACGGAGCCGCAAGGAGGCGAGCGATAGCGCGCCGGGACCCCCAGCAGGATGGCGGAAAGGATCCGCGCCGGCGGCTGCCGGCCGTCGGCGTGATCTGGGACGACCCCGGCACGCCCACACTCACCGAGCGATTCGGCCGCGAGGCCCTCGCTGGCGTGGTGCTGCTGGCGCCGGCGAGTTTGGCGGCCGGTGCGCCGGTGATCGTCTCGTGCGGCGAGATGGCCGAGCCCTTTGCCCGCAGGTTGCGGATCGGCAAGGTCAGCATGGTCGGTCGGATCGAGCGTGACCGCGTCCTTCTGGACCTGCGTACGATGGCCGATGCCGAACTCGGAACGCTTGCGACAGCGATCCAGCAGGCCGGTGCATGAGCCGCCGGCTTACCGTGGGCGTCATCGGCCATGTGGACCACGGCAAAACAGACCTGGTGCGCGCCCTGACCGGCATGGAGACTGACCGCTTGGAAGAAGAGCGTCGGCGGGGGCTATCGATTGTCCTGGGTTTCGCTTGGTTGGAGGCGGAAGGCGCCACGCTCGATCTGATCGATACGCCAGGACATGAGGCCTTCGTTCGCACCATGGTGCTGGGGGCGACGGGCTTCAATGCAGCCCTGTTGGTGGTGGCTGCCGACGAGGGGATCAAGCCGCAGACCCGCGAGCACCTCGCCATCGCCCGCATCTTTGGTTTGGCGCCGCGCATCGTGGTGGCGGTCAGCAAGATCGATCGCGTGCCACCGGTCGAGCGGGAGGCGCGGCTGGCGGTGCTTAGTGCTCAGTTGCGGGTGCTGATCGGCGCACCCGCGCACGTGATTGCAACATCTGTTCGGACGGGCGAGGGACTGGACCACCTGCGCGCCCACTTGGCGGCCCTACCGCATTCACCCTTGGAGCGCGCGCCTAAGCCTGGCTTCTGGCTTCCTGTCGATCGGGCCTTCAACAAGCCCGGGTTCGGACTGGTGGTTACCGGCACACTGCACGGCGCGCCCATCCGGACAGGCGATCCGGTGGAGATCGCGCCTGGCCGCCTCCGAGGCCAGGTACGCCAGGTTCAGGTCCATGGCCGAGAAGTCGCGGTGGCCGAACCGGGCGGACGTGTTGCGTTGAACCTACGACGGATCGCGCTGTCGGACTTGCCGAAGGGGGCCTTGATCGCAGCGCCTGGCCTGGCCGCCGTGGCTGGCGGCCTTGACGTCCAACTGCGCATCGACCACGACGTGGGCGTGCGACTGAAGACCGGCGCGCGGGTTCGTCTCCTGACAGGCGGCGTCGATGTGGGCGCCAGCGCGCATCTACTGGATCAGGTCGCGGCCGAGCCCGGCCAATGCAGCTTCGTGAGGCTCCAGACCGACCAGCCCATCGCCATGATCCCTGGCGCCCGGTTTGTCCTGCGCCGCCCGTCTCCCGCCGTCACCCTGGGCGGGGGCACTATCCTGGATGCGCTGGACGCCGCGAGCGCTCGAGTGCGACGGGGCGACCCAGTGATGCTCGACCGACTCACCGCCTTGGCAAAGAACGACCGAAAGGGCGCGGCGCGTATCGCCCTCGCAGCGGCCGGGTGCCAAGGCTGTTCCGCGGCGGAGATCGCCCGATGGGTGGGTGCGGACGCCGGCGGCGCAGACTTGAACGCCGTCAGGCTGCGCAACGGTCGGTGGGTCGGGCGAACTGCCCTAGCCGCGCTTGCCGCTCGGTTGGCGGACCAGGTGTCCGAACGGGGCAGGGCGGACCTTTCCGGCGCGTTCCCTCCGGCGCCACACGAAGCTATAGAGGCCGCCGCCGCCGCGTTGGTGGAACGCGGTGGCTTCCGGATCTCCGACGGGACGCTCCACTCCACGGATGCGTCCACCGACCGGATGCTTCAGTCCGACATGGAGCAACAGTTCCGCGCCGCCGGTCTGGTCGCGCGACCTCTGGCGACGATTGTCGGTGAAGACCCCGCCCGTAAGGCCGCCGTGGGCCAGCTGCTGCGAGAGGGCCGCCTCGTGCGCCTGCGCCACGCCCAAAGCCGCCACGTGCTGCTGCTGCACGAGTCTGCGGTCGCCGATGCACGGGCCCGGCTGCGCGCTGCGTGGCTCGACGGTGGGGCCTTTACCGTAGCGGCCGTTCGCGACGCGCTGAACCTGACGCGCCGCGATACGCTGCCGCTGCTTGAACATTTCGACGCCGTGGGCGTCACCTTGCGGCGCGGAGATCTGCGCAAACTCAGGGAGACTCGTTCGATTTTAGGAGGCGATTGAGGTCTGGTGGCCTCCCAGGTCTTCAAAACCTTGGGCTCGCATCGCGAGCGGTGGGTTCGATTCCCATCCGCCTCCGCCAATCTCTTAAGTGCAAACTGTTGACAATCGTTCGATCGCCTTCGAAGGTGCGGGCGTAGCGTAGGGAACCTCAAGATGGTGCGGCTGGTCGACCTGCCGGAGTATGAGCGCGAGCACTTGCTCTCCAAAAACATGGAGCCGTTGGGGCCGACGCCCTGGGTGGACCTTGACCGGCCGCTATCCGAGCGGAAGGTCGCCCTGATCACCACGGCCGGCTTACATTTCCGCGACGACGAGGGCTTCGAGTTTGCCGACGCGAGCTACCGCGTGATCCCGGGCGACCTGGAGGGCGACGAGCTCGTCATGTCGCACTCCTCGGTCAACTTTGACCGCACCGGCTTCCAGGACGACATCAACGTCGTCTTCCCCATCGACAGGTTCCGCGAACTCGCCGCGGAAGGCTTGGTGGGCAGCCTGGCGACCCAGCACTTCAGCTTCATGGGCGCCGGCCTGCAGCCGGCCATGTACGAGGCCAGCGTCCGCAAGCTGGCGGGGCTGCTCATCAAGGACGCCGTCGACACGGTGTTCCTAACCCCCGTCTGACCGAACTGTACTCGCGCCGTGAGCGCGATCGCCTACTTCCTCGAAAGCGAGGGCCTACAGACGACGGGGATCAGTCTCGTGCGCGAGAACACCGAAGCGCTGCGGCCGCCACGATTCCTGTGGACGACGTTCCCTCTCGGAAGACCCATGGGAACGCCGGGCGACGCGCCGTTTCAGCGCCGCGTCATCCTGGCCGCCCTGGACCTGCTCAACCGCAAGTCCGGGCCGGTGCTCGAGGACTATCCCGAGGACGCGCCGACCGTAGAGATCGAAGACTATCCCGCCTGTCCGGTCAGCTTCGCGCGCCCGTCGGCCGATGTGTCCACCTGGGACGCCCGCCTGCGCAACGAGCTTCTGCAGATGAAGCCCTGGTACGATCTTTCGCGCCACCGCCGGGGGCGCACCACGGTAGGCGTCGCCAAGGCGCCGATCGACGAGTTGGCCCCACGCCTGGCCAAGCTGGTGGACCAGGGCTCGCTCGAAGGGCTCGATTTCAAGCCGCTCAAGTACGCGCTCGAGGACCTTAAGGCCTACTATCGCGAGGCGCTGACCGCACAGCCTGGGACCTACGACTTCGCCGAGATCGAGCGGACGCTGTGGGACGAAACCGAACTGGGGCGCGCCATGCGCGCGCTCGACGACCTTTTCGCCGCCGATCCGCGGCTGGCGCAGGCGCGGCGCATCATCGCCTCGCGCGCGGCAAGAAACGACTAGGGAGAACCACGATGCAGATCGTTCCGCTTTCCGACCACATGGGCGCCGACATCTTGGATGTCGATCTGGCGCACCTGAACGACGCCGATTTCGCGCGCATCTACCAGGCCTGGCTCGACCACCTGGTCCTGCGGTTTCGGGGGCAGACCCTCAGCGAGGACGACCTGCAGGCCTTCAGCCAGCGGTTCGGGCCGCTGGAGGAGATGCCGATGGGGCGCATGTCGGAGGAGATGCGCCGCAAGATCAAGAACCGCTACGTCACGGTGATCTCCAACATCAAGGTGGATGGTCGGCCGATCGGCGGGCTGGGCAACGCCGAGGCCAACTGGCATTCGGACATGAGCTATATCGACAATCCGCCCACCGCGAGCGTGCTGCTGAGCGTGGAGATCCCGCCGAAGGGCGGGGCGACCTACTTCTCCAATCAATACGCGGCCTATGACGCGCTGCCGGAGGCGCTGAAGCAGCACATCGCCGACCTGACGATCAAGCATGACGCGGCCCACACCAGCGTCAGCGAACTGCGGCCGGGCTTCGAGGAGCCGCAGAGCCCGATCGATGCGCCCGGAGCGGTCCACCCGATCGTTCGGACCCATGCTGAGACCGGCCGCAAGGCGCTCTACCTGGGGCGGCGCGAGTGGGCCTATGTGGTGGGCCTGCCCGTGGAGGAGAGCGAGCGGCTGCTCGACGAGCTGTGGTCCTACGCGGCGCGGCCGGAGTTCGTGTGGCGACAGGACTGGCGGGTGGGCGACGTGATCATCTGGGATAACCGCTGCTCGCTGCACCGGCGCGACGAGTTCGATCCCGCGCTGCGCCGGCTGCTGCGGCGCTGCCAGGTACTGGCGAAGGTGGCCGCGTGACCGCCCCGACGCCGACCGACGCGGGGGTCCCCGATGCGCCGCGCGTCACCGATGGCGCGCGCCGCACCGCGCTGACCCTGCTGTTCTTCGCCTACGTCTTCAGCATTACCGACCGCCAGATCGTCTCGATCCTGTTCCAGCCGATCAAGGCGGAGTTCGGGCTTTCGGACACCCAGCTCGGCCTGCTGGGCGGGCTGGCATTCGGCGTCTTCTACGCCACCCTGGGGATCCCCATCGCCCTGGTGGCCGACAAGGGGCGGCGGCGCGAGATCGTGGCCGGCTCGCTGGCCATCTTTTCCGCCATGACGGCGCTGTGCGGCATGGCGCAGTCGTTCTGGCAGCTGGTGCTGGCGCGGTTCGGCGTCGGGATCGGCGAGGCCGGGGTCAACCCTGCAAGCCACTCGATCATCGCTGACTATTACCCGCCAGAGCGGCGCTCGACAGTGATGTCGGTGCTGGCCATGGGCGCCAACATGGGCATGCTGATCGGCCTGATCGTCGGCGGCTTCGTGAGCCAGGCTTACGGTTGGCGCGCGGCCTTCCTGGTGGTGGGCCTGCCTGGCGTGATCCTGGCGGTGCTGGTTCAACTATTCCTCAAGGAGCCGCCCCGGGGTCTGTCAGAGGGCCGCGTCGCCAAGAGCGAGGCGCCGCCGCTGGGCCAGTCGCTGGGCTACATGTGGCGCAACCGCGCGATGCGCCACCTGATCGCCGGCTCGACGATCTGTGGCGTGGTGACCTATGGCCTGGGCCAGTGGCAGCCCACCTTCTTCATGCGGGTGCACGAGATGCCGGCCTCGCAGGTGGGGGTGACCCTGGGACTGTTGTTCGGCGGCGTCGGCGGCGTTGGCGCCCTTTGCGGCGGATGGCTGACCGACCGGCTCCAGAACCGGCGCGCGGCCTGGGGCATGTGGATGATCGCGGCGGTCATGGTGGCGATGATCCCGCTGCACGTGCTGGCGTTCCGGGCCGAGTCAACCGTGGCCTCCTTGGCGCTGTTCCTGCTTCCGGTGTTCACCTCGGCCTTCTACCTCGGTCCGTCCCTGGCCCTGGTCCAAGGCCTGGCGCCCCTGCGCATGCGGTCGATCTCGGCCGCGGTGAAGATGCTCTGCATGAACCTGATCGGGCTGGGAATCGGGCCGACGGTTGTGGGTGTCCTCAGCGACCTGTTCGAGCCGACCTACGGCCAGGATTCGCTGCGGATGGCGCTGATCGTCATGTCCCTGCTGCCGATCTGGGCCGCGGTTCACTTCTACATCTGCGGTCGCAACCTCGAGGCCGGACTGGCCAAGGCCCGGGAGGACTAGATAGCGAGGCCGCCGGTCCTGGAATCGCTTGATCGCCGGGCGCCAAATCGCGCCTAATGCGCGACGGATAGGGAGGCCGGGTCATTCACGATTTCCTGGAATGGGCAAGGACGCTGCAGAAGGAGGCGGTGGGCGCGATGGAGCCTACCGACGCGGTGGCCAATATCTCCTTGGCCGAGCAGGTGGCCGTCCGGCTGTCGCAAGCCATTCTGCGTGGAGAGTACCCGCCAGGCTCGCGCCTGCCGGAGCCAGAACTCGCCGCCAAATTCGGCGTGAGCCGGGGGCCGGTGCGCGAGGCCCTGTTTCATCTGGTGCGGGAAGGAATGGTCCAGTTCCGGCCCCGGCGCGGCGTGATCGTCCGCCAAGCCCGCGCCCGCGATGTGGTCGATCTCTATAATGTCCGCGGGGTCCTGTTCGGCTACGCCTGCCGATTAGCCGCACCAGCCATGGACACGGGCCGCATCGCGCGTTGCCGGGAGGGCGTGGCCCTTCTGCGGTCCATGGCGGGAGATGCAAGCAAGACTTCCCTGCAGTTCCTGGAAGTCCGGACCGCCATCGCCACCGTCATCGGCCTGGCTGTGGGCAACCGTGTCCTGCTCGACGAGATGGAGCGGCTCAACCGGCGCGCCCTGCTGCACTTCGCCGCCTTCGATCGGCTGGAGCGCCGGGCGGAGTCGGTGCGCATCTGGGAGGCCCTGCTGGACGCCTTCGCCGCCGGTGACGGCCTGGCCGCGGAGCAGGTGGCGATCCGGCAGGTAAGCGCCTCGCGAGATGAAATCCTTAGACTCGTCGAGGCGGCTGGCGAAACGGCCGAGACCGGGCGGGGCCAGTCCCGGTCCAAATCCGCTCCGCAGATTTCGGACAATGCGCCTTAGGCGAGGATGACGCACGTCAGGCACAACGGGGGCCGACACTCTCCCTGCGCGATCCGGTTGCCGCCCACGCGATCACGCCCTCGACGTCTCCTGGCCAAAAGCTCGAGATGCCAGTGCGTAGAGCGCAGCCGGACAGGCAAAAATCGGTAGCAGGGCTAGCAGGGCGGCGCGGAGTGCGCTTGCCGGATCGCCGCCATGCAGGTCGCTCATGACTCCGACTGCGAGCGGGCCGAGGCCGGCGCCGATGAGGTTCGCCACGAACAGCGAGAAAGCCGATGCGAAGCCTCGCAGGTTGGCCGGGGCGATGGTCTGGATCATCGCGTAGGCGGGGCCGTAGGCCATGGAGGCACAGGCGGTCCCAAGGAACACCAGGCCCATGGCGACCCTGGCATCGGTGACCAGCAGTACGCCCAGCAGGGGCAGGAAAGCTGCCACGTAGGAGAGGCTGGCAAGCCTTAGCGCCCACCGAGCGTCGCGGCGCATAAGGCCCGTCGCGACGGTCCCTCCGACCAGCATCCCGCTGATCGCGCCAAGGCCATAGCTGAGGCCGAACTGCACGCCGACCGCGGCGACCGGCATCGAGAAGGCGCGGGCGAAGTAGCTGGGCAACCACTGCAGCAGGCCGCTCATCGCAAACGCGCCGAGGGCAAACCCGCCCATCAACAGCTGGAAGGACCGGCGCTTCAGCAGGACGCCAGGTGCGCCTGCGGGAGGCCTGATGGACGCGGGCGCCTGCGTCCGGGGTTCTGGTAACGTGGCTAGGACGAGAAGCGCCACCGGCAGGCCGAGAACGCCGAGGACCGCAAAGCTCATGCGCCAGCCAAGTGCGCCCGCCAGCAGTCCGCCGCCGGCCAGTCCGATGAGCGCGCCCAGCGGCACGCCGGCGGAATGGATTGCCAATGCCATCGGGCGCCTGTGCTCGGGCGCGAGTTCGCTGATCAGGGAATGCGCCGGAGGAACCCCGCCCGCCTCGCCGATCGCTACCAGCATGCGCGCTGTCATCAGATGCCAGAAGCCCTGGGCCAAGCCGGTGAGCGCCGTCATCAGGCTCCAGAACCCCATGGCGACCCCGATCAAAAGCGGACGGCGGCCCCGGTCGGCAAGGCGCGAAAGAGGCAGGCCGAAGATCGCGTAGAAGGCGGAGAACGCCAGCCCGGTCAGCAGGCCCAGCTGGGTGTCGCTGAGGTGCATTTCCAGCTTGATCTGGGGCAACAGAACCGAAAGTGCGGTGCGGTCGATACTTGCGACGACATTGGCGAGAAACAGGACACCCACAGCCCAGGCAAGGGTGTTGCGCGGGCCGGGTGCGGTCACGAGCGCGGTCCGACGTCTGTCAGTTCCTGGCGCAGGCGCTTCTTGTCGACCTTGCCATAGGTGGTGAGCGGCAGGTCATCGGCGAAGACGATGGTCTTCGGGACCTTGTAGGCCGATAGCAGGTTCTTGGCGAAGGCGCGAAGGGCTGCGGACGAGGTTTCCCCCTCCCGGACGACCACGGCGGTCACAGCTTCACCCCAGTCGGCGTCAGGAAGGCCAATCACGGCGACCTCGCGCACCGCTTCATGCTGTCGAAGGGCGGTTTCGACCTCGCTGGAATAGACGTTCATCCCGCCCGTAATGATCATGTCTTTCGCGCGGTCCACGAGGAACAAGTAGCCGTTGTCGAGGTAACCAAGGTCGCCGGTTCGCAGCCATCCATCATCGACGGCGGCCGCCGTGGCGTCGGCATCCTTGAAGTATTCGCGCAGGAGGTAGGGCGAGCGGACCTCGACCTCGCCCACGGGCGCCTCGGCCGAGGGCGCGGTGCGGACCTCGACGAACGGTACCGCCCGGCCGCAGGAGGCCAGCAGGGCCGGGTTCAGGTGGTCATCCTTGCTTAGGCTGGTGATGAAGTTCGGGCACTCGGTCTGGCCGTAGATCTGGAGGAATACAGGCCCCAGCTTGCTGAGTGCCTCCTCCAGCCGCGGCCGGCTCATCGGTGCGGCGCCATAGACGACCGTCCGGAGACTGGAGACGTCCGGGGCGTCCTCTCCGATGGCGTCCAGAAGGCGATAGAGCATGGTGGGGACAGCGAAGGTCCATGTCGCCCGATAGCGGGCGCAAGCGTCCAGGAACCCTTTGGCCTCGAAACGCGGCTGCAGCACAGTCACGCCGCCCTGCAGAAGACAGGCCGCCATGTGGTAGCCGGCGGAATGCGGCAGGGGTGTGGTCAGGAGCATGACCTCATCGGAGCGGACATCGCCGCAGACCACGTGCGCCAGCAGGTTGATCGCCATGCGGCCATAGACATGCCTGACACCCTTGGGATGGCCGGTCGTGCCGCCGGTGTAGGCCAGGATCGCCGTGTCGTCCGGCGCGGCGACGATGAGGGCTTCGAGCGGGGCCGCAAAGATCGCCTCGTTCCAGGCGATTTCGCCGGGGCGGGCGGGCATGTCGTCCGGAACGCTGATGCGCAGCACTGCAGGCGAATTGTTGATCGCCTCGGGCTGCGGCAGTCCGGCGTGAGCGATTAGAACCTGGGCGTCGGCGTGCCGGAGGCAATAGGCGAGTTCCGGTCGGCCCATGAGTTCGTTGAGCGGAATCCGGACGGCAGCCAGCTTCAGGATGGCCAGCTCGGCGACCACGTACTCGGACGAATTTCGCAGGTGAAGGGCGATACGGGCGCCTCGGCCCAATCCCTGGCGGCTCAGGTAACCCGCCAGGCGATCCGACAGGACATCAAGGTCGGCGTAGGTGAGGGTCTGCTCGCCGACGACCAGGGCCGTGCGCGCACCGTGGCGCCGGATCGCACCGATCAGAAGGCTTGCCGATGTTGGACCTGCCGTAACCGTATCCATCCCCAACCCAAGTCCATTTCTCGTTGCGGGTAATTTATAAGGTACGTTCGTACCTGTAAAGGACTCGCGGGACAGATTGGCGGCGCGCGACGCGCGAGCTATGGCAAGGTGGACAAGGACCCAGGGGAGCAAAGCGCGATATGCGCCTCGATCGGCAGGAGCGCCCGACGGCAGTGAGCGAACGTCACCGCGATCTCATCGACGCACTTGAGCGGCTTTTCCTCGAGGAAGGGTTTCGCAATGTCACTGTCGACGAGTTGGCCGCGCGCCTGAAGTGCTCGAAGCGGACCCTCTATGAACTGGCCTCGAGCAAGCAGGAGCTGTTCCTGTTGGTCGTGGAGGGCTGGCTGGAGCGAATCCGTCATCTGGGTTGGCAAGGCGCCCTGCAGCATGACGATCCCGAGAAGCGGATCATTGCCTATCTCGATCCCGGCGTGAGCCAGTCGCAGGCGGCGAGCCGCAGGTTCCTGGAGGACATGCAGAGTTACAGGCCGGCCCTGGCCTTGTTGGAATCCCACCAGCGCGAACGGACCAAGGTGTTACGCGACATCGTCGAGGACGGGCAGCGACGCGGCCGGTTCCGGCGGCTGCACACGGCCCTCGTCGCCGAAGTATTCCTGGCCGCGGTCGGCCGCCTGAACGAACCCAATTTCCTGGAGAACGCGGGGATCAGCTTCAGCGACGGGTTCTCGGAACTCTACGAGCTGTTCCTCAATGGTCTTTTCGTCCCGCAGTCGCCGCAGCCCTAGGTCCAGCCTTCCCCGACAAAAGCGATGATCTCCGCAATCGCGGACTCAGACTCGGGGAATCGCGCCAGCAGCGGGAAGGTGTGGGGCGCCTCCTCGTAGATCGACAGCCTGGCGTCGACGCCGACGGCTTTGGCCTTGTCGACAAAACGCACCGAGTCGTCGCGCATCACTTCGTTGCTTCCGACTACGAACAGCGAAGGCGGCAGGCCGGCAGGGTCGCCCCAGAATGGCGATGCGGCCGGGTCCGTCGGATTGTGGCCCTGCAGATAGTGAAGCGCCTTGTGGATGATGGCCTGCGGGCCGAACAGTGGATCGGCCTCGGCGTTGGACACGTGAGAGTGTCCGGTCATGGCCATGTCGGTGAGGGCTGACAGGAACACCAGGCGTCGGGGCGCCGGCTTGCCCGCGGCGAGCCGGGCCATAACCGACGACAGCACCAGACCCGCGCCGGCCGAATCGCCGGCCACCGCGACGTTCTCCGCGCCATGCGCTTCGATGACTTGCTCCAACGCTGCGGCTACGTCGTCGAAGGCCGCCGGGAAAGGATGCTCCGGCGCGAGCCGATAGCGGATCAGGCAGGCGTCAGCGTCGACCGCCGCTGAGATCTCGTCGACGAGGGCCCGGTGACTGTCGCTGGCGTCAAAGCAGAAACCGCCCCCGGCCACGTAGACCACGATGCGTCTTCGTCCCCTGGATGGCCGGTATTCCAGCCGGCCATGTCCCACGACGACATGGGTAGAATCGGCTTCGAGGACGGCAGGCGCCGCCCGGGCCTCACGGAAGGCGACGGGGTCGTAGTCGGCGTTGAATGTCGCCTTCAGCGCCGTCCTGGCCTGTTGGTTGAACGCCCGGATTTCTTCGCTCGGCATCGCCATTGACCCCTTGTTGGTAATTATGTACCGTCTTTCGTACCATCAGAGCCTGCTCGTTGAAAGCAGTCCAGATCAGGGGGAGGTCAAATTGGCCAAATTGGGAAGTCGTAGCCTTCGTTATCGCGCGTTCCTGCTGGGGAGCGCCGTGGGCGCGGCCTTCGCGGGCCTGGCGCCCTCGGTCGTCCTGGCGGCAGACGCGGACACTGGAACCCTCGAGGAACTGGTCGTCACCGCCCGAAAACGCTCGGAGTCGCTGCAGGAAGTGCCGCTCTCTGTGAGCGCCTACACCGGCGAGAAGCTGGCGGCGGCAGGCTACTCCGATCTCGGCAATATCTCGCGGGTAGCGCCGGGCGTCTACTTCGAGGCTCCTGACCGCTCGCGGCCGCTGATCTATGTCCGCGGGATCGGCACCCGATCCTATGACGGCGGCAGCGACCCCTCGGTCGGGGTGTTCATCGACGGCGTCTACCAGGGCCGCTTCGGCGGACTGATGGTCGATCTCGCTGATCTGGCGCGCGTTGAGGTCCTGAAGGGGCCGCAGGGCACACTCTATGGCCGCAACACCATCGGCGGCGCGATCTCCATCGTCACTCGTGAGCCGACCAACACGGCCCAGGGACGGGCCGAGGCGGGGATTGGCGCGTCCGACATCTCCGGCGACACGCTCTATTCCTTGTCAGGCAGTGTCTCGGGCCCGATCGTTCCGGACAAACTTCTGGGCCTGGTCAGCGCTTCCTACAACTACCGCGACGGCTACCAGCCGACCCGCTCGCAGGCCGGCGTCAACACTGGCGTTCGCGGCGGCAGCGAGGATTCCATCAGCCTTCGCGGAAAGCTGAACTGGATGGTCTCCGAGGACCTGACGGTGAAGCTGGCCGCCGACTACACCCACATGGATGGCCCGCCGCTGATCCTGGTCAGCGACCCCCTCGGCAGGAACCTCGGTCCGGGCGCGCTGTCGCCGGGATTCACGCTGCCAGCGGCGACGAACGACCCCTACCGGCCCTACAGCGACACCTCGGACATCTTCCTCAAGAAGAAGATGTACGGCGCGTCGGTGACCGCGGACTGGGACCTGGGCAAGGTCACGCTGACGTCGATCACGGCCGCCCGGAAGCTGAAGATCGATGAGGTAAACGACATCGACGCGACCTCGCTGGACTTCTATGTGAACCCGGTGACCGACGACGCCGAGCAGGTGTCTCAGGAATTCCGTGCGAGCTATTCCGGCGAGAAGGCCAACTGGCTGGTGGGCGCCTACTACGGCCGCGAGGTCGATGATCGGAACGATAGCCTGGTCTTCGGACCCGCCGCGTTCCTGCGGCTGATCAGCGGGGGGCCGACAACCTGGCGGTTCCACGTTAAGGCCGTATCCAAGAGCGCGGCCCTGTTCGGCCAGTTCACCTGGAACTTCACGGACAAGCTCTCGACCACCGTGGGCGCCCGTTATAGCGAGGACGACAAGGACGTCCTCTACGACTCGCGAAACTCCGCGCCGGTGAAGATCGGCGTCGTCCCCTTCGTTCGGGACGTATCCCGCAGCTGGAACTCCTTCGATCCGTCGGTGAGCGTCAGCTACAAGTTCACGCCGGACATCATGGCCTATGCGACGTGGTCGAGCGGATACAAGGTCGGCGCCTTCCAATTCTTCGCCACGAGCGCGCTCACGGCCGACCAGGTGGCATCGCCTGAGGACGCCCAGTCCTATGAAGTCGGGATCAAGTCGACACTGTTCGACCGCCGGCTTCGTCTGAACGCTGCGGCGTTCCACATCGACTACAAGGATCTTCAACTCCTGCGGCTTGTGCCGGCTCCGCCGCCCATCGCCTCCCTGATCGTTATTGGCAATGCGGCGAACAGTAAGATCGACGGGCTGGAGGTCGAGGGCCAGGCGATCCTCAGCGACGCAGTTTCGATCGACTTTTCCTATGCCTATCTGGACGCCCACTTCGACAAGTACGTGTTCCGGCCCGGCCAGGACTTCAGCGGCAACCGGATGCCGCGCGCGCCCAAGAACACCATCAGCCTGGCCGCCAACTACGACCGGGACATTGGACCGGGCCATCTGACGGCGCGGCTGTCCTACGCCTGGCGCAGCAAGATCTTCTTCGAAAGCGACAATAACACCATCGACATCAACTCCAGCGAAGGCTCGCTCGGGCTGGTCGACGCCTCGGCCTCCTACAAGGTCGACAGCTGGACGGTTGGCGTCTGGGGCCGCAATCTCACGGATGAGCGCTACCGGCGACAGGCCCTGAACTCCACGGGCAACGCCCAGCGCAACATCTGGGCCGAGCCGCGCACCTATGGCGTCCGGGTCGGCTACGAGTTCTAGCGGGGCCGACCATGAAGCTTGTCACCTTCACTCTGAGTGGCGACGGGGAGGCGCGTCTCGGCGCGCTGATCAGCGAGGCTCAGGTGCTGGACCTGCAGCAGGCCCAGGTGTTGGCGCACGGCGCGCCGCATCCGGACCTGGCGTCGATGCAGACCCTGATCGAGACGGAAGGGGCGGGCCTGGAGCGGGCCCGCGCCCTGGTCTCGGCGGCGTCTGAGGCGGCGGTCCTTGCGCGCGGTGATGTCCGCCTGCTGGCCCCGCTGCCGCGGCCGGTGCAGCTGCGCGACTGCATGTGCTTCGAAGGCCACCTCACCGGCTCCGCCGAGGCAGTTATGCGCCGCACCGGCGCCAACGAGCCCGCCCAGCGGCACAAGGACATGGCCACGGTCTTCAAGGCGCGCCCGATCTACTACAAGGCGAACCGCTTTGCCGTGACAGGGCCGGACACTGTCGTCACCTGGCCGGCCTACTCCCAGGTCATGGACTACGAGCTGGAGATGGGCTGCGTGATTGGACGCCGGGGCGTGGACATCGCCCACGCGGACGCCGCCTCGCACATCTTCGGTTTCACCATCTTCAACGACTTCAGCGCCCGCGACACCCAGGGCTTCGAGATGCAGAGTGGGCTCGGCCCCTCGAAGTCCAAGGACTTCGACAACGCCAATGCGCTCGGGCCCTGTATCGTCACCGCCGACGAGTTCGATCCCTACAACGCGGCCATGATCGTCCGGGTGAACGGCGAAGTCCGTTCAGAGGGTCACTCCAGCAGCATGACCTATTCGTTCGAGGACCTGATCAGCTTCATCAGCACCAGCGAAACCTTGCATCCGGGCGAGATCCTGGCCTCGGGCACTGTCGGCGGAGGCTGCGGCCTCGAGCAGGACCGGTTGCTGGAAAGCGGTGATGTCGTCGAACTCGAGATTGTCGGCATCGGGCGGCTCGCAAACCGCGTCATTGCCTCGCCCCGAACCTGAATCTGCGGAGATCATTATGACCAAGGACGTCGAAGCCCGCCTGGCCGACCTCGAACGCAAGCTGGAGGAGCTTTCGGACCGCGAGGCGATCCGCAACATCATCCATCGCTACTGCCGGGCCGCCGACCGCTGCGACCTGGAGGCCTTCAAGGCCTGCTACTGGCCCGACGGACACGACGACCACGGCTTCTTCGGTGGCAATGCGCACGAGTTTTGCGACTACGTGATCCCCGTGCTGCGGAAGATCGAGGCCAGCATCCACGCGATCACCAACACGGTCATCGACCTGAAGGGCGACAGGGCCTTCTGCGAGTCCCAGTGGTCGGTGGTGCACCGCCTACGCAATCCGGAAGGCGATGGCTTCCTCGATTACTGGCACCAGGGCCGCTACATCGACATCTTCGAGAAGCGGGGAGGGGAGTGGCGCATCCTCTGCCGCTCGACGGCCTCCGACATGGATCGCCTGGTCCGCACCAAGGACATGCGCGCGATCATGGACCAGTTCGCCGGCCTCGAGAAACGCGGCCCCGGCAGCCAGTCCGGCCGCGGCGCGCGTCATCCGAACGACCCGGTCTACGTCGGCTTCGACCTGCCCACGATCGTGCAGACCCGCGATCCGATGCCGGACCTGTGGGCCGCCTTCTACGCCCTCGACAAGGTGCTCTAGGCCCGGCCATGGATGTCTTCATCACCGGCGTCGGGATGACCGCCTTCGGCGAGCAACCGGATCTCAGTGTGCGCGACCTCGCGGGCGCGGCGCTCCGCGAGGCCCTGGCCGATGCGGGCTGCGAAATCCCCGCCATCGAGGGCGTCTGGTTCGCCAATACCGGACAGGGCACCCTCGAAGGCCAGCACATGATCCGCGGCCAGGTGGCGCTGCGGCCCATGGGTTTCGAAGGCGTCCCGATCATCAACGTGGAGAACGCCTGCGCCAGCGCCTCCACCGCCCTGCATGGCGCGATCAACCACCTGAAGGCCGGCGGCGCCGACATCGTGCTTGCCGTGGGCGCGGAGAAGATGTCCCACCCGGACCGCGCACGGTCCTTCGCCCTGTTCGATGCGGGCTGGGACGTGGCCGACCCGGACGCCAACCGGATCGGCCTGCTGGCGCTGGGCGGCATGGACGAGGCGGAACTGCCCCCTCCAGCCGCGCGGCGCAGCGTGTTCATGGACGTCTATGCGGCCTTCGCGCGCCAGCACATGAGATTGTATGGCTCTACCCCCCGGGAGTTCGCCGCGGTCTCGGCCAAGAACCACGGCCACTCGGTCGCCAATCCCCGCGCGCAGTTCCGCCAGGCGTTTTCGGTGGACGAGGTGCTGGCGGCCCGCGGCATTGTCTGGCCCCTGACGCTGCCCATGTGCGCGCCGATCTCGGATGGCGCCGCGGCGGCCGTGGTCTGCACCGAGCGGGGCCTGCGTCGGCTGGGCGCCGCGGCGCGGGCAATCCGGATCAGGGCCTGCGTCCTCGGCTCATCGATCAACCGGGTGCCTGACGACCTGTCCCGGCACCTGGGCCGCATCACCGCCCTCAAGGCCTACGAGGCCGCGGGCGCAGGACCGGAGGACGTCGGCGTCGCCGAGGTGCACGACGCCACGGCGGTAGGCGAGGTGATCCAGGTGGAGAACCTGGGCCTCGTTCCCTTTGGCGAAGGCGGCGCGGCGGCGCTGCGCGGCGAGACGGCCTTGGGCGGCCGCATTCCGGTCAATCCGTCCGGCGGTCTGGAAAGCAAAGGCCACCCGATCGGCGCCACCGGCCTGGGCCAGATCCAAGAACTGGTAAGTCAGCTGCGCGGCGATGCTGGTGCACGTCAGGTTCCAACTCCCAATGTCGCAATCGCAGAGAACGGCGGCGGACTCTGGGGCGTGGAAGAGGCCGCCTGTGTGGTGACGATCCTGTCGCGCTGACGGCTGGCGGAATTTCAAGTCACCCTGGCGAGGATCCTTTGGCCCGCCGGCAGTTTGGTTTCCGGTCCAAGTTCGCGCAATGCGGCTTTGGTGCGAACTGCCGCTTTTGACTGATTCTGTTGAAAAACTCCGCCTTGCCTAGGTGCTAGAACACTGATTCCATTCAGGTATGCAGACCTGGAGCGTGTCGCATGATGGGTGACCGGCAAGTCGATCAAGGTGCACTGTTCTACAAGTTCTCGCTGGATCGGCA
>CAIVVM010000030.1 GCA_903909375.1 uncultured Alphaproteobacteria bacterium
ATCACCGGCGAGTCCGGCACCGGCAAGGAACTGGTGGCGCGCGCGCTGCATGACATGGGTCGCCGCCGCGACGGCAAGTTCGTGGTGATCAACCTCGCGGCCACGCCACGCGAGCGGGTCGAGACGGAATTGTTCGGCAAGGATGAAACCGACCAGGGCAAACTGGTCGATGCGGACGGCGGCACCCTGTTCCTGGACGAGATCGGAGACATGCCGCTCGACGCCCAGACCCGTCTGTTGCGGGTCATCGACGGGTCGGAGCCAACGGTAAATCCCAAGACGGGTCGCCGGCCGAATGTGCGGATCATTGCGGCCACGAACCGGGATCTGCGCGCGTTGATCCAGCAGGGCCTGTTCCGGGAGGACCTGTTCTTCCGTCTGAATGTGGCGCCCCTGCGTATTCCACCGCTCAGGGATCGCTCAGAGGATATTCCGGATCTGGCGCGCGCCTTCCTGCTTCGCGCCAATCGTGAAGGCCTGCCGGCCAAGACGATCGACGCCGGTGCGCTCGACCGGCTGAAGCGCCACAACTGGCCGGGGAATGTCCGTGAACTCGAGAACCTGGTGCGACGGGTCTGTGCGCTTTATGGCGAGGAACTCATCACGGCGCGGATCATCGAGAAGGAGCTGGCCGACCAGCAACCGGTGATCCACGGCCAGGACGGACCGGCGACCCTCTCCCAGCTGGTGGAGCAGAAACTGGCTTCCTATTTCGCCGATCAGCCGGACGGTATCCCCCCGATCGGGCTTTACGACCGGGTTCTGGAGGAGATGGAGCGGCCTCTCATCCAGCTGACCTTGACGGCGACACGTGGCAACCAGGTCCGGGCTGCAGAAATCCTCGGCCTTAACCGCAACACCCTGCGCAAGAAGATCCAGGATCTTGGAGTCGAGATGGCCCGGGGACGTCGCTGAAACCACACCCGTTGGATGTGTAATCCAGCCACATAGTTGTTGATTCCGAACCACAGGGGCCTAGACTCGAGTCAATGGCGCCCCTTGCCCATCTTGTCCTGAATCACCCGGCCCTGGGTCGGATCTGGACCATGCTGCAGTCCCGGCTGGTGCTTGGGATCGGCTACGGCGTGGCGGCCGCGCTGACCAGCCTGGCCATTGTCCTGGCAGCCTACCCTCCCACGGAGGGACCGGTCGGACCGATCAGCCGCGTGATCCTGGCGGTGCTGGTTCTGAACATGGTTCTGATCCTGGGCCTGATGACCGTCATGGCCCTGCGGATCGTGGCGCTCATTCGCGTCCGTTCCGATGACGCCGGCGCCCGGCTTCACCTCCGGTTCGTGCAGTTGTTTGCCGCCGCGGCCCTGGTTCCGGCCCTGGTCATCGCGGTGTTCTATGGCGCTGTCGTCAATCAGGGCGTGGAAAAACTGTTCAGCGAGCGGGTTCAGACGGTTGTCGAGAACTCGGCTACGGTGTTCCGGTCCTACGTCGCCGAGCAAACCAGCTACATCTTCGATCACGTGACCGAGGGCATGGCCACGGACCTCAATCGAGAGGCCGGGGCGCTGCAGGCTAAGCCCGAAGCCGCGAGCGACTACCTTTCGGCGCTGGCCTCGTATCATGGCTTTCCGGCGGCCTATCTGATCAATGGCAAGGGTCAGATCGTCACCCGGGCCGATAGCGCCGGCGCGCCGCCCTTCCTGGCGCCTCCACCCGAGGCGTTCAGCGGGGCCGACAAGGGCGATCTGTTCATCGTCAATCCGCCGGGATCGGACGTCATGCGCGGGCTCTATCGCCTGATCGCATTCTCGGACGTCTATCTCTACGTCTCGAGGCCGCTTCAGCCAGGCATCACCTCGCGTCTTCGCGACGCGGAGGGGTCTCTGATCTCGTATCGGGACATTGCCCAGAACCGGAAGAAGATCCAGATGATCTTCACCGTCAGCTACATCGAGACAGCGCTGCTGCTGTTGGTGGGAGCCGTCTGGCTGGGTCTGGGCGCTGCAGCGACGATATCTGCACCCGTAGCGCGGCTGGTACAGGCGGCTGGCCGTGTGGCCAAGGGTGATCTCAGTGCGCGGGTGGATGCCGATGCCGACCCCGACGAGATTGCGGTATTGTCACGCGCTTTCAATAGTATGACCCATGATCTTCAGGTGCAACAGGAGGCATTGCGTCGGGCCGGTGAGGAAGCCGAGGAGCGGCGCCAGTTCATCGAGACGGTGCTGGCGGAGGTCAGCGCAGGCGTGATTGGTCTGGATCCGGACGGTCGGATCTCTGTGGCCAACCGACAGGCGGCGGTACTGCTGGCGCTGCCGGGTGATCATGGTCGCGGCCGTCGGCTGGCTGAAGCGGTGCCGGAATTCGCCGATCTAGCCGCCGCTGGCCGATCTGGCGAGGCCGAAGAGGAGATCGACGTCGCGCGCGGGCGGGACTCCCGACGGCTGCGGGTGCGCGCCAGCCAGAGCGAGGGGGGGCTGGTGTTGACCTTCGATGACGTGACCCGCCTGGTCGCCGCCCAGCGCAACGCGGCCTGGCGTGACGTGGCCCGAAGGATCGCCCACGAGATCAAGAATCCGCTGACCCCCATCCAGCTCTCGGCCGAGCGGCTGCGGCGCAAGTTCCGACAGAACATCGCCCCTGCGGATCTGGAAACCTTCGACCGTTGCACGGACACCATCGTCCGGCAGGTAGGCGATATCGGAAGAATGGTGGATGAATTCTCGTCCTTCGCCCGGATGCCGGCGCCGCGGTTCGAGCGGCTGGACGCTACAGAGATGCTGCGCGCCGCGGTCTTCGCCCAACGTGTGGCCAGCCCGGACCTCACCGTGGAACTGCAGGAACCGGCGCCGGAAGTATCATTGTTCATAGACGGGCGAATGATCGGTCAGGCTCTGACCAATGTGCTCAAGAACGCCGCCGAAGCCGTCGAGGCCCGCCGCACGGGATCCTCGCACCTCAAGGGCCGCATCACGGCGCGACTGCTCGTCGATGATGACGCCGTCGTCATCGAGGTAGAGGACAACGGTGTGGGCCTGCCGGCCAGGGACAGGGACCGATTGACCGAGCCCTACGTCACCACCCGGGAAAAGGGCACGGGCCTGGGTCTGGCGATCGTCAAGCGCATCCTTGAGGACCACGGCGGCGATCTCGAACTGACTGACGCGCGTACGGGGCAGGGCGCTTTGGCGATCCTTAGATTGCCGTCTACCCGATCTGTACGCATCGAAAACACGCCGCGGACCGTATCCGCATGATGAGGAACTCCTGATGGCGGCTGACGTTCTGGTAGTCGACGACGAAGCGGATATTCGTGACCTCGTCGCGGGAATCCTGACCGACGAGGGCTATGATGTCCGAACGGCGAGCGACTCCGAGAGTGCGCTGGCCGCCATTCGCGCCCGCAAGCCGTCGTTGCTGATCCTGGACATCTGGATGGCAGGCGGCGGTATTGACGGCCTTGAACTGCTTGACCTTGTCCGTGCGCTGGACGCCGACCTCCCGGTGATCATGATTTCAGGTCACGGCAACATCGAGACCGCCGTCAGCGCCATCAAGCGGGGCGCCTATGAATTTCTGGAAAAGCCATTCAAGTCGGACCGGCTTTTGCTCGTGGTGGAGCGCGCCCTGGAGACCACCAGCCTGCGCCGTGAGAATCGCCGCCTGCGCACCCAGGCGATCACGCCAGAGGGGCTGATCGGCCGCTCGGTGGCTTCACAGCAATTGCGCCAGATGATCGGAAAGCTGGCCAGCGCCAACAGCCGTGTCCTGATCTCCGGTCCGGCGGGTTCAGGCAAGGAAACCGTCGCCCGCCTGATCCATGGAGCCAGCCCGCGTTCGCGCAATGAATTCGTGCCCATCAGCGCCGCCGGGATGACCCCCGAGCGAATGGATGTTGAGTTGTTCGGCGAGGAAGGCACGGCCAGTCGCACGGCCAAGATCGGGGTTTTCGAACGCGCCCACGGGGGCACACTCTATCTGGACGAAGCCGCCGATATGCCACGCGAGACGCAGGGCCGGATCCTGCGGGTTCTGGTCGAGCAGCGGTTTCGCCGGGTCGGTGGCGATGCCGACGTTCAGGTGGATGTGCGGGTGATCTCGTCCACCTCGAAAGACCTGCGCGCCGAGATTGCGGCGGGACGGTTCCGTGAAGACCTGTTCCATCGGCTGAACGTCGTCCCCGTCAATGTGCCCGGGCTCAGCGAACGCCGCGAGGACATCCCGGAACTGATCGAAAACTTCATCGACCGGATATGCGAAGCCTCCGGAATGCCGCGCCGTCGCCTGTCGGATGATGCGCTGGCCATGCTGCAGGTCCGGGCCTGGCCGGGAAACCTGCGTCAATTGCGGAACAATGTGGAGCGGATGCTGATCCTGGCGTCCGGCTCACCGCTGGATCCGATCACGGCCGACATGCTGCCTCCGGAAGCCTCGGTGCAGGACAGTTCGTCCTCGCTCGGGGCCGAGAGGATCATCGCGCTACCTCTGCGGGAGGCCCGGGAGGTGTTTGAACGCGACTATCTCACCGCCCAGATGCTGCGGTTCTCGGGCAATATCTCCCGGACCGCCGGCTTCATCGGGATGGAGCGCTCGGCCCTGCATCGCAAACTGAAATCCCTGGGTCTGTCGGGCGGCCGCGGCCTGGATGTCGAGGAGAACTGAGCGTGTCACGCATCGCCTATGTGAACGGCCGTTTCGTGGCGAAGACCGACGCCGTCGTGCATATCGAGGATCGCGGCTACCAGTTCGCCGACGCTGTCTATGAGGTCTGGGCGCTGTTTGGCGGCAAGCTGAGCGATCCGGAAGGGCATTTTGCCCGCCTGGAACGAAGCCTCGGCGAGTTGCGGATCCCCATGCCGATGAGCCGCAAGGCGCTCACCGTCGTGCTGAAGGAAACCGTCCGCCGTAACCGGGTGAGCGAAGGCCTGGTCTATCTCCAGGTCAGCCGCGGTGTCGCCACGCGCGATCACGCTTTCCCGGCCGCCGATACGCCGCCGGCCATAGTCATCACGGTCAGCCGCGTGGATCGAGAAGCCTCGGAGGCGCGGGCCCGCAAGGGCGTCGCCGTCGTCACAACGCCGGAGAACCGCTGGGGTCGGTGCGACATCAAGACCGTCGGCCTGCTTCCAAACGCCATGGCCAAACAGAAGGCCCGCGAGGTCGGCGCGGTCGAGGCCTGGTTCGTGGATGACCTGGGTCTGGTCACGGAGGGCGCGTCCTCCAACGCCTGGATCGTGGATCGCGACGGCGCCCTTCGTACGCGTGACACCAACGCCAATATCCTGCGGGGCGTGACTCGGCTGTCGTTGCTGGATGTGGCGCGCCAGGCCGGACTGAAGGTCGAGGAGCGCCCGTTCACGCCACAGGAAGCGCTCGACGCGCAGGAAGCCTTCATCACCGGCGCGGGAACCCTGGTGCTGCCTGTCGTGTTGATGGACGGCAAGCCCATCGGCTCGGGAAAGCCCGGACCAGTGGCGGCGAGGCTGCGGGCGCTCTATATCGAGCATGCGAAGGCAACTGCGGTCTGAACGACCGCGAGCGATTGCAACCGTCGCAAATTGCGGCATAGCGTGAACTTGTGTGTGGGCGGATTTGCCGCCCGATCAAAAAAAGAGGCGGAAAGCCAATGAGCGAGAAAAAGCAGAACCTGCAGGACACGTTCCTCAACAGCGTGCGCAAGACCAAGACCCCCCTGACCATTTTCCTGGTGAACGGCGTCAAGCTTCAGGGCGTGGTCAGCTGGTTCGACAATTTCTGCGTCCTGCTTCGCCGGGACGGCCAGTCGCAACTGGTCTACAAGCACGCCATCTCCACCATCATGCCGTCGCAACCCGTGCAGCTGTACGAGCCGGCGGACGACGAGGTCGATTGAGCACTTCAAAATCTGTAGATCGTGAGGCGCCCGTCCAGGGCGCCCTCGTCATCCATCCTGATCGGGAGGGGCGCGGAGACGCGCGCCTGCCGGCGGCACGGCTGGAAGAAGCCGCGGGCCTGGCCCTGGCGCTTGACCTGGAGGTCCGCGAGACCCTGGCCGTCAACCTGCGCAAGCTGACCCCGGCCACCCTGTTCGGCAAAGGCAAGGTCGAGGAGATCGCCGCCCTCGTCGAGGACCTCGACTGCGACGTCGTGATCATCGACGACGCCCTGTCGCCCGTACAGCAGCGCAATCTTGAAAAGGCCTGGCAGGCCAAGGTGATGGACCGCACGGGCCTGATCCTCGAGATCTTCGCCCGCCGCGCGCGCACCCGTGAAGGCCGCCTGCAGGTGGAACTGGCGCGGCTGAGCTACGAGAAATCACGACTGGTGCGCACCTGGACCCACCTGGAACGCCAGCGCGGCGGTTTCGGGGTCATGGGCGGCCCGGGCGAAACCCAGATCGAAACCGACCGTCGCCTGATCGCCGAGAAGATCCGCAAGCTGAAGCTGAAGCTGGAACTGGTGGAGGTGCGGCGCACCCGCACCCTGCAGCGTTCGGCGCGCAAGCGGGTTCCGTTCCCGACGGTGGCGCTGGTGGGCTATACCAACGCTGGCAAATCCACCCTTTTCAACCGCCTGACGGACGCCCACGTCGTGGCCGAGGACATGCTCTTCGCCACCCTCGACCCCACCCTGCGCACCCTGAAACTGCCGGATGGTCGCCCCGCCATCCTGTCAGACACCGTGGGCTTCATTTCCGACCTGCCGCACGAACTGGTGGAGGCGTTCCGCGCCACGCTCGAAGAGGTGAGGGAGGCAGACGTGGTTCTGCATGTCCGCGATATCGCCAGCGAGGAGAGCGCCGCCCAGGCGCAGGACGTACGCACCGTACTGGGCCGTCTCGGCGTCGACATGGATGCCCGCGCCATCCTGGAGGTGTGGAACAAGGCCGATCTGGTTCCCGCCGACCGGCAGGCGGATCTGGCCCATGACGCGCGCCGGGCCAATCCAGCCGCGGTGCTGGTGTCCGCCGTCACCGGGCAGGGGTGTGACGCGCTGCTGGCCGTCGTGGCGGGGCTGGTCGATGAGGCGCCGCCCATCGACATCTACGCCCCGGTGGGTGAGGGGGCTGCGATCGCCTGGCTCTACCGCAATGGCCGGGTTCTGGATCGCGTGGACGGCAAGGACGGATCAGTTCGGCTGGCGGTCAGCCTGTCACCCCAGGCCATGGGCCAGTTTGAACAAATGTATCCGCGTGCGGAGATGCGCGCGCACTGATCCACACCTGCCGTGATGGCATGTTACCGTGCGGCTAGACCCGCTCGGCCGCTTTCGCTTGATCCCAGAGCGCGTCCATCTCGGAGAGATCCGACTGATCCGGCGTCCGGCCCCGCTCCGCCAGCCGCGCTTCCACATACTGAAAGCGCCGTACGAACTTGGCGTTTGTGGAGCGCACCGCATCTTCCGGGTCGATATCCAGGCTGCGGGCGAGATTGGCAGCCACAAACAGCACGTCGCCAAGTTCATCGCGGGCCTTGGCCATGTCACCGGCTTCCACCTCGACAAGCAATTCGCCCACCTCTTCGTGCAGCTTGGCGACCACGTCCTGGACCGTGGGCCAGACAAAGCCGACCGATGCCGCGCGTTTCGAGAGCTTCACGGCACGGGTCAGGCCGGGCAGGCCGACTGGCACATCGTCGAGCAACCCGGCCGGTCCGGTGGCCTTGCCGGCGCGTTCGGCCGCCTTCAGGGTTTCCCAGCCCGCCTTCTGATCCGACAGCGAGGCGTAGGTCTCGTCGGCGAAGACGTGGGGATGCCGACGCACCATCTTGTCGTTGATGGCGCGGGCCACGTCGTCGAAGTCGAAGGCGCCGTTTTCTTCAGCCATGCGGGCGTGAAACACCACCTGCAACAACAGGTCGCCCAGCTCGTCCTTCAGGTCGGCCAGGTCATTACGCTCAACAGCGTCGGCCACCTCGTAGGCCTCTTCGACCGTGTAGGGCGCGATGGTCGCGAAGGTCTGTTCCAGATCCCAGGGGCAGCCATCATCCCGGTCGCGCAGGCGCGCCATGATCGCCAGCAGACGCGCCATAGGCGGAAGATCGGCGGACGGAGCAGGGCGGGGCATGGAGACTCAAGGGGCTGGCGCGGCGTAGGCCGATCAGACCGCGCTCCGCACGCCTGTGCAAGCCGCGTTAGCGCTGGGCGATCTCGGCGTCCCGGGCCAGCTTCCGGGCGAAGCGGTCAAAGGTCCACTCGGCATCCGACCAGATCCAGTTATATGAGGCCTGACGGATATCGCTTTCGTACCAGCGATAGGAGAGGGGCTTCTCGCTGCCGTCGGCGGCGACAATCCTGCCCTTGATCGCTGCACCGCCGATCCCAAAGCTTTGCATCGAGAGACCTGGCTTGTCGCTGAGCTGCTTGAAGGTGGGCCGGTTCGGCTTGACGTCCGTCAGCACCAACTCGATCCGCGCGCCGTCATGGGCGCCGCTGCGGGCCAGGGTCTTCTCTACAGAGGACTGCAGATCGGCGGTCAGCCGCTCGGCCTCGCGCACGCCATAGGTCTTCTCGAAGGTCTTCTGAAGCTCCGGCGCGACGGCGACGGTGACCGAGACAGGCGCTGCGAGGGCAGCGGTGGCGCTGGCAAGCAGGGCTGCGGCGGAAAGGGCGAGGATACGCATCGGCAAGGCTCCAGGAACGGCGTCACAGTAAGAGTTGGCGACGGATCGGTCTCGGCACAAGTGCGTGAGCTAGAATCAGGTTTCCAATTGCCACGCCCCTTCGGATGAACACAATTGTCCCGACAATGAGCATGAGGCCCAGGAAGCATGCTGCCACCGGAAATCCTTGAGCAAGCTCGACGGCTGCACGATGGTGCCAAACGCGGGTATCACGCCTGGAGCCATCCGCAGGCATTGCTGACGCTGTTCGCTACACTCCGCGACCGCCTGCGTGATCCGCTCGCCGTCGAGTGCGCCATCGTTTTCCACGACGCGATCTATGATCCAACGCGAACCGACAACGAGAGGCAGAGCGCCGACCTTGCTGCGCGTCTGCTCCGCGGGGCGATACCCTCAGAAACCTGTTCGCGTGCCATCCGACTGATCGAAGCCACCGAGCGTCACGTCGTGCCTGACGGGCTCACTGAAGACGATGCTGAAGACTGTCGCATCTTTCTGGACCTTGATCTTTCGATCCTCGGCGCGAGCGAAGCGGCCTTCGACGCCTATGAGGCGGGGGTTCGCCACGAGTATCAACACGTGCCTCTGGAGGCTTTTCGTCTGGGCCGCGCGTCCATTCTTGAGCGATTTCTCGCGCGCGATCGGCTCTATATCTCCGATTGGGGGCACGAGATGTTCGAGGCAAAGGCGCGGACCAATCTCGCGCGGTCCTTGATTGCGCTCCGGTCACAGGGGTGAATCAGAACAGGCCGTAGGGCATTAGGTCAGCCCACATACGATATGCGCCTGTTGGAGAAGACACTTTCTGTCACCGTTAGAGATGGCACAGACGCTGGTGTCGGGGCGGCGGGCGGGCGCGGAGCCCTCCAACCGCGCAGAGCCCGACCGCTACCCTCCGCACCGCCGCTGAAGCTGAGTCCTTTGTTTTCCGAGTGCGCCGTCAGGCGCGCGAGGCACGTAGAGGCGTCGTGGCCAACATTCGCTTCGTTATGAAGCTGAGCGAACGTAATTCTTCAAATTGTCGATGATCGCGCCTTGGTGCTCTGGCTTCCAAGACAATCGAATGTGCCATTCCCGCTGATCATCCAGCGAAACAAATAACGAGAGGCCGTCTTCGAATTTATTGAATCCATAGGATTTGAAGCGCCAAATCTCCCCCACGGGATGGATATCACCATCAAAATCCGTGAACTCGCTCGACACTATATATCGTTGATCCGGCTGAAGATGCTCGAAGGGCTTTGGCGTTACCAACCCTGTCCAATGGCCGCTGACTTCCGGTCCGTACATCTCTCGCCCCCCAACAGTTGGGCCAAGCTACGACGGCGGAGAATAGCCGACAATGAGCTCGATCAGCCGACGCTGAACATGTGCTTGGCCTGGTCGCGCCGCTTCGGACCCTTGCTGGTCCGCATACCCGGCGGCTGGCTCTGCTGGCTCTCGCGGATGAGTGTGAGCAGGCCGCCGAGGCGCTTGTTCTCGAGCACGGCCGTCTCCGTCACGCGCCTCAGCTTGTCGAAGGTCCGGTAGGGCATGCTTCGGCCCTTGTAGCGGACCTCCAGCCGACCGTCGGGGAAGTCCACGACCTCGACCCGCCGGCCGATCGCGGCCTGGGCGAACTCCGACGGCTCGATCATGAAGAGGATGTTGTCGTACTGGAGGGTGAGGGACTGCGATAGCGTCCGCTCGGCGCGCCAGGTGAAGGCTTCGTCCAGCCGGTCCCTCGGCTGCATCGGGCGGTGCAGGTCTTTGTCGTTGAACGGCGCCTTGGCGAAGCGGGTGTTGTAGTCGGCCATGAAGGCCGGCAGGAAGGCGTTGCCGTCGTCCATGGTGCAGACGCCGGCGAGCCGAAGCTCCTTCACCAGGCGGTCCTGCAAGGTCTTGTTGGCCCGTTCGACGCGGCCCTTGGCCTGGCTGGAGTTGGCGCAGATGATCTCGATGCTCAGCGCCTTCAAGGCCCGGCCGAACTGGGTCATGCCGTCGCCGTGCAGGCCACTGGGCTTGTTGACCCGGAAGACGGCGTGCTTGTCGGTGTAGAAGGCCACGGGCTTGCCGTGCTGCTCCAAATACCGCTGCGTGGCGTTGAAGTAGGCGAAGGTCGACTCCGACTGCACGAACTGCAAGTGCATCAGGCGGCTGGTGGCGTCATCGATAAAGACGAGGAGGGTGCATTGCGGGCCGCGATCCTCGAACCACCAGTGCTCCGAGCCGTCCACCTGGACGAGCTCGCCGACGCACTCCCGGCGATAACGCGGCTGGTAGACCCGGCCGCGGCGCTTCACGCGATCCGCCCACAGGCCGGCGTCGAGCATCCACAGCCGCAGCGTCTCGCGGCCGATGGTGATGCCGTGGACCTCGCGCAGCTTCTCGGCGGCCAGCGTCGGGCCGAAGTCCGTGTACTTCGTCCGGATCAGCTCCAGCACTTGTTCCTTGAGGCCAGTCGGTGCCTGACGGTTGCTCGGACGGCCACGCTTATTGGAGATCAGCGCTGTCGCGCCTTTTTCTTGATACGCCTTGGCTAGGCGCTGGACCTGTCGGCGCTCCAGACCGAGCAGGTCCGCCGCTGCTGAGGTGGTAAGGCGTCCGCTGCTAAGATCGCGCAGGATCTCCAGCCGAGACAACTCCTTGTCGCTCATGAAATGCAACGTCATCCTGGAGGCCTCCCGCGCAAACGCGAGAGAGGGTGACATCTCTAAATGGCACGGTGCGACATTACTAAATGGGCGCTACATACGATATGCGCCTAAGGAATATTATCGGAAATTACCGACATACCCAGGCTCACGCCAACGCCAAAGCCCCCTCAGACAAACGCTTCAGCGTTTCCACAAAGAATAGCGGCTCCAGCGCCGTCACACGGTTCTCCAGACTGTCCACGGTATCGCCCGGCTCCACATCGACCCAGCGGCGGGTCAGTTCCGGCCCACGGTCGTAAACCTCATCGACGCCGTGGATGACGATCGCGCTACGCGACACGCCGGCGTCGATTACGGCTTCATGCACCCGGCGGCCGTACATGCCTTCGCCGCCAAACTCCGGCAGCGGCCCGGGATGAATGTTGAGGATACGCCCCTTGAAACTCTCGAGCGTCTTCGGACCCAGGTGCCGCAGATAACCCGACAGGATGATCAGGTTAACGCCGTGAGCCCGCATCGCCTCGGACAGGCGCGCATCGGCGGCGTCGGGATCACCAACTGTCGGCGCCCACAGGCATGGCAAACCCTGCGCAAGCGCCCAGTCCAGTGCGCCGGCGTCACGCCGGTTGCTGACCATCAGACGCGCCTCTGCCGACAGTTCTCCCCGCTGGATCGCCTCACAGATTGCACGCGCGCTGGAGCCGTTCCGTGACGCGAGGAAACCCAGCTTAAGCGGTTGAACCTTCAAGAGTTAATGGCCTCAAGCTCATGTTGGATAACCATGCCGTCGTAGCCCGGCTCCACGCCGTCCGGCAGCTCGGCCAGAAGCTGACGATAGTCGAGATCAATATGCATGTTGGTGAGGATGGCGCGCTTTGGCTTTGCACGCGCGATCCATTCCAGCGTGCGCTCCAGATGCGCGTGTGTCGGATGCGGGGCGCGGCGCAGGGCATCCACGATCCAGACGTCGAGACCCGACAGCGCCTCGAAGGCCGCATCATCGAGATTAACCACGTCGCTGGAGTAGGCCACGCCGCCGAAGCGGTATCCCACAGACCTCACCCCGCCATGGTCCTGGTCAAAGGTCACCACGGGGATTGCGCCGGTTGGCCCGTCAATGCGCCATGGAACCCCGTGCGCCGGGATATCCTCGGCATTGCAGATCGCCGGATAACCGCCCTCGCCCTCAAATATGTAGCCGAACCGACGCATCATCGTCTGATGGGTGGCCTGATCCATCCAGCACGGAATGCGCGCGCGCTGATGGATGAAGAACGCACGCACATCGTCCAGGCCGTGCACCTGATCAGCGTGGTCGTGGGTCAACAGTACCGCGTCCATGCGCTTGACGCCTGCCCGCGCCGTCTGGATCCGCATCTCGGGCGAGGCATCGATCAGCACTGTGGTTTGTGGCCCCTCCCCCAGTCGCCGGGCGAGGAGAGAACAACGCATCCGGAAATTCCGGGGTTCATCCGGATCACAGACCCCCCAATCTCCATCCGCACGCGGCACGCCGCCGGACGACCCACACCCCAGGATCGTGAACTCAAGGGTTCCGCTCATGGGCGGGGGATCCGGTCGAAGAGGTTGAAGAAAGCCTCCGTCGTACGCGCCTCGGCCTCGGCCAGGGACCAGCCGCGGACCTCGGCCAGCTTGGCCAGCACGTGCGGCACATAGGCCGGCTCATTGCGGCGACCGCGGTGGGGGATCGGCGCCAGATAGGGGCAATCGGTCTCCACGATGATGCGGTCCGCGGGCATGTCGCGGATGACGGCGCGGACGTCCTCGGCGGCCTTGAACGTTGCGATGCCCGAGACGGAGAACCAGGCGCCGAGGTCTGCGCAGCGCCCCGCCAGCTCAGCGCCGGAGGTGTAGCAATGCATCAGCAGCCGGAACGGCCCGTCCGCGTACTCCGCCTCCAGAATCTCGCCCATGACCTCGTCGGCCTCCCGGGTGTGGACCACCAGCGGCAGGCCGGTCTCGCGTGCGGCGGCGATGTGGGCGCGGAACACCCGGGCCTGGATGTCGCGTGGACTGAGATCATAGTGGAAGTCCAGTCCGCACTCGCCAATGCCGACGACCCGAGGATCGGCGGCCAGCGCGACCAGGGTTTGCGCCGAAAGCTCCGGATCTTCTTTTGCCTCATGCGGATGGGTGCCGACGGTGCACCAGATATCGGGCTGATCGGCCAGGGCACGACACGCGGCGAAATTCGAAACCCGATCTGAGATGTTGACCATCAGGGCGACACCGGCGGCCCTGGCCCGCTCGATTACCGCCTGACGATCCTCGTCAAACTGGGGGGCGTGCAGGTTTACGTGGCTGTCGATGATCATGGGCTAGGCCCGCGCCGCGCGACGCAGATCAGACATCGCCGTGTAGAAAGCGTCAGCACGATCCAGATTGAGCCCTTCGACTTCGCGCGGCAGGCGTTGCAGGGTCTCCCACGCCTCGGCCCAGCGATCGAGGCCGCCGTCGCCGCGGCCCGCACGCAGGGTCGCAAGGTCGTGAACCCGGCGCGATAGCCTCTCGAACAGGAGTGCGAACTGAATCGCGCCCTCCCCGCCCCTGAACTTTTCGGCCAACGAAAGCGCGCGGGTGTCGTCCAGATCCGGGAGGTCGGCCAGCAAGTCCCGCGCAGCGTCGTCCATGGCCAGCGCCTGCCCCGCCGCCAGAACCAGCGCTCGCCCCGGGGCCCCGTCCGCCATGATGGCCAGGCGCGTGGCCTGCTCAAGGTCAATGTCGAGGCGGTTCTGCACGAACGCGGCCGCCGCCCCGGTTTCAAGCGTCCCGAACGCCAGGCGGCGACAACGGGACCGGATGGTCGGCAACAACCGGCCCGGCGCATGGGCCACCATCAACAGCACCCCACGTGGCGGCGGCTCCTCCAGCGTTTTCAGGATCGCGTTTGCCGCGTTGACGTTCAGATCGTCGGCAGCGTCGATGATGGCGACGCGATGGGGCGCGCTGGCCGGCGACTTGGAGAAGAATTCGGCCAGTCGTCTGGCATCGTCTACCGGGATGATCCGGCGTGGCTTGCCGTCCGGCCCCTCGCGTTCAAGCACCAGGAGGTCAGGATGGCTGCGCGCGGCCACCTGCCGGCTGACCGGGTGGCCAGGACTGGATCCGAGCAGGCCATGATCCGGATCGTGTGGCGCGCCAAGCAGGCGGCGCGCGGCGCGGTAGGCGAAGGTGGCTTTGCCAACCCCTTCCGGGCCGGTGAGCAGCCATGCGTGGTGCAGCCTGCCGCGCGCCCGCGCATCTTCGAACGACGTCTCCGCCTGGGATTGCCCCTGAAGATCATAGACCTCGCGGGGATGCGGAACCGCTGTCTCAGTCATCGGGGTGAAGTCGGCGGGTGACCGTCTGCCAGACGGCTGTTTCCACAATGTCCATATCCACCGCGGCATCGATCAGCGCGCAACGCCCGGGCTCGGCGGCGGCAATGGCCCGGAAGCCTTCGCGCAGCCGCTCGTGGAAAGCCAGACCCTTGGACTCAAAACGCATCTCGGCTCCGGCCCGGGCATTGGCGCGCGCCAGTCCCGTTTCCGCGGGCAGGTCGAACACCAGGGTCAGATCCGGGCGCACATCCTCCAGGATGAACCGCTCCAACGCCGAAATCAGGCCGGGATCGGTTCCGCCCGCAGCCCCCTGATAGGCGCGCGTGCTGTCGGCAAAGCGGTCGCAGATCACCCACGCGCCCCGTGCCAGCGCCGGGCGGATCACTCGTTCGATGTGGTCGCGTCGTGAGGCGTACATCAGGAGCGTCTCCGTCACCGGGCTCCAGCGGTCCGCGTCACCCCGCAGGACCAGATCACGAATGCTTTCGGCGCCCGGCGAACCGCCGGGTTCGCGGGTCAGCACAACCTCGCGCGTTGCGGTCTGCAGGCGCGCAGCCAGACGCTTGACCTGGGTGGACTTCCCGGCCCCTTCGCCGCCCTCGAAACTGATGAACCTGCCGCGCGTCACGCGGCCAAAATGGCCAGTTCGCGGGCTTTGTCTAGAACGTACGCACCACGCGGGCGTCGGCAAAGCCGATCTCGGCCACTCGATCGCGCAGGGCATAGGCTGCCGCCTCGTCTTCCGGCGCCGGCAGGACCACGCGATAGAGCGTCAGGCCCTCGCGATCCAGAGGCTCGATCGTGGCCCGACCGGCCTCAGACAACTGGCTGACCGCGCGCTGGGCGTTCACCTCGCTGGTGAAGGCGCCCGCCTGAATCCTGAGCGCTGACTTGATCGGGATGGCGCTCACGTCCACGGGAGCAGCCGCCGCCGTAATAGCCGGAACGGCGCTCGGAGCCGGTGGAATGGGCGCGCTGGAGATAGCCGAACCGGTAATCGGCGGCAGGGCTTCCGAGGTAATCGCAGCCGCGCGCGGTGCGGCCCGGGGCGCGGCCGCAGCCATTTCCATCACCGGATCCGCAGATGAGGCCACAGCCGCAGCGGCTGTCGCCGCCGGCGCTGCCGGCAGCCGCGTGGGATAGGGCTTGGCGTTGGCGTAGCGCAGCCCGCCATCAGGGCCCAGCAGGGGGCCAGCACCGACATACTTCACTCGCACCCGGGCCAGACCCTGGCGCTCGAAGCCAAGCTGCCGGGCGGCCTCACGGCTGAGGTCGATGATCCGGTCGCCGACAAAGGGGCCGCGATCATTCACCCGCACCACCAGCCGGCGACCATTGTCCAGATTGGTCACCTCCACCAGCGACGGCAGCGGTAAGGTGGTGTGGGCGGCCGACACCGCGGCCATGTCGAACCTCTCGCCGTTGGCGGTGGCCTTCATGTGAAACTGCTCGCCGTACCAGGAGGCGACGCCCGTCTGGTCATAGTTCGGCTGTTCCCGCGGCACGTACCAGACGCCGCCCACCTGATAGGGCTTGCCGACCTTGTATTCGCCCTGGGCCGGCGGCGCTGTCTGTGGCCCTCTAGCCTGACTGGGATAGCGCGGGGTGATCCCGGCGCAGGCAACGAGCGAAGCGCCGCCCAACAGGACAACGGCAAATCTCAACGCCTGCCGGCAAGGTCCGGGAATCGCCATAAGAGCCTCCGAGGTTCAGGAGACTTTCGGCCCAGAAGCTTGAAACGCGGTTAATCGTTTCTTGCCCTGTAGACGGCGCGGTTTTGCCTGCTATAGGGCCGATCCTGGAAGGGTGGCCGAGTGGTTTAAGGCAGCGGTCTTGAAAACCGCCGTGGGTGAAAGCCCACCGTGGGTTCGAATCCCACCCCTTCCGCCAATCAGACCCGAAACGGGTCTCCTGATTTCTCGAACAGATTCAAACGACTGAGTTCGCGAAGGATTTCGCCGGCAAACCGCTGTGCGAAGGCTGGAAAACCGCGCCGAAATCGCTGAATCCGTCGCAAATCGCCCG
>CAIVVM010000031.1 GCA_903909375.1 uncultured Alphaproteobacteria bacterium
GCGTCCTTGCCATCGCTCAACGACCCGCCGGAATTGCGCTATGGCGGTGGGGTTCGAGTTGATTGCCCGTCGCCGGAGCGCCCCCATGAGCCTGAAAACCCTTGCCGCCGGGCTCGCCGCCATGCTCCTGGCGCTGGCCGCTATGACCCCGGCCACGGCGTCCACCCTGATCGTCGGCGCCCGACTGGTGGACGGAACCGGCGCCGCGCCACGGGCCGCCTCCGTGCGGATCGACGGCGACCGGATCGTGGCGGTGGGCAAGCTGCGTCGGCAGAGGTTGGATACAGTGGTCGACGCCCGGGGTCTGGTGCTGGCGCCGGGCTTCATCGACGTCCACAGCCATCACGACGTCGGCGGGTTCGCCGAGCGCGCCATGCCGCCGCTGCTGGCCCAGGGGGTGACGACCGTTGTTGTGGGGCAGGACGGCGCCCGGTTCTATGGCGCCGCCCACATCGCCGAGCTGTTCGCCAAGGCGCCGCCCAGCGTCAACGCCGCCTCCTACACCGGCCACGGGTTCGTGCGCAGCGGGGCCATGGGGGACGATTACAAGCGGCTCTCGACGCCTGCGGAGGTGGCGAAGATGCAGGCCATGCTGCAGACCGATCTCGACGCCGGCTCGCTGGGGCTGTCGACCGGGCTGGAGTATGACCCGGGCATCTATTCCGACACCGCCGAGATCATCGCCCTGGCGCGCACGGCGGCGGCGGCGGGCGGGCGCTATATCAGCCACCTGCGCAGCGAGGACGTGGCCTTTGACGCCGCTCTGGGTGAGCTGCTGGAGATCGGCCGCGTCACCGGCATTCCGGTTCAGGCCACGCATCTGAAGCTGGCGATCGTGGACCGCTGGGGCCAGGCGCCGGCAGTGCTCGCCAGGCTGGACAAGGCCCGGGCCGACGGTGTGAAGGTCACGGCGGACGTCTATCCCTACGAGTACTGGCAGTCGTCGCTGACGGTGCTGTTCCCCAAGCGCGACTTCAATGACCGCGCCGCGGCGGCCTTTGCCCTCACCAGCCTGAGCACGCCGGAGGGGATGCTGATCGCGGAATATGCGCCGGACCCCGCCCTCGTGGGCAAGACCATCGCCCAGATAGCGACGGCGCGGGGTCAGTCCCCGCCGGACACCTATCTGGCGCTGATCCGCGACGCCGAGGCCTATGCGAAGGCCAACCCCGGCGTCACCCGGGTGGAGGCCGTGATTGGCACCTCGATGGCGGCGAAGGACGTGGCCGACTTCACGGCCTGGCCCTGGGCCAGCATCTCGTCCGACGGCATGCTGCTGGGGCTTCATCCCCGCGGCAAGGGCGCCTTCGCCAAGGTGCTGCGTCTCTATGTGCGTGAGGAGAAGCGCCTGACGTTGGCCGAGGCGGTGCGCAAGATGACCTCGCTTGCCGCCGACAGCGTGGGCATCAAGGATCGCGGGGTCGTGCGGGCGGGCGCCTACGCCGACCTGGTGCTGTTTGATCCGGATACCATCACCGACAACGCCACCAACGCAAATCCAGAGGCGCTGGCCACCGGCGTTTCACGAGTTTGGGTGAACGGGGCGCCAGTGTACGAGGACGGCCAGCCGACGCATGTCTTTGCCGGTCGGTTCCTGAAGCGTGCCGCGACGGGTCCTATCCGCTGACACCGCTTGACCGCAGCGACGGGCGCCCCTCAATCTGAGCCTTCAACAGGGAGTTCGGAATGCGGTTCCAGGCCAGGCTCAAGCGTGACTGGCGTTTCTGGAAGGGGCTCAGTCGCACCCTGAACCGGGTCAAGACGATCACTCGCGAAAGCGACAACCTGATCTGCGACGATATCCAGGCGGCGGTGGAGCTGCACCGCAATCGCCCGGCCATGACGTTCGAGGGTCGCACCGTCACCTATGGCGAACTGGACGGTATCGCCAACCGCTACGCACATTGGGCCAAGAACCAGAACCTCCGCCGCGGCCAGGTGGTGGCGCTGTTCATGCCCAACCGGCTGGAATACTTCGCCATCTGGTATGGCCTCAGCAAGGTCGGCGTGGTCACGGCCCTGATCAACAACCAGCTGGTCGGCGCGCCGCTGGCCCATTGCCTCAACATCTCCGGCGCCAACCATGTGCTGGTGGACGGCGACACCTCGCCCACATTCGAGGCGGCCCTCGGGCTGCTGGATCGTCCGGTGCAGCAATGGATCCTGGGCGCGGCGCATGGCGGTCAGCGCGATCTGATCCAGGCCCTGAAGAGCTGCAGCCAGCTTCCCCCCGACCGCAGCGTGCGTGACGGCATGACGGCCAACGACACCGCACTCCTGATCTACACCTCCGGCACCACGGGCCTGCCCAAGGCCGCCCGGATCACCCACATGCGCGCCCAGCTCTACATGCGCGGGTTCGCCGGCTCCACCGGAGCGCTGAAAACGGACCGCATCTATGTGTGCCTGCCGCTCTACCACGCGACCGGCGGGCTCTGTGCGCTCGGCGCGGCGCTGCTGAACGGGGGCTCGGTGGTGCTGAAGCGCAAGTTCTCGGCCAGCCAGTTCTGGCCGGATATCATCGCCGAAAACTGCACCATGTTTGTCTATATCGGCGAGCTCTGTCGCTACCTGGTCAACCACCCGGAGGTTCCCGAGGAGACCCGCCACAAGCTGAGGCTCGCCTTCGGAAACGGCCTGCGACCCGACGTCTGGCCGACCCTGAAACGGCGATTCAGGATCCCTGACATTCTGGAGTTCTACGGCTCGACCGAAGGCAATGTCAGCCTGTTCAACTGGGATGGCCGCGAGGGCGCCATCGGGCGGGTTCCCAACTGGCTGAAGGCGCGCTTCAGCATCCGTCTCGTCCAGTACGATCGGGACGCAGGGATCGTCGAGCGCGCAGCCAACGGCCTTTGCATCGAATGCGGCCCCGGCCAGGTGGGTCAATGCATAGGCAAGATCGGTGGCGACGTGCGCACTGACTTTTCCGGCTATCTGGACAAGGCTGCGTCTGAATCCAAGATCCTGCAGAACGTGTTCGAACGCGGCGACGCCTGGTTCGCCACTGGCGATCTGATGAAGAGCGATGCCGACGGTTACTTCTACTTTGTCGACCGCATCGGCGAGACCTTCCGCTGGAAGGGCGAGAACGTTTCCACCAGCGAGGTGGCCGAGCAATTGCTGGCCTTCCCGGGGGTTGATGAGGCCACGGTCTATGGCGTGCAGGTCGAGGGCGCCGACGGCCGCGCCGGTATGGCGGCGCTGGTGATGAATGGCCCGTTCGATGTCAAAGCATTCGGCGAGCATGTGGCCCGCGAGATGCCACCCTACGCCCAGCCGCTGTTCATCCGCCTGCTTCCGGCCCTGGACACCACCGGCACCTTCAAGATCCGCAAGGTCGATCTGGTCAGCGACGGCTACGATCCGAACCGGATCAAGGGCGTCATGTATTTCAAGGACCCCAAACGGGGCTATGTGAAGCTGACGAAGTCGGTGTTCGAGCGTCTGCAGGCCGGGGCGTTCAGGATCTAGAGGCCAGCAATCGAGGATTGTTTGATGCTGAAGTATATGACGGGTGTTGCGGCGGCGGCGTTGCTGCTGGCGACGGCGTCCCCGGTGCTGGCCGGCAATGTCGCCGCCGACAAGGCTGCGATCGAGGCGGGGCTCGACAAGGGCTATGCGCGGCTCGATGCGCTCTACAAGGACATCCACCAGAACCCCGAGCTGGGCTTCCAGGAGACCGCCACCGCCGCGAAGCTGGCGAAGGAGATGCGGGCCCTGGGCTTCGAGGTGACCGAGGGTGTCGGCAAGACGGGCATTGTGGCGATCTATCGCAACGGCAAGGGCCCGACGGTGCTGGTCCGGACCGAGCTGGACGGCCTGCCCATGGAGGAAAAGACCGGTCTGCCCTACGCCAGCCGCGCCGTGGCCGACTGGAACGGCAAGCCCTCGCCGGTGGCCCACAGCTGCGGCCACGACATCCACATGGCCGCCTGGGTCGGAACCGCCCAGGCGCTGATCGCCATGAAGGCGAAGTGGCGCGGGACGCTCATGTTCATCGGCCAACCCTCCGAGGAGACCGTCACCGGCGCGCGCGCCATGCTCGCGGACGGACTGTTCGAGCGGTTCCCCAAGCCCGACGTGGGTTTCGCCCTGCATGTGGGGCCCGGGCCGGCGGGGATGGTGAGCTATCGCCCCGGCGTCAACAGCTCCAACTCTGACAGCCTCGACATCACCTTCCACGGCAAGGGCGGCCATGGCTCGACCCCGCACGTCACCATCGATCCGGTGATCGAAGCCGCCCGCTTCACCATGGATGTGCAGACCGTGATCAGCCGCGAGAAGGACGCCACGCAATTTGGTGTCATCACGGTGGGCTCGATCCAGAGCGGCAGCGCCGGCAACATCATCCCGGACAAAGCCGTCGTACGCGGCACCGTCCGCAGCTTTGACGCCGGGGTGCGCGAGGTGCTGCTGAACGGCATTCGCCGCACCGCCAATGCGGTCGCCGCCATGGCCGGCGCACCCGCACCCGACGTGCAACTGGTGTCCGGCGGCCGCGCGGTGATCAATGATGCGGCGCTGACGGCCCGAACGGCCACGGTCTTCAAGGCCGCATTCGGCGAGCGCGCCGTGCTGGCGCCAGGGCCGGGCTCGGCCAGCGAGGACTATTCGGAGTTCATCATGGCCGGCGTGCCGTCGCTTTTCTTCAGCATCGGCGGCCATGATCCCGCGCTGGCCGCTGCCGCACGCGCCCGGGGCGAGGCCTTGCCCGCCAATCATCACCCCGGTTTCGCGCCGATGCCCGAGCCCTCGATCCGCACCGGCGTCACGGCCATGACCCTGGCGGTGCTGAATGTGATGGCGCCGTGATCCGTTGAGTCTGCGACGGCGCCGGGACTCGCCTATATTGCCCCCATGTCGGAACCTGCCGCGCCCCTGACCGGGGCCGCCCTGATCAAGGACTATGTCACCCGCCTGCCGGACCGGCCGGGGGTCTATCGGATGATGGGCGAGGACGGGGAGGTGCTCTATGTGGGCAAGGCGCGCTCGCTGAAGAAGCGGGTGATCCAGTACGCCCAGGGCCGTTTCCACACACAGCGGATCGCCCTGATGGTCGACCTGACCCGGTCGATGGAATTCATCACCACCCGCACCGAGACCGACGCCCTGCTGCTCGAGATCAACCTGATCAAGCAGCTGAAGCCGCGCTTCAACGTGCTGCTGCGCGACGACAAGTCCTTCCCCGAGATCGTCATCCGCCGCGAGCACCCGGCCGCGCAATTGCGCAAGCACCGCGGCGCCCACACCATCAAGGGCGACTACTTCGGCCCCTTCGCCAGCGCGCACTCGGTTACGCGCACCCTCAACACCCTGCAGAAGGCGTTCCTGCTGCGGTCCTGTTCCGACAGCGTCTACGAGAGCCGCACCCGGCCGTGCATGCTGCACCAGATCAAGCGCTGCGCCGCACCCTGCACCGGGCTGATCAGCCTCGAGGACTATGCAGGGCTCGTCGATCAGGCCGAGGCGTTTCTGCGGGGCAAGAGCCGCGCGGTGATGACCCAGCTTTCCGACGACATGCAGGCCGCCTCCGACGACCTGGAATTCGAGACCGCCGCGCGCCTGCGCGACCGCATCCGCGCCCTGGCCTCGGTCGCCCAGGAGACCCAGATCAACCCGGAAACCCTGGAGGAAGCCGACGTCTTCGCGCTGCATACAGAGGGCGGCCAGGCCTGCGTGCAGGTGTTCTTCTTCCGCGCCGGGCAGAACTGGGGCAACCGCGCCTACTTCCCCCGCGTCGACAAGAGCGACGAGGACGCCGACATCATGGCCGCCTTCCTGGGCCAGTTCTATGACGACAAACCGATCCCCAAGCTGGTGCTGGTCAGCATGGTTCCCGCCGAGACCGCCCTGCTGGCCGAGGCCTTCACCCAGAAATCCGGCCGCAAGGTCGAGATCGCCCGCCCGCAGCGCGGCGAGAAGCGCCAGTTGGTGGACGACGCGCTGACCAATGCCCGTGAGGCGCTTGGGCGCAAGATGGCGGAGGGATCGGCCCAGACCAAACTGCTGGTGGGCGTGGCCGAAGCCTTTGGCCTAGACAGTCCGCCCGAGCGGATCGAGGTCTACGACAACAGCCACATCATGGGCACGAACGCCGTGGGCGGCATGATCGTGGCCGGCCCCGACGGCTTCCAGAAGAGCCAGTACCGAAAGTTCAACATCAAAGGAACCGACATCACCCCCGGCGACGACTTCGGCATGATGAAGGAGGTGCTGCGCCGCCGCTTCGCCCGCCTGGCCAAGGACGAGGAGGAGGGCGCGGAGGTGGCGCGTCCGGACCTGGTGCTGATCGACGGCGGCATGGGCCAGATCGCGGTCGTGATGGAGGTGATGGCCGACCTGGGCGTCGACGATGTGGCCGTGGTGGGCGTGGCCAAGGGCCCCGACCGCGACGCCGGGCTGGAACGCTTCTTCATCCCCGGCAAGCCCTACTTCATGCTCGAGCCGAAATCGCCGGTGCTCTACTACCTCCAGCGCCTGCGCGACGAGGCCCACCGCTTCGCCATCGGCACCCACCGGGCCAAGCGCTCGGCGGAGATGAAGAAGAACCCCCTGGACGAGATCGACGGCGTGGGGCCCGGGCGAAAGCGGGCGCTGCTGCACGCGTTCGGGTCTGCGCGCGGGGTCAGCCGGGCGAGCGTGGAGGATCTGCTGAAGGTGGACGGGGTGTCAGGGCCGCTGGCGGAGCGGGTCTATGCGTATTTCCGGAAGGGGTGAGTTCAGCTAGAAGCCGGAAGGCGATCTCTTTGGGATCGAGAACTAAATTCACTTCTTGTGCGAAGCGAAATCAAGATTTGAGGCCCGAACCAACGAATGGATTGGCTGAACGCCGTAGGAATCATTTCAGGACTATTCGGCACGCTGCTGGTGTTTTCCTTTGGGAGTCCGTTTGGAGCGCGAACGCGTGGTGCTCAGCACCTCGAACTCGAACAACGGGACGCTCGCAAGGCGAGGTTCGATGATTTCCAGGATTGGATGAGTTGGCTTGGCGTGAGCTTGATGGTCACCGCCGCCGTGATCGCCATCTTTATGGGGTTCAAAGGGCGACCGACCTTGGAAGCATCAGCCATCGCGCCTTGCCCAGCCGACAAGCCCCTTTGTGATCCGTGGGAACGCGAATGGAAGAAGGCGCCTAGTATCGGAACTGTCGTGCTTTCGGGACCGCCACTTTCGCCAGTTGCGCATGAGCACTCCAATCCCTCCGCTAGTCCGCCCGCCTTTGAGCGCTATCAGACCTTCTCGGCAGCAATTCTTGGCTTTGGCGGAATCATCGTGACGCTATTGGCCAACGCCGCCCTAGCAAGACGTCAGGCCGTGGAGACAGAGGCTCGTGAACGTGCTGGACTTCGGAGAGGCCTAAAAGCAGAACTCGACGTCATAGGTGCGTCGCTCAAGGCTGCGGTTGAGACGATAAGTCTTGCACGAACTGATGGGACACCACAGATATTATTCCCCATCGGGAACATTACGTCGATCTACGATGCCACTCACAGCAGGCTGGGCCTGCTCAGTGACTCAGAAATAGTTGTTCTTGTGCGGACCTATGCACTGATCAAGGAACTGCCAAATCGCATCCGACTTCTATCACATTCTTTAGATCCCGAGCCGACCTCACGCTATATCCCTGTCGGATCTACGCTCTTCAGTGCTCTCGAACAGTTGCATGCGATGGTATTGGGTGAGGTCGAACTAGCTGGTGCAGCGTTGCGCAACTGATGGGTCGCCGCACCGCGGCCCGCCCCAGCTTAAACATTATGACGGCCAGTCTACCGTGAGATTGAAGTCCCGCTCCCCCTCGGACGAGGGATCGCGAGGGGGCTTGCCCTTCTCCCCTTGCGGGAGAAGGTGGCCGGCGCAGCCGGTCGGATGAGGGGTTTAGCTCCGCGCGCCACTGTGGCCGATGGCGCGGCCCCCGAAGCGGCAAGGCCGGCGCGACCCCTCATGCGTCAGCTGCGCTGACACCTTCTCCCGCAAGGGGAGAAGGCACGTGGCCCTCCGCTGTCACGTCCCCGTGACGGTTCCCGGATAGTCGGGGCGCAGGAGGCCCCGTCATGCCCGTCACCTTGTTCGAGCTCACCGTGCCCAGGTTCCGCCGGGCGCTGGGGGTGATCGTCCATCTGCTGGACCGGGCGGAGGCGCACTTTCGCGATGAGGGGCGGAACGTTTCGGATCTGGCCGGGCTGCGGCTTGCGCCCGACATGAACCCCTTCTTCGTCCAGATTGCCTCGGCCATCGACAACGCCGTCGGCGCGACGGCGCGGCTTCGCGGACTGCCGCATGCGCAAGTGTCGGGGCTGGCCACGCTGGGGGACGTCCGCGCCGCTCTGGACCGGGCGCTGGCCGCGCTCAGCGCCTTGTCGCCCGGCGATTTCGAGGGGGCCGAGCAGCGCGAGATCATCCTGCCCAGCCCCAAGGGCACGCGCCATTTCCCGGCGCTGGACTATGTGCTGAACCTCGCCCTTCCCAACGTGCAGTTCCACACGACGATCGTCTTTGCCCTGTTGCGCGCCGAGGGACTCGACATCGGCAAGCGCGACTTCCTGGGCGAACTGCCGCCGCGGCGACCCTCCCGGCCAGGCTGAGCCTGCCGCCTGGCGATTGCCATGCCGCCGAACGCTATTACACTCTCCGTCAATCAATGATGGGGAGACGCGGGCATTGGCGAACACCGAGGGTTTGACGCAACCGGCCATGGCCGTTCGCAAGCCCTCGGGCGCGGTGAAGGTCTTCTACAGCCTGGGCCAGATGGCCCAGGGCGGCGGGTTCGACACCGCCGTCGGGTTCATCTTCTTCTACTATTCCGCCGTGCTGGGACTGTCGGGCGCCCTGGTCGGCGCGGCGCTGGCCATCGGCCTGGCCTTCGACGGCGGGGTCGATCCCCTGGTAGGGTCATGGTCCGACAATCTGAAGTCCAGGCTGGGGCGACGCCTGCCCTTCATGATCGGGTCGATCCCGCTGGTCGCCGTCTCGCTGGGTCTGCTGTTTTCGCCCCCGTCCGGGCTGTCCCAGTGGGGGCTGTTCGCCTGGCTCACGGTGTTGGCGGTGGCCACCCGCACCTTCGCCTCCGTGTTCAATGTGCCCTATCTGGCGCTGGCCGCCGAGATGACCACGGACTCCGCCGAGCGCACCAGTCTGGTGGTCTATCGCAGCGTCGCCGGGATCACCGCGGGCCTCATCTGCACCGCTTTGGGTTATGTGGTGTTCTTCGCCGACGGGGGCCTGCAGCGGCCGGAGGGCTATCCCGGCTATGGCTGGTCGGTGGCCGTGTTGCTGGCGGTGGCCATGAGCCTGTGCTGCCTGGGAGTCTGGCGATACGCCGCCAGCCTGCCGCAGCCCGAACCGGCGATCGGAGGCCTGGTCACACGCCTGCCCGGCGAGGTAGTCGAGATCTTCCGAAACCGCTCGTTCCGGGTGCTGTTCCTCTCGGCCGTGATCATGTTCTCGGCCATGGGTCTCAACGCCACCTTGAACAGCCATGCGTTTGTCTTCGTCTGGCGGATGCGGACCGAAACCATCCAGTTCATCGGCTACGCCTATATGGCCGGCCTGCTGCTCGGGGTCGGGTTCGCACCGTTGCTGCAGAAGCTGATGGAGAAGAAGACACTGATCGTGCTCGGCATCTCGCTGCTGATGGCCAACTGGCTGGTGTTGCAGGGGTTGCGGGTGACGGGTCTCTGGGCCCCGGTGGGCGATGACGCGATCTTGCCCATGATGAGCAACAGCTTCGTCGCCGGAATCGGCACGGGTCTGGCGATGGTCGCCTATCCCGCCATGATGGCCGACGCGGCGGACGAGCACGAGCTGCTGTTCGGCCGCCGGCGCGAGGGGCTGTATTTCGCCGGCCTCGGCTTTGCCAACAAGGCCGCGTCCGGGATTGGCGTGATGATGGCCGGCATAGCGCTGGACCTGGTTCGCTTCCCCAAGGATGTGGGCCAGCAGGTGGGCGTGATCCTGCCGGAAGACGTGCAGGTCCGGCTGGTGATGATCTGGGGCCCGGCCGCCGCCGTGGTCTGCACGATCTCGCTGGTGATCCTGATGGCCTACGGCATCAGCCGGGCGAGGCACGCCGAGATCGCCGTGGCGCTGCAGAAGGTGCGGGGGTAGGGGGCAGACTTCCTGCTGCCCCTGCCCCCGCTAAGCCGCTAAGCTTGCGCAACACATTCAGGGTCCGGACGTTTGATCACCATGAAATCGCTGCCCAACATCCTCACCGGATCGCGTCTGGTCATGGCGTTGTTCATGTTCGTGGCGCTCGCCGCGTCTTCCGGCTCGGTGCCCTATTTCGCCGATCGGCTGGAGCCGCAGACCCAGTTCGCCCTGCAGCGGTGGGCGGTTTATGCCTTTGTCGTCGCGGCCCTTACGGATTTCGTCGACGGCTGGCTGGCGCGGAAGTTTGACGCCGAGACCGTCTGGGGGGCGATCCTCGACCCCATCGGCGACAAGGTGTTGGTATGCGGCGCGATCCTTGGACTGTTGTCGCTCGGCCCCCAGCCATGGGTGGTGCTGCCGGCGGGCCTGATCCTGTTCCGCGAGTTCACCGTCAGCGCGTTGCGCGAGGTGGGCGCCGGCAAGGGGGTGAAACTGCCCGTCACCCTGCTGGCCAAGTGGAAGACCACGCTCCAGCTCACGGCGTTGACAATGGAACTGATCGTCGCAGCCTGGGGCGCCTTCAGCCTGCCCGACGGCACGCCGCTGCGTCACGGCTTCGAGGTCGCGGCGCACAGCCTCTTCTGGCTGGCCGCCCTGGTTACCCTGATCACGGGCGCCCAGTACTGGGAACAGACCCGCAAGGCGCTGGCGGGGTAGGGCTTCAGTCCGCTTCATCCGCCCGGCGCGCCAGTCAGCCTTGGCCTGTTGGATCCGGTCCTTCGAGGATGACACGAAGTTCCATTCCAGGAACCGCGGTCCTGCCGGTTCGCCGCTTCGCGGTGGAAGCAGGTCCGTCTACCCCTGCGAGCTCACATAGGCGCTGACCAGGCCCAACGGCGCGGCGGTGGTGTTCTTGACCGAGCGGATCACGATCCGGCTCTCGATGTTCGAGACCAGCCCCAGGCTCAGGATCTTGTCACGCAGGAAATTGTCGAAGGCGTGCATGTCGCGGGTGACGATGCGCAGCTCGTAGTCGCAGGCTCCGGTGACCGTGGCGCACTGGACCACCTCGGCCAGTTTGGTGATGGCGGTTTCGAAGGCGTCGAGATTGTCCTTCGTCGGCAGGCTGAGCTTGACCGTACAATAGACCTCGAAGCTGAGGCCCAGCTTGTCGCGGTCCAGGATGGTCACCCGGCGCTGGATGACGCCTGCATCCTCCAGGCGCTTGATCCGTCGCCAGCAGGGGCTGGAGGACAACCCCACCCGTTCGGCGATCTCGGCCACCGACAGTCCGGCGTCATGCTGGATCAGATCCAGAATCTTGGCATCGACGGCGTCAAGAACCTCGGGCAATTTTTCCTCCTGCCGGGTATACAAAAGCGTGGTGTTCTTGCCCCGGAAGCGGTGCTCCGGGGCATGCTTTTGGCAAGCAATTGCAGCAAGCTTACAGGATCATGCACGCAGCGGGGAGAGGCCCGAAAGGAAAAAAATTGCGATGCGGCACCAGGATGTGACGCTCGACGACAAGTTTCTGCTCACGGACGGCCGGGTGTTCATCACCGGCGTCCAGACGCTGCTGCGCGTTCTGATCGATCAGCACCGGCTGGATCAGGCTGCCGGGCTCAATACGGCGGGCTTTGTCAGCGGCTATCGCGGCTCGCCCTTGGGCGGGCTTGACCAGCAGGCCGCACGCGCCGCGAAACACCTGAAGGCCGCCGAGGTGGTGTTCCGGGAGGGGCTCAACGAGGACCTCGCCGCCACCGCCGTCTGGGGCAGCCAGCAGGCCAACCTGTTCCCCGGAGCCCTGTTCGATGGCGTCTATGGCATGTGGTACGGCAAGGCGCCGGGCGTGGACCGCACGGGCGATGCGTTCAAACACGCCAACTTCGCCGGGGTCTTTCCAAAGGGTGGCGTTCTGGCAGTGGCCGGCGATGACCACACCTGCAAGTCCTCGACCCTGCCGTCTCAATCGGAGTTTGCGTTCCAGGATTTCGAGATGCCTGTGCTGTCGCCGGCCGACGTTCAGGAGGTGCTGGACTATGGCCTGATGGGGATCGCCATGTCGCGGTTCTCCGGCCTCTGGGTGGGCATGATCGCGCTCGCCGACACCATGGATTCCGGGGCGACCATCGATGTGTCGCTGTCGCGGCACCAGTTTGTGACCCCGGAAAACTGGCGCATGCCCCCCGGCGGACTGGGCATCCGGCTCAAGGATCAGCCGCTGGATAAGGAGCGTCGCCTTCGCACCCAGAAACTGCCCGCCGCCCTGGCGTTCGCCCGCGCCAACCGGATCGACCGGGTGGTGCTGGGCTCCAGCCGCCCGCGCCTGGGCATCGCCTGCCAGGGCCAGGCCTACAAGGACGTGATCGAGGCCCTGGCGGCCATGCGGATCAGTCCGGAGGAGGCCGCCGACCTCGGCGTCGCCATCTACAAGGTCGGCATGCCCTGGCCGTTGGAACCTCTGGGATTGCGCGGGTTTGCGGCGGGCCTGGAGACCCTGATGGTGATCGAGCACAAGCGCGCCCTGATCGAGACCCAGGCGCGGGCAGCGCTCTATGACCTTCCGGCCCACGCGCGGCCCACGATCATCGGCAAGACCGACGAGACCGGCGCGCCGCTGCTCTCCGAGCTCAATGCGCTGTCGGTGGCGGAGATCGCGCTGGCCATCGCCGACCGGCTGCCGCCCGGCCCCCATATGGACCGGGTCTATGACTATCTGAGCCGGGTGTCGGCCGCCTCCATGGCGGCGGTCACGCTGTCCAGCGACCAGCAGCGCAAGCCCTTCTTCTGCTCGGGCTGCCCGCACAACACGTCTACCCGGTTGCCGGAGGGCTCGCGCGCCCTGGCGGGCATCGGCTGTCACTACATGGCCAGCTTCAACGATCCGGCTACCGACCTGAACAGCCACATGGGCGGCGAGGGACTGTCCTGGGTCGGGGCTTCGCCCTTCACCACCGAGAAGCACGTCTTCGTCAATCTGGGCGACGGGACCTACAATCACTCCGGGTCGCTGGCGGTCCGCGCGGCGATCGCGTCCGGCGCGAACATGACCTACAAGCTGCTGTTCAACGACGCCGTGGCCATGACCGGCGGCCAGGCGGCCGAGAGCGGCTTCACCGTCCCCCAGATCACGCGTCAACTGGCGGCAGAGGGCGTTCGCAAGGTGGTGATCGTGGCCGCAGAGCCCGAACGCTACCAGACCGTCACTGACCTGGCGCCCGGGGTGGAGGTCAAGCCGCGCCGCGAGCTGATGGCGGTGCAGCGCAGCCTGCGCGGCGTGCCGGGCGTCACGGTGCTCATCTACGACCAGGTCTGCGCCACCGAGAAGCGCCGCCGCCGCAAACGCGGGACCATGGCGGCCGCGCCGATGCGGGTGATGATCAATCCGCTGGTCTGCGAGGGTTGCGGGGATTGTTCGAAGGCGTCGAACTGCGTTTCGGTAGAACCGCTGGACACCGAATTCGGCCGAAAGCGCCGGATCAATCCGTCGACCTGCAATCAGGACTACACCTGCCTCGACGGGTTCTGCCCGTCGTTCATCACCCTGGAGGGCGCCGAGAACCCGCACCATGAGGCCAGGCCGGCCCTGACCGCGGAGTCGACGCCGCTGCCGGTGTTCCAGGCCCAGACCGGCGTGCGGAACATCGTCTTCACCGGCGTCGGCGGCACGGGCGTGACGACTGTGGCCTCGATCCTGGCTATGGCGGCCCACGTGGACGGGCGCGCCGCATCATCGGTAGACATGACCGGCCTGGCCCAGAAGGGCGGGGCTGTGTTCAGCCATGTCCGCATCGGCGAGACCGAGACCAGCGTGATCGGCGGGCGCGTGCCGGCCGCCAGCGCCCATGTACTGATCGCCTGCGACGTGCTGTCGGCGGCGGGGCCGGACGCGCTCAGCCTCTACGCCAGGGACCGCACAGTGGCGGTTGGCAACGCTGACTTCGCGCCCACGGCCGATTTCGTCGCCGACCGGGACGTGCGCTTTGACGCCGACGAGCAAGGTCGGCGCATCGCCGCGGCAACGAAATCATACGCTTCCGCGCCGGCCAGCGAGCTGGCCGTGAGCCACATGGGTGACGCCATCTATGCCAACATGATCATGCTGGGGTTCGCCTGGCAGAAGGGCGTGATCCCGGTGTCCAGCCGCGCGCTCTATCGGGCGATCAAGCTGAACGGCGTCGAGGCCGAGCTGAACCTTCAGGCCTTCGAACTGGGTCGCAAGGTCGCCGTGGACCCGAGCATCGCGGCGCCCGCCGAAGTCGCGACGCCGACGCCGGAGACGATGCCGCTGGATCAGCTGATCGCGTCGCGGGCTGAAGAGCTGACCGCCTACCAGAACCGGGCCTACGCCACCCGCTATCTGAAACGCATCGAGGTGATCGCCGCCGCCGAGCGCGCCGTGGGCGACACCGATGACCTCACCCGCGCCGCCGCCGTCAGCCTCTACAAGCTGATGGCCTACAAGGACGAGTATGAGGTGGCCCGCCTCTACACCGATGGTCGTTTCGCGAAGTACCGTGCCGAGACCTGGACCGGCGGCAAGGCCAGGGTCTGGCTGGCGCCGCCGCTGATCGCGAAGAAGGGCCCTGACGGCAAGCCGCAGAAGATCGCCTTCCCGGGCTGGATACTGGGCATGGTGTTCCCGGTGCTGGCCCGGCTGAAGGGCCTGCGCGGCTCGGCCCTGGATATGTTCGGCTACAGCGAAGAGCGGGCGATGGAGCGGGGGTTGATCTTGGCGTTCGAGGCGGAGCTGGACCGGATTGTGGCGGGCCTGACGCAGGAGCGCCTTGAGACGGCCGTCAGGCTGGCTCAGGTTCCGCAGGCCATCCGCGGATATGGTCATGTGAAAGAGGCTTCGGTGGGGCCGGCGAAGGCTGAGGCAGCGCGCCTGTGGGGGGTGTGGGAGGCGGCGTCGACTTGAATGGTCATCCCATGAGGTTAGGGCCTTCCCTGATCGAAACCATCAACCTACCTCGACGCTGATGACCCCATTGGCCCGTTCGACCACTCGAATCCCCGCCGACGGATCTACCTCGCCAAGATCTACATCCTCCGCTGGCGCGATCACCCAGGTCTGCCGGCCTGCCACCGCCAGCACCAGCTTGCCGGTTCCCCAGGTCTTTGCCGCATAGGCCTTGAGCGCGGCGTACATCGGATTGCGCCGCCAGGCCTGGGGATTGGCCGGGTCGCAACGCGCAATCAGCCGCGTCCCGTCGGGATCCTGGTCCAGCACGACCCTGGTCTGGTCCGGGCGGAAACGGTGGGGCATTTCCGGATCCATCAGCCACACGCAATCGAAGCTGCGGCAACTGGCCGGGCGATCGGGATGAATAGCGCAGCCGGCGCCGGCGCGATGATGGACACACCACGCGGCCATCGGCTTCTGCAATTCCTCAACGGCGAAGATCTTGCAGCACAGGCCACAGGGGCCGCAGACTTTGGTGCGACCGGCCATCGCTATCTCGCCACGCCCACCCAGATGATGTGGCGCGCACCCTTGCCGGAGGGGCTGGCGCGGACCTGGACCTCTTCCACCGCGAAACCGGCGCGGCGCATGCGCCCGGCGAAGGGCTGGTCGGGACCTGCGGACCAGACGGCCAGCACGCCGCCGTGCTTCACGGCCTTGCGCATGACGGCCAGGCCGTTGACGGAATAGAGGCTGTCGTTGGCGTCGCGGTTCAGGCCGTCGGGGCCGTTGTCGGTGTCCATCAGGATGGCGTCATAGGGCGGATTGGCGTCGGCCAGCAGCTGGGCGACATCGGCCTGGCGCAGGATGACGCGCTTGTCCCCCAGCGCGCCGTTGTACAGATGGGCCAGCGGCCCCTTGGCCCAGGCGATCACCTGCGGCACCAGCTCTGCGACGGTGATGCTCGCGTCCTTCGGCAGGTCGGCCAGCGCCGCGCGCAGGGTGAAGCCCATGCCCAGACCGCCGATCAGCATGCGGGGCGCCTTGCGATCCTGGATCTTGGCCCATGCCAGATTGGCCAGGGCGATTTCCGAGCCGGAGAGCCGGCTGTTCATCAGCTCGATCGTGCCGGACATGATCGAGAAGTCCTGCCCCCGCTGCATGAGCTTCAGCTCACCGCCGCCGGGGATTTGCGCAGTGTCGAGGTGGATCCAGGGGTTCATGGCGGTGTCTTAGCGGGGCTTGAGACGCGAGGGTGGGAAATCTGGCGAACCTGGGCGCTTCGTCTCCTCCCCCATCGGGGGAGGAGCGGGCGCGTCCTGATCGCTTGCATCTGGCTGCCCGAGGCCGCAGCTTCTGGCGAAACGCTGGAGGAGACGCCCATGGATCACGACTGGCCGGCTATTGTCGCCGATCTGGAGCATTTGCTGAAGCTGCGTTCGATACCCTTCGGCATGAAGATGTTCACCGACCGGGCCGAGATGGAGGCGATCCCGCGGATCCGGCGACCGCAGCACGTCCACACCCTGGATCAGGTCGTGGGCCAGGCTTCGCGGCTGGGCTGGACGGTGGGGATCACGGCGGATGATCTCGTCGGCGCCCAGTGTCGCGCGGTGGTGGGGCTGGGCAACGCCAAGACGCCGGAGTGGCAGTCAGGCAAGCACATGACCGGGGTCTGGTTCGACACGGTTGAGGACGCCACGGCGCACCAGTCGGCCATGCACTGCGTGCCGGACGGGCAGTATGACGCGCTCGCCGTGGGGCCGCTGGCCTCGGGAAAGCTGAAGGACCCGGACATCGCCCTGTTCTACGCGACGCCCGGCGCCATGATGTATTTCATTAACGGGCTGCAGTGGTCGGGGTACAAGAAGTTCGACTGGGGCGTGGTGGGCGAGAGCGCCTGCGCCGACAGCTGGGGCCGGGCGTTGACCACGCGGACGCCCAGCCTCTCGATCCCCTGCTTTGCCGAGCGCCGCTATGGCGGGGTGCTGGACGACGAGATGCTGATGGCCACCCCGCCGGAGCACCTGTTGAAGGCGATCACCGGCATGCGGGCGCTGTCGAAGAACGGGTTCCGCTATCCCTTCCCGCAGTACGGCGTGCAGCAGGACGTACGGGCCGGGATGGCGGTGAGCTACACGCCCTGACGGGTCAGGCGCCCGGCTTGTCGGCGGTGACGGCCTCGCGCATTTGCGCCGTTCCCATGCTGGGCGCCCCGTCGGCGCGTCCCAACGCGAACTCAGGGGGCACGATCTCGGGGCCTTCTCCTGCGGGCAGGGGCGGTGTGTAGTAGCCCAGGGCGTAGGACCCCATGGCGTAGCCGATCAGGCCCTGGAGTTCGGGGTCGAGGGTGCGCGCGATCTCGGGCGGACAGGAGAGGTACTGGTTCTCCTCCTGCCGCAGCCAGCCAAGCGTGTAGGTGATGTTGAGACCCCAGCGGTCCTCTTCACTGACGTTGGCGCCGCCGCTGTGAAAAACGGTGCCGGTGTAGATCAGCACCGAGCCGCGCTGCATCACAGCGCGGCCGATCTCGGCGGGTTCGGCGACCCGTTTGTCCGGCCAGTCGATGGAGCCGGGAACCACCTGGGTGGCGCCATTGGCTTCGGAGAAATCGGTGAGCGCCCAGATGGTGTTGAGCTGCGGCTCGATCCCCTTGAGGTAGCGGCCCCAGGCCCAGCGGTCGCGGTGGATCGGCTGGGCCGGCTCGCCGGGCATGATCCGGATCAGCTGGGTCAGGTGCAGCTGGTAGCGCTCGCAGTTGGGCAGCAACACCTTGTCGCAGATGGCCCGGATGCGGGTGTCCATCACGGCGGCGCGGGCCGTCTTTGATCGCGCCACGAGGGCGCCGGTGCGCGTTGTCTTGCGGCCGGTGAAGCCGTCACGCCCTGGCTGGGTAGCTTCCACATAGGGCCAAAGCTCCTCGCGGAACGCGTCGGCCTCGGCGGGGCTGATCACATTGTCGAGGATCAGGGCGCCGTCGCGGTCCAGCACCGCCATTATATCGTCGATGGGCGCATCGGCGGGGAGGTGGGTCAGGCTGGGCATGGCGGGGTCTCCGGACCGTTGTTGCTTCAGGACAGGTTCGCGTCATCGAGCGGACGCAGGAGAGGTTTCAGCAAGGTAGCGAGAGCTTGCCGCTGGCGTGACGCGGGCCAGTGTTCGGGCTCCAGCGTGGCGCGGGCGCCGACGCCGTCCACCGCGGCGACGACAGCGTCTGCCAGATGGTTGGCCTGTTCGGGGGAAAGTCCCGCCAAATCGCTGAAGCTCTCCGCCAGTTGATCCACGATCCGGACATAGTAGGCGCGGTGCCTGGCGCGCAGGCGCTCGTCGCCCATCGCCCCGCCCCAGAACGCCAGCCAGACCCGCCACTCGGTGCGGGAAGCCTCATCGAGCGGCAGGATGTCGCAGGCCATCTCGAACACGGCCTCGCCCGGGGGCATGCATTTCGGCAGGGTTGTCTGCTGTTCGAGGATCCTCCGGACCATCTCGTCCAGAGCGGCAAGCAGCACCGCATCCTTGCCGTCGAAATAGTGGGTGACGGCCCCGGTAGTGACGCCGGCTGATCGCGCGACATCGCGAAGCCGCGCGTTCTCCAGGCCGCCATCGCCAATCACGCGGATCGCGGCTTCGGCGATGGAAAGTCTCTGGGATTCGGCGTCGACCTGTTTTGGCATAACCGTGATTATGTAAAAACGGTTGGCATTGTCAACCCGTGGATCGATCCGACGCCGCCCTCCGTCAGACGTCGCTCAAGGCCCGACAGGCGAAAGCCATGCGGATCGCGCCCACCGAGTCCGGGACCGGCGCGGCCCAGGGGGTAGGGATGAACCCCTGGGGCTGCCAGGATTTGCCGGTCAGCGCCGGTCTGGCGTGGAACGTCTCCTCAACGACGCGGGAGAGGCGTTTGCGGCAGTCGTATTCGCCAAGGCTGCGGACCGAGCGGAAGCTGAACCCCTCGCGCTGGAGCGTCCGGCCCGCATCATAGGCCGTCCAGACCCGGCGCAGGCCGGTCTCGGCCGGCGTCGCGGCGCGCATGTAGACGTTGGTGTCGTCGCTGGCCGTCACCAGGGTCCAGCCAGATTTCTCCAGCGCGGTCGTGCCGGGCATAGACAGGGAGGGCGCGAAACCCGCCAGTCCGACCGCGGCGCTGATCGCGAGCATCGTCAGACCCAAGTGTCGCATATTCGTCCGGGTATCCTGCATCGCACCATTACGCCCGACGTCAGCGTCCGGCGTCCAGCGGAAAGCGCGGACTGGCGCGGGGTAACGAAAAAGGGGCCCGCAGGCCCCCGAAAGTTCGCGAGGACGGCGGTTCGCTCAGGCGACGAGGCCGACCGCCGCGAAACCGACTACGAGACCGGCCATCGCGAGCGTCAGCAGGGCGGGAGAGTTCCTGCGGATCTGACGGGCGATGGCGGCGAGAGGCATGGTGCGACTTTCAGTTTTCGGCAGAACCCCGTGGGGCGCGGGGCCGTCCGTCTGGACAACAATCGTGTAGCATCGCCGCCGGTTCCACGGGGATCAGCGATTTCACCGGACCGCTCTGCGCTTTCGATAGGTAGGGCTTCGCCTGCGTCGGCGCCAGTTACGGATTGGACATCCTGCGCGGCGGTCTACTCGGCCTTCGCGGCCGCCCGCGCGGCGTTCAGGAATGCGGTCCGTAAGGCGCTTATCTCCCGGTCGGTCGCCCTGGGCCAGGCGGCGTTGGTGACGATCACGATCCGGTCGTCGCGGAAGGTGGTGATCGATTGTCCGAAGATGCCGACGGCCTCGTAGCTGCCGTTGGGTCGCATCCACCAGAAGTAGCCGTAGCCACTGGGAATGCCGTTGGTGATCTGGGTGGTGGTGGCGGCGGCAGTCCAGTCGGCCGGTAGCACCTGGACCCCGTTGGCCTTGCCGCCGTCCAGGATGAATTGCCCGATCCGGCCATAGTCGCGCAGCGTCATCGACATGCAGCAGCCGCCCCGTTCGCGCCCGGCGGGGTCGACCATCCAGATGGCGTCCTGGCCCATGCCATAGGGCTTCCAGATTTTTTCAGAGGCGTAGTCCGACAGACTCTTGCCCACGGCGTTTGAGACCAGGATCCCCACCAGATCGGTCTCGCCGGTGTTGTAGTTGAACATGGTCCCCGGCGGGTGGATCCGCGGAAGGCGGCTCATGTAGCGCACCAGAGGATTGACTCCGGGTTCCACCTTCATGGTGGTGGATTGGGCGACGTCTGATTTCGGATCCGTGTAGTCCTCGTTCCAGGCGACGCCGGAGCTCATCATCAGCAACTGGCGCACGGTGACGCCGTCGTAGCCGGAGCCCTTGAGCTCGGGGATATAGTCGGTGACCGGGGCTTCGAGGCTGCGGATCTTGCCGTCCTGGATCGCCGCCCCCACGAGGGTGGATGTCACCGACTTGGCGACGGAGAAGGAGGTCCAGCGATCACTGGGCTTCCGGCCCATGCCGTACCGCTCCATCAACACCTTGCCGTCCTTGAGGATCAGCACACCGGAGACATTGTTGGCCTGCATGAAGGTATCGGCTGTCCAGGTCTTGCCGCCGTAGTTGAAGGTGACGTCGATCTGTCGCTTCGCCATCGGTAGCGGCTGGACACGATCCCCGCGCCTGACGGTGTTGACCTTGTAGACAGTCTCGATCGCGCGGTAGCCGTCGCTCTGTTGCCCGGGCGTCCAGACCAGGATCGAGGGTGTGTCCGGCTTCAGGGCGACCTGGGCGAATACGGGCGACGCCGTCAGGGCGATCGTGAGGCTCAGGGCCAGGATGGACTTGCGCATAGGCTTTCTCCCAGGTTTTGGCCTCTGATCCGGGCCATTCCTGACCCGATATGCCCTTGCCGCAGACGGCAATCAACGATGACAAAAATTCATCACGACAATTTCGAAGTTTAATCTGCCGGAGCCTTGCAGCTCCCGCTTGCAGCCCCATCTTCAGGAAGCGGACCGGGCCCCTCTGGCGATCTTTCCTCCCCCGAAAGATCGTGATGTCGGACCGCTAGAGAGTGCGCTCGGTGGCCATTTGGCTCTCCCCCAGCCCGGCCCCGGGCGCCCTCTCCGCTTACAGAGGTGCTTTCAATGTCAGGATCTATTTTCGAACGGTTGTGGGTAGCGCTGCTACGCCCGGATGCGATCGCGAAGGATCGCTACGGCGTCGTCAGTGTCAGTGAGATTCTGGGCCCCGCGCGCCGGAACGACCCGTGGTCCAACCATAGTGCACCGATACCGGTGCGCGCCCGCCGAAGAGGCAAACATTGACCCTCGCCAGCCAGGCGCCCGCCAAAATGCCGGGAACTGCCGGCAGTGCGGGCTGGAACCCCCTGGACACTTTGCAGCTGGACGCATTGGTTTCGGCCTGCGCGCTGGTCGCCTACGCCGACGGCTGGGTTACGGTGGAGGAGCGCAAGAGCGCCAGCGCCCGGATGCAGCGCGTGGACGCGACCACCGTGTTCGGTGTCGAGCGATGTCTGATGGCATTTGACGTGTTGATCCGGCAGTTCGAGCAGGACTCGATCGCGGCCACCGAACGCGCCGAGGCGGCGATCCTCAAGCTGGCCGGTAAGCCGGAACTTGGCCGCCTGGTCGTGGAATCCGCCTGCCGGGTGGCCGTCGCCGACGGCGGGCTGGACCGGGCGGAGCGCGAGGCGATCCTCGATGTATGCCAGCTACTGAATCTTGACCCGGCGCCATTCGGCGTCATTGCGCCTGATGGGAGACGATAATGCGTATCGGATCCACGCCCTATCTCCCGCCATTCCGGGCGCTGGACGTCCAGGTGGCGACACTCGAGCGCCTGCAGGCAGCCGGGTTCGCCAGTTCGCCGACGAACGTTCCGGTGAAACCGGTCAACGCCGCGCCGGGCGAGGCGCATCTGCGACGTGTCTCGGCGCACACCCTCGACATCCGGGTCTGAGGCCTTCGGTCAGGTCAGGGGCAGGGCGGCCGCGCGTTCGGCCAGCAGGGCGCGTTCAAGATCAGTTTCACCGGCCAGACCTGCGGCGGCGATCAGCGTCAGGTCGATGATGTCGCGCTGGGCGTGGCTGCCGCCAAACCGCGCCGCGCGATTGCGCACGGTCCGCAGGCGTTCGACGGCGACACCGTAGCGGCCCTGCCCAAAGGCCTGGACGGCTTCTGCAATCGGCAGTCCAATCTCCCGGGTGACTCCGGCGTTCTCCCCCGTCCCGGCAGCGACGGCGCGCAGGGTGGCCACGGTGGTCTCGGCTTCGGCATCGCGACCAGCGCCCACCAGCGCCAGCATCGCGTGGACGTCATCGAAGGCGTACTGGCCGCGCGGATGGGGGGCGTAGTTGTCGGCCACCCGGGCCCACCGGTCGCCGACCTCAACGCCAAGCAGCTTGAGCCGCCAGAGCAGGGCCGAGGCGTCGACCATGTCGAAAGCCATGGTGGAGCCTTCGCCATAGATCTGGCCGTCGTACAGGCGCAGCACCTCGTCGGTCTCGCCCAGACCCAGATGAAACAGGGCAAGGTGCCACCAGTTGTGGATGGCGAAGAAGCTCTCGTGGGTCCAGTCGGGCGCATTCTCCCGCATCCATGTGACCCCCTCTGCGCGGCGGTCCTGCATCTCCAGCACGTGGGCGACCGCATGTTGCGCCCAGCCGTTGCGCGGCTGCAATTCCACCGCGCGACGGCCGGCTGCCTCGGCGCGGGCGTATTGGCCGGTTTCCTCCAGCCCGAAGGCGTGCAGACCCAGAATGGCGTGATGATCCGGCATGCCCTCTGACCAGGCGGGCAGGGCGCGGGCGATCCGGTCGCGCAGCATGCGATTGTCGCCGGTCAGGAAGTCCATCTGCTGGCCCGCCTGCAACGCCAGAACATCGCGGGGAAAGGCAATGGCCACATCCTCGAGGATGCGCCCCGCGGCCTGGAATTCGCCCGCGGCAATAGCCTGGACCGCCGCCACATGGCCCGCTTCGCGCGCCGTAGCGGCCAGGCCGTCGGTCGCGGCCACGGCGCCCAGGCCCATGGCGCGAACCTTCGGGTCGGAGCCGACCAGCGTCATGTAGGCCTTGAGTACATGGGCCATCACGAAATCCGGACTATCGGCCAGGGCCGAGCGCAATAGCGGAAAGGGCTCGCCAGCATAGCAATGGTAGGCGCCCAGCGCCTCGCAATAGAGGTCCGCCGCCCTGGCGCTGGCGCCGGAAAGGGCTAATCCCTGCCGATCCGTTGGTTGCATGAATTCGTCCTTCAAGCGCGTTGCTCACCAATTGTATCACCGGATCGGCGACTTCGCGCGGGTTCCCAAAGCCGGCCTTCCGCGATAGGCGAAGGTCATGGTCGAGTTCGATTTTGACGCAGTGGTGGTGGGCGCTGGCGCCGTGGGCCTTGCCTGCGGCTATGTCCTTGGACAGCGCGGCCTGACGGTGGCTGTACTTGAGAAGGACGCCGCCATTGGCCAGGGCGTATCCTCGCGCAATTCCGAGGTCGTGCATGGCGGGCTCTACTATCCGACGGGATCGCTGAAGGCGCGGCTCTGCGTGGAGGGACGACGCCGGCTCTATGCGTTCTGCGACACTCATCACGTTGAATATGACCGCTGCGGCAAGCTGGTTGTCGCCGAGAGTGAGGCTGACCTGGCGCGCCTCGACACCATCTTGGTTCAGGCGCAGACCAATGACGTCGAGGGCATGGAAGTGCTGACCAAGGCTCAGGCGCTGGCGCTCGAACCGGAACTGGCCTGCGTGGGCGCGCTGATCTCGCCGCAGAGTGGGGTGTTCGAGAGCCATGCCTACATGCTGGCCCTGGAAGGCGAGATCGAGGCGGCGGGCGGGGCGGTGGTGCTGTCGACGCCGTTCGAAGGCGCGACGCCACTGGAGGGCGGGGGCTTTGAGGTGCGCGCGGGCGGCGCCGAGCCTACGGTGCTGACCTGCCGCTATCTGGTGACCGCGCCCGGGCTGTCGGCGCAAGGGGTGGCGGCGACCATCGAGGGCTTCCCGGCCGCTATCATCCCCAAGCTCCACTTCGGCAAGGGCATCTACTTCCGGCTCTCGGGCAAGGCGCCCTTCGCCCGGCTGATATATCCGCCGCCGATCCCGGGCGCGCTCGGCACCCACTATCGCCGCGACATGGGGGGGCAGGGAGTGTTCGGTCCCGACCTGAACTTCGTCGACACCCTGGACTACTCGGTCGATCCCGGCGCGGCGCCGGCCTTCTACGCCTATATCCGCAAGTTCTGGCCGGGCCTGCCCGACGGCGCCCTCAGCCCCGACTACGCCGGCATCCGTCCCAAGATCCACGGGCCGGGCGAGACCCAGCCGGACTTCCGCCTGGATGGCGCGGACGTGCATGGGCTGCCGGGGCTGGTGGCCCTGTTCGGAATCGAGAGCCCGGGACTGACCTCGTCGCTGGCGATCGGCGAAGAGGTGGCGGTCAGGCTGGGGCTTTGAACGGCCGTTTGAATTCACAGCCCTATGCGCCATAGTCTCTCCCACAGGGAGCCCCACATGAAGAACCGCATCACCGATCTGCTCGGCGTGAAATACCCCATCGTCCAGGCGCCGATGGGCTGGATCGCCAGGGCGCAGCTGGCCAGCGCCGTGTCCAACGCCGGCGGCTTTGGCGTAATCGAAACCTCCTCCGGCCGCCTCGACGAGGTGCGCGAGGAAGTGAAGAAGATGCGCACCCTCACCGACAAACCATGGGGCATCAATGTCGCCCAGGCGTTTGTGCGCGACCCGGACATCGTCAAGTTCGTGGCCGATCAGGGTGTCAAGTTTGTCACCACCTCGGCGGGCGATCCCAACCGGTATTGCGACGCACTGAAGGGCGCGGGCCTTACGGTTTTCCACGTGGTGCCATCGATGGTGGCGGCGCAGAAAGCCATTGAGGCGGGCGTCGACGGGCTGGTGGTCGAGGGCGGCGAGGGCGGTGGGTTCAAGAACGGCCGTGATGTGGCCACCATGGTGCTGTTGCCGCTGGTTCGTTCCAGGACCGATCTGCCGATCATCGCGGCGGGCGGCATCACCGATGGCCGCAGCATGGCCGCTGCCTTCGCCCTGGGCGCCGAGGGTGTGCAGATGGGGACGCGCATGGTCTCGGCAGCCGAGAGCCCGGTTCACCAGAACTGGAAGGACAGCATCGTTGGCGCCAGGGAGACCGACACTGTGTTCCTCAACCGCCACGGCCCCGGCCCGGCGCTGCGCGCGCTGCGCACGGAGAAGACCACGCGGTTCGAACTGGAGCCGCCGGCGAACATCATGGGCGAGATGGCAAACGCGCTGCAGCTCTACTTCGGCGGCGACATGGAAGCCGCCATCGCCCTGACCGGACAGGTCGCCGGACGCATCGATTCCGTGAAGCCGGTGGCGCAGATTCTCAGCGAGACGATCGCGGAGTTCGAGACGGTGATGGCGGAGCTGGGCGCCAGGTACGGGCGGGTCGGGTCTCCGGCCTGAGCCGCGCCTATCGCCGGTCGTTCAACCAGCTGCGGATCGTCTTGTTCACCAGCGCCTCGGCGTCGTGCTGCACGAAATGGCCGGCGTTCGGGATCATCAGGATGGTGGTGTCCTCGGACACGTAGTTCCAGGTACCCGCGTGGCCTGCGGCATTCAGCGCCGTGTCCTTCATGCCGTGAATCACCAGTACCGGAACCTTGATCATCGGCGGGCTGGCGGCGGTGATGCCGGAGGGCGTAGCGACGGCGTCACCGGTCCCGCGCGGATAGTTGGCGCGGTAGTAGTTCATCATCGAGGTGAGGTTCGAACGCTGGAACGCCTCGAGATACTCTGCCTTGCGGGGGGTATCCTTGACGCCGGCGACCATACTGGCCAGGCCCGCCGCCGACAGGTTCTTCTCGAAGCCAGGTTGCTGGAAATTGCGGGCGTATTGGCTGTTCTTCTGCTGCTCGACATTGGTGGCCATCTCGCGGGCGAAGCCTACGGGGTGGGGCACGCTCATGATCACCAGCTTGTTGGCCAGGTCAGGCCGGTTGAACACTACCTGCCAGGAGATGGCTGCGCCCCAGTCGTGGCCGATGATGATGGCGTTCTTCTGACCCTCTGCCGCGATCACGGCGGCCACGTCGCCGATCAGATTGGGCATGGCATAGGCGGCCTCGCCCTCGGGCTTGTCGGAGAGATTATAGCCCCGGGTGTCCATCGCGGCGGTGCGATAGCCGGCCTTGCTCAACTCGGCCATCAACGGCTTCCAGGTGCCCCAGTAGTCGGGGAAGCCGTGGATCATCACCACCAGCGGACCCTTCCCGTCGACCACATAGTGGATCTTCACGCCATTGTTGGTGGCGTACATATCCTGCGGTTTGGCGTGGGCCGCCGAGCCGATGGCCAAGGCCGCCAGAAGACCCATGATCGTGCGCAACATTGCCGCTTCCCCTTTGATTTACGCCGTACCTAGCACGCCGCCCAAGCCCGGCGAAGGCGTGGAAGTTTCACAATACACTGTGCGCTAGACACTATGTGACACACAGTGTATATCGCATAGGAAGATGGCGAACGACACCGAAATCTTCGAAGGCCTGCGGCAGGAATTGCGCCGTGGATCCCTGATCCTGGCTGTGCTCGGACAACTGCGCGCCGAGCACTATGGCTACACCCTTCGAAAAGCCCTCGCCGATACGGGTGTCGAGATCGACGAAGGCGCCCTCTATCCGATGCTTCGTCGCCTGGAGACCCAGGGGCTGCTGACCAGCGAATGGCGGGAAGAGGAGAAGCGAAACAAACGCTTCTATCGGCTGTCGCCCCTTGGAACCGAAACACTTGCCCGCCTGATCGTCGAGTGGCGGGCGCTCAACCAATCCCTCGACGGGATTCTGGGGACCTGAAATGGACCTTATCGAACGCTACCTGGGCGCCATCGCCCGCCAACTGCCCGACGCCCAGAAAGCCGACGTCTGCGCCGAGTTGCGCGACGTTCTCCTGTCGCAGGTGGAAGACGAGGAAGGCCGACTGGGACGGCCGCAAACGCAGGAGGAGCTGGAGGCGATGCTGATCCGGTTCGGTCATCCGCTGACTGTGGCCGGGCGATATCGCAAGACCCAGCACCTGATCGGCCCCGAGGTGTTTCCGTTCTGGTGGGCCGCCTTGAAGATGTCACTGGCGGTTGTCTTGGGCATCTATGTGGTGCTGGCGGTGCTCACGGCCGTAGGCGGGGAAGACACCGAACTGATCGGAGATCGGACCACGCCGGCGCTCACGGCGACCCTGCTGCTCACGCTGGGTGCGGTGACGCTGGTGTTCGCCCTGATGGAAAGGTTCGGAAAGACGACTATCCTGAACCGATGGAAGCCCGGCCAGCTGCCTCCCGCCAGCGGACGAAGCGTCTCGCCGTTCGAGGCCGGTCTCGAGATCGGCGTGGGCGTCGTGTTCATCCTCTGGTGGATTGGCTTCATCCAGTTCCGTAACTTGTTGCCTGACCATGCCCTGCGGCTGGATATGGCGCAGGTCTGGACTCACTGGTTCTGGCCGATCCTGATTTTCTCGGCCTACGAGCTCGCGGCGAACCTTCTGGCGCTGCTGCGCCCGGGGCAGGCCCGGCTGGTGGAATCCCTGCTCGCGATCCGTAGCCTGGTCGCCGCGGCCATGCTGTGCGGGATCTATCAGGCCGGACACTGGGTCGTCGTCAGTTCCCTGACCTTGCCGGCGGCGGAGCTGGCGAAGACCCAGGCCAACTTTGACAGGGGCATGGCGATTGGGATCGCCGGCGCGGTCCTGGTCTACGTGACCCTCGCTGGTGTGAGCCTCTGGAGACTACGTCAGGCGGACCGCGCTTTCGCGTCGCCTGCGGCGCGGCGGGCCTAGAGGGTGTGGGCGGCGTTTGCCGCGACCAGCAGGACGCCCACCAACGTCGCCATGGATAGAATTAGATGGCGCATTTTGCGCACGCTCCCGTTGCTCCCTGCGGCAGGTACGGAGCAAGACCTGCGCCAGATGCGTCTGCCACCTGCTCGCGTGGCCACGGTGAAGCTTTGTGCGAGTGCGAACAGAGTAAATCGATATGGTTTCCAAGGGTTTCTTGCCTAACAAAAGACTAGATTTTCCACAGGCCTAGTCGCCATCAATTGCGCTGATAAGTCAGCGTCTTGTGACTGATCATCCGATCTATCGTGCATCAGGCGGCATCGTCGCGTTAATGCTGCGTCGCAAAAACCTGTTGCCATTCTTGCCTTGGGCATTCATAAACCCTCCACCATTTGCCGTCGCCTCCCCCCACCAACGGAACTCGGGGCAGGCCTGCCGGCGGTCGCTACCAGCATGAGCAGGGGCGAGCGCGGCGACAAAAGTTGGGGGGCAAGTTCGCCCTCGCCGCTGAGGACCGTCCCGTTTTGAATTATGGAACGCAAGCGCACGCCGACAGGCGTGGGCTTCTGAGCGCCGCACTGTGGGGATCGGGCATGGGCCTGTTCCTCGGCGCCACATATCTGATGGCCGGCATGAGCGGTCACATCGCCGAGCGTGCTGAAGCCATTCGCATGGCCGAGGTTGCGGCCACGGGCTACACCGGCTCACACCTGGAGGCCCAGGGGCGGGGCCTTCGCGTGGGTCTCGCGCAGTACGGCTTCCGCGCCGGCATGGATGCGCAGATTGTGGCGATCCGCTTTGGCAATGATCGCGGCGCTGCCAAGGCGATGCGCCGGGCTGATCTCGAATGCATGACGGAAGCCGTCTACTACGAAGCCCGCGGAGAAAGCGCCCGCGGCCAGGCCGCTGTCGCCCAGGTGGTGATGAACCGGGTCAGCCATCCGGCCTTTCCAAAGACCGTCTGCGGGGTTGTGTTCCAGGGCGCCGGCCGGTCAGGCTGCCAGTTCAGCTTTACCTGCGACGGCTCGATGAAGCGCCTGCGTGACGCCGAGGCCTGGGACCGGTCCCGCAGCGTGGCGCGGCGCACCCTGGCCGGTGCATCCGGCGCGGACATCGGGCGCGCAACCCACTTCCACACCACGGCGGTCTCGCCGTTCTGGGCGCCGTCCATGTTGCGGGTGGCCCAGGTCGGAACCCATATCTTCTACAAGCTGTCCCCCTACCGTGTTCAGGTCGCGGCGCGTGACGTAACCAGGGCTGAGGGGGTCGTGCTGATCTCCGGCGCTGCCGGGCTCGCCACGGACGTGAACGTGGCGCCTGATCTGGTCGAAAACGCTATCGAAGCTTCCCTTCGGCCGACGTCGGACATGCTGACCAAGCCTGCCCCGGTCTCAGCCCCTGCGCCGAAGCCGACGGAGGCCGCAGCACTCGCAGCGCCGCAGTCGGCGACAGTCTCGACCTCCTGAGGCTTGGTTCGCCTGGGCGGCTGAAGGCGCAGGCCGGAAGGATCTAACCCCGCGCCGAGCGGCGCAGCGCCTGAGGGGGCAGGCCGAAGGCGCGCAGGAAGGCGCGGCGCATGCGCTCTGGGTCGCCGAACCCGACAGCCTCGGCAATGCGGTCGATCGGCTCAAAACCGGTTTCGACCGCCGCGCGCGCTGCTTCCAGCCGCAGCCTTTCCACCGCCTTGGCCGGGGTCGTGCTGGTCTCGACCACAAAGGCGCGGGCAAAGTTGCGTGGGCTCATCGCCGCCTGGTCGGCCAGCTGCTCCACAGTAAGCGGCAATGCCAGATTGGCGCGGGCCCAGTCCATCAGCGGGCCGAAGCGTCCCGTCCGCCCGCCCAGATCGATCAGCGCCGAGAACTGCGACTGGCCGCCGGGCCGACGCTGATGGACTACCAGCGCCTGAGCGACCATGCGGGCCACCTCAGCGCCCAGGTCGTCCTCCACCAGCGCCAGGGCCAGATCGATGCCGGCGGTGATGCCTGCCGAGGTCCAGACGTCCCCATCCCGGATGAAAATGCGATCGGCGTCGAGTTTTACCCTGGGATAGCGGCGGGCGAAGTCGTCGGTCCGGCTCCAGTGCGTGGTGGCGCGACGTCCGTCCAGAAGGCCGGCCTCGGCCAGCAGATAGGCGCCGGAACAGACGCTGGTGGGGCGCTGCACCTCGACGGCGCGCAGCCATCGGACGATGCCCTGCAGACCCTCGACATCTCGCGTGCCGTCTCCACCCGAGACCATCACCGTATGGAGGGGGCCCTGGCTGAGCGGTCGGGCGGCGAGGCAGACGCCTGAGGAGCTCGGGATCTGGCCACTTTCGACCGCTTCGACCGTCAGATCATAGCTTCCGGGCCGCAAGCGTTCCGCGATCTCGAAGACGGCGATGGGCCCCGCGACGTCCAGCAACTGGAAGTCCGGGAAGATCACCAGGGCGAGGCGGCGGCTCATGGCAGGAAATGTGGGAATAACGTCATTTCAGCCAAACCATGCGCCGTCTAGATCCAGTCCGTCAACTCTCAGGAGACCCCGGATGTCCAGATTCCAGATCGTCTTTGCGCTGTATCCCGGCGTGACCCACCTCGATTTCACAGGACCTCACCAGGTGCTGGTCCGCACCCCGAACGCCGACGTGGTCGTCGCCTCGATGGGGGGGCAGGACATTGACGCCGAAGGCCTGCGGTTCTCGAACCTGGCTGATCTCGCCACGCTCGAGCGCTGTGACCTCCTGTGCGTGCCGGGAGGGTTCGGCGCCACTGACGCCATGCTTGATCCGGCCTTCATGGCCGAGATCCGCCGCCTCGGCGCGGGAGCGACCTATCTGACATCGGTGTGCACCGGGTCGCTGATCCTGGGCGCTGCGGGGTTCCTGACGGGCAAGCGGGCCACATCGCACTGGGCCTGGCGCGACCAACTCTCCGAGTTCGGGGCTATCGTTTCCGACGAACGGGTCGTTCGCGACGGCAATGTCTTCACCGGCGGCGGCGTGACCGCCGGGATCGACTTCGCCCTGACCATGCTGGCCGAACTGGCGGGGCAGGACTATGCCGAGGCGGTGCAGCTTGGCCTGGAGTATGCGCCGGCGCCGCCGTTCAACTCCGGACGCCCGGAGCTGGCCCGTCCGGAGGTTCTGGCGCAAATCAAGGCGCGCATGGCGGACATGGCTGACGCGCGGACGGCAGCGGTCAAAGCGGCGGCTGCGACGAGCTAGGCGCTGTCGCCTAGTCGCCCACCGCATCCAGCCCGATGTCGAGCACCCTGGCCGAGTGGGTCAGGGCGCCGACGCTGATCACGTCCACGCCGGTTTCAGCGATCGCGCGGACGGTATCGAGGGTGACCCCGCCGGACGCCTCCAGCACCACCCGGCCCGCCGTGATCTTCACCGCCTCGGCCATGTCCTCGAGCGTGAAGTTGTCGAGCATGATGACGTCAGGATCGTGGCCCAATGCTTCCTGGAGCTGGAGCAGGCTGTCCACCTCGACCTCGACCTTGACCAGGTGACCGGCGAAGGCCTTGGCGCGGCGCACGGCCTCACCCACCGAACCGCAGGCGACCACGTGGTTGTCCTTGATGAGGATGGCGTCATCCAGGCCGAAGCGATGGTTGGTCCCGCCGCCGCAGCGCACGGCGTACTTTTCCAGCGCCCGCAGGCCCGGCGTGGTCTTGCGGGTATCGGTGATCCGGGCCCGGGTGCCCTTTACGGCGTGTACGAAGTCCTGGGTCAGGGTTGCGATGCCGCAGAGGCGGCCCAGCAGGTTCAGGCCGGTGCGCTCGGCCGACAGGATCGCCCGGGCGGCGCCGTTGACATGGGCCAGGGCGGTTCCCGCGCTGATGGTCTGGCCTTCGGCTGCCATCGGGGTGAATATGGCCGTCGGGTCCAGCTCGGCGATGGCCAGTCGCACGCACGACAGGCCCGCCACCACGCCGCCGCGCCGGGCATTGAACACCGCCGTCAATCGCGCATCCGCCGGGATGCAGGCCTGGGCCGTGATGTCGCCGGCGCGCCCCAGATCCTCGGCCAACGCAGCGCGGACGATGGGGGCGATCAGCAGGTCAGGCAGGGGCTCGATCATTCGGCGGCGAACTTCAGATTGGAGTGGGTGACCTGATCCAGCGTCATGAATGTGCGTTCTGCCGTCACGTGCTCGGGGAAGTCGGTTCGATAGTGGCCGCCCCGGCTTTCGCGACGGTTAAGGGCGCAGGCCGCCACGAGACGTGCGGCGACCAGCGGGGCGCTGCGGCCGCCGGTGATCTCCAGCTGGTCGATCAGGTCCAGCAAGCGCTGAAGGCCTGACGCATCGCGAATAACCCCGGCGTCGCGGCTCATCGCCTGGCGCAGGGTCTGGAGGTCGCCCGGCGCCAGGTCAGCCGTCATGACGGGCGCCGCAGCTCCGGTGGCCGGCGTCTCCTCCGCAGCCGCCCGGCCGGCCCTGGCCCCGAAAACCGCGGCTTCCAGCAAAGAGTTCGACGCCAGCCTATTGGCGCCGTGCACGCCGGTTGAGGCGCACTCGCCGGCGGCGTAGAGGCCGGGCAACGAGGTGCGGCCGTCGGTGTCCGTGGCGATCCCGCCCATATGGTAGTGGCAGGCGGGCGCCACCGGGATCAGCTGGGTGCGGGGGTCAATGCCGCCGCCCAGGCAGGCGGCGAAGACGGCCGGGAACTCGTCGGGGAAGTGCGCGCCCACGGCGGTGCGGGCGTCCAGGAAGGCGCCCCGGCCCGCCTCGCGCTCGGCGTGGATGGCGCGGGCCACCACATCGCGCGGCGCCATCTCGGCATCGACGTGATAGGCCGCCATGAAGCGTTCGCCGTCGCCATTGACCAGCGTGGCGCCCTCGCCGCGCAGGGCCTCGGTGGCCAGCGGCGCGGGATCACGGCCGATATCTATCGCGGTGGGGTGGAACTGGACGAACTCGGGATCGGCGATCACCGCCCCCGCCATGGCCGCCAGCCCAAGGCCCTCGCCCTGAAGCTCGGCCGGGGTGGTGGTGACCGCGTAGAGCCCGCCGATCCCGCCGGTCGCCAGGATCACCGAGCGGGCGGTGATCTCGACGCTGCGTCCCTTGATCCGGGCGACGACGCCCCGGACGCGCCCGTCGGCGCCCTGCAGCAGGCCGGTGAGCCGGGCGCCGGTCCTGACCTCGATGTGTCGTGCGGCCAGCACGGCCACGACCACAGCATCCATGATCGCGCGTCCGGCCTGATCGCCCTTCACGCGGGCCACGCGCGCGCGGCTGTGCGCGGCTTCCAGGCTCTGGGCGAAGCCGCCATCCGGGGTGCGGTCAAAGGGCGCGCCAAGGGCGGCGAGATGGCGGACCGCGGCGGGGCCATCCTCGGCCAGCAGGCGGGCGACGTCGGCGACCACCAGACCGGCGCCGGCCGCCACAGTGTCTGCCGCATGCAGGGCCGGCGCATCATCGGCGCCGAGCGCTGCAGCCACGCCGCCCTGCGCCCAGGCAGACGAGCAACCGTGGCTCAAGGGGGCGTCGGTGAGGACAAGAACCCGGGCCGGCGCGGCGCTGAGGGCGGCGCTCAGGCCCGCGAGGCC